>JARLGY010000033.1 GCA_031292525.1 Flavipsychrobacter sp. | reverse complement strand
TTATACCTACCAGTGGTACCAGAACAATAATGCAATAACCGGCGCTACAGGAACCACCTATACCGCATCAGCATCGGGTCAGTACACGGTGGCGGTTTCCCAGAACAACTGTGCCTTGAGTTCAGCAATAGATACAGTAAATGTGGATGCCCCGCCAACCACGGTGTCGAACAATGGAACAATAATATGCTCTGGTAATACGATAGTACTTTCCGCAGCTTCTGGCGCAGGTCTCAGCTACCAATGGTATGGAAACGGAACATTACTTACAGGTCAAACCAGCCCTACCTTTAGTACTGATACCGGTGGTTCTTTCCAGGTACAGGTAACAGATGCCTATCCGTGTACTGCAATATCATCCGTAACAAATGTAAGGGTGGGTGCACCACCAAGCGCAGTATTGCTGGCAACAGGTCCAACAACTTTCTGCCCCGGTGGTAGTGTTTTGATCAGAGCTAATTTAGATACATCGTTGAATTATACCTGGAATGTGTCACCAACGGGAGCAGCAGGTACATATACGGCGTTGCCTCATATTAATTCTTCTACGGGACATTTTGATACGACCAGGGTTATAAGTTCAAGTGACTATGTTACGGTAACAGAAGCCAATGGCCCTTGCCAGAGCACATCTCTTCCTGTACAGGTAGTAGTAGTGCCATATCCTACTCCTACTATTGTATCGTCAGGTTCAGATTCTCTCTGTCCTGGGGGCAGTGTTACACTCAATACCCGGGTGGGGCCAAGCTATACGTATCAATGGGTAAAGAATGGTGCGAACATTTCTGGTGCTATAACTTCAGCATATGTTGCTAATACTCCTGGTAACTACAAGGTATTAGTGACTAATAGTACCGGATGCCAGGGAGCATCACCATCTACCAATACTTTTTCGTTCGCAAATCCAGCAGACAGCATTATATCTTTTGGGCGTGATTCAATATGTGCCGGTTCTTCTGTAACCTTACAAGCTCCAACCGGTGTTGGTTATAGTTACCAATGGTATCAAAACGGTATAGCCTTATTAAATACAAATACAGATACTTTGATTGCCGGGGCTACCCTTGGTGCAGGTACTATAGGTAACTACACAGTGAAAGTAACAAGTAATGTAGGTTGTGCTGCTACTACACCTACGCCAACAACAATACATGTATTTGCAATTCCACCTACTAATGTTATCCCATCTTCATCTACCACATTC
>JARLGY010000032.1 GCA_031292525.1 Flavipsychrobacter sp. | reverse complement strand
TTTTTTATGTATTATATCTAGGTCTAACATCATATTATTATTATTCATTTTTATTTTCCAAATTAATATTATATGAATTGTTTACAAAAATTATTTAGTTGTTTGGGTAAAACATCGGCGACAATTATAACTGTCGAAACAGGTATCACACAACAAACTCCCACAACAATAATAGGTGATATAAAGGAAGTAATAACAGCAACTGTAGATACAGTGAATGTTGTAAATGAATTAAAAAAGAATCCAATCGGCGAGATTAGCAATTTAGCCAGTAAATAAAATTTTATTTAATATAATTTGTCAATATGATGTCTAAATAGTATATTTTTATCAGTGTCAATCAGAATTTTACTATTTGGAGAATGCATGTTATGTATATACTCATAATTGCCTTCCCAATAATTTTCTAAATATTTAGATACTATCATTTTATTCTCATAGTATTTATCCGTATCTGTACTTTTAGCATTATTTCGCAATCCACAATTTTTATACTCACAACCAAATGGTAGTTTGAAATTTATATTCTTATATTTTCTCTGATAGTTTAGCATACAAACACCGATTATTAATGTTTTTAATGTAATTGGAAAATTTAGGTTATTCGCATTAGTGAGGAAACAATCATATATAATTAATACTTCTAAATTTTCGTATTTATTTAAAATTTTGGATAGTTGTAATTCATTAACACAATATACAATTACAACTTTTTTACTTCTATCTTCCATTATATATAATAACTATATATATTAATTTTTAAATTATTTTTATTTTTGAACTTGCACACAAAAGACAAGCACAGGGCAACTTACACACGCTCATTTATACTGGCTTATTATAGTAGTCAAAATCGGGAAAAAACTTTCACACAAAAAGTAGAGTAGGTGATTCTTGAAAACCACACCCAGCCATAAACAGCGGGGGGTAAAATTTTATAATCTACTATTTTCACTACTTAGACCCTAAACTTTCTTTATATTTATTTTATTTAAGTTCTTTATGCTCTTATAATTTTATCAAAAATACATTTCTACTTTTTAACTACTAAGTAGTTTTAATCTTTTATAATAAAACTATACAACATTTATTTTTAGGAAAAAATACGGGGTTTAAATGTTAAAGACCATAAAAAATTAAATTAACAAAAAGGAGACCCGATGGGGTCTGAAAGCGTGAGCGGATTCTATTTTTTTTTTTTTCCCGTCAACTTGGCATCAAGTGACAACTTGAGTCAACATCCGTGATTAGGGAGAAATTAATTCAGAGTCGGCGACCACTCCAGATGTTGACCCTCGACGATTGTTGGTGGGAGCAAAAAACAGCGGCCACGCACTGTCATTGGCCCAAAACCTTTGAGAGAAGCGGAAGCTTCCTTTGCCTCTTCATGATTCGGAGTATGTTGTTTTGGGCCTGCCCTACAGTAATGTGCATATTTTGTTGGGAGCAGATTCAATGCATTTCCACAGGCAGGCCTGATACACACACGAAAGGTTGTGAGTGAGTGGCCACCTGGCCCACGTCTGTGACGTCAAGCGGATGGGCATCTTGGTGCGCGCTTTGCGCCCTTCTTGCCTCCCCTCTTCCTCGCCTTCCTCGGGTTGCACTCATCTGCTGCAGCAAAGCTCAGCTCTATGTCAATCAGGGCGCTCCGCAGAGAGGAGACGACTTCCAGCCCCCGCATCAGCTCGGTCAGAAGGGCAATCCCCTCCAGGCCCTCTGGGGTCTCACTGGCCCTCAGCGCCGTTGCATCGTTCATCTGCAAGAGATACAGTCAAGATACTTGAAGGCGGGAAGGTGCGCTGTGCATGCACAAGTAGATTGCTACTGCTGCGCGCCAAAACCGTGCATTTCGCGCCAAATCAGACCCTGGCACTCACTGCGTTTGCGAGGATCCACCTCGTTTTCGAGGCTCCGTCTTCCGCAATCCACGGCAGTAAAGATGATGTATCTGCGCTCACAGTGGGTCTGCGAGGCACACACGGGCGTCAGAGGCTGCATGTCGGACCACCGCAGCGGTGGAGTGACAGTCCCCTCGCAAGCCATGCACGAACCACATCAGAGAATTACAGTGACGCACTGCGTTTAGGAGAAGAGGACATGGGCACGGTGCAGCTGGAGCTCGAGCCTGCCAGCGGAGGGAGACGATGTCGTCCGACAGTCGTCGATGTGTTTGAACACAAATGGTGGCAGGCGAGACGTCCGCGTGGAGGTTCGGCGGGACATAAACACACACAAGTAGACACTCCGTACATGTAGAGCGAAGGGAGCGGGGGACAGAGGGGGAAGACGGCGAAAACACGGGACCATCGTACCGGCAAAAAGGAAACTCGTTGTCACCCTTTTCAAGAACAACCCCGCGCACTCGAGAACTACTGGTACGCGGCAAGGCATGCGTACATGGTCTTCAATTAATTCTAAACAGGCACAGCGACTTGAGGGGATGGGCGCCGGTAACGACGGACATGGAGATCTGCCAAACCTGGACCGGTATTTTTTGTGCTGTTGGCCACACTGCAGACGAAAATGACGGTTTGTTCTGGATCTGTGTGGCTGTTCATCAAAAAGTGTCCCTGTTTTTGTTGAATGGGCCCGTCAGCAGGTGCGCCCTCCCCTTCTTTGTTACCTATTGACACACGATGCTATCCCAATTGAGACTTGACATTGTAGACCGCCCTCAAAACAGCGTGTGGGGCCGCCTTCCGCGGATCATGTATGGATTGGGAATTCACCATGAGTTTCATTTTGCACAGGACATGCGCGCAAAATGCAGGGGTCCAGGCAGGCAACTGCCGACAGAATGCCCATCATGCAGTTTTCGGCGCCCTCTCCACGCCCTTCTTGCGCCTGCCTGCTCGCCTCCTGGCGATTTT
>JARLGY010000031.1 GCA_031292525.1 Flavipsychrobacter sp. | reverse complement strand
TACTACAAATTGATTTCACCACCTGCAACATTCTCATTAGGTCGTGAATCACTAAACGTGACACCATACTTAAAAATTGATCGTGCTCAGGCAAAAAGACAAGTTGGTCCAGGTCCTGCAACTGCTCTGGGTGCTGGCGGATTAGCCACTATTGCGGGTACTCTTTCTGCAATGCAAGCGTTAACAACTGATTACATCACACTATCTAAAGTTCCATACCTCATTGCTATTCAGCCAACAGTTGCGTCTGAAAATAAACCTACAAATATCAGTGATTTTTTCTATGCTCTTGATGATACAGCTTCAAACATCCTATCAATTCAATGGGACAATCAACCTGTTTGTACATCTCTTTCCAAATATGAATTATATAAAATGTACAGGGCTAATGGTGGTCAACAGCCTTGGATTGTTTGGTCTGGTCAGATTTCAAGTAACTATGCAGCTGGAGGTGGTGCCAATGCTCCAAATGCTATTAACATGAGAGGTGGAATTATCTTATTAAAACCTGGTATTGATTTCCCTATTGGTTTGGGATTATCTCCAAACTCTCCATGTGATTTGAAATTTCAGGTTACTGTCAATGTCAGAAATCAGACGATGATTAATGGTTCTACTGCTAATGCTTCAATATTAAATGTATGGTGCTTATATACTGAATATCTTGTGAATGATCTAGTTGATGCTAAAACTGCAACAGTTCCTAATATTATCACACCAAGCGGCATATTGGAATCTGATAGAATGGCTCCTGCTGTTACTGAAAATGAAGTCACTGATGATGCTCACATGGTTGGTGGTTCATTCATGCATAGATTCAAAAAGAAACACAGGGGAATGAAACACAAGAATCATCATCATGCAGTCACTCACAATCAACACGGTGGTGTAATGTCTGCTGGTGTTATATCTGCTGGTAGTGTTGCGAAAAAGGCTTCTCATCGTGCAATTATGTAATTTAATTTATTTTCCATGTTTAATATATAAATATTAAATGTCTCTTAGAAGTTTTTA
>JARLGY010000030.1 GCA_031292525.1 Flavipsychrobacter sp. | reverse complement strand
TATGGAGCCTGCAGGCGGAACTTCGTACGCTAATGTAGCGGGCAATGGTAATGTGCGTCTCACCACTGGTTCTCTCACACGCTGGTTTGGTACAGCAGGGTTACCTATAGCAGCCAACGTTACAGCAACCAATGGCCTTACAGGTCAGGGTTTCTTCCCTGTATCATATGGTCCTTCAAACAGGAATGTCTCTGTTTTCTTTAGTGCTGCCAATGCCCTGGGTGCTGGTGGAACTATTACATTGACACACAATGCAGCTACAGGAACATCAACACTAAGTCCTGGTGTTTCTGATGGCGGATATATAATGGATACACGTACCAATGCTTCATGGAGCTTTGCTACGGGCAACCAGCTTACTTTAAATTCTGGTGCTTCATTTAATATCAAGGCTACAGCAGGCAACCTGGTCAATCCTATTAATATCAACCAACTGCGTCTTACGCACGTAAATGCAGCCCCAGGTGCTAATGGCGGTGGTGGCGGTTCTGCACCAAACTTTACTGCAACAAGAACAGGTTTGCTAGGCACTGACCTCACAGGCAGTCCATGGTACTTTGCAGCTAATGCAACTGACATCAATACCGGTGCATCAGGCGTTTATACCCAGGTAACTACTGGTTCATGGACCACTGCAAGCAACTGGGATGTTAATGCTGTACCTGCTGCTACAAGTCTCGCAGTCATTAACCCTGGTGTAGTTTCTACCATCAGCTCAGCTAGTTGTGTTGCAAAATCACTTACAGTATTGGGCACGCTTAATAACAATACTTCAGGTAATGTACTGAACGTAGATAGCTCATTTGTAAATAACGGTGCAGTTAATATTACTGCTGGCAGTTTGCTGATCAATAGCAACAATACTGCAAGCGAGATATCAGCATTCGCTAATGTAGGTATATACAATTATGGCAACTTCATTCTTAACGGTGGTACTGTAGGTATCGGTTTAGGTACTTTAAATGGTGGTAACAAACCATTTGAAAACTATGGCGGCCTTAGCGTAGGTACAGGAAGTACGCTTAATATCAATGGTAACTTTGCTTCCCTGGGTGGTTCTTACTTTACACAGTCGGGTGGTAACATAACTGTTGATGGTAATACAGGTGAAACCAACCTGGTAAACCAACTGGCACATAGTGTACCTCACGGACGTGCATTGTTCAGTCTTCAAACGCCATCTATTCACTTTTATGGTGGTAACGTAACCATTGTCGATCCTCCTGCCGATACTACTTATCTTAATCCGTTCAGCGGTTTGCCTGCAGCATTCGAATTTGTGGTTCCTGCCGGTACTCCAATGTTCAATGACTCATCTGCGCACACCTTCATATTTGGCGATGGAGTTTCAACCGACGCCGGTGGTAACTCAAGAGGTTTCTTGCTGATGACCACAGGGTCTGGTGTATCTTCACTGTTCAACTTCAGTAATCTTATTATTAATGGTGGTGCAGGGACTAACAGGGCTGTAACTACTTACTATACAGGCATAGGCGTACAAAACGCAATGACCATCAATAGCGGTGGGGAATACCAATTCTCCAATCGTGATCTGGTACTCAATGGTAGCCTCACGGTAAATAGTGGTGGTAAGCTTACATCAGATGATGCAGGAACGCTCACCTTTGGCCAGTTACAGTTTGTAGGGTCAGCAACAGCTATTGCTCCTGCAGCGCCAACATTAGCCAACCAGCCACAGCGTGTTACCGGTACCGGCATCTTTGTAAATGGTACTACTAATACGGCCAATCTGGGCAATATCAAGACCTTGAGTCCGCCATATGTTGTGTTCAACACAGGTAGTAATTTGTCTGTACCAAGTAGTGACTTAATTACCTTTACACCTGAAAATGGCGTGCCAAGCCGTATCATCATGGCAACAGGCGCATTTGCAGAAACCGGTGCATCGGGTACTAACAACAATGCAAGCGCTACAAATGGTTGGGTGGTAGGTACCTACCAGAAACATGCAAATATTGGTGCTATGGGTTCAGGTAACTTCAAATATCCAATAGGCGACAGCAATAACTATACACCTGTTTCAATTTCAGGTACAGGAACCAATGTAATTACCGCTGGCGATATAGCTGTGAGCACACAACCTATATATGCAAGTACATTGTCATTCTCGTCATTCAATCCATTAAAGCTTGTTGATCGTACTTATACTATTACTACATCACCAAGTCTCATACTAGCTCCAAATTCCATAGGTATATCCTTTACCTTTGTTCCTGGCGATATAACCCCAACAGCTAATTATCAGAACTTTAAAGTTGGTGTTAACCCTGCAGGTACTACGTGGTACTACCTGCATTCTATTGCACAGGCTGCAACGTCTATTGCAATAGATTCACTTGCGCCTACCGGCCTTGCAGGATTGTACCAAATAGGTGAAGGATGTCCTCCAACTGTAATTACCATACAGCCTCAGTCAACAGGTGGTTGTGTAGGAGGCATACCTATTACATTTACAGTAGCTGCTACCGGAGCGAGTCTGCAATACCAATGGTATCATAATGACGTAGCGATCCCAAGTGCGAATGCACCGGTTTATACCAGGCTGGTCCCAACTCCATCTGATTCAGGTCTTTACTATGCAGTAATAACAGGAGCGTGTGCATTGCCTGACACATCAAACAAAGTAACATTTACAATTGGTGGTGCGTCGCCCATTATCGACCAACCTCTTTCACAAGGGGTGTGTACCGGATCTCCAATTCATCTTTGTGTAGGTGCCTTAAATGCCGGTACATACAGATGGCAGAAAGACGATGTGGATTTACCGCTTGCTTACCAAAACTCTTCTTGTATTACCATTGCCGCCGGCACTATACTCAATGCAGGCCGTTACAGAGTAATAATAGGAAATGGTTGTGCTAATGACACCAGTCTCGATGCTATTATAAGTATTAATCCACTGCCAACAGCATCGGTTTCTACTACTACTTCATTAGCGTTTTGCAATGGGAGTAATGTATTACTGACTGCAAATGGAACTGCATTCTCTGGTTTTTCTTATCAATGGAACCGGAATGGCTCAACAATATCTGGTGCTACGAACCAGGTATATTCTGCAACTAATGCAGGTAATTATAGTGTAGTGGTAACGGATGTTAACTCTTGTTCAAGCACTTCGGTACCAGATTCTGTAACAGTTTTCCCTTTACCTCCAGCCAATGTATTATCAGCGGGTTCCAACGTTTTCTGTAATGGTGGTTCTGTGAAGCTAATAACCAACTTTAATCCATCGTTTACCTATAACTGGCAGTTCAATGGTAACAACATAACAGGTGCTACACAAGACAGCTTCCGTGCAACGGCATCTGGTAACTATAGCGTAGCTGTTACCAATATGAATAACTGTACAGGTACTTCTGCAGCTACTCTTGTTACTGCATTGCCGGTTCCTTCTGGTGCTATAGCCGCATCTGGCTCTACTGCACTTTGCAACAATACCAGCGTTACATTAACAGCGCCTTCAGGTGCAGGTTATACTTACCAGTGGTACGATGATGGTGTAGCAATACCAGGTGCAAATCTGATCTCTTATAATGCCAATGCCGCAGGTTTATACAATGTTGTGGTAATATCAAACAGCTACTGTATAGATACAGCTGCACCAGTAAATGTTACGCAGTTCCCGCTACCGGGTAACGTAATTACTGCCTCCGGGCCTACAACATTCTGCCAGGGTGGTGCTGTTACATTGTCTGCAGGTACAGGTCCTGGTATTGATTATCAATGGCAGTTAAACGGAACGAATGTTGGCGTTACGACTGACAGCATTTTAGCTTCTCCAACTGCTCCGGGTACCTATTCTTATTCTGTAGTTATTAGTAATTCTGCCGGATGTTCTGAAACTGCAACACCTGTAAATATTACTGTCAACTCAATACCCAATCCGGTTATTACAGGTAATGGCGGTTCTCTGAGTACACAAGGAGGTCAATATTCTTACCAATGGTATCTCAATGGCGTTCCCGTGACAGCAGCGGGTACAAGTAATACCTATACTGCCCCCGTAGGTGGTGATTATACGGTATATGTAACCAATAGTAATGGTTGCAGTAACATGTCAGCTTTGTACCACTACAGTCTTGGTGTTTCTAATGTAGCTAATAATCAGAATGTAAGGGTATTTCCAAACCCTGCAAGGGATATTGTTTACATAGATGCGCCTTTCGAGGTCAATGTATCGGTAAACAGCCTGGATGGTAAGGAACTCTTCAGCAAGGCCAATGCAAAAAGCATAAACATAGCTGAACTGGCAAATGGTATCTATATGGTCAGGATATCTGATGCTGCCGGTAACCTTGTTTCTGTAGAGAAACTGGTGAAAGCTGATAACTAAGCTAAGTAATAAAATATGGAAAAGGGGCGGCTACACTTTTGGTAACCGCCCCTTTTTAATTGTAGAAATAGGAACTCCTTAGATACTCTTTACGGATAATGGTGTCGTGTAATATAGATACAAATGGAGTGCTGCCAGACACTCATTGTGAGAGATTATACCCAAAAATAAACCGGTAAGGATTATTTCCTTACCGGTTTTAAAATGATCAGAATAAGATTACTTATCTCAAAAGCAATAATTCGCGATACTTAGGCAATGGCCAAAGCTTATCTTCAATTACCAGCTCCAACTTGTCAGCATGGTAGCGTATCTTGTCGAAGTATGGTTTCACATCGTTGCAATATTTAGCAGCGCGGTGGTGCATGCTTTCTTCGCTGTTTGCTACTTTCCTGGCGGCAAGCATGGCTTCTACATTGTCATTTATCTCCTGTATATGGCCGCTTACTTTTTCTGCAAGTTTTAGCTGGGCTTTATAGCTGCTTTCACCCAAGCCTATTTCTTTCAGACCTTTTATGTTTTCTATTAAAATATTCTGGTAGTGTATAGCCGCAGGCAATACGTGGTTAGTGTTTAAGTAACCCATTATGCGAGCTTCGATCTGCACCTTCTTCACGTATTCTTCCAGCATTATTTCGTGGCGGGCTTCCAGCTCACGCTCGTTATAAATGTTGTTGCTGTAGAATACTTGTTTGCTTTTTTCTGTTACAAAAGCATCCAGAGCTTCTGGGGTAGTTTTAAAATTGCTCAAGCCACGGCGTTTGGCTTCTTCAGCCCACTCATCGCTGTAGTTATCGCCCTCAAATAATATACTGCGAGATTTTGTGATATAGCTGCGCAATGTTTGCAGTATAGCTATTTCTTTCTTCTCACCTTTTTCGATCAGGCCATCTACTTCTTTCTTAAACTCCTTCAGGGTTTGTGCTATGATAGTGTTGAGCACCAGCATAGGAGATGCGCAGTTGGCAGAGCTACCTACAGCACGGAATTCAAACTTGTTGCCTGTAAATGCGAATGGACTGGTACGGTTACGGTCTGTATTGTCCATCAGCAGTTCTGGTATCTGTTTGTGTATATCCAGCTTCAATATTACTTCGTCTTGCTCGCTGAACTTTTCTTTCACGCGTGTTTCCACTTCGTTCAGTACTTCAGTAAGGTACTTGCCTATATATACAGATATAATAGCCGGAGGTGCTTCGTTAGCACCCAGGCGATGATCGTTGCTAGCGCTGGCAATTGCAGCACGCAGCAAATCTGCATGGTCATGTACTGCCTTAATTGTATTTACAAAGAAGGTGAGGAACATGAGGTTGGTACGTGGTGTTTTGCCGGGTGCTAGCAGGTTTACACCTGTATCTGTAGCCATGCTGAAGTTGTTGTGCTTACCACTACCGTTTACACCAGCAAATGGTTTTTCGTGCAGCAATACTTTAAGCTTGTGCCTTTTGGCCACTTTGGCCATCAGGTCCATCAGCAAGGTATTGTGATCTACTGCTATATTGCACTCTTCAAACATAGGTGCACACTCAAACTGTGAAGGTGCAACCTCGTTATGGCGTGTACGTAATGGTATCCCAAGTTTGTATGATTCCTGCTCAAAATCCTGCATGAATTCATATACACGCTCAGGTATAGAACCAAAGTAATGGTCATCCAATTGTTGGCCCTTTGCCGGTGCATGGCCTATTAGTGTTCGTCCGCACATTACCAGATCAGGACGAGCGTTGGCAAGTGTTTCGTCTATTACGAAATACTCCTGCTCCCAACCTAAGGTAGCAGTTACCTTGGCTACATTCTTATCAAAATAGTTGCAAACGTCAACTGCTGCTTTATCAAGCGCGGCAATACTCTTCAGCAATGGCGCTTTGTAATCAAGGCTTTCGCCATTGTAAGCAATAAATATAGTAGGTATGCACAGTGTTTTACCCTGGCCCGCTTCCATAATGAAAGCTGGTGAAGACGGGTCCCACGCAGTATAACCACGAGCCTCGAAAGTTGCACGGATGCCACCATTAGGGAAGCTGCTGGCGTCTGGCTCCTGCTGTATCAGCGCATCGCCATCAAAAAGTTCAATTGCAGTGCCATCAGCCTTTATGGTGAAGAACGAGTCATGTTTTTCAGCTGTGATACCTGTTAGTGGCTGGAACCAGTGTGTGAAGTGTGTGACGCCACGTTCCTCAGCCCAAGCCTTCATGCTGGCGGCTATCTGGTCTGCCATACGGCGATCGATCTTCGAACCCGATTTTACGGAGCTCATCAGGCTTTTATAAGCCTCATCGCTCACGTATTCGCGCATAGTGCGCCCAGTAAATACATTGCTGTTAAACAAAGCAGTGATCTTTTTAGCACCGTAGCCGGATACTTTTTTATCCTCTTTGCCCATCTCCTGTAATGCAAGGAACCGTAGTGATGACATTGATATTAAATTTTGCGCAAATCTAAATAAAATTGCTGTTTTTAAAGAAATTTTTGAATGAAAATTTCAAAACGTTAACATTAATAAAATTTAGTAAATATAAAATGTATTCAAATTGGAAGGACATATTATTAATATATGGCCCATTCTTCTGTACCGGTAACATATGCACATGCATAGTGTTCTGTTAACACGCCTGTTACGGTTACCATCATCGGTATCTGACGTCCTTTTGCATATATCATCAGGCTGTACTCGTCACCTTTTGCAAAGTAAGTAATAGGCATATGCTCAATAAAATCTATCCCACGGCGGCCCATCCATTTATACACTGCTTCTTTTGCGGCCCATGCCAGTGTTACCAGTTGCTCATCATTACCAAACATTTCCTGCTCTTCGGCGCTTAAAAACTTGTGCTGTATGCCCAGTATGCGTGGATGCCAGCATTGTATATCTATGCCTGCCTCGTCTTCAGGATCTACCACCGCAGCTACGTAAGGCCATGAATGGCTGATGGAGAAGAAGTACTTGTCTTCATCTATGCGTGGCTTATCGTGTGGGTCTGGAGCAATGGCATGCAGTGGAAAATCTTCCTGCAGGTGTTTCAACAGGTACCGCCCTGCTAAGCGTTCGAGCCGACGCTTCTCATTTTTAATGTCTGATACTACTCCGGTATATTCGGTGAAAAAAAATTCCTGCTCGGTAACGTGCCATATGGCGGCTAATCCATAATTACCGGGGTTCCATTCTTTGATGAGGGGCATAGTGTAAAGGTAGGGGGAATTTGTAATGACTTTTAAAGAGTGTCTATATCTTCGTATTGAATCTAATTGTGGTAAAATCATTGTCTTAATTTTCCCATGCTAATTGCATAATCATTTTAAAAAATCGGCCTTTTCAAAATCGAATAAAATTTATCTTTGCTCGTATGATACTCTCCGACAGCAGGATTTTGGAAGAAATTGCAGCAGGCAATATTGTAATAGATCCTTACGACCGTAAATACCTGGGGTCAAACAGTTACGATGTGCACCTAGGCAAGCACCTGGCCATTTACAATGACAATGTGCTGGATGCGCGCAAGCATAATGAGATATCGCACTTTGAGATACCTGAAGAGGGCCTGGTGATACAACCTGGTACGCTGTACCTTGGCGTAACTGAAGAATATACCGAAACGCATGCCCATGTGCCCTTCCTGGAAGGCAAATCGAGTACCGGCAGGCTGGGTATAGATATACATGCTACAGCAGGCAAGGGTGATGTAGGCTTCTGCAATACCTGGACACTTGAAATAAGCTGTGTGCACCCGGTGCGCATATATGCCGGCATGCCTATTGGCCAGCTCATTTACTTTCCGGTAGATGGTGAAGTGATAAACAAGTACAACCGCAAAACAGATGCTAAGTACAACACCCGTACCATACAGCCTGTTGAGAGCATGATGTGGAAGAACGAGTTTTAAATTATGATCCATATTTGATTCTGAGGCGCCTTAATGGCGCCTTTTTGTTTTAGTCCGCTTAGTATTTATTTAATGTACTATTATCTTTGAGGCATGGTCCAGGCATTGCTCAATCATGTTAATCGGTTCGTGTCGTTAAATACCGATGAGCAACATTTGCTGTTGGACCATCTCAGTGTGAGGCATGTAAATAAGAAAGAGCATATTCTTGTAGCGGGTGCCATATGTACTGCTAATTATTTTGTACTGAACGGCTGCTTCAGGATGTACTTTATAAAGGAAAGTGGACAGGAACAGATTGTACAATTTGGATTGAATAATTGGTGGATCAGTGACCTTACCAGCCTGGAGAGCGGCAAACCATCGGGCTTTTATATACAGGCAATTGAAGATGCTAATGTTGCAGTACTAACCAAACAAAATCAAGAACTACTGTTTAGTAGTATGCCTAAAGCTGAGCGTTACTTTAGGCTGGTAATGCAAAAAGCATATGCAGCATCACTAATGCGCCTGCAATATTTGTTCGACCTCTCTGCCGAAGAACGTTATCATCATTTTAATACTGCCTATCCTGAATTTGTGCAACGTGTGCCGCAATATATGCTCGCCTCTTACCTAGGTTTCACTCCAGAGGTATTGAGTAAGATAAGAGCTAAAAAATAATATCATTTTATTTTTCTTGATCTTGATTAAGTTTTTTCTCGGTGCGTCACGAGACCTTTGTTTTATTAAAAAATACAATAATGGCAAAACGCATCAATTTTTCTGAAACTGCTCCTGCGGCCTTTAAAGCTATGCTGGGACTTGAAACTTACCTGGCTACTACCGCCCTGACAACCAGGCATAAAGACCTCATTAAAATACGTGCCTCGCAAACAAATGGATGTGCATATTGTATAGACATGCACACCCGGGATGCACGTAAAGCAGGAGAAACCGAACAACGTATTTATACACTAAATGCATGGCGCGAAACAACATTCTTTACAGAAGACGAACGTGCCATATTAGCCCTAACGGAAGAAGTAACACTGATACAAAACCATGTAAGTGATGACACCTACCACAATGCACTTACCCTGCTTGGGGAACTATACCTGGCAGAGGTATTGATGGCTATTACAATTATTAACGCCTGGAACCGTATAGGCATTGCCACGCAGATGATGCCGCCTGTAAGCTAAGTGTGTAATTATACTTACTTCCTAAACCCATTCATCAAATCCATCTCCATCTTTTGGGGTACCTGGTCGCCCTCGTAGTGGAGGGGTACGGTAACGAATACGCCCTTGCGGCCAGCTTTGATGCTACCATCGAGCTTGATATGGATGGTTTTATTGAACAGCAACTGGCCTATGTTGGGGAGGATGCTGCTGAGGTCTATTTTAAGGCCTACCGGTAAAATGAACGATGAATTGGCTGGGGCTGTGATGAGCGTATCCAGGCGCATCTGGCCCAAATGCGTATTGTTCATATATACTTCCACATCGGCATGCTTCAGCTGTATGGCGTACTTGTTGGGGTTGTGAAACTGAACATCTACCAGGAATGGAGGGTCCTGCATCATGCGCACATTGCTTACACTTTCGACAGTGAGCGGCTTTGGCGCCTTGCACGATGAGCTGTAAATGCATAACAGCACTAATGCAATACAAACAATAGTGTAGCGGATGGCATAAAGTGTGCGGGGCATGCGTATCATGGTTTAGTGTTTATTATACAGACTATAATGTGAAGGGTAGGTTTGACTAAAGCCCACCTGTGTTATTAATGAACCCCGCCCTAAAGGACGGGGCTATTTTTTATGCTGCAATAATAATAATACCCAGTTTGCAAGCAGCCATTTGTTAGGCTTTCTTGCGCGCTATAGCTTTCTTTGCTGCGGCTACTATGTTCTCTTTTGTAAGGCCATACTTGGTAAGCAGCTCAACCGGTTTGCCACTTTCGCCAAAACTGTCTTTTACAGCTATGTATTCGTGTGGTACGGGGCATTCGCGACCTGCTACATTGGCTACGCTATCGCCCAGGCCGCCGTTTTGCTGGTGTTCCTCGGCAGTGACCACTGCGCCTGTTTTCTTCAGCGATTTTATGATCGCTGCTTCATCCAGTGGCTTAATGGTGTGTATGTTGATGAGGTCTGCGTGTATGCCTTCTTCAGCTAACATCCTTGCTGCTTCTACTGCTATCCACACCATGTGGCCGCAGGCTATAATGCTTACATCGGCACCTTCTGCAAGTACCTGTGCCTTACCTATTTCAAAAGGTTGATCCTCTGCTGTAAAGTTGGGCCATACCGGGCGGCCAAAGCGCAGGTAAACCGGCCCCTCGTAATTGGCAATGGCAATGGTGGCAGCCTTTGTCTGGTTAAAATCGCAAGGTACTATCACCGTCATGCCCGGCAGCATTTTCATCATGCCTATATCTTCGAGTACCTGGTGCGTGGCGCCATCTTCGCCCAGGGTAAGCCCTGCGTGAGATGCGCATATTTTTACATTCTTCTTGCTGTATGCTACGCTCTGGCGTATCTGATCGTACACGCGGGAAGTAGAAAAGTTGGCGAACGTAGTAGTAAAAGGTATTTTGCCACCAATAGTAAGGCCCGCTGCTACGCCTATCATATTAGCTTCGGCAATACCGCACTGTATAAAACGGTCTGGGAACTCTTTTATAAACTGGTTGAGCTTAAGTGAACCTGCGAGGTCGGCAGTGAGTGCCACCACATTTGGGTTGCGGCGACCAGCTTCTACTATACCTTCGCCAAATCCACTGCGGGTGTCTTTCTGATTGAGTACTTTTATATCCTGTAACATTGGGGAAAAAATATGCGCAAAAGTAAGTTTATCATTTGGTTAATACATACCCCCAATCTTTTAGCCAGGCTATAATTTTTTCTTTATAATCGCCTTGTATTAATATGAGGCCGTCTTTGGCACTGCCACCCGCGCCACACTTGGTTTTCAGCTTCTTGCCCAAATCTTCCAGGTCGTCATTTGTTCCACTAAACCCGTCAACCAGCGTTACTACTTTGCCGGCACGTTGCTTTGTATCCAGCTTTACCCGCAGTTTTTGTTTGTCTTTGGGAGCGGTTTCGCCTGCGGGTTCTTCTTCATAATTACTCATATAATCCTGATTGGTGCTGTACACCAATCCATCGGGCCGGGCATTATGTTTTTTTGACATAACAATTGGGTTGAGGGGATAAAGTTACTTGAAAATGTCTTTAAATGTCTGCCGACCGACATTTTATGTTTTCGGCTAAAAGCGTTTGCCAGCTTGTATTTGGATGGTTTTTTACGATAAAATGTCTGTTGGTATTTTTATTGAGAACGGACATTTGCATGTGGGATAAATATTTTTCTGTGCCACCCTAAAGACATCCTCCCTTAATTGAGGTTAAATTCTTAAAAAGTCCCAAAATGTACTGAAATGTCCGTTGGCCGACATTTTAAATTTCACTCTAAGTTAATGGGGGTAAGGGTTTCAGATAAAATGTCCTTTTGTTATTCAGAAAATAATTTCCCCAAGTATTTGCAATATGGACATAACTATACCTAATAGTTGATTCGCCACTATGTGCAAGATACTATTGAAAATAGCGGTTGGCCAAAAGAAGATATGCACAGTTTCACAAGATGGACGGAGATGGTTCCACGCGTGGCGCACCGGCCAATTCATAAATAGATCAGCAGCTTCTTATTGAGATACCAAGGGTTTAGCTGTAGCATATAAACGGCACGTAAAAACAAGCCCGTCAACTGCGGAACAGGTGAGCGGGCTTGCGGTAAAAAGTTATTGTTATAGGTCTCCAAGGATCCACCATTGGTCGGCATCAGTAACATCTATAGAATACAGCCCAGGTGAATAATCTTTAAAAATAGCAGAGATATTATTTACAACAGCAAGATTGCCCCATTGGAAAAGAAAGTCGTAAGTGTATGGTACAACGGCCTGCGATGTGCACGTGGCAAGCATTAAGAAAGATTGGTTTGAGCCAAGGTTTCCTATTTGTTTTTCTGCACCTAACTCATAATCTGCGCCGCTGCCATCGGGATCATTGTCGAGGGCTGTTAAAAACGTGCCATTAGGCCCCGCAATATTAACCGTGCTATTTGTTATGTAAGACGACGTACCATCACCATAAAAGCTAATACACCATTTTCCATTATTGGCCTGCACACTATTGCCATATACTACAGGGAAGTTGCCCGGATCTTCAACAACATACAAATTAGCATCGCTGGATGTAGCCCTGGCGCTTAATAAAGTAGTTACAAAGCCCGCGCATATTTGATTGAAAGCCAGGAATGCATTTCCGCAAATGCCCCAAGGCGCGACATTAAAAGACAAGTAGTGCAGCAGATTTGAGTAAAAAGGAATCTGTGTATTACCGCTAGCTGTAACGGGTGTAAGGTCTGATAATATGACCGGATTATTTACAGTGGCCTGGAGACTTGCTATGGTACTTGCATTTACACCACCGGCGAAAAGATTATCACTAACAGCAAGCTGCAATGCTGCTAAAACCTGAGAGGCGTAGTTGGCAACAGTAGCAGTAACAGTGCATATTGTAGTGGCAAGCACCACGTGTGACGATACCAGATTGTACATAGTGGCAGGGGTGTTGCTATTGTTGTTGTCTGGATTAATTGAATTCTCAAACAGATCGTTAGCGTAGCAATTACCAATACCTAAGAATGTTGTGGGCAGATCTGCAATATGCGTGTTGTAAGCGTAGTAAATAAGATTATTGATCAACGAATAATAGTCGGCCCCCGTACCGTGCGAAACAAAAGAATTTAAGCTTAGATATTCTGAGTCTGGCAGGGTATTGAGCAACTCAGCTAATGTTTGGTTGGCAGCCGGAGTGATGTTGCTGGTTATATTGCTTGCTGTGTTATTTGCCGTGCCAATAGCCTGAACATAATTTTCCATATTGGTTGTTTTGACAGGAAGACCTGAGATATAACCCTGCAGGTTTGATATCTGCTGGCTGATCTGGCTAAGCTGGCTGGATTCGGAACCGATGTCCAGGATCATGTCAATAATTTCACCTATGATCTCGCCACCTTCTGGTAAAGCTATGTCGAGCAGAATCTGGATAACCTGGCTGGGTATTCCTGTCTCTTGCGACTTGGGCATTGTTAGTGTGTTACTCATAGTTTTATATTTTTAGGAGTTTGTTTATACAAGTGTATAAAGCGTTTTTAATAAAACTAAATAACCATATTAAAATAAGGGTTTACCCTACCGTTGTATAAAAGGGAATAACAAATGACTATACACCGCCTTAGGCCCATCTTTTTATGAACTGATGAAGATATATTTGCTTAGCGCAGACCCTGAAGCGGCGAACCATGTTATCTATACTGTATGATTACATTAAGAACATCCACCCCATTAGTGAGGAGATCACTGATGCGCTGGATAACAGCTTCGAGATAATTGATGTACCTAAAAGGCAACTCTTGCTGAAAGACGGTGATACATGTCAATACTTATACCTGGTGCTAGATGGTTTGGTGCGGATTTACCATATAGAAGGCGATGAGGAAGTATCTTCTTTATTCATTGAAGAAAAGTATTTATTTAATTCGCCACAAAGCTTCTATTTGAGAAGGCCAGGCTATGAATTTATAGAGACTTTGGAGCCTACTACTCTAGCACGCATACACTATAACGATCTGCAAGAGTTGTATCAAAAATTTCCTGAGCTAAACTTTATAGCAAGGGTGATCACGGAAAATTACTTTGTAAAAAGCGAGGAGCGGTTATACTTATTGCGGAGGAAAACAGCCGAAGAACGTTACAGGTATTTTATAGATCGCTACCCTACATTGCTGCAAAGAGTGCCACTAAAATACATAGCATCTTACCTGGGTATAAAAATAGAAACGCTGAGCAGGATAAGGAATAAGATACGGAAATGATGATTTATAACATAGATTCAATTCATTTCCAAGCATAAAATAGGCTGTCTCAAAAAGTCTGAGACAGCCTTAAATATTCGTGTACCCCAAGGATACCTAAAGTCATTTCTGCAATACTATTGGATAAGCACACTAGCCGTAGCGCCTCCTGTCCATTGACCACTTGCTTGTTCCTGGCAGGTACTGTTGTGCATGGGACCGCCGCCTGTGCCGTATGTAGCCCAGTAAGCTAAACCGGTCATTGTACCACATGGAGTTGCAGGATCATCACCCATAGTTGCTGTACTATAAGGCCCACTTAGACCAGAATATATAGTGCAGCCAACAATTTGTGTTGTTGGAGATAAACTAAGCCCGGTATTAGTATATGTAGTAGTACCAAACCCACAAGATACTGTTGGACCTACCGCGATAGCACTACCACAGTCCTGTATATAGAACTTTATGGTAACAGTAGTTGGGCAAGCCCCCCCGCCACTGGTAGCAATATGGTTAGTAACTGTAACACTTGTTTGGGCAAATGCGGCTATGCCTGTTAAGCTGAGCAATGCGGCAAAAAATAGTTTTTTCATTTCTTTTAGGTTTTTTAGGGTGAATAAATATAATCGTCTATATAAAGGTTGGAACGTGACAGCTTTTTATATAAGGGTACCTGAAGAATACCCTTATAATGTGTGATACTAATTGACAGACAGATAAGCCGTAGCGCCTGCTGATTGCCACATTGCTTCTTCCTGGCAGGTAACAGTGCCTGGATAGTTGTACATGCCACAGCAGGGGCCGTATGCACCCCAGCTCACTGTTATGCCGCAAGTTGCAGCATCACCCAGAGACGCTGTACTATGAGGTCCACCTATAGTAGAATTGACAGTGCAGCCAACAATTTGTGTTGTAGGAGAGAAACCAAGCATAGTATTAGTAACTGTAGTAATGCCAGGCGGACAAGGTATTACCATAGGAGCTGCAGTGATAGGTCCACATGAGGTCTGTACATAGAACTGTACTTGAACCACATGTGGGCAAGTCCCTCCACTACCGGTAGGAATACTGTTAGTAACTAGAACACTTGTTTGGGCATAAGCGGCTATGCCTGTTAAGCTGAGCAATACGGCAAAAAATAGTTTTTTCATTTTTCGAGGTTTTTTAGGATGAATAAATATAATCGTCTGGGTAAAAGGTTAGAATGTAAGAGGTTTTAATACGGGTACCAGTATAATACCTGCGATACTAATTGATAAGTACACTAGCCGTAGCGCCTCCTGTCCATTGCCCGCTTGCTTGTTCCTGGCAGGTAACAGGGGGATTGTTGTACATACCACAGCAGAAGCCATACATAGTCCAGTAAGATGGCCCGGTAAGTGTGCCGCATGCAGTTGCAGGTTCATCACCCATCGTTGCTGTGCCATGAGGCCCAGGCAGACCAGAATAGATAGTGCAGCCAACAATTTGCGTTGTTGGAGATAAACCAATCCCGGTATTAGTATATACACTAATGCCAGACGGGCAAGGTACCGTAGGACCTGCCATGATAGCACCACCACAGTTCTGTATATAGAACTTTATGGTAACTGTAGTCGGGCAAGCCCCTCCGCCACTGGTAGCAATATTGTTGGTAACTGTAACACTTGTTTGGGCATAAGCGGCTATGCCTGTTAAGCTGAGCAATGTGGCAAAAAATAGTTTTTTCATTTTCCCATGTTTTTTAGGATGAATAAATATAATCGTCTATGTAAAAAGGTTAGAATGTGACGGTTATGCTTGTATTTCCAAGGATAGAAAATATTTTTTAGCCCGTACTTTTTCCCTTTTATACTAAACTTATATTAAATGTAATACTTTTTTTGAAATGCAAATGATTTGTTAACAAATCATTTCTTAGCCGAATTGGATCAATTAATTATTAAATCCTAAATGCTTCGGTCTAACGTAAAAGCCAGGAAAGGGGTTTTTAAGATCGTGTCATTTCCAGATATGGAAATTCAAACTGAATTTTTTTTGTTGGAGCAGTCGGCGCCAATCTATGAACAAGAACGTAAAAAGGATGATTATACCCAGTATGGAACCAGATATGCTTTTCCATGATAAAAATCCCATAGCCAGGTTCTCTACATTATTTGCGGCATACTCACCGGTAAGCACCATTGCCATATCGCTTGTGAATTTACCCACCAAAAAAGCCGGCAGGATACGAATAGTTTTAACTCTTGCCATACCTGCCGCTGTAAATAGGGGCGTGGATGGCAAGGGCATAAGGGTATATAATAAAACGAACAGTTGTACTCGCCACCCCTTGTCGCCCAGTTTCTCGCCAATAAACCTGATGTCTTCATTTTTCTGGATATTGATGAGCTTTTGTGATAGGTATGGAATATACTTGCTAAGAATATACCTGCCGCATGTGGAACCCAATACCCCTACAGTTATCACCCACCACACGTTAAGACTATAACGCATTTGGAAGAATACCATCACTGTCCATGCCGGAAGACCAAAAAATGGTAACAGATCCATAAGCAATGACGTGATAAATACAAGAATATAGTAGCCCATTGAAGGAGTAATGAAATTGGATGTTGACTGAAATATACTTTCAGGATAGTATGTAAGTATAATTAAGCAGCTGTGTGGTTCTGCCTCATAAAAATAGATAAACTACTGATAGAAGTGGTTTTATATAGTTGATAAAATAACAGACTTAGTGATAATTTTGTTATTTATCATTAATTAAGACATCTTTTTAAATGAATCCTTACTTGTTATAAACATGGACTGCTATCCACATAGCAAGCATTCCTATAAGAAAACCGGCACAAAAAATAGACATGGTTTTAAAGCGTGTGCTGCTACCCCAAAACCTTACAATAGCGAGAATTAGAACCCACACTAAAATGACACTTATGATGTACCTATTGAGCATATAGTAGCGTTGTTTTCTGCTAATAAAGGTATGCTGTTTGTGCCAACCTGGACGAAGTTGGAAAACAAGACTTTGCTCAGAGGGATATTACACGCAGTGGAAGTAGTTGCCAAATAAAACCTAAAAGCCGCAGTAATTTACACCTCCATCTCCTTCAAAGGATCCCAGAATACAGCTTTAAAATTTACTACTTTACCGTCCTTTACTTGCACGCCTTCTGCTTCCAGCAGTTGTTGCCTGCGTCCGTTGTCGCCGCTGAGTACCCCGGTGCTGTTTACAACACGCTGTGCTGGAAATGCGCGCTCGCCCTTACCATTATGAGACATAGCGCGGGCTACCATCCTGGCACCGGACTTTAAACCGATGGCTTGGGCAACCGCTCCGTAGCTGCTGACGCGCCCTTTAGGTATGCTACGTACTACCTCATAAATAGCTTTGTATATGTCTTCATTATCTTGCTTTGCTTTCATGGTTATTGTAGTTATTAAAACCTAGGTCTGCCGGTCTTATTTTGTCGTACTTGTGAGGTTTTCACGTATGATTGCGAGCGCTAAGCTAAGAGTTTATGCGGGGATGTGGTGTGTGAATTACTATTGAGCTTAGTAACATAATGCAAGCTTCAGTTTTTCAAATTCCGGTCGGGAGACCGGCAGTTTTGGTTAGACACGAGTCATCCTGTCGGAAGACTACGCGCCAGAAGGGATTTGAAGGTGAATTGAAATAGGAAATTGTCCATATCACTCCTTATAAAGTCTAGTTTGAACATACTGAAAGTTACATTGAATACCTATATTCGTCAACAATATTCCACCCATAAAACAGTGACCCAATGGCAAAGATGACCGTTATATACAAGACCCCGAAAGACATAGCGGCTTTCGAGAAACATTACTTTGAAGTGCACGTACCGTTGGCCAAAAAACTGCCCGGCCTAATAAAATATGAAATAAATGATGGCGTCATTGCCTCAACTACCGGGCATACAGACACTTATCGCATAGCCAATTTGTATTTCGATTCAATGGACGCAATGAGGGACGCTTTTCGCTCAGAGATAGGACAGCAATGTGCTGCAGATAGAAAGATCTTGGCGCCGGAAAATGAAGATGTCCAGATCTATTTGTACGACACAAAAAATGTCTAATTTATTGAATAATTAACTTGTGAGGGCCTGTAAATAAAGTTCTATATCCTTCTCGGCTTGGTTATACTGAGGACGAAAAAAGTTCCAAAGGAGTAATGGATTATGGTGCTGGAGTTTTGAGCTTCTATGTTGGTTCAGTAATGCAATTCGGCTTCAGCTTTTTAAATTCCCGTCGGAAGACCGGCAGGATTTGTGTGGGGATGTGATATAGGAATATGTACACGGTTTGCCAATCTATAATAACTGCAATCTGAAGATTGCTTTACCAAATAGGGCGAAGTCAGAAAATATGACTTCGCCCCGAAAGAACACAACTTTACAATATCGTATAACTTCCGCTTGCGTCAAAAAAGAACTGGGCATACACGGTACGATATAGGTAAACGGTATCCCCTTCTGAATAGCTATTAAAAGTATCTGCATCTACCTCATGGTGCATATGGTCGGGATTATCAATTTTAAAGTAGTACTTACCATTCACCTCAAAATATTCCTTCTGTAGTATTTCATAGGGTACCATTTCTTTCACTCCAGCCCTTATGTCTTTAACAAAGCTGTGTATGGTTTTGAGGTAAATAATAATACCGCTTGTTATAACTATTGATTCAAGAAAAAATTCTCCAAAAAGCAGCATTGCCATCGGGCTAATATGATAACTACCTATGTTATACTCATAATATTTATCTTGGTTAGTATGGCCGCGTGGCATGCGTTTAAGGCCTCTAAATGCAGAAATGGCGGCTATCAATATCAATACTGCGTATGCTTTCAATAGGCGTGGGCGCCTGGTATCAACAATTGTTTGCAGCAACTCAATATCATCTTTGTCGAGCGGCTCGGATTGTAGTGTGGTAATAGGTGAAGGCATAATATCAATCAGTGTAGCGGTAAATGTAATGCGCAAGTCTTACAAAACGCAACCTCGTCACTGTCCTTGTTTATCTGTTCATCGCGAGTGTTGTTGGGCAGGCGACCAACAACGGCGTAATGCTTACCTATTAGGGAGAAGTCATATTTTCTGACTCCGCCCTAATAGGTGCAAAATGAGCAATGGATTATATCAAGTACGGATACTCAAATGATATCGTGAGTTTGCAGTATCCGGACTACAATTCTTCGAGCTTCAATTGCTGTGCCTGCGCATCTTGGGTTACGAATGTGGATGAAAGGAGTTGTGCATTATTTTTAACAGTTAAAGTGTAAGTCATTGGGGTTGATAATACAGGAGGTATTAAGCCTAATAGATCTATGATCTTCACTGCCTTTAAAACCTTATATACTTTAACAAGCATGGGGTGCCGTGAAGAAAATTGCTGGTCAAATTCCAGGCGTGTGAAGGTTTCTTTCATCACGTTTTTCTTGAAATCTATATCCAGGTCAATTTTTTTAGCAATTTTCTTCACCTGGGGTAAGGTTATAAAATTAACCGATGACCAAAGATCTTCTTTATGTATCCCTTTCAGCTTTCCAACTACTTGTGGGAAAAAGGGAACAAGAGGTACCCCATAATGTGGCTCGAAAGGTATTATGTAATTGGGGCAGTGATGATACATGACTCCTGTTTCTGTGAGCACATACTTCATTTTTGAAAAAGCAAGTTCAAGATTTTTAACAGGAATATGTTCCATTACATTGATGGAATAGACTAGATCAAATTTACCGGTGATAGCAACATCTAACTGTTCAGCGGAAAGATCGAATACCCTTTCTTTTGGCAAATTAAAATAATCCAGTATGGCTGTCAAAACATCCTGGTGAAAACTAAAGCCAAGAGCGCTGGGTTCTATGCCTATAATATCCACACCGTTTAATAACAACCATGACATAAAGATACCGGCTCCCGAGCCTACTTCAAGGATCCGCTTACCTTGAAGATCAAATTTAGAAAGCAGTTTTATCGCGAATTCAGCCTCTTCTATGTAATTTAAATACGATCTCATTATCGTATTAATATCATAATCTACCCTGCTCTGTAAAAAGCCTAAAAATTGTTGAGAGCGCAGACTGGCTGTATAATTTGCCAGATGTTTCTGGTCAAATACATTATTTGTATACATATAAGTATAGATAGGAGGTTAAGAAATTGTTTGTCTTAATTAGTTTTTGTTTTATTATAATTTGTTTATATTATTATGTATATTAATAATAGAGGTACCCTAAAAGTCAGACTGACTTTATAATGCAGTTGGATTTAAATAATAGATGGTTGAGATACTATTAAGAACAGTTGCATATATCTACGGGCAACAGTGTTCTTACAGACATAGCTTATGCTATTCTCTAATGTGATTGCAGGTAGCAGCTTAGCACCTAAACATGGAAATATGCTACCAGGCGACCCATATAAATAATGAGATATTATTAGAAGTATGCTGCAAGAAGTAGAGTACCATGTAGTGTATGGTCACTTTCGCATGCTGGGGATAGTGCAGAATATTGTGCGGATATAGCACCCTGTATAATAAAGAATGCGATGGCGATAAGGCGATGATACAATAAGAGTTTTCATTTTGATAGGGTTTTAATTTTTGATAAGAGTTTATTTAATTGTGACGTCATATCAAAGATATAAAGGTGTATTTCTGTTGTTATGAGTATTAATACTCAATTTTAGAATTGAGTATTAATACCTAACATGCTTAACAAGACTGTATTGGTGCTTGCAAACGTTGGTCAACCCCCCAAATTTGTACCTACTCTTATTTTCCGGTACACTCGTCCTGCTAGCATCTCATCCCAACTATCCTTAGTTGTACAAAAATGCTATAGCAGCTTTTGTCCAACCAACATGACATTTTCGCTGGAAACCCTTAATAGGTGAATACTTCTAGCAAAGAAAAAATATTATCCACCCAACATTTTCACGCACTTGGCGGGCTTTTCGGCAATTATGGCAATACTATATTATCGTATTACCGCATTGTCACTCATTTCGTAACTTTGCAGCCGCAGTATATCTTAAACAGTTCAAGCATGTATTCTCCTACTAATAAAGTACGTATAGTTACAGCGGCCTCCTTGTTCGATGGCCACGATGCCTCTATCAACATCATGCGCCGTGTTATGCAAAGCAGTGGTGTGGAGGTGATACACCTGGGCCACGACCGCAGTGTGCAGGAAGTGGTGGACTGTGCCATACAGGAAGATGCCAACGCCATAGCCATAACCAGCTACCAGGGCGGCCACGTGGAGTACTTTAAGTACATGTACGACCTGCTGAAGGAGAACGGCTGCAGCCATATAAAAATATTTGGCGGCGGCGGCGGTGTGATACTGCCTACTGAAATTGCTGAACTGCACGAGTACGGTATTGCCCGTATATATAGCCCGGATGATGGTCGCAGTATGGGTCTGCAGGGCATGATAGACGACTTGATAGAGCAGAGTGACTACCCAACCGGCAATCGCCTGAATGGGGAGGTGGGCCATATACCAGAGCGCGATGTAAAGAGCATAGCACGCCTTATAAGCGCCGCAGAAAACTATCCAACCCTGCCCGAGACCATTGCAGCGCTGGCTAATGTGAAGAAACAGGCTGAAGGCAGCCACACGCCGGTGCTGGGTATAACCGGTACGGGTGGCGCAGGTAAGAGCAGCCTGGTAGATGAGCTGGTGCGCAGGTTCCTTACCGACTTTAAGGATAAACATATAGGCATAATAAGTGTAGACCCCACCAAGAAGAAAACAGGTGGTGCACTGCTGGGCGACCGGATACGCATGAATGCCATACGCAACCCACGGGTATATATGCGCAGCATGGCCACACGCCAAAGCAACCTGGCGGTGAGCAAGTACATACACGACGCAGTAAATATTTTGAAGGCAGCGAAGTACGACCTCATTATACTGGAAACATCGGGCATAGGGCAGAGCGATACGCAGATAACTGACTACAGCGACATGAGCATGTATGTGATGACGCCGGAATATGGTGCCGCCACACAGCTGGAAAAGATTGACATGCTGGACTTTGCTGATATAGTGGTGATCAACAAGTTTGACAAGCGCGGTGCACTGGATGCATTGCGCGATGTGAAGAAACAATACCAGCGCAACCACAAGCTGTTTGGCCAGGATCCTGAAACCATGCCGGTATATGGCAGCATAGCCAGCCAGTTTAACGACCCGGGCACCAACAACCTGTACAAGGGTATGATGGACATACTGAACAAGAAGACCAATGCGGGTTTGGAATCGCACTTCGTGATCAGTAACGAGATGAGCGAGAAGATATACATCATTCCGCCGGCACGTGTGCGCTACCTGAGCGAAATAACCGAGAACAACCGCAAGTACGATAAGTGGGCCGTGGACCAGGCCAAGGTGGCGCAAAGGTTGTTCGGGATAAAGAGCACTATAGAAACATTGCAGAAGAGCGATGTGGAAGATAAAGACCGCCTGATAAAAACCCTGCAGGAAGTATATGCCAAGCATGAGCTGGACCTGGACGCAAAGAACAACCACCTGTTGAAAACATGGGAAGAGAAAAAGGCGCAGTACACCGGTGACTACTACACCTACAAGGTGCGCGACAAGGAAATAAAAATAAAGACACATACCGAAAGCCTGAGCCACCTGCAAATAAGTAAGGTAAGTGTACCGCGCTTTGAAGCATGGGGCGAGATATTGAAGTGGGCACTTACTGAGAATTTCCCCGGTGAGTTTCCGTATGCTGCGGGCATATATCCCTTCAAGCGTGAGGGTGAAGATCCTGCCCGTATGTTTGCGGGAGAGGGTGGCCCTGAGCGTACCAACAAACGTTTCCACTATGTGAGTATGGGCCTGCCTGCAAAAAGGTTGAGTACCGCTTTTGATAGCGTGACCCTGTACGGGCAAGACCCGGAACACAGACCGGATATTTATGGTAAAATAGGCAACTCGGGTGTGAGCGTTTGCTGCCTGGACGATGCCAAGAAGCTATACAGCGGCTTCAACCTGGCCGACCCTAAAACGTCGGTGTCGATGACAATTAACGGGCCGGCACCAACTATCACTGCCTTCTTTATGAATGCAGCCATAGACCAGCAGTGCGAGTTGTACATAAAGGCGCATGGCCTGGAAGAAGAAACGAATAAGAAGATAGATGCCATATACAAGGATAAGGGCATAGCAAGACCAACTTACGATGCATCTGTTTACGGTGGACAAAAAGGGACGCTACCCGAAACCAATGACGGGCTTGGCCTAATGCTACTGGGCGTAACCGGCGACCAGGTATTGCCTGCAGATGTGTATGCTAAGATAAAAGCAGACACATTGAAAGCAGTGCGTGGTACGGTGCAAGCCGATATACTGAAGGAAGACCAGGCACAGAATACCTGCATCTTTAGTACAGAATTTTCGCTAAGGGTGATGGGCGATGTACAGCAGTATTTTATAAATGAAGGTGTACGTAACTTTTACTCAGTAAGTATCAGCGGGTATCACATTGCAGAAGCAGGCGCTAACCCAATTAGCCAGTTGGCATTTACATTATCGAATGGGTTTACGTTTGTGGAGTACTACCTGAGCCGGGGTATGCATATAGATGATTTTGCACCGAACCTGTCATTCTTCTTCAGCAATGGAGTAGATCCTGAATACAGTGTGATAGGCCGTGTAGCCCGCCGCATATGGAGCAAGGCCATGAAGTTTAAATATGGTGGCAATGAACGGTCGCAAATGCTGAAGTACCACATACAGACATCGGGCAGAAGCCTGCACGCACAGGAGATTGACTTTAACGATATACGCACAACGCTACAGGCGCTGTACGCCATATACGATAACTGTAATAGCCTGCACACCAACGCATATGATGAAGCCATAACCACACCTACAGAAGAAAGTGTGCGCAGGGCCATGGCGATACAGCTCATCATAAATAAAGAACTGGGACTTGCCAAGAATGAGAACCCGATACAAGGAGCATTTATTATAGAAGAATTGACCGACCTGGTGGAAGCCGCTATTATGGCCGAGTTTGACCGCATAACAGAACGCGGTGGTGTGCTGGGCGCTATGGAAACCATGTACCAACGTGGGAAGATACAGGAAGAAAGCCTGTACTACGAAACACTGAAGCACACGGGCGAGTTCCCGATAATAGGGGTGAATACATTCTTAAGTGCAAAGGGATCACCAACGGTAATACCGCAAGAGGTGATACGCTCCACAACAGACGAAAAAGAATTCCAGATCAGCACCGTGCAGAACCTATGGAAGCGCAGCGAAGGCAAGGGGCATGAAATGCTGCACCAACTGCAACAGAAAGCTATACACAACAGTAATGTGTTTGAAGAACTGATGGAGACCGTTAAATACTGCTCACTGGGCCAGATAACCAAGGCCCTGTTTGAAGTAGGGGGACAGTATAGGAGAAATATGTAGATGGCATCATATCGCGATGTACGTCATCGCGATATGATTATACGCTGCTCGGCATACCTAGAGGTATTGCTGTACTTTAATTAGGAGTGTATACGTTGATTTTATCATCGCAGAATTACCGGCTCAACTGTATATCCCATTTCCCGCAGTTGTGCAATTAAACCGCAGTTTGTGAATAAATGAAATAAACCAACTGCGATAAAGCAATTATTGCTTTCTAATAATGCGGGCAACTTCTTCAACCATTCACGGTTTCTATCGCCTAATATCACATCGTTACTGCAAGGTTTATCCAGGCCATAATCAAACTTGAACGCCATATAATTGTGTGCATCAGCACATTTTTTATCATCCTTTCGGGGCTCCATGGTAGTGTGTATCCAAAAATGGATAGGTTTTTTCATTTCTTTCCATTCTCCACCCGACCTGTTGATTGCATCCATTTGCATACTATCTGTTTCAAAGGCGTTCAGCCGGATATTATTAGACCGGGCCAGATGAATCAAATAATTATCGAAATGATCCCATTTATCGGTTGGAAGAACAGTGCCACAAGTTGTTTTGAAATATTCCTGTTGCAATTTGGCATACAGTTCCATCGGCTTTAATTTGTGAACATCAACACCCCAGTTTTTCGAAATGGTCAGCAATGACGCCATATCATCATTTGACAATGCACTTTCTATATCATTGGTTGGTTGCCGTTGATTTAAAACATCTTTTACCTTTTGCGGGTCGCCTATTGACTCAAATACCGCAACGTCGGCACGGGTTAGCTCTTTTTTTATACGCGGCAATGAATCGATAAATGAATTTCCCATTTGATGATAAGTGCCTAACAGGTAGGATGTATGAGTTGACCCGGTCTTCGTAATTTGCCAGAGAATGGTATTTTGACAAAATGCATGGACGCCTTCCAGTAAGAAAGTTGCCGCTAACAGTATGGTTGTCATTAATCGCATGCCGGGAATATAAGGTCTTAAAAATAATCTAAAATCGGCAAGGAAAAGATAGAGCCTCGATCTTAAATAGATTGTATTCGGTACTTTTTGCCAACAATAGCAGACAAAAGAAAAAGGATAATTAGTATGATAATGCTTCCCTTCATGATCAAAAGCTTGGTACAAATATAAAATTGTATTCTTTCTTAAAGGTAATTATTATATAATTTATTTCAAGGTAGGGTTAACCCTTATTTTCAGACTTTAATGGTGACGGTGTTTGGTAAAAAAATGACGGGGTATTCATCAGAATACCCCGTCATTTTTTATGTGAGTGTTGGTCTATTTATTTACGGTAAACTTCATGGAGCTTGTTGCGCCATCTATGGTAAGGTGCATCATGTACATACCACTTGCTGTGCCGGCAGGCAGTGTTAATTGTTTACTAAATGTATTGCCTGTAAGGGATATAGCATCTGTAAATATTGTTTGGCCCAACATGTTGAGTATGTAAACTTTTACTTCGTGTTCGCTGTGAGCAACAGCAACAGCGCCTTTTATGGTAAAGGTGCCATTGTTTGGATTAGGATAGAAATCTGTAGTTGCAATAGTACCACCGAGATTACTGATACCCTCTGTAACCTTTACAGATACTGGGCTGGCTGATATAGTAGCCGGGCTTACACATGGCATGTTGCTGGTCATGATAAGGCCTATAATGTTGTTGTTGGCAAGTGCTGACGTAGTGTATGAAGCGCTTGTAGCACCACTGATAGGTATTGCATTCAATGTCCATTGATAAACAGGTGCATTACCACCATTAACAGGAGCAGCAGTAAATGTTACCGATGTACCTGCTGTAATATTGATGCCAGGGGTAGCTGTGATAGAGACCGTTGGAACCGCGGGTGGATTTACCGTAACAGGAATGGCAGTGCTGGTAGCACTTGGCACCGAAAGACAAGATGCATTACTTGTAATAACGCAGGAGATATGATCGTTGTTGGCAAGTGCTGATGAAGTATAGACGCTATCGGTACCGCCGGGGATGTTTACCCCATTCTTCAACCATCTAAAGCCGGGTGTATTGCCACCGTTTACACTATGCGCGTAAAATGTTATTGGTGTGCCGCCGCATATGCTATCTGCAGTAGCTGCTATGGAGATGGATGGGGTTACAGGAGGTTGGATCTGAACAACAATGGGCTTGCTGCGGTAAGGGTACATACAATTACTCCTGGGGTCACTGATAATCAATATACAAGCAAGTGTATCTCCTGTTACAAGAGAAGACGTTATATATTGGACGCCTGTAGCACCGGGTATATTCACTCCATCTTTTTGCCATTGAAATGCTGGAGTCGCGTTTAAGTACCCATTGTTATTTGAATACTGGGCGTAAAAAGTATCTATAGTTCCTGCACAAATTATTGGTGAAGAAATACCGATAGTATCATAAGAGGTACTGATGGGCATGGCCACTGCTGGCTGGGTTCCGGGTAATCCCCACGTATCGCGGCCAATTGTAAATGGCACAGTGCAGGGCAGACTACTGATCATTATACAGTTTAGGGTATCGGGAAAATAATAAGTGCCGGTATATGTACTAGCTGTAGCTCCAGGAATTATTACTCCATTCTTCACCCACTGATAAGTGGGAGATGTGCCCCCGTTAACAGGAGTAGCGGTACAAGTAATTGTAGCACCTGGGCATGAACTACTTGTGGGTGAAATAGCAATGTTTACATAAGAATTCTGGGTTGTAGTGACAGTCATCGTGTCCATATTACTGTATGCAGTAGCAGGGCAGGTACCATTGCCCGTAACCAGGCAGTAAACGATATCGCGATTAGCTAATAAGTTGGTGGTATAAGTACTGCTTGTAGCGCCAGATATAATATTTGAGTTACGCACCCATTTGTATGTTGGTGAAGTACCGCCGCCTGTAACCACTACGTTAAATGTTACAGTGCTATCGAAACATGCACTATTGTTACTGCTGTTGGTTATAGCGGCAGCAGGGCCATTGATGGCTATAGCCAACGTGTCGCTGATATATACAGGTGAGGTGGATCTTATACGTATAGTATGACCAGGACTTGTGATGTTATTAATGTAATTGGGAATGGTGCCAGATAGCGGACTTACTGTGGATGAAAAGTTGATGGCCAGCGTGGTTGGAGAAGAAAAGCTCCCTGAGGCATCGGATAATTCAAGGTAAAAATTATTATAAGAGTTAAATGTTGTTGTAGCGGAAAAAGATACCGATATGGTACCACTTTCACAATAACTGGTTGGTGTGCTCCCTCCAATGGTGATAACACTACCATAGCTAGTACTGAATGCGAACAAAAGGGCAAATAATGTTCCTAAGCTGAATAACGCTTTCTTCATGAGTTTATAAGTTTTGGGCGCAAAAGTATGGCTTTCACTTGCTGAAAGGCCAGAGTGATGTTATTTTTTTATTTTGATTTTTAAACGTGTAAAACATTGCATATCTGTAAGATGTAAACTTTTACCGACACGGGAATTTTTAGAATGCCTTATTTAACTTTTTCTGTGTTAAACTATAATAGCAATGTAAGGTCATTGATAGACGTATCCTGATATCATCTTCTAAACACCATATCATGAAAATAACACGTCCACTTTTGGCGCTTGCAGCGGGGGCAACACTATTGTTGTACTGCTGTAAAAAAACAAGTAATGCTCCTGTTGTAACAATGGCGACAACTGATACTTTATTCACAGTTACAGCGCTGAATAGTCCCGAAGCAGGGCAAATATTTTTGTCGCTGGATAATGCCAGTAATGGGGTGTTGTTTGTGCTGGATCAAAATGGACTAATACAGAAACGTGTGTCGCTTGGGCCAACTGTAGCTAACCTGCAGAAGTGGACTGTTAATGGGCAAGTACGATATACTTATTCTCAAAGTGTTGCAAATGGTTTTAAGATACCCGGTGTAAGCAACCTGCCTGGCTATGAGGTAGTATGCGATAGTAACTTTAATGTATTGCAGCGCATACAATTAAGTTCGTTTGGTACACTGAACACATCGGAACAGAAAGATATAGACGGCCACGACTTTATATTGATAGACGACAACCACTATATAACAGAAACCTACTACGAAAAGACAGTGAACAATATACCTGCATCACTGAACCCTGCCAGCTCGGTAACTGTTGCTGCCATCATTATACAGGAGGTGCAAAATGGTAGTGTGATATGGCAATGGGATGGCACCAACTATCCTGAGTTTTATACCACCAGTGTAGAGGGCAACGGCTTCAGTGATTCAACTGTTGTGGCAGACTATATGCATCTGAATAGTATGTACATAGATCCACGGGATAATAACCTGATCTGCTCGTTCCGTAATATGGACCAGGTAATAAAGATAAACAGGCAAACAGGCGCTATTGTGTGGCGACTGGGTGGCAGCAACAGTGATTTTCCTATAACAAGCGACCAGCAATTTTTGCGTCAGCATTGTATAACGCTTACAGATAGCAATCAAACCCTGTTGGTGTTTGATGATGGTGAAGCAACACAGCGGCCTTCTACGCGCATATTGGAGTTTAAGCTGGATGAGACAGGACATACTATTACATCGTACAAAGCATTTGCTGTACCAGAACCTTTTACAGGTTATGAAGGGTCGGTGCAGAAACGTGGCAATATCTATTTTATTGGTGGGGGCACAGCTAATTATGTACTTGAGGTGAACTATACTACCGGCCAGAAATTGTTGGAAATTAAACAGAAAGAAACCAGTTATCGTGCCCTGAAATACTGACCGGTTTATATAGGGTTTACTACTTGCTTTTTAGGGACAAACAATGCCGCTGCACCAATAAAGAATACAAAGACATTCCAGTAATTGTAACGGAAATCACGGTCGTGCTGGTATACAGGAAATTGAGATAGCATGAAGAGTATGCCCGATAATTGTACCATGCCGTGTTTGAAATAGAAGTGAGCATGTTGCAGCTTATAGTAGCGCATGAAAAAGTAGATGCACAGAACTGTGTTGAGCAGCAGCCAAAACCAGGGATCGAAGAAAGGAGTTAACGCGAGTTTGTAATATAGCCTATTGATGAGGCGAGTAAACTTATTGTCGGTAGTGGTGAGGTGAAAGGGATTTTCGGGTTCGTTCCATATGCCTATATTATGGTACTCGCCATTGGTGAAGCGTTTTTTGAACCTTAAATAATAGAGAAAGCCATTGCCTCTGTTTTCAATGTATAACATGGGTTCGCTCAATACTGCATGTTTCCAGGCATGGGCAACGCATGCGGCAAGTGAGCTGTCGGGTGCCGGAATCATAGATGGGCTATGATCTTTTGGCCAATAAATATCATCGAATGTAGCCGGGTTGTACAGCTGCAATATGCGTGCTGTACTATAGTACTTATAGGTACTGATACATTGGGGCATGTAATCCTTTCCGCTCAATTTGGTGATACCTGCAATGTCAAGTAATTCCAGTTTATACTCGGGATAGGCGCGTTCTGCTTTTAGTACTTTGTAGGTTGTTGTATAATAGCCTGCAAATGCAAGTATGCAAATACACAGTGCGGCAACAAGGTTGACAAGGATACCTTTTTTAGTGGTAAAGTAGTGGTAAGTATACAGTATTATTAAGGGCAGTATTGCAACAATGCAGTTCATTCTTAAGAAGGCAGCATATACTAATAGCAGCAATCCTATCCATTTTGCCAGCTTGCTTTTAGTTGGTGTTTTGTCTGTTATAACGATGATTGCTGCTGTGCCACATGCAAGCGCAAAGTGGCTATCCTTCATTATATACTGAGCTATGAACAAAAATAAAATGGCGTAGAGATAGCCTGCAATAAAAGATATATTGCTAATCCCTTTCTGCATTAATATCAGCGCAACAAATAACCAGTACCATGCTACCTGGAAAAAGAAGATAGATTGCCAGGCGCCTGTGCATATGTACAGTAACTTCCACACCAGAGCCAGGATGGGTGAGTGCCAGTCGCTATAGGTATTGGTCATCATTTCTGTGTATTGTGCCCAGGTATCCATGCTATAAGAACCGGGATAGTAGATGTATAACGACCACACAAAACCAGATACTATTAGTAGCAGTTTAAGTATTGTGTTCTTATTATTGTGCCATAGGGCAGGCTGCATGCAGAAGAAATTTAAACAGCGTAAATTAATGCTTAAATAGTACATTAGCCACTACTAAAAATTTGTTGATGGTGAGAAAGTTTCCATGTCTTTTATTGCTTTTGTTTGCCGTTGTGCTTCAGGTAACTGCACAAGATACACGCATGATACGAGGGGTAATTGTGGATAAGGATGGGCAGGGCCTACCCTATGTGAGTATAGGTATTGTAAATACGCCATATGGAACTGTAAGTGACGAAAGCGGAAATTATAAAATGCAGTTGCCTGCTGCTGCGAAGGCTAAGGACTCACTAAAATTTTCGTGCATTGGCTATGATAGCAGGACCGTTTTGGTGGGGAATATTGTACGGGAATTTTTGCCTGTAAAAATGGATATTGTACCTATGGTGCTGAACGAGGTAATGGTAAAGCCGACACACACTGAAACAGAAATAATTGGCATTACCCACAAGAAGGGGATGATGGCTAATAACTTTGCCATTAGCGGAGAAGCCGGGCAGAACCTGGGGGCTGAGATAGGTGAACGATTTGAATTAGGAGGCGAACGGAATTTTCTTGATACATTGAATGTATTTGTGAATGCCAATAGTTTTGATACTGTAGCTTTCCGCATAAATATATACAATATACAGAACGGTATGCCTGGCAAAAGCCTGCTAGACCGTAATATTTGGTTCACGTTGTTTAACCAGGACAAAGGGTGGATAGCGCTTGATTTGAAACCATATCATCTTGTATTTGATGAGGATGTTATTGTATCGCTGCAATGGATACGTCATTCGCAAAAAGGCACAGCACTTTCGTTACCTATAACTATACCTGCTTTAGGACATGTACACTACTATAAGTTTGGCAGCCAGGGTGTATGGAAGAAATATACTAATATGGCCACTTCTATGAACCTGAAGGTGGAACAGGAAATAAAGTAGTTGTGGTGAGAAAGAAGACGATTTTATTGAAACAACAAGCCAAGCAGTCATTGCCATTGCTGTTTAGGTTGTGCCCGATTGCATATCGGAATAGATGTTAAAATATATATTGATTAAAAGTAACTGTGAATATATTTTTTTAATTATCTTCATAACTATTAGTCATCTATAAAACTCTATCATGTTCAAAATCTTATATACTTCGTTATTAACGATGATGATGTTGGCGGGGTATAATGCCACCTATGCCAGCCACATCGCCGGAGGGGAGCTCAATTATACCTGGTTGAGTGATTCAACCTATCAACTTACATTTAAGTTTTACAGAGATTGTTCGGGTATAAGCCAACCCAATATGGTAACAGTTTGCTATAAGAGTGATTGTGATAGTAATATTTACAATGTGGATCTTGTTCCTATGGTGACTATTGCGGGAGGCTTGCTCAATGGAAGCCCTGTAAACAGCTCTTGCCCCAACTACCCAACAACTTGTAATGGTGGTATGTTGCCAGGCTATGCAGAGTGGTGGTATACAGCTGTTGTAACCTTGCCTGATAGGTGTTCAAGGTGGGTGTTCAGTACGGTTATGAGTGCCCGAAACCCCGATGACAATCTACAAAACGCTACCGGAGATTATTTTTATGTAGAAACAACACTGAATAATATACTTGCACCTAGCAACAATTCGGTAAATTTTACTGTAAATCCGGTGCCGTTTGTCTGCGATAATCAACCCTTTATATACAATAATGGTTCTGTAGATATTGATAATGATTCCCTGGGGTATGAAGTGATACAGCCGAAAACATCTTTTTATTGCGGAAACTCGGTAACTGATATTCCTTTCGTGTCATCGATATATAACCTTTATGACAACCCGATGTCGTGCAACAATACTTTTGTGCTAGATACACTAACAGGTGAACTGCATTTTACCCCCAATTTGATAGGCAGCTATACTTTTGCATTAAGGGTAACAGAATACAGGAACCAAGTGGCTATAGCATCGACAATGAGAGATATGCAGGTGCATGTAATCAGTTGTAATGCTGCCGCGCCTATGATACAGTTGGATACAACAACAGTAACACTTGTAAATAATAAAATACAGGATTGCTCGGGTGTGCCCTTGCATTTTTGTTTCAGCGCAAAATCTGCCAACCCGGCTGCTGTACTTGTAGCAACGGATAATCATGACCTTTCTGCACCGGGCTCAAGCATAACCTATAGCAGGCTGTACACGGATTCTATATATGGATGTGTGAGCTGGTTGCCAAGCGATAGCGATGTGGGACTTAAAATATTTACGGTTACGGTTGCTGACTCAAATTGTGCCGCGCCAGGTATAATAGTGCCTAATACGTACAGTATACCCATCTACATTCTGAATGGTGTAACAGTGAGTGCAGATGCCAATATTTGCTATGGAGCGAGTATAGCACTTTCAGCAGTTGGTGGTGCATCATATGCATGGTCGGTATTGCCGGGAGGAGCACCTGTAAGCTCTTTAAGTTGCACCAGCTGTTCCAGCCCCGTAGCATCCCCCACGGTTACTACAACCTATACAATAACTACACAAGGCGGTAGCTGTGCAGGTACAGATACTGTTGTGGTGACTGTAGTGCCGACACCAGCTACGCCTACGCCATCGAGTAACAACCCGGTTTGTGAGTATGATTCTATTCTTCTGTTTGCCGGGATAAGTGCGCCGGGCTATAGCTGGAGCGGCCCAGCAGGCTTTAGTGATACGGTTCAGAACCCTGTAATATATTTTGCAGATGTATGGAGTGATGGTATGTATTATGTAAGCGCCGTAGACCGGAATTGTTATTCGCAACCGGATAGCGTATATGTTCATGTGCTAGATGCACCTGTTCCATCGGCAATTACAGTAAGTGGAATAAACATACTGAGCACCGACGATACTTTCAGTTCCTATCAATGGTATCTAAATGATTCAATAATTGTTGGTGCGACGGCAGATACACTCATTGCTTTCCAAGAAGGGTATTATACTGTACAAGTGACCAATGAAACAGGATGCATTGGTTTGGCAACGATATGGTACATACCTGAAGGTGTAAATAATTTAAACGTTGCTGCGCGCGTAAATGTGTATCCTAACCCGGCAACAACAAGTATTAGTATTGATGCCCCCATACCTGTTGATATTGAGATAAGTGATATGGCTGGTATCCCGTTGATGCACTTGAAAAAAACTAAACAAGCAGATATCAGCAGGCTTGCGGCGGGAGTGTACCTGCTGAAAATAACTGACGCTAACGGGCAACTATTGAAAGTTGAAAAGTTGGTGAAATTGGGCAATTAAAAATGGAGATATGCAGAAGCGTTATTTACGTGAATATCTGCTATTGAAGTATACAGCCCATGGAGTGAAAATTGGTGTATGGCTTCCATAATATTTTATAGCGAAAGCGTGAAATAGCTTATTTATTTTTTTGTTGATCGACACAATTTAATAACTCTCTTGTCGTTAATAATGATAATATAACCGGCATTTTATGGCATTGACATTAAAATCTGGAAATAAGTATAGTCATTATGGTAGTGTAATTAAAATAATTATGTGTGTTTTATTTTAAATATACCCCGCATTACTGACAAATAATACGTCTTATAAGTTAACCAAACCAATTTTAATTATGCGAATCAACTAGCCTGCATCCCTATCAGATTTATTCACCTTCCTATCATTTAATCCTATCAAAATGTCACATACTTCAAATGAAGTGTTAGGCTCGCAATGCCCGAAACGAGCGCTAATAATAGGTGCAGGCCCGGCGGGCCTCACAGCAGCATATGAATTGCTCAAGAGAACAGGTATCCAACCCATTATCCTCGAAAAATCCCAGTATACAGGCGGCATATCAAAGACTGTAAATTACAAAGGCAACCGTATAGATATAGGCGGTCATCGCTTCTTTTCGAAATCGGACCGGGTAATGGACTGGTGGATGAATATAATGCCAATAGAAGGGACTGATGAGGAACAATTAACCATCAGTTATCAAAATAAAAGCCGCCCTATTGGCTGCGATGCCTGCAACAGTGAAGCAACCAGGGATAATGTGATGCTGGTACGGTCACGCCTATCACGCATCTACTACATGAAGAAATTCTTTGATTATCCTATTGCATTGTCGGCATCTACAATGAAGAACTTAGGTATTGCAAAAATGTTCAAGATCGGAGTTTCTTACATTGGTGCGCAACTGAAGCCGATCAAACATGAAAGATCGCTGGAAGATTTTTTCATTAACCGATTTGGTATGGAGCTTTATGAAACTTTCTTTAAAGACTATACGGAGAAGGTATGGGGAGTGCCCTGCAACAAGATATCGCCCGAATGGGGTAAGCAGCGTATAAAGAAGTTGAGTGTTAGTAAAGCGCTTCTTCATTCCCTAAAGAAGAAAGCAATGGGAAAGGATAATTCTATTGCGCAAAAAGATACAGACACCAGCCTTATAGAACGTTTTCTTTATCCTAAGTTTGGGCCCGGACAGCTTTGGGAGTTAGTGGCTAAAGAGATACAGCAAATGGGTGGTATTATACATCACAACTGTGCAGTGGAAAAAATAGAACATAGTAATAATAACATAGCCGCTGTACATATATTTAATAAAGAAACAGGTAAGAGCGAGCGATACGAAGCCGATTATTTTTTTTCTACCATGCCTGTAAAAGAACTTATTGGCGGCATGTGCCCGGCAGCGCCGCCAAACATAAAAACAATAGCAGATGGTTTGGTGTATCGTGATTTTATGACAGTGGGTTTACTGTTGAAAAGGCTGGCTGTTACAGATGAAAAGGAAGCTAACCAGCGCATAAAAGATAACTGGATATACATACAGGAAAGCGAAGTGAAAATAGGCCGCTTGCAGATATTTAATAACTGGAGCCCCTACATGGTAAAAGATGCTGAAAATGTGTGGATAGGACTTGAGTATTTCTGTTTTAAAGATCATGGCCTTTGGAATATGCCAGACCAGGAATTTATCGACTTTGCTATTGACGAATTGGTAAGGATCAAGATAATTGATAAGGAAGATGTGCTTGACAGTACGCTGTTGAGAGAAGAGAAAACCTACCCTGCCTACTTTGGCACATACGACCAGTTTGACCAGATAAAAGAGTATGTAAATGGTTTTAAAAACCTTTTTCTGATAGGGCGAAACGGGATGCATAAATACAACAATTCGGATCACTCTATGCTTACTGCTATGACTGCAGTGGATAATATTATTGCCGGTGTAGAAAGCAAAGAAAATATATGGGATATAAATACAGAACAGGAATACCATGAAAAAAAATAAAAAAAGAACTACGCTGCCAGCCACGAAAAGTGATGGTACATCTGTTGGTATAAAGGCAAAACAGAAAGCAGCAAGCAAAGCCGTGTATGCAAGTAAGATTTACCTGATCAATAAAGATGCATTATTGTTTTCGGGTATTGCGCTGGTCTTATTCCTTATTATAAGACACTTTTACCCGGTACCTGATCTGATACCTGACTCGAAGGGGTATATTCTAGGCGCTATTACAGATAGCGAGATGGGGTACCGGCCTATGGGTATAAGTTTGACACTTGCCAGAATACACCAGCTTGATCCATCGATAGAAATGGTTGCCTATTGCCAATTCTTTCTGCATGTAATGAGTGCACTAACGCTGAGTTATGCCTTCCTGATCAATTTTAATTTTAGCGCGGTTTGGAGAAGAGTGCTCTACGCGGTTTTATTGCTCAATCCTGTTCTGTTGCATTTATGCAATGCTATTTTTTCGGATTCGCTATTTATCAGTTTGAATATTTTGTGGGTAGCATTCTTCATGTATCTTATCAGAAAGCCAAATTGGCTAATACTGGCTTCGCTTCTTTTATTATTATGGTGCTCTATGTTTGTCAGGTATAATGCTTTAGCATATCCCCTTGTTGTAGCAGTGGGGCTATTATTTGTAAGCAATAAAACGATACGATGGATAGGCATTGCCGCAAGCTTTGCTATTGCTGCAGTATTTTATATTACTGTGACAAATAAAATGGATGCCATAACCAATTGTAAGGTACTATCTGGATTTAGCGGCTGGCAACTGGCAACCAATGCAATGACGTTTTACAAAGCGAAACCACGAGCACCTATAGGTAGTAATGACCCGGAATTGATAGTACTTGACAGCAACTGCAGGAAGTATATAGATGCTATGGCAAGCAAAGATGCTAGTTATAGAAAAGGACCGGCACTGGATTTTTTATGGGGAAGCGACGCGCCGTTTAAACGGTTTGAATATGAATTTGCCGCCAGGACGCAGGCCACAGATCTTTTTGCGAATTGGGTAGCAGTATCGGTAGTGCTGGATAAGTATGGCACCTTTTTGATCAAACAATATCCGTTCGATTTTTTACGGTATTATTTGCTGCCTAACACCGGTGCTTATTTTTTTCCTGAAATGGAAGTGCTTGATAAATACGGTGCGGTAAGTGTAAAACTGATACCCGCTTTACAGCAATGGTATGACCTGCCAGAGCACATACAAAATGGGTATGTGAATGCACCGGGTATATATAATAAACCAGGACAATACTTGTATTCATTTCTCTCTATAGCTTTTGTTGGAATGTGTATAGCCTGGTGGGTGAACAGGAAAAAATGGGTATTAACTCCCAACACGCAAAAGGTATTATTTATGATCATTATTTTCTGGCTGTGCAAAACAGGGTTTGATATACTGGCTGCGCCTTGTGTGCTGCGCTATGAGGTAATGCTGGTATCCATTTTGTGTGGACCAGTATTGATATTTACACAGGTAATACTTACCAGATGGGGGAAGGAGAAGGAATTGAAGAATTTATAATCTGCCAGCCAGCACAAATAGTAAGGCAACAATAGCGGGCATGGCCTGTACAAAAAATATTTTCTGGCTCACGGTAGCACCATAGATTCCTGCAATTATAACGCAGGCCAAGAAGAATATGGACACGTTGTTTTTCCAAACTTCATCTGAAATAAAAAATGTCCAAATCAAACCAGCAGCTAAGAAGCCATTGTATAATCCCTGATTGGCAGCAAGACCTTTGGTAGGTTTAAACAACTCGTCGGCCAACGCATTTTTAAAACTCTTTTTACCAGCGGTTTCCCAGGCAAACATTTCCATCCACAGAATATACAAATGTTCAACAGCAACCAGTCCGATCAAGATCTTTGCGATTAGTCCCATTGGTTTTTAATTTTATTGTTCGTGGTGATGTGGTATGTATTTAACCTTTATGAAAATTACTCGATTTGGGTGACATAATGATCACCTATGTTCGGTAAGGAATGTTAGTGACTTGGTTGTTGCATTATGTGGCGTGCTTTTAAGCTATCGTTGTGTGCCGGTTCAGTTAGTCCTGAAAGAATGTACATACTTGCACGCTCGTTGTATAAGCGTGCAGTGACCTGTGGAATGGGACATCCATTTATGGAATCTTTAGCCAGCGCCATGCTATAATTATAAACGGATAGCTTTACCAGATATGCATCGTTTGCGGGTTGGAACGACTCCCAGAATTTATGCAGCGCCCTGCTCCTGTAATACCCACCAAGCTGGCCGTAACCATAATAGCTGGTTGGGTTTGCAGCGTTATAATGAGCCCATAGAGAAGGGGTATTTTGCCATACCTGAACTTGCCGCCCGTTAAGGAAGCATAAGAAGGTTATGTAGATAGCTATAGCACTAAAAAGAAATAACCTTGTATTGGGTAAAGATTCGGCGGCCTTGTTAACGGCTATTGCAGCGAGAAAGCAAAGACCAATATAAGCCACATAGGTGAATCTATCGACCATAAATACATCGCTGGCGGAGAGTATCTGCAATACAAAAACAATATTGCAGGTGAAGAAAATAATGCCAAAAATGAGTGACCTGTTTCTCCTTTGCCACCAGAGCAAGGCTACTATGGATAGAGGAAGTGCAACGAGAAAAATATATGCTATTAGGGGTGGGTGAAGCGGATACGGATAATAAGGCTGCATTTGCCAAGGATATATAAACTTGGCTATATAGACTACGTACGACCATGCGCCAGTTGCCAGTTTGTCTATTAGGCTATAATGCATCCGCATGCCTGCCGAACCCAAAATTTTTTGAGTTTTAAGGATGTTTACATTTACCAAGCCAAAGCCTAAAGAAAATATCCACCATGGAAGTTTCTCGTACAGGAGTATTTGGGGGGAGTACCATTTCCTTTTCAGATAAAAGTCGATAGCGACTAGGCATAATGGAAGACTTACGGCCTGCACTTTAGCAAAACAAGCTAATAAGGAACATAGTATTGCCAGGAAGTACCAGAGCACCTCCCTTTTGCCTTTGAGGGAATGTACGTAAGCAATCAGTGCAAGGAGAAAGAAGAGGGCATACAATACATCTTTACGCTCTGTAACCCATGCTACAGATTCGACCCGCATGGGATGAATACCAAATATTAAAGCCCCCATAAAGGAGCTCCATTTTTTTATGTTGAACTGTAGAAACAGAAAGAAGACGCATAAAGTGCAACCAATGTGTAGCAGCACGTTATCTAAATGGAAAAGAAACGGGTTTAAGTAAGGATCTGGGGCAAAGAAGTATTTTTCTATGGCGTAGGTGCACATGGTAAGCGGTATGTAATTACCGTAACCACTGGTGACAAAGAAGCGGTGTACAGCACCCCAGCTCCATGTGTGCGCAAATGCATCGAGCGCTTTGTTGTTGAGGAGGTACCATTGGTCATCCCACCAAACGAAGCCCAGCCCCAGGCATGGGAATAGTGCTATGAAGGTAATGATGATCAATAGCGCTATAGGCAGCCAGTTATTGTCTGGAAACCTAAAGAAGCTTTTAGCACTGTGATCAAGATATGTGGGACGATTGGGCATGTTTGTTTGAAAGGTATAAAAATGTTTTAAATGCAGTAAGGCAGATGCAAGGTGGAAGCCTCCAAACGCAAATAGTTAGCTTGCATAAGTCCCAGAATATCCCGAATTGGTCGTTTTTTGCTGTTTGGGAAAAATAATTTCAATTTTTTTTCAATAGCGACCCAATTTTTTTTGAAATAGCTACGTCTATATAAGTGTAGCTGCATGCGTACCGGTACAAAGCAGCAAAAATAGTTTCATGCTTAAACGTTACTAGTATGATGAACACTATAAAAAACTATAGTTATCGTATTACTTTCTATACCCTAAAAGGCATAAAACGTTACGAAAAAACCAAACCCAAATTGCCGCTGCACCTATTGTATTATACTATAACGAGTGCCAGTTGCATAGAGTGCAATTAAAAAAATGAGGAATGAAGCAGGAAATTAGCTAATATTATGTAACACCATTACCATCATGCCCGCATATTCTGAACAGGAAATAATAGCCGGGTGCAGGGATAAAAACCGCACAGTGCAGGAGCATCTGTATAAAATATACTACAGTATGTTTCTGAAGGTGTGCGCGCGCTACGCAAAAGACATGGAAGATGCGGAGCAACTACTGAATGATGGGTTCCTTAAAATATTCAATAATGTATCCAAGTTTGCGAATCAGGGCTCTTTTGAGGGCTGGATGCGCCGCATAATGGTAAATACCTGCCTGGACTACCTGCGTACAAAGGATCTGAAACAGAGTATGATCATGCACGTGAACTCAGTACCGCCAGAGGACAACATTACATCGTCGGTAGGTAATACAGGACTCGAGAACATGGAATTTAAGGAGCTGGTAAGCGTGATACAGTCGTTGCCAGTAATGACCAGAACTGTATTTAATTTGTTTGTATTTGAGGGCTACAATCATGCAGAGATAGCGGCCCAGTTTAAAATAAGTGAAAAGACTTCGCAATGGCATGTGCACCAGGCGCGAAGTTTGTTGCAAAAAAAATTAAAAAAGAGTGATCCGTTAAAGGTGAATTATGAAAGCAAGAGCATTTGACGAACTGATCAAGTCAAAATACGATCAGGGCGACTTCGCATACAATCCCAAAAACTGGGACCGGCTTGCGGAGCAACTGGACAAAAAGCCGAATAAAAGCAAGATGCTTTTATGGTTGCCAATGGCTGCCATAGTATCTTTTAGCTCCATAGCAGCGTCGCTGGCTATGATCATATCGCTGCCCGCCCTTGTACACCACAAGGCTGAGCCTGCTGTTGCTGCCGCTATGCACAAACCGGCTGCACAAAAAATTACTTATGTTGCCCCTGCGGTCCCTGCTACCCAGCCTAACACACTGCCTTATAACTATACTGCTTACGTACCTAAGAATATAACTGTAACTCACAAGCCATCTAATCCTTTTGAAAACCTGTTTTTAGGTGCACACAACCGCCAATTGTTGCAAAACAATATAAATAAAGATCTGCACCTTGCTGAAACCATGCTGAAAGGTGTGCCTGATGAAGCTCCTGACACACGCCAGGCAGTTGCCAATTCTTTTGCCTATAGCGACAGGCTGTATGAACCCGAAGAGCGGAAAAGTGACAGACTAAAGTCTTCTATAAGTGTACTGGGTGGCATTAACCATGGTAACCAATCTGCAGGGTACACCCTAGGTGTGACGGCTAAAACCATGATCAGTGCAAAGATGTATATAGAAGGTGATGTAGCTTTTGTAAACAATAGCAATGCAGGTAAAACAGAATACACGGTAAGTACACTAACGCCTACCGCCAAGCTGGCTGCTACTACCAAGCAGCTGAGCATACCTGGTGGCGATGATGCACAACCTGTGCAAACTATGGCTAGCAAAGCTACCAGCTTTGGTATTTACTATGCACAGTTTACCCCAACAGTAGGGTATAATGTATATAAGCGTATATCTGTTGGTGTGGGCGCCGATATGCAGCAACTGTTGCAAAACACAGCAAATGCTACCGCCGATGTAACCACAGACAAACTAGTACCACAATTTGATATGGGCCTTGTAGGCAAAACTGAATACACCCTTACCAACCGCATAAAAGCAGGCCTTTTCTACCGCCGCGGTATTACCAATATTGTAATGCCGTATGACAAGTACCTGGATCGTAACTATATGCAAGTGCAAGTGAAGTACACTATATTTAATAAATAACTTGTACTATAAATGTCAAAATGAGAAAGTCCCGGAGATCCGGGACTTTCTCATTTTGACATTTATATATTTTAACCCACCGTATAATACACACATGTAGTTATAAAGTCGCGCAGGTAGGGCAGATGTGTGATCGGTGCCCATTGCTTGCGAGGCTGTAGTCCAAATTTGTACTTGTATATAGGGTTGATGAGATAGTGTTGTTTGTTCAGCACCTTTAATCCGCTTTTCTTTAAAATGCGTTCGAACCTTTCTATGGTGATCTGGGTGTCTTTTATCTCGCCTAATTCTTTTAGCACGCCTTCATTCTCACCCGCCAATTTGAGGATGCCTTTGTAGAGGAAATTGGGCAGTATGTGGTACCAAGGCAGCATGCTGGTGATCTTCTTCTCGCAAATCTGCTGGTGACCGCCAAATGGCATGTACCATGGGGGGAAACCAAAATAGATCTGCCCGCCTATTTTGAGGAAATTTTTGAGGTAGGGTATAAACTTTTCCTGCTCTGGTATATGCTCTATAGCATCTTTTAGAATAATAACATCAAAGAAACCTTTGAACCGCTCCAGAAAATCTGCGTCGTAAACATTTTTGTACAAGAATTCCATTTTGCCAGCAGCTACTTCTTTTGCAGATATATCGTTCGCTATATCTATACGCAGGGGATTGAGATCTACTCCTACGCAAATGCAGCCACGCTCAGCAAAAGGTATCAATACACCACCCTCGCCACAACCTACTTCCAATACACGGGTACCGCCGTGCAAGGGCATTGTTTGTTCTATAAACGGCAATACATAAGACCGTGAATTGTCCACCTGCTGTTCAAACCTAATTTTCTCGTCAAGATGCTGCTTGAGGGCCAATGTTCTTTAATTATTTAAAAGTAAATGTTATTTAATGTTTTGGTCTGGCGTTCCCTGCAATATAGCAAGTTGTTTCTTAATACTCTCGTGGTGTATCACTTCGTACAAACTTATTATGAATTCGCGGGAAAGATTTGATGGTCCATTTGCACGAGTAGTAAGGTTTTCAACTATTTCGCGCCAGCGTTCGGGCTGGTACACGGTCATGTTGGCTGCCTTTTTCAGCGCACCTATTTCGCCGCTTATCTGCATTCGCCGGGCAACGAGGTCTATTATCTCCGTATCCAGACTGTCCATCACCTGTCTCAAATACTCCAGCTCCATGCCGTTGGTCATGTCGGCGCTGTACTCGTTCTTCAGTACCAGTTTTTTCAGCAACTGTTCCAGGGCGGCTGGTGTTATTTGCTGGGCGGCATCGCTAAGTGCAGCATCAGGATGAGGATGCGTTTCAATCATCAACCCTTCAAAATGCAAGTCCATAGCACGCTGAGACATTTCGGCTATAGCATCCCTGCGGCCAGTTATGTGGCTGGGATCGCAAAATATAGATAATTCAGGTTTCCGGCGTTTCAGCTCTATTGGTATGGGCCAGTTGGGGTGATTGCGGTTGCCACCAGGAGTATTGTACCCTGTAAAGCCCCGGTGTACACCGGCTATCTGGTTTATACCCGCATGCTCCAACCGCTCAATGGCACCCTGCCACATATCTACATCAGGTGTAACCGGGTTTTTTACCATTACGGGTATATGTACACCCCTAAGTGCATCGGCTATGCGTTGCACCTGGAAAGGGTTTACCGTGGTACGGGCACCCACCCAGAGTACGTCTATACCATACTTAAGTGCCAGCTCCACATGTACAGGCTCTGCAACTTCAACAGCTACAGGAAGCCAGTGGGTTTCTTTTACCTCCCTGAGCCATGCCAATCCCTGTTCACCAACGCCTTCAAAAGAGCCTGGTTTGGTACGGGGTTTCCATACTCCTGCACGAAATAGGTGTACTGGCAATTTTTGCAAAGCCGCTGCCGTTTCCATCACCTGTTCCCTTGATTCTGCACTGCAAGGCCCCGCTATCAAAAAAGGCCTGCGCCCTGATCTGAAAAAACTCATAAGCTGTAAAGATATATCATATTTCGCGGTGCTAAAGCTATGGCGATATATAAGAAATTGACTGCGCCGTCTGTTAGCTTTTATTTCGTCAACGGCACTGCGGAATAAAATGATTTGATCTTCAAAGCTATCCTATTTCGTTACCCGGCAATACCAACTATCTTTGCAGCAATGAAGAAATTGCCGTTACCACAAGAGTTGAAACGCGGCGCTGTGCTGCTGGTAGATAAACCCTACACATGGACATCGTTTGATGCGATACACAAGCTAAAGATATCTATGCGCGCTAAAATAGGGCATGCAGGTACATTGGACCCAATGGCTACAGGCCTGCTTATTTGCTGCACGGGCGAAATGACCAAGCAGATATCAGGCTACCAGCAATTGCCGAAAGAATATACCGGCATCATACACCTGGGAGCAGTGACACCTACCTTTGACCTGGAAAGTACTCCTGAACAAGAAAAACCTGTTGACCATATAACGCCGGAGCAGATATATGCTGCTACAGCGCAGTTTACCGGTGACATACTACAAATGCCGCCCATACACTCTGCCATTAAAAAAGATGGTAAAAGGGCTTACGACCTGGCAAGAGCCGGGAAAGAAGTAGTACTAGATGCCAGGTCTATAACTATTGCTGAGTTTGAAATTACTGCTATACAAATGCCAGAAGTACATTTTAGAGTACTGTGCAGCACAGGAACCTACATACGTAGCCTGGCCAATGACTTTGGAGCAGCACTGGGCTGTGGCGGCTACCTGCAGGCACTGCGCCGTACCAAAATTGGCAACTTTAGCGTAGATGATGCATTGACACCCGAACAATGGATAACCTACTGGAAGGAAGCTAAAGCAGCAGCTACGCAACCTAAAGAGGAAGGTGGAGATTTGAAGGAAAGCTAACACTAATCCAGCGTGTACCTATCTTCTGGCAGAAGGTTGAGATCGATAGATTCCATACCCGCAATGCCATCTATAGAACCCCTGATGTGAGTGGCGCTAAGGAGCACTTTCTCCAGTTGCTTTTCGCGGCTCTTCCATATGCGTTCCATTTGGTCGCGTTCTTTTATTAAAGACATTTTCATGCTCATAAAAGCTTCACGTATTGCATCCCACTGGCCTGCAAACTCTGCACTGATGAGGTAGTTGTACAGCAGTGCCATCTTATCGCCTTTATTATCGTGGCTGGTGTGGGCGCTGTGAACCTGCACCACCAAGTCGCGCAGTACATGTATAAGCGCCTTTGCTTCGGTAAAGTTGCAAATCCATACCCCATCTTTCTGTCCGAAGTTGGGCATATCTTTTGGCATAGCCTGGGTAACGATCACGGCAACATCGGCACCCAGCATACGGCTGTCGGCTTTTAGTTTCTCAATCCATTCGGGGCTAAAGTCTTTGGTGCGCTTGCTCTCGTAGATGATCTTCCCGCATTCCTGCCCATAGTTATTGCGTACTGTTTGTATACAATCGGCACCCTTTACACCCTTGCCTACCTCGCTAATGATATCGAAAGGGAAAGTATGTTTTAATAATGCCTCCAGCGCCAGTTCCTGCACTTCGCCCTGTAGCTGCATACTGCCCTGTTCAGCCTTGCGGCGCATTTCTTCGGCTAGTTTACGTTGGTCGTCCAGTTGTTTTTCCAATTCTTTCAGGCGCATTTGGTGATCGGCATCGCGAACCTTGCTTTTCTCGTCCTCTTCTTTGCGTATCTGTTCGCTCAGGCGAGTGCGTTCTTCCATCAGCTTGCGTTGAGTTGCTACTTCCAGTTCGGCCTCGCGTGCCTGCAGGGCTTCCATTTTTTTCAGAAAGTCCATCTCGCGGTCGCGTGCTTCCTTTAGCTTATCGGCATTGGCTTTGTTGGTTTCTTCCAGCAGTTTTAGCTTGTGTTCAAAGTCGGCTTGTGTGGTTACAGCCGCCTGGCGGTGTGCATCCTCTTCTATTTTTTTCCGCTGCAGCTCAAAATCGCGTTGCAGCTCTAGCGTGCGATTATGTGCAACCTTTTCGGCCTCCTGTTTTTGCTGCAGCAACAGTATTTCGCGTTGCTTATATTGTTCTTCCCGCTTCTTTACCTCTTCTTCCCACCTGCCGTTAAATTCCTTGCGCATGCTTTCTTTTATAGATTGCTCCAGCGCAGCTGTAGGTTCAAATTGCGTATTGCAATTTGGGCATGTAATAATATTAGTATTCATATATTGATCTGACGTAAACTACCATTTACGAAGTTCGCAATTATGAAGAATATGCACGCTTGTTAATTTTGAGTATTTTCGACGTACGCATGCGTTTGAAACTTACATTGCTGACCGTTTTTACGTGCCTGTTGGCTACTGCTTTCGGGCAGGCGCCGCCAAAGGCAGTGCGCCACTATGAGCAGGCACTGGAATACAATGCCAAATGGCAAAAGGACGACGCGTGCAACGAGATGTGGAAAGCCATTGCCGAATACCCAGCCTATACCGATGCATACAGTGTAATGGGCGAATGGTATTACAAAATGCACAAATACACTACATCCAGCTTCATATTTAACCAGGCTATGAAGAACTGTAAGAATGGATATGCAGCGTTTGCACGGCCGTATGCGCGCAGTTTGCTTTATGATAACCAACCAGATTCCGCACTGGCCATTATTGGCGCTTACATGCCGGCACAGAATAACGCAGAATGGAAGAAACTGGAGCAACAAGCCAATTTTGTGCGCAAGGCATTGCTGCACCCGGTGGCAGATACCCCTGTGAATATGGGCCCGAGGATAAATACTACCAGCCCTGAGATGTTTCCCTCTCTATCGGCAGATTCGCTGACGTTTTACTTTACCCGCCGACATAATAATATTGACGAAGACTTTTACTATGCATTGCCCGATAGCTGCGGAGGGTGGCATACTGCTAAGAATATGGGCGCCCCGTTGAATACGCCCGACCAGGAGTCGGCACAGATGGTGTCGGCTGACGGGCACTACTTGTTCTTTACCCGTTGTGAGAACCGCAGTGAGAACGGGTGGGGACAGGGCGGTTGCGACTTGTACCTAGCATACCGCAATGCAGTGGATAGCGCGTGGTCGGCACCGGAAAGTTTTGGTGCTACCATAAACACTCCTGATTACGAAGGAATGCCCTGCCTCTCTGCCGATAACCGCGAGTTATTTTTTGCCAGCAACCGCCCGGGAGGCTATGGTGGCTACGACCTTTATGTAGCCCGTTTTGATAATGGCCTTTGGCTGCCCCCGCAAAACCTGGGGCCAACCATAAATACAGCAGGCAACGAAACAGCGCCATACCTGCACATAGATAACCATACCCTGTACTTTACCAGCGACGGGCACCCGGGCATGGGAGGCAAGGACATTTTTGTAACCCGCCGCTATAACGACAGCATGTGGTCGCCGCCGTATAACATGGGTTACCCCATAAACAGTACAGGTGACGAGAACAGCGTAAGTGTGACAATGGACGGGAAGAAAATGTACCTGTCGTCTGACAAAAATGGTATAGAAGGCGACTACGATATTTATGAATGCCCGATGCCTGATGCCTACAAGCCATTACCGGTTTGTGCCCTGAAGGGATATGTGTTTGACAGCATAAGCAAAGAGAAACTGAACTACGCCAGCATCTATATAAACGATGCGCAGACCGGAACTCCGCTATACCACTTCCTGAGTAACAGGGGAGACGGCAGCTATATGATAACCCTGATAAAAGGCAAAAAATATGTACTGCAAGCAGACAGGATAGGTTACACCGACCTGAGCGACACGCTGTATTTTAATAGTGATACACTGCCGGGCCTGCTTAATGAAAACATTGCGTTGCTGTCCCAAGACTATGTGAAACCGATAAATGATAGCTTGATAACTATAATAAACTTCCCGCTGAACAGCGCTACACTAACCGATAGTGACAAGATAGCCATACAACAGGTATTAAGCCCATGGCTGCTTGAAAAAGGAGTGGTGATCATGATTAATGGCTATACCGATAACACGGGTACACCTATGCTGAACGAACACCTATCTTACGTGCGCGCAGGGCTGGTAAAAACCGAGATACTCAAATATGGTATTGACGAGGCTATGATGAAAGCTCAGGGCTGGGGAGAGGCTAGCCCAATAAGCACTAACGATACAGAAGAGGGTAGGGATAAGAACAGACGGGTGGAGGTGGTGATCAGGAGGTGAGGGATCTATTCTCTAGCTAAGTATTATTTAATATATTAATTATGCTATTACCAGGATGATGAATAAATTCAAATCAGTAATTACTGGTCACCTGGATATAATAGTGGACCAATATGAAGAAGAATATGATGGTAAAATGGAATATTGGAAAGAGGTTCAAATCCATGGTGACCCTGAAGGATTAAGGTCTTTGGCCAATCTCTTATTAAAATTGGCTGATCTTGACCAAGAAGGTATAGTTGACCTTCCTGTTGGTGCTAGAGAACATTTCCATTTGCGGCCAAAATTTGAATTGTCAAATAGTTCGGTAGAAGTTGTTGTAGGGCGCATTGATGCCAAAGGCACAGGGGCTTTTTATGGTCGTTATATTCCAAAGGAGAGTTAAGACGTAGATATTTGAGTGATGACATTGTGCCATCTGCTTTATCTAGGTGTTGTAAGTTGTAATCGTCTGGCAGGATATTTTTGTCTTTAGAATTCAACATTGAATAAGCTATGAGCAAGCCACATATTATCTGAAGTACAAAACACACAAACGACAATAGCTTTAAGCCGGGCATCAAGAAGAGTGTTCGGTTATTAATCTTACTTTTTCGAGGAAAGAAACTAAACTAAACAATGAGGGGTGAATCTAAGTTCACCTCTCATTGTTTATACTATTATCGCGTTTAAGCATTTCCTGCATACCTGTGTGCACGGTTTGCATACACCTGCATTTCTCTCACCTTGGCAGCGGGTTTAACCTCTGCTACATGATCGGCAGGGTTGTAGAGCATGGCTGTACATAAACAATTCTTACGGCCCTTGCTGGTAAGTATATCAAAGTTTACGCAGCTTTTGCAACCTTCCCAAAAGGCATCGTCCTGTGGCAGCTCAGAATAAGTTACCGGTTCGTAACCCAGTTCACTGTTTATTTTCATTACAGCAAGACCAGTAGTTAAACCGAATATCTGTGCATTTGGATATTTTTCGCGACTCAGTTCAAATATCCTTTTCTTCACCATTTTGGCAACACCAGCCTGGCGGTAGTTTGGAGATACTATGAGACCAGAGTTAGAAACAAACTGGTTGTTGTTCCATGCACCTATATAGCTAAAACCAGCCCAGTTGCCATCAGGTGCTATCACTATTACAGCATCACCTTCCATCATTTTATGCTCCAGGTATTCGGGTTTCCTTTTAGATATACCAGTACCACGGGCCAAAGCTGATGTGTACATTTCTTCACAAATATCAGCTGCAAATTTTTTATGTGTTTCATCGGCTATTAAAGCCTTAAATCCGCTGTTGAGTTCTATTACTTTACCCTTGACGAGGGGAACATCCAATGAAGATGACATGGTCACTTTTCGTTTAGGATTACTGTAATTCAAAAGCGGTGCCAAAGTGGGGGCATTAACAATATTTTTTGTTTTGAAAGGTTGTTTGTGACCGTTTAAGGCCTTTAAGCCACAATAGCTGCATTATAGGAGAATAGGAAGACTATCAAAATGATAAAGGGCTATTATTATGAGAGGATAACTCACTTTTAAAAAAGTACGCCTATGCATTGGTATAAATGACCGATAGCATAGGCGTGTTGAAATTATATAAAATAAAGTTTTATCCCTCGGTTACTATTCTCAATTTGGCAAAATTGAGCATGATCTTTTTTTGCCCATGACCGCCGCTAAAATCTATTGTTGCTATACGGTTGTTGGCGCCACCTTCTATACCTGTTATTTTACCAAAGCCAAATTTCTGGTGTTCAACGGTCATACCGGTGGTCATGAGGCTGGCATCGTCTGGTTTAAAATCGCTAGCCGGGTTGTGTGCCGGCGGTGCGGTCTGGGATAATTTATCGGCCAGCTTTTTGAGCGATGGCATCTTATCGAAAGACTGGTTGAGCATGTTGCCAAATGCGTTCACAGAACCCCTTGCCTGGTTGGCCATACCGGTAAAGGAACGGTCGAGGTGAGCTTCGGGTATTTCTTCTATGAAACGGCTGGGATCATTTGACACCAGTTGGCCGAAACGGTAACGACTGTTGGCATAGGTGATCCAGAGTTTGTGCTTTGCGCGTGTTATGGCGACATAGAACAAACGGCGCTCTTCTTCCAGGTCGGCACGGTCGTAAAGGCTCATAGAGCTTGGAAATAAATTTTCCTCAAGACCTACCACAAATACGCATGGGAACTCAAGTCCCTTTGCCGCATGTATGGTCATCAGTTTTACTGCGTCAGCATCTTCATCTTCCTTACCTACATCGGTAAGCAAAGTTATCTGTTGTAGGTAGCTACCCAGGCTTTTATCCTGCAATTCACCTTCTTCATCGGGTGTTTCGGTAAACTCTTTTATACTGTTCAGCAGGGCTTGTATATTTTCATAGCGCGCAAGGCCTTCCACACTCTTATCATTATACAGTTCCTGTACCAGCCCGGTATGTTTGCCTACTGCAAATGCAACATCGTAAGCATTCATTTTGTGCGGCAGGGTCTGGAAGCTTTTAACCATAGTTACAAACCTTTCTATGGCTGCGCCACCAGCCCCTTTGATGCCATGCATCTCGGGTTGCTCCAGTACTTCCCAAAAGGTTTTGCCACTGTTGTTGGCTATGACCATTATCTTTTCGACACTGGTTTTACCTATACCGCGTACAGGGTAGTTGATGATGCGTTTCAGGTTCTCTTCGTCCTGGGTATTTACCAGCAAGCGCAGATAGGCCAGTAAGTCTTTTACTTCCTTACGCTGGTAGAATGAAACACCACCATAGATCTTGTACGTAATGTTCATGCGGCGCAGCGCTTCTTCAAAAGAACGGCTCTGTGCATTGGTGCGGTAGAGAATAGCTATGTCTTTATTATGGTAATGGTTGCGGAGCTTTTGCTCGGTAATTGCATCGGCCACGAAACGACCTTCGTCATTATCTGTCATAGTGCGGGCAAGCACTATTTTTTCGCCCTGGTCATTGTCTGTCCAGAGGTTTTTAGGTATCTGGTTCTTGTTCTTGCTGATGATGGTATTGGCTACTTCAAGAATGCTTTGTGTGCTGCGGTAATTCTGTTCCAGCTTCACCACTTTTACATCCTCGTAATCGTCCTGGAACTGCAATATGTTTTGTACGGTGGCTCCGCGGAAGGAATAGATGCTTTGTGCATCATCGCCCACCACACAAATATTTTCGTGCACTGCCCCCAGCATTTTTATAATAGCGTACTGTGCAAGGTTAGTATCCTGGTACTCATCTATAAGTATGAACTTAAAACGGTGCTGGTACTTGGCCAGTACTTCCGGGAAGTTGGTGAGCAGTATATACATTTTGAAGAGCAGATCATCAAAATCCATAGCGCCGTTCTTAAAGCACCTTTTCTGGTAGGCATCATATATATCGCCTATCAACTCGCGTTTGCTATGTGCATCTTCGCGCTGTATGCTCGAATCCTGTTTGTATGTAGCAGGATCGATAAGACTGTTTTTTGCTGCCGATATGCGGTTGTAAATGAAAGCAGGTTTGTAGTGCTTATCATCCAGGTTCATATCCTGTACAATACTTTTTATAATCCCCTTTGCATCATCGGTATCGTAAATAGTAAAGTTATTGGGGTAGCCCAGCTTATTAGCCTCGGCACGCAGCATACGCGCAAAAACAGAGTGAAAGGTGCCTACGTAGAGATTATGTGCCTCATTATTGCCCAATATCTTTTCAATACGCTCCTTCATTTCGGCCGCAGCCTTGTTGGTAAAGGTGAGTGCCAATATATTAAATGCATCTACCCCATTTTGCATGAGGTGTGCTATGCGTGTAGTAAGAACTTTGGTTTTGCCGCTGCCTGCACCCGCCACTATCATTATAGGCCCTTCATGATGCAACACAGCTTCGCGCTGCGGCTCATTCAACCCCTCTAAATAATTAAACATAAATGCAAAATTAACGCAAATGCGCGGGACTGTTTTAAAGACTTACAATTTTAAAGGATGATATAATGTAGCACTGCTAAATCTGGATTCAGCAGTTAGTTTAGAAAGGATTGGATAACATGTGCTCGTAAAATCCTGCGTCATAAGGAGTAGCAAAGGTAAATACAGTACTATCTGATAAATAATAATACATGAGTGAGACCATTTGGGTACCCATATAGTAGTTGCTGAAATAAAAACGCTTGTTGATAGTATCTTTTCTTACCAATACAAACAGGCTATCAGTAGATGTAAATCTGTCTCCTGTTACAATAAGAGAAGTATCATTAATCTTTAATATGGTTAACTGTTCGGAAATAGGATTACAGTAGTGGGCATTAGGATCGTGAACGTAATTATAAACGCAGGAATCATACCCGTGATACATATATATGCCGAACAATTTTTGCTAGGGAAGATCCTGGCTTTGTTGCTTCGTTGGAACTGTAACCGGTTTTCCTTTTTTATCACATGCTGTAAGGAGTAACAACATTGATAGTATAAACATTGATAGGTGGGTTTTCATAGTTTATTTTTGTTTAAAGTTAAATATATTTATTTAAAAGAACTTTGTTTTTGAATTTCAAACAATTGCCCTCTTTTCTTGTTCTTACCTTACTTTAGCACCCAAATACAACCATACGCATGTTATCATTAAGTTTAAAGGGCAAAACCGCGCTTATAGGCGGCAGCACCCAGGGTATAGGCCTTGCCAGCGCACAGGAACTGGCACAGTTGGGTGCAACATGTATCCTTATTTCGCGCAGTGGTGAAAAGCTGGCCCAGGCAGTAGCAACTTTAGATGCTACCCAAGGCCAGCATCATAGCTACTTGGTTGCAGATTTTGATCATCCTGACCAAGTGCATGATGTAGTAGCTGCATATATAAAGGATAAGAACATAACCATACTTATAAATAATACGGGCGGCCCCGCGGGTGGTCCGGTAATGAATGCGAAACCAGAGAGTTTTATACAGGCATTTCAGCAGCACTTGATTTGCAACCATATTTTGGCAACGCTTTTATTGCCCGGTATGCAAGCTGAAGGTTGGGGCCGCATAGTAAATATCATATCGACCTCTGTTAAGATACCCCTGAAAAACCTGGGTGTGTCAAACACAATACGTGGCGCGGTGGCAAGCTGGGCTAAAACCATGGCCAATGAAGCTGCCCAATATGGGATAACCGTAAATAATGTATTACCTGGCAGTACCGCAACAGGGCGCCTGGATACTATTATGCAGAACAAAGCGGCAACCCAACATAAGGATAAGGCGGAGATAGAACAGGAGATGATAAACGAAGTGCCCGCCCACCGTATAGGAAAGCCTGAGGAAATAGCGGCAATGGTTGCATTTTTGTGCACACCGGCGGCCAGCTACGTGAATGGCACTAGTATTCCGGTTGATGGCGGACGGACAGGTAGCATATAGTGTAATATAAAGAATGTAAAAAAGAAAATGGGAAGCTACCAATTAAAGGAATTTCCACATTATATTTATGCATTATTCTTAAGGCGTTATTTGCTAAATCGGGAATTTTTATGGTCACAAAACTGTAATAAAAAGGGTATCAATGCCCGAATCCGGTGACAAAAAAATGACATTAAGAAATAAAAAATAACGAAAAAATGGCCGAAAGCCTTGCTGGGCTTGCGAAACATTTTTTCAACATTGTGTGTAAATTTTGGGGATTGTGTTGTAATTTCGCCAACGCTTTTACCAAAAAGGAACGTTAATATTCAAATTTTTTCCTGTGCCAGAATCATTAAAGCCGTTGTTCCGGAGACTCGCCCATAGTGCAATAATTTTTGTAATTGCTTTATTTGCATGCAATTTTTCAGCATTTGCCGCACCAGACGGGAAGGCTCTGTTCCAATCCAATTGTGCATCGTGCCACAACCCACTTAAAGATGCGACCGGCCCTGCCCTGCAGAACGTGGACAAGTCTTTTCCTAGCCATGACTGGGTATATGGCTGGGTACATAACTCATCGGCTGTAATAGCCAGTGGCGATAAGTTTGCAAACGACTTGTACAACAAGTTCGGTAAAACGCAAATGACCGCTTTCCCTGCACTGAGCAAGGAAGAGATCGATGCTATACTTAAATATGTTGATGATTATAAAGCGCCGGTAACAGCAACTGCACCAGAAGGCTCAAGCAACCCTAACGCAGGTGCTGCACAAGACAGTTCTTATAACTGGGTATATGTAATGGTGACCATTGCATTGCTGACCCTTGCTATTATATTATGGCGCGCTAACGTTTCCCTGAAACGCACATCAAATACTATAGAAGGAGTACCTAATGAAAAGGAAATACCTTTCATGCGCAATAAGCTGGTAATAGCGATAGTAGCTATACTGGTATTTGTATTTGCAGGTTACTGGATGGTGAATGGCGCTATAGGCCTGGGCCGCCAGCAGAATTACCAACCATTGCAACCTATATTCTACTCACACAAAGTACACGCTGGTATCAACCAGATCAACTGTTTATATTGCCACGCGGGCGCTGAAAAGAGCCGCCAGGCTATGATACCTTCACCTAATATATGTATGAACTGCCACAAACAGATCAACTCATACACAGGTGAAGCAGATCATCCGCTGGTAACTGCTGAAGGCAAGCACATAGACGGTACTGCACAAATACAGGAACTGTACAAATATGCAGGCTGGAACCCGGAAACAAAACAATACAACCGCGACGCGAAAGGCAATATCAAAGCAACCCCAATACAATGGGTTAAGATACACAATCTGCCAGACCATGTTTACTTTAACCACTCACAGCACGTGAAAGTAGGACAGGTACAGTGCCAACGCTGTCACGGTCCTATACAGGAAATGGATGAAGTTTATCAATTTGCTCCATTGTCTATGGGCTGGTGTATTAACTGTCACCGCCAGACACAGGTGCAGTTTGCTAACAATGACTACTACAGTATTTTTGAAAAATACCATCAGGAACTGAAAACCGGCAAACGTACTGGCGTAACAGTTGAGGATATAGGTGGTACCGAGTGCCAGAAATGCCACTACTAGTATTGAAATTGGAAGTTGATTTTTTTTAATTAGAAACAATATTCGGAACATATTTTTACCGGATCACACAATATGAGTCAAAAACAATATTGGAAGGGACTTGAGGAGCTGAATAATACATCGGCTCATCAGCAGGTGGTTGAAAATGAATTCAAGGAAGACTTGCCATTTGGGCTGAGTACAGACCTGATGGATGCAACTACGCCTCGCCGCGACTTTTTGAAGTTTTTGGGTTTCAGCACATTGGCAGCCACACTGGTAGCCAGTTGCGAAATGCCTGTGCGCAAGGCCATACCATATGCCATTAAGCCAGAAGATATAACGCCAGGCGTACCTAATTATTACGCATCTACCTTTGCAGACAATGGCGACTACTGTGCTATTGTGATAAAAACAAGGGATGGCCGTCCTATTAAAATAGAAGGTAACGAACTTTCGTCTGTTACGCATGGTGGTACATCTGCCAGGGTGCAAGCATCAGTTCTTAACCTATATGATAAAGCCCGTCTTCGCGCTCCATTGGCTGATGGCCAGGAAGCAACTTATGAAGCAATAGACCGCCGCATAAAGGAAGGACTGGAAGCAAACAAACAAACCGCGTACCTGCTTACAGGTACGATACTAAGCCCTAGCACCAGGGATATAATTACCCAGTTTACCACCAAGTACCCGAATGTAAAGCACGTGGTTTACGACCCTGTTTCATATTCGGGTATGATATTGGCTAACCAGGCCAGTTATGGTAAAGCAACTTTACCTACATACCATTTTGAAAAAGCACAGACCATTGTAAGTCTTGGTGCAGATTTCCTGGGTACATGGTTATCGCCTATTGAATTTGCCAAAGGTTATTCTAAAGGCAGAAGGATAAGCGCAAAGAATCTGAAATTATCTAAGCATTACCAGTTTGAAGCTAACCACACTATAAGTGGCGCTAATGCTGACCATAGGGCAACTTGCAAACCATCTGAAATGGGTGCAGTAGCAGTAGCACTATACAACGCACTGACAACAGGCGCTAAACCTAACCTGAGCAGCCCCAAGCTGAATGAATTGGTTGAGAACGCAGCTGCTGACCTGAAGAAAGGCAATGGTCTTGTAGTATCGGGCAGTAACAATGTAAGCGTACAGACTGTAATAAACGCAATAAACGATAAGGCCGGCGCAAATGGAAATACCGTAAACTGGACAGTAACCAGCAATTACAAACAAGGTATGGACAGCGACATGATGGCTTTGGTTGCTGCTGTAAAAGCGGGCCAGGTGGGCGCATTAATGATACACGGTGTGAACCCTGTATATGAATACGCTGACGGTAAAGCTTTTGGCGATATGCTGGCTAAGATCCCTGTGACTGTATCTTTTGCAGATCGCCTGGATGAAACAGCTCAAAAATGTAAATACGTAGTTCCTGATCATAACTTCCTGGAAAGCTGGGGTGATGCCGAACCTAAACCAGGCTATTTCAGCTTGATGCAGCCAGGTATTGCACCATTATTCAAGACCCGCGCCATGCAGGATAGCCTGATGACATGGGCAGGATCTACCCAAACCTACGGCGACTACTGGAAAAATTACTGGAGTACCAAGTTGGGTGGCCAGGAGAATTTTGACAAAGCGTTGCAGGATGGTGTAGTAGAACCCGCAGGCGAAATGGTTAATGGCGGTGCTGCATTCACAGGTAATGTTGCAGATGCAATTGGTAAGATACAGGCAATGAAGCCAGGAAGCGCTTTGGAGCTGGTTGTTTACCAGAAAGTTTCAATGGGTCATGGTGGTGTATGGAGTAACAACCCATGGCTGCATGAAATGCCAGATCCTATAACGAAAGCAACATGGGATAACTATGCATGTCTTTCTCCACTAAGAGCAAAAGAACTTGGTGCAGAGCTGACAGGCCAGAACGAAGTTGATGCTAAGAAGCATGTTATCAGCATCAAGTCTAATGGCGTAGAAGTACAACTGCCAATAGTAGTGGTACCAGGTATGCACAACGACGTAGTAGCCGTAGCCGTAGGTTATGGCCGCGATGCTAAGGTAGGTATGGCTGCTGCAAGCGACGATACTAAGGGTGGTAAAAATGTATATCCTTTCTTAACGTCAAATGGTGTAACCTTTGATGCTTACAATACTAACATTACTGTTGATAAGACAGACAAACTATACGAAATAGCTATTACGCAGACGCATCATAGCTATGAAGGAAGACCAGTGTTGCATGAAATGACCTTTGAAGAATTCAGCAAGGACACTAATATCCTGTTGAAAGAAAGGTTTGAAGAAGTAGGTAAGTTTACAGAAATGCCTTGGCAACCTGAAAATGCCGAGGACAAACGTAAGCCGGTATCTGAAGGTGGTGAACCAACTGAAGAGAACCTGCTTACCATGGACGAAAAGTTCCGTGAAAATGGTACACTTTATCCAAACTATGTTGCCCCTGGTATCAAGTGGGGTATGTCAATAGATTTGAACAGTTGTATAGGTTGCGGCGCCTGCGTTATGGGTTGCCAGGCTGAAAACAATATATCTGTTGTTGGTAAAACACACGTATTGCTTGCGCATGAAATGCACTGGTTGCGTATAGACCGCTACTTCAGCGGTAAACCAGACCAACCAGATAGCATACAGACTGTGTTCCAACCCATGCTTTGCCAGCATTGCGATAACGCACCTTGCGAAAACGTATGCCCGGTATCAGCAACCAACCACAGCAGCGAAGGTTTGAACCAAATGGCTTATAATCGTTGCATTGGTACTAAATATTGTGCAAACAACTGTCCTTATAAAGTTCGCCACTTCAACTGGATGGACTGGAATGGAGCAGATTGCTTTGATGATAATATTTATGAAGACGGCCGTCGTGATGGTTTGAATGATGACCTGACGCGTATGGTACTGAACCCGGATGTAACAGTACGTAGCCGTGGTGTAATGGAAAAATGCAGCTTCTGCGTACAGCGCCTGCAAGATGCCAAACTGACTGCTAAGAAACTTGGCCGCCCAATGAAGGATGGTGAAGCACGTACAGCTTGCCAGCAGTCTTGCCCTACCGATGCTATTGTATTTGGTAACGTGAATGACAAGGAAAGTGCTATATACAAACTACGTACACAACAGCAGAGAGAACGTACTTTCTATGTACTGGAGCAGATACACACATTGCCAAATGTAAACTACCTGGCCAAGGTGCGTAACACTGAAGTAATAGTTGGTGGCGATGAGAAGCTTGACGATATGATGAACCTGCACATTTAAGTGCTGAACAGGAAAAAACTGACCCCGTGGTTGCGGGAACTGAAGCTGAAAGGATAACGGACAGCGACATAAAATAAATTAATAACAGAGTTTACTAATAACGTGCTATGCATTTAAAGTACGAGTCGATTGTAAGGGAACCGCTGGTAGATGGTGAGAAAGATTATCACCAGGTGACGGAAGATATTATCAGTCCTATTGAGATGAAGCCGGGCCGCATGTGGTATGTTGGTTTCTTCTTCTCCGTAGCATTGCTTTTGTTCGGGGTATTCTCCGTAGCATGGGCGGTGTATTGGGGTCTTGGTACCTGGGGCGTAAACAAAACCATTGGCTGGGGTTGGGATATTACCAACTTTGTATGGTGGGTAGGTATTGGTCACGCGGGTACGTTGATCTCAGCGATACTTTTATTGTTCCGCCAGGGCTGGCGTACAGGTGTGAACCGCGCTGCTGAAGCGATGACCATATTTGCAGTAATGTGTGCGGGCCAGTTCCCAATATTCCACATGGGTCGTGTATGGGATGGTTTTTTCGTACTTCCTTATCCTAACTCACGCGGTCCGTTATGGCCTAACTTTAACTCTCCCCTTCTTTGGGACGTGTTTGCGATCTCTACTTACTTTACAGTATCCTTGTTATTCTGGTATTCAGGTCTTGTACCCGATTTTGCAACAGTGCGTGATCGTGCAAAAACTAAGTTCAGAAAAATGATGTATGGTTTGGCATCGTTCGGCTGGACAGGTACAGCTAAAAACTGGCAGCGCCAGGAAGCGTTGGCTCTTGTACTTGCAGGTTTGGCTACGCCACTGGTACTTTCAGTACACACCATAGTATCTTTTGACTTTGCTACTTCGGTTATACCAGGCTGGCATACTACCATCTTCCCTCCCTACTTTGTTGCCGGTGCTATCTTCTCTGGTTTTGCAATGGTGAACACACTATTGGTGATCTCCCGTAAAATATTGCATCTTGAAGATTATATTACAGTTGGTCACCTGGAAGCAATGAATAAGGTAATAGTACTTACGGGTTCTATTGTGGGTGTAGCTTATCTTACTGAGTTGTTCATGGCTTGGTACAGCGGTGTTCTTTACGAGCAAGCTGCATTCCAATGGCGTATTTTGGGTCCATACTGGTGGAGCTACTGGGCTATGATGACTTGTAACGTGGTATCACCACAGTTGTTCTGGGTAAAGAAATTGCGTCGTAATATCCCATTCACCTTTGTAATGTCTATAGTGGTGAATATAGGTATGTGGTTCGAGCGTTTTGTGATCATTGTAACTTCACTATATCGTGATTATATACCAGGTAGTTGGGCATATTATAGCCCACAATGGCCAGAAGTTGGTTTCTACCTGGGTACATTTGGTTTGTTCTTCACTTGCTACTTCCTGTTCTCTAAATACTTCCCTGTTATCGCAGTAGCTGAAATTAAGTTCATCCTGAAAACTTCGGGCGAGAGCTATAAGAAAAAGATGAAGCATATTGAAGATATGACGGAAGAAGAGTTTGTGCATGTGATAGAAACACATCATGAGGATGAAGAAGTGCCACACCACGCTTAAGGAAGGGAGTGGATATTATTTGAAGTTGAAAAAGTAAGAAGTAATAAAAGTAAGTGAGACGATAGCTTCACTAACTAATACAAACTAACTAGATTAATATGGCTATTAAGAAATTTGCGGTAGCATGTTACGATGATGAAGAAGTGCTGTTCCCGGCTATAAAAAAGGTGCGCCGCAGCGGCTACAAACTGCACGATGTCTATACACCTTTCCCAGTTCACGGCCTTGATCATGCGTTGGGATTGAAGGAAACTGACCTGCATATTGCCGGCTTTATATTTGGTCTTTGCGGTACAAGCACTGCACTTGGCTTTATATCGTGGATATTTACGTCTGACTGGCCTTTGAATTTTGGTGGTAAGCCGCATTTTTCGCTTCCAGCTTGGATACCTATTACTTTTGAGCTTACAGTATTGTTTGCTGCAGTAGGTATGGTGCTTACTTTCTGCTACCTGAACCAGATAATGCCAGGTGTAAAGAAGCACGTTTTTCACCCGCGCCAGACCGATGATTATTTTGTGGTAGCTATAGAGCTTACACAACATGCATCTGAAGAAGAAGTAGTAACCTTTTTGAAAAGTACAGGTGCAAAAGAAACATCTGTGCAGGTTGCTGAAGAAGGCTGGTGGTATGGCCGCTGGGATAAGCAGGAACCCTATGAACTGCTGAACGCATAAGAACCGTATTTGAATATTGAATTTTGACAATCGAATTTTTGACTTTATTTATATGAATAAGACCAAAAGCATAGTAGCAGCAAGCCTGATGTTAGGATTGGGTTTGGCCGCGTGCAATAGTGATGGTGTCCACCGGAATCCCGGTAAGACATATGCACCGGACATGACCTATTCACGCGCTTACGATGCTTATACAGGCAACCCCAACTTTACAGACAGCCAGACAAGCCGGCTACCTGTGACCGGTACTGTAGCGCGTGGGCACCAGTTGCCCGACCATCTTGTAGAGGGTGATACTACATCATACAAGAGTTTTACTACCACCATGCGCTTTAATGCGGATGAGCTGAAAGAAGGCAACAGGCTCTTTAATATATATTGTGCTATTTGCCACGGGCCAAACCTAGATGGGCAAGGGCCGTTATACACTACTGGTAAATTTGCGGCAATGCCTGCCAACTTTAAGGATGGCAAGTACCTGCACATGCCTGTTGGGCAGATGTATGCTGCAGTGAAGTATGGCAAGAATATGATGGGATCTTACGCCAGCCAGATCGATTATAAACAACGTTGGCAGATCATCTCTTACATAAAGAAGGTGCAGTCCGAAAATGGTGGTGATGCATTTGCATTTGGATCGGCTGTTAAAGCTACTGATAGCACTTCGGCAAAACCACAAGCAAGTACGGCACCTACTGCTGACAAAGCAAGTAAAGATGCAACAATAAAAAAAGGATAATAGTTAATTAGATAAAGAAACTTCTATCTATATAAAAGATTAAAGATGACAGAACGTTTTGAAGTACCTGCAAGGTTAAAAACAACGAGTATAGCATTAATTGCTATTGGGCTGATAGCCTTGGTGATAGGTGGTATAACACTGCTGGGCGGTAATGAGTTTGATAAGACAAGGTTTTGGGTAGTGCTGCTGCAGGATGCCATATTTTTTACTCTTATTACTACGGTAAGCGTATTTGTACAGGCCGCAGCGTCGTTGGCACAGGGTTCCTGGATAGTTGCCTACCGTCGTGTACCGGAAGCTATAGGCGCCAATGTTTGGCTGTTTGGCCTTATAATGTTGGTGGTTTCTTTTATTATTGTATTTGTATTTAAGATAGACGGTCATAACCCCATCTACGAATGGGTTTACCCTAAGGGTGATAAGATACTTGAAGGCAAATCAGCGTTTCTTAATCCAGGTATGTTTGCAGCATTTTCGATTATTACAATAGGTTTATGGTCTTTCTTTGGTTTGAAGTTTCGTGCTATGTCTTTAGCACAAGAAAAAGCGCCTAAAGGCAGTACTAAAATATATTGGAATGTTGTTCGTCTATCTGGTGCTTTCCTCTTAGTGTATGCATTATCTCAGATGAGTACAACTCCCTGGTTCTGGATAATGAGTACACAACCACACTGGTATTCTACTATGTTTAGCTGGTACACATTTGCTAGCGCATTTGTTAGTGGTATGGCTTTAATATTACTTTGGGTAGTATATCTGAAAAACCAAGGCAATCTTGAACTAGTAAATAAGGAGCATCTTCATGACCTGGGTAAATTCATGTTTGCTTTCAGTATATTCTGGACTTACCTTTGGTTTGATCAGTACATGTTGATATGGTACAGTAACCAGCCTGAGGAAACAGTTTATTTTAAATTGCGTCAGCAGGGACCATACAGCATCATATTCTATGGCGCTTTCATCATCAACTTCTGTATGCCTATACTTATTTTGATGTCTCGCCCGAGTAAGCGTAATTACTTCACCCTTACGTTTATGGCAATGGTTATTATATTCGGCCACTGGTTGGATTTCTACCAGATGCTGATGCCTGGTCCACTGGGTTCAAACTGGCACATTAACTTTTACGAGATCGGAATATTTATGGGTTTTGTAGGATTATTGATATTCGCAGTTTCACGCACGCTTTCTAAAGCATCACTGGTGCCGCATAACAATATACTGCTTAAAGAAGCCGTAATACACCTAAGCTAGTCGCGGGTTGGTTGAAATTGTAATTGATAGTTTGTTAGAAAATAGTTTTGTAAAGTAAAATAGATTCACTGACCATGTCGGCATTTATAACAGTAGCATTAATAGTTCTGGTCTTCATTATTATATACCAGATTGCTAAAGCAAGCGAGTACACATCTATAATACGCGGAGAGGAAAAGGTTAAGGCCCAGACCAACCGTACGATTGCCATATTGCTGGTATTGGTTTTTATATTAGGCATGTATGGTATATGGGTTTGCCACAACTACCTGGTAGATAAATTATTGCCAGTGTCTGCGTCGGTACAGGGTGACGCATATGATTCTATGTTCAATGCTACATTGGTTGTAACCGGCATAGTATTCTTTGCAACACAGCTTGTATTATTCTACTTCGCCTTCCGTTACCAGAGCACTGAAAAACGTACCTCTTTCTTTTTTGCGCACAGCAATAAGCTCGAGATATTATGGACAACAGTACCTGCTATTGCAATGGCATCGCTTGTGGCTATAGGATTGCGCAACTGGCTTAACCTTACTTCTGAACCACCTAAGGATGCCCAAAGGATAGAAATTGTTGGTAAACAATTTAACTGGATCGTACGTTATCCTGGTAAAGATGGTGAGCTGGGTAAAAGAGATTTCAGGAAGATAGACGATGCGAATAACATACTTGGTCTTGACTGGACAGACAAGCATAACATGGATGACATCATAGCGCAGAACGGTGAATTGCACCTTGTAGTGGGTAAGCCAGTACAATTGCTTATCGGTTCTCGTGATGTGATACATGATGTGGGTCTTGCACACTTCCGCATGAAGATGGATGCTGTACCTGGTATTGTGACCACTATGTGGTTTACGCCGAAGTACACTACCACTGAAATGAAGAAGATAACTGGTAACAGTAATTTTGTTTACGAAATTTCCTGCGACCAGATGTGCGGTAAAGGCCACTATTCTATGCGTGGTACCATAGTGGTGCAGACGCCAGAAGAATACAATGCATGGATGGCAACCCAGCAACCTTACTATGCGGGTAATAACCCAAGTGGTGCAGCTGATTCAAGCGCCACTCCTGCTGCAAAAACGCCTGCAGCGAAAGACAGTACAAAAGCAACCGTAACGATGAGATAATCGGCCATTTCCCAAATGGTCATAAATGAGAAAAAATGAGTCAAGAAATTATTATCCAGGGGCCGAATGTAGAGTTTTCACAAGGTGCTGAAGCGGCCCATCACGATCATGAACATCACGAGCAGCATTTTATCTGGAAGTACATATTCAGCCAGGATCATAAAGTTATCTCGAAGCAATTCCTGATCACCGGTATGATATGGGCTATTATCGGCGCCCTGTTCTCCGTGTTTTTCCGCTTGCAATTAGGTTTCCCGGACAGCACTTTCCCTATTATGGAAAAATTCCTGGGCGAATGGGCTAAAGGTGGTAAACTGTCACCTGAATTCTACTATGCATTGGTAACCATGCACGGTACCATACTTGTATTCTTTGTATTGACAGCTGGCCTCAGCGGTACGTTTAGTAACCTCCTGATACCTCTTCAAATAGGTGCACGTGATATGGCCTCGCCTTTCATGAATATGCTCTCTTACTGGTTCTTCTTTATTGCCAGTGTGTTCATGTTTGTATCTTTATTTGTACAGACTGGTCCTGCATCAGGTGGTTGGACAACTTACCCGCCATTAAGCGCACTTAAAGAAGCTTCATTAGGTTCGGGTACGGGTATGGATCTGTGGCTGATATCAATGGCTCTGTTCGTTGTATCGTCGTTGCTGGGTGGTCTTAACTATATCTCTACGGTACTGAACATGCGTACTAAGGGTATGACCATGACGCGTATGCCGCTTACTATATGGGCATTCTTCTTTACCGCTGTTTTGGGTGTACTTTCTTTCCCTGTACTGTTCTCTGGGCTTGTATTGCTTATATTCGACCGTAACTTTGGCACCAGCTTTTATCTTTCTGAAATATTCATTGGTGGTAAAGCGCTTCCGCATATCGGTGGTTCTGCTATCCTTTATCAGCACTTATTCTGGTTCCTGGGTCACCCAGAGGTATATATCATCATGCTGCCAGGTATGGGTATGGCATCTGAAGTATTGGCTACCAACAGTCGCAAACCTATCTTCGGTTATTTCGCAATGATCATATCGCTAGTAGGTATCACTTTGCTTGCCTTCCTGGTATGGGCGCACCACATGTTTGTAACTGGTATGAGTCCTTTCCTTGGTTCTATATTTGTATTGCTGACCTTACTTATTGCAGTACCATCGGCAGTAAAAGTGTTCAACTGGCTTACAACTATGTGGAAAGGTAATCTGAGGTTTACTCCAGCGATGCTGTTTGCAATGGGTTTTGTATCTATGTTCATATCAGGTGGTCTTACAGGTATCTTCCTTGGTAACTCAGCTTTAGATATTCACCTGCACGATACTTACTTCGTTATTGCACACTTCCATATAGTAATGGGTGTATCGGCCTTCTTCGGTATGTTTGCCGGTATATATCACTGGTTCCCTAAGCTATATGGCCGCTTTATGAATAATACACTAGGCTATATACACTTCTTTATCACTTTCGTTGGCGCTTACCTTATATTCTGGCCAATGCACTACGAAGGTATTGCCGGTATGCCACGTCGTTATTATGATTATAGTGCATGGGAGTCTTTTAAGCAGTTCCAGAGCCTGAATGGTTTCATTAGTATAGTTGCTATTGTAGTGTTCTTTACACAGCTATTGTTTGTAATGAACTTCTTCCTCAGCATCTTCCGCGGACGTAAATTGACCAACAAAAATCCATGGGGTTCTACTACATTGGAGTGGACAACACCAATACATCCCGGTCATGGTAACTGGCCTGGCGAAATACCCGAAGTTCACCGCTGGCCTTATGATTTTAAGGATGATGGCCATGGTAAGGATTTTATCCCACAGACAGTACCTTTGAGAGAAGGCGAAGAAGCACATTAGAATTAATATTAGCATTATTATAAAAAGGGCCATACAGTAGTTACTGCATGGCCCTTTTACCTACCTATTACAAGTCATCACCCCAATTAACAGTTATTTATCTTTTTTAAAGGTTGAGCATATGTATCTTTAAAACCTATACAGGTATATGTATATTACTTTAACGTGGCTGCTGGATACTAGTATTAACAGGTTAATTTTGCACCGCTAAATACTTTGCAACCCTTCATTTATTTAACCTTAATGGATTTTAAATGTCAAAAATTTATAGCGTGGCATTATAATAGTAAATGATGTGGTAACAAGTACTTAAATAGCTTTTTTGGGGATAAAACATAAGTTTCTTTTTTTATTGGTTGCATTCCTGTCTTTTTTTGTGTCAAAAGGACAAGACAACAAAGCTGTGCCTATACCTATACACGATTCTGTTTATGCTCCTCATAATGCTCATGGTGGTGGCTATGTATTTAACGCCAGCCAAGAAATGGATATGATAGATGTGATACACGAAATCAGGAACAAACATGCGCCTAACAGAGTAGACACCGATACGCATAGCCTAAAGCCGCACTTGTCTGCGGTGCCGGCTGCGGGTTACACACTGCAAACAGGCTTCGCTGCTCTGGTGGTGGCAAACGCGGCCTTTTATACAGTGAAAAGAGAGGATGAGAACATCTCTACTATACAGACAAGTTTGACCTACAGTCAGCGCAACCAAATTATTTTGCCCTTACAGAGTACCATATGGAGCAATAATAATAAATATTGCTTTGTTGTAGATTGGCGCTATCTTAAATATCCTTCTTACACTTATGGTCTTGGTGGATATTCATCGTTTGATAACCAATATACTATTGATTATAATGCTGTGCGCATACACCAAACGATCTTCCGCAAGGTGAAAGGGTATTTGTATGCCGGCCTTGGTTACAACTTCGATTATTCCTGGGATATAGAAGAACTGGACCCACCAAAGCCTACAGACTTTGAGAAATACGGATTATCCTCGACGGAGTCTGCATCAGGTGTAACTGCCAATATCCTGTACGATTCACGCAAGAATTCAATAAACCCGCAAGGAGGGGAATTTGCTAATATTATATATCGGCCCAATTTTACCTTTTTAGGTAATGCTACAACATGGCAATCGCTTATTGTTGACCTAAGGAAGTATATTACTTTCCCAAAAGGAACTGATAATATACTGGCTTTCTGGAATTATGACTGGCTGACCCTAGCTGGCAACCCACCATATTTGCTGTTGCCCAATACCGGAGGTGATCCATACAGTAATACCGGCAGAGGATATATACAGGGACGCTATAGGGGTAAGAACATGGTTTATGCAGAGGGTGAATACCGTTTCCAGATATCGCATAGTGGCTTGTTGGGAGGGGTAATATTTGCTAATGCAGAATCTTTCACCGAGCAGGCTTCAGGCAACTTCGAAGTGATATCCCCTGGTTACGGTGCAGGTATAAGACTGAAGCTGAACAAGTTTTCACGCACTAACATATGTCTTGACTATGGCTTTGGTTCTAATGGTTCGGGAGGGTTTTTTGTAAATCTTGGTGAGGTGTTTTAGATAATTTGCACTGAATCAACTTCTAACGCATGAAAATGCCCCGTACAGCTACTGTATGGGGCATTTTTTGTTTAGGGTGTGTATTTATCCTATTGCATTTTTTAGGTCATATATGAGGTCGTCAATGTCTTCAATACCTACACTGAGGCGTATGAGGGAGTCGCTGAGGCCATTTTTGATGCGTTCTTCGCGCGGTATGGAACCGTGAGTCATTGTAGCGGGGTGGCCAATGAGTGATTCTACTCCGCCCAACGATTCTGCTAACGAGAACAGCTGTGTCTTCTTCAGTACACTCAGTGCCGCTTCTATATTGTCGTCTTTAAGGGTAAATGAGATCATTCCTCCGAAATCGCGCATTTGTTTTTTTGCAATATCGTGATTGGGGTGGTGTGGGAAACCTACCCAATATACTTTGGCTACCTTGGGGTGAGCGTGCAGATATTCTGCTACAGCCTTACCGTTCTGGCAATGGCGCTGCATGCGCACATGCAATGTTTTTATACCACGCAACACCAGGAAACAATCTTGTGGGCCAGGCACGGCGCCGCAACTGTTCTGTATGAAACGCAGGCGCTCTTCCAGCCCGGCATCATTCATGATAAGTGCGCCATGCACTACGTCTGAGTGGCCGCCCAGGTATTTAGTGGCAGAGTGCAATACTATATCGGCACCCAGATCAAGCGGGTTCTGGAGGTATGGAGATGCAAAGGTGTTATCACAAACCAGCAGCAGTTTGTGCGCCTTAGCTATTTTGCCACAGGCTTCTATGTCTATAATATTGAGCAGGGGATTAGTAGGTGTCTCTATCCATATCATCTTAGTATGTTCATTCACAAACTGGGTGATGTTTTGAGCATCGTGCATGTTAATGAAATGGAACTTAATGCCGTAGTTGGCAAATACTTTGGTGAATATGCGGTAGGTGCCCCCATAAAGGTCGTTAGTAACTATAACTTCATCGCCAGGCATCAACAGGCGTGCCACAGCATCGGTAGCAGCCATACCACTGCCAAAGCAGAGACCGTACTTACCGTTTTCTATATTGGCCAGGGCATTCTGCAATGCGGCGCGTGTAGGGTTTTGTGTACGTGCATACTCATAACCTTTATGATCGCCGGGTGCTGCCTGCACATATGTAGATGTCTGGTAAATAGGTGTCATGATAGCGCCCGTTGTAGGGTCTGGATGTACACCTGCATGTATGAGTCTTGTTTCGAGCTTGTGTTTTTTGTTTTCCATATATAATGCATTACTGTTGGGCCGTAAAGGTAATAGTTTCTTATAGCTGTTTGCTTTTTCATATACAGACATAATAATATTACATTGCAATTTCTTTTGCTCCCGATGGATACAGACATAAAGCAGCCCATACAGCCACGCTACAGCATAGGCATTGCAACCGCCATATTGACGATATTGCTTTCTTATGCGTATTGCTTTACCGGCAGGAGCACAACCTATATTATTGCCAATATAAACATAGTAGTGAACCTGGTAACCCTGTTTGTGCTACGGAAACACCTGCTGCGGTATGAGGTGCCCCCAGTAATTACTTCTATTGACTGGTTCCTGGCTATTAATGCGGTTATATTTTTGAGTGCCATGCTGGAACTGCTTTTAAAAAGCTCTGGTAATCCTGAGTTTAAGGATACACTTGAGGTAATGGTGTTTTTTGATTTCCTGGTGTATTGTACCTTTCTGATCATAGGAATACAACTGGGCGTAAGGCTGAGGAGGGTAGCAGACAATACTGGTTTGTTGAAACTTTTGGGAAACATATTTGTAGCACTGGTGCCGGCCCTTTTTGTATTTGTTTCATTTTTTGTACATGCCGGTCCACTCAAGGGAAATGTTCTACTGCATGTGTTATCTACAACCCTGGCTCAGGCACCGCTTGTAGTGATCGTTCTTATTTTTTATAAGGCAAAAAAGCAGGTAAGATCAGTATTGGCTTGATTTTTAGCCGTAACTTTAACTACCATGAAATATCTTTTACTGCTCCTGTTATTACCACAAGTTACAATAGCCCAGAACTTTGAAGTGGGGATATTGGGTGGCTTTAATGTGCACTCACGGCCGTTTAGTAATTTATCTACACTTGAGGACAAATCTCAACCGGGATATGCGGTAGCTGCAAAGGCCAGCCTGCTGCTACCCAAAGCGCAAATAGGATTGGGGGTAGAGATGGTATCTATACAGGAATATAACTACAAAATGCCGCAATACACCAGCAGGGAGTATAACTACATTGCAAAGCCTCTTATTACGCCTTACCTGTTTTACAACATAAGGTACGTGTCAACAAAAGGATATGTTTATGCGGGGTTAATGGGTGGCCCAACAATAGCGGCAGTAGGTGTGAATACATGGCAGTACAATGGCTACAATGGTGCTGTGTCTGGTTATAGTACGGCATATAACTCAACCCTTGGTTTTGTTGCTGGCGCGCAGGCGGGCTTTGTTGTGCGAGTAGATAAGCATATAGGTATTACAGGCGAAGCCGGGTTAAGATACACACAGTATGATTACAAACCTGTAGTTGTGACATCGCAGGAAAATCCTTATTTCTATAAATACCTGTATTTTCCTATAACAGCAGGCGTGCGGTACAGGTTTCGCACTTAATGGTTTTAACGGTCTTTTTTAGGAGTAAAATTAGTGCCTCTTTTTGACAGGTAACGGCGTCTTGCACCGAAGAATACAAATACAACAAGAACGAGGAACGCTAATAAAGACCACATGCCCATAATTTATTTATTTAAATGATTGTAACATCAATCATTGCAATATTCATTCCACGAGATCCTTTTTGGTGTTAATTGCTTTGGCAAGCGCTGCCAGCGCTGACTGTAAAGAGGTTGACAAGGCAGGGTCTGATACCAGACCATTAGTATCTAACCGGGTTTTTATAAAAGGTATATTTAACGAAGATTCGGGAACTACATAGGCCGTAAGCACATTAAGTACTTGTACAAGCCATGCATGTGCTTTGCTACCACCTGTTTGTAAAGGTGAGGCGCTCCAGGCTGCAACAGGTTTATGTACAAACTCTCCTGAAGAAACGATCCAATCGAGCAAATTCTTTAAAGATCCGGGCATGCCAAAAGCATATTCAGGCGTGCATATAATAACGCCATCGGCAAGTTTTATTTGTTCTCTTAATTGTTGTACATTAAGTGGCGAATGTTCAAAATCCCTATCGGGGCTGAAGTGTGGGAGGCTGTCCAGGCCATCATACATAATAATGTTCATTTCAGCGGGGCAAATTTCCGCTGCATGCTTAAGTATTGCTGAATTGGATGATTGTGGATTGAGGCTGCCTGATACGGCCAGTATGTTCATAATGTCTAAAAGGTTGCATTAACTACAGTAAAGATAAGAGTCCCTAAAGACAACACCATGTAAGGTAAATACGCCAGATTTCTAAATTGAAGACTATTGTAATTGATGTTTACCTTCGCGCATCAATTCTTTTATGGAAACACGGGCATCTATCAAGCAGCTATCGGTACATTATACAGGCAATAAAGGGCTGGGGCAAGATTTTATAAAAGCACAACATCCGCTGGTGCTGAATGAGCGCGACAACGCGATCATCACCGATGCGTTGCTGGCCAAATTTTCTACTGATATGGAACGGTTCTCTTTTGTGAACCCCGTCTCGCTGGACTACAATATTGTTTATAACCTATGTCTTGCCATATTTGCTGAAGAAGCAGATTTTCATAAGACTACGATAGACATAGCTACCCACCTCTATGAGAGTACCACCCACCCCAAGATAAAACCTGGAGAGTTGTATGTAGCTCATTTGCAACATTGCGAAATAGATGGTAAGCTAACTGAAGCAATAGGTATTTATAAAACAGAATCGAAAAGCAACTTCCTGGATATACAGCATGAAGCGCACGAATTTTCTATGACGCTACGCGAAGGTGCTGAGCTTACTAAAATAGACAAGGGTTGCCTGATCTTCCCCACCAATGGTGAAAAAGGTTTTGATATTTTCTTGTTTGATCACAACAGGGGTGAAGAAGCCGTTTTCTGGAAGGAAACTTTTTTGAGTGTAGCGCCACAAGCCAATGAATATTACCAGACCAACCAGTTCCTTACGGTAGCCCGGCAATTCATAGCCAAGGAGATCCCTGAAAGCTTTGAAATGGAAAAGACAGGACAAATAGATCTGCTTAATAAATCTGTAGAGTACTTCCGAAACAATGACTCTTTTGATAAAACTGATTTTGTGGAAACAGTATTGCAGGATGATAAGCTGATCAGAGCTTTCAAGCAATATGAGCATAGCTATGCAGAAGCTAACGATGTGGAATTGCCAGATAGTTTTGGTATATCTACACAGGCGTTAAAAAAGCAGGCACGTGTATTTAAAAGCGTACTGAAGCTGGACAAGAATTTTCATATTTACATCCATGGTGACAAAGACCTGATAGAGAAAGGATATGATGCAGTGACAGGTAAGAATTACTATAAGATATACTTTGATGAAGAGGCATAATAAACGGATGTAAATGGTATTGCAACTGGTACAAAGTTCTTAAGTACTTGTTAACCGCTTTGCAAAATATGGTTAACTGCTTTCTAAAAAGTGGTTAACCATATCCAAAACCCCTGTTAAACAAGCGTTTTAGCTTGTATGCCGTTAGTTGTGTGTAGATATTTGTATCGAAACATTAAAACACACAACAGTTATGAAACAAGCAACAACATACGTTTTAAGTAACACAGATGTGGTTACAAAGGTTTCTCTTTTTACAGCTATACTTATTTGCATAGTTGCAGCAGTGAATATATAATGCTGACGCATTGTCTAATATTTTAATTGGAACTGCCTGCATATGGGTTAATAAATAGAGTTTAAAAGCGATTAAGATTACACACTTACTATAATGTTTTACCTGATGCCTGCACTATGTGCGGGCATTTTTTGTAATACTAAATATTTCTTACTCGAATATTTGTTCTTGATTGTCATTTATAAGGTTATTATTACCTTTAACATCTTAGAATGTGCGATTAACACCTATCTGGCACTATAATTGAACTTACTTGTAAAATATTAGATCTATACTATGAAAAAATTACTTATCCCAGTTTTAGCTGCGGCTACTATTATCTCTGCGGCATCTTGCTCAAAGAGCTCTTCAGGACCTTCAACGCCACAGGCGCAGGTTTTGTATTTTAATGCATGGCTTGCAGGTTTGCCATTAAACATCACTGCAAATACTGTAGCAGTACCAAGCGGTACGAACTTAGGATTTCTAAAGAATACTGGATATCAAAATATAACTGCCGGTGTAGCTGAAGATATAGCATTTATATATGCCAATACAACTACAAAGCTTATAGATACAACAGTAACATTTACTGCAAGTACACACTATTCGGCTTTTGTAACAGGTGTTTCCCCAATGGCGCAAATAGTAACATCAGACGATCTGACTGCGCCAGCTGCAGGCATGGCTAAGGTGCGTTTTGTAAATCTGAGCCCCGATACGGTTGGGTATAATCTATATGTTGGTGCCAATGCAGTAACTGCAACTTCTGTTAAATATCGTGGAGTATCTGCTTATGCATCAGTTCTGGCTACATCTTCTGCAACTGTATTAGCATCAGATCCTAATAGTCCACCTATTCAAACCACATTGCCATCTCAAAGTTTTGGCGCTGGTAAAATTTATACTATAGTACTTACCGGCCAAACTACTGGTACAGGCGGAGCAGTACCAACGCTTACTATAATCAACAACAACTAATAATAAGAATTTCAAAAAATGGAACAGCCCAGGCATTTGTCTGGGCTGTTCTATTTATTAGTGTTATTAAATCCCATTTTGCACTACCGCTTGCGGATTATAAAGTTCTTCATACCCAGAATGTTTATTGTAAATAAGACTACAGACAATTTTTGCAGCTATTGAGCCATTTACAATAGGATTGTTACCAAGGGCAGAAATGACATAAATATCTTTGTGGCCGGGCATAAGTCCCGCATTGGGCAATCCATCTGCCCCAATATGATACTCGCTTATCCATTTATGAGTGACCCTTTCTATGTTAAAGAAATTGCGTAGATATTTTTCCAGTTCATTAAAAGCAACCTGACCGTCGTGGTTGTCATTGTTTTCAAAACCTGTAGCAACAATATATTTCTGGCCATTAGAGGCAAAAGTGCTAAAGCTATGCCCTGGAGCAGACATATCGTAAGATATACCTTCTGGGTAAAGATCTTCTTTTAAAACAAACGCGATATTATAGCAGCAACGGTTTATTCCTTTGAATGGTGTTTTATTCAGATGATCACCATCACCAGCATAGATAACTTGTTGGACATGCAGTGTACCTGATGTAGTGTGAACTGTGATACCGTTATTCTCTTCTACTTTTGTTACACTGCATCCAGTCCAAATCACCCCACCTTCAGATTCGAATGCCGTAGCTAAACCTGCTAAATATTTTAGAGGATGTAGTTGTGCCTGGAAATCGAAACGATATGCTTTTTTAAAAGGCAATGAAATTGGCAAATTATTGGTTTCTGTAGATATAACACCTGCTTCTGTGGCCATGGCTTCTGTTTGTTCGAGCAAGGTGGCCTCGGCGGCCGTTTGAGCAAATAGATAACCTGTCAGATAGCGGAAATCACAGTCTATGTTGTATTTATTAATGAGGCCTTCTACCAGATCTATAGCTTCGCGTTTGCTTTTTGCCAACAGCTGCAGCTTTGATCCCGTTATATTTTTACTCTGAAAGTTTTGTATCCCAGGTATAGTGGTAAGATTGCCTGTTTTTACATTTGCATCTGCAAGGTTAACTGGTGATACTACTATACAATGTTTACCCTCTTGCTGCAATACCAGCGCTGTAGTAAGCGCAGCTATACCACTTCCAACTATAATTATGTCTTTCTTAATGCTAGCATTTGATTGTTGTAGCGTTGTTGGCAAATATGTTTCAGCAGTGTCCTGCCAAAAGTTCCTAAATTCTGATTCCGCTTTCATTTTCTTTTTTTTAACTGTTTTCTAATAAGTAATGGTTTGTCACTTTAAAAATGTGTGACAAATGATATAAATAAAAAATCCCGCCACGAAAATGTGGCGGGAGAAAAAGGGCGGAATATTAACGTTTAAAGTAGGTATTAGCTAAGCTTGTGGAAATTAATCATCACTGACTTCTTTTTCCTTTTCTATTTTACCTCTTCTTAATGGGTTAGCGGTGTATTGTTCATAATTTCTGCGCTGTTTCAGTAAATCAATAGCTTGATAAACTGCCTCACGAAAAGATGAGGGATCAGCCAGGTTTTTGCCGGCAATATCAAAGGCTGTACCATGATCTGGAGAAGTGCGGATGACAGGTAACCCTGCAGTATAATTTACACCAAGATCTTGTGCCAGTGTTTTAAAAGGTATAAGTCCCTGGTCATGATACATGGCCAGTACGGCATCAAATTGGGTATAACTATTTCTTGCAAAAAAGGCATCTGCGCTGTATGGGCCATATACCAGGTGCCCCTGCTGTTGTGCCAGATCAATGGCTGGTTTTATGATTGTTTTTTCTTCATTGCCTATTTGCCCATCATCACCGGCATGAGGATTTAAGCCTAATACCGCTATGCGTGGTTTGTCTATGCCAAAATCTTTTATCAGCGTTTCGCGCAGTAGGGTTAGTTTAGATAGTATTGCTTCTTTGGTGATCAGTTCAGCCACCTTTGCTATAGGTACATGTTCAGTAACCAATGCTACCCTTAAGCCTTCGCTAAAAAGTAACATCAGCACATCCTTTGCCCCAAATTTATCTTTCAAAAAAGGTGTGTGGCCTGTATATGGAAAGTCGGGAAGATTAGTGTTGTTCTTATGGATGGGTGCTGTTACCATAGCATCAAGCTCCTTATCTTTCAAACATTGTGTGGCTACCATTAAGGAACGCACTGCATATTTGCCTGCAGCCTCTGAAAACAAACCCGGTTGCACAGGCACTTCTTCTTCCCAGCAATTGAAGATATTTACCGTTTTAGGATTGAGGTTAGCCATATCCTTAGTACTGGTAAATGTGAAGGGGTATTCGGTAATAAGCTTCCTGTAATAGTTGATCACCTTATTAGATGCAAATATGACAGGCGTGCATATTTCCAGCATCCGGTTATCTGAAAATGTTTTAATGATCACTTCGGGTCCTATTCCGTTTAGGTCGCCGGTAGTAATGCCTATTACAGGTTTTTCGTTGTTCTCCATGTGTTGTGGTTAAATGTTTAAGCTTTACCGTAATTCACCAGGAAATCGAGCAGCATACGCAGGCCGTAACCTGTACCGCCTATTGTTGTATAATTCTTTTTAGAAGTAGCAAATGATACACCTGCAATGTCAAAGTGCATCCATGGGTAATCTGTGAAATGCTGCAAAAACTTACCTGCAGTAATAGCTCCACCAGATGGGCCGCCTACATTTTTAATATCCGCTACGTCAGATTTTATTAAGTCGCCATATTCATCCCACAGGGGATATTCTACCAGGCGTTCGTATTGTCTTTCTCCACTTGCGCGGAAAGAGCTTTTAACTTCTTCGCCAGCAGTACCCATGCACACTATGCCATACTCACCAACAGCAACAGATGCTGCACCAGTAAGTGTAGCAAAGTCTGCTACCAATTCAGGTTTGTAACGTTTGGCCCAATGCAATGCATCCCCCAGCAACATACGGCCTTCAGCATCAGTATTCAGAACTTCAACAGTGGCGCCGCTGTACATAGTTACTACATCGCCAGGCACATATGCGTTCTCGCCTGGACGATTATCGGTAGAGGGAACAAGCGCTATTACATGTATAGGCAACTGGAGTTTGGCTATAGCATACATAGCACAGCTTACCAACGCTGCACCACCCATGTCGCTCTTCATACGGTCCATAGAGTTTGCTGTAGGTTTCAGGCTCAGTCCTCCCGTATCATATACCACGCCTTTCCCTATTAATACTATTGGCTTTTTATTGATCGCTTTTTTGGGTGTGTACTCCATTATGCTAAACGTAGGCGGATCAATGCTACCTCTGTTTACTGCCAGTATACCCCCCATTTTTTCTTTTTCCAGTTGTGCTTTTTGCAATACTGTAACCTTAAAGCCAGCATCCTTGCCAAGCGCTACAATCTCTTTAGATAATTGCACAGCACTAAGGTAGCTCAACGGCTCGTTTACTAAAGTACGGGCTTTGTAAATGGCATCCGTTATTACTTGCAACTGGGTAACTTCCTTTACAGTAATACTCTGTCTTGTAAATGATATGCGCTGTAACTTATTTGCCAATTTTGCAGCATCTGTTTTGTATTTCAAAAACTGGTAGTTGGCCATGGCTAAACCTTCTGCAACTATATAAGCTACATCGGCCTGAGCAGTTAGGTTGGTAATAGTTATTTCTTCTGCCTTTTGTTTTGCCAGCAATACTTGCAGTTCTGCTCCTGCTTTGCGATAAGCTTCCCGGGTCTGCGTTGGCGTACTTTTAGCTTTTATCGCGTATATAAAAACAAAACGTTCGTATTTATTTATGGTGATTATTGACTGGTCATTATTTATTGAGGTTGTAGCATATTTTGCGTCTACCTCATCAATAAGTGTTACCTGTGCTAATGATGTTGTGTTTTCTATTATGAAAAGCTGATATTTTGCCGTAGCCTTCTGTACTATTTTAAATTCCATGCGGGATCTTTTATTAGGAGCGTAAAGGTATATAATGCACAATGAAATGTTATATTGCATTTTTGTCCACAGTGTTTCTGAAGTATTCAGAATTATAAAGCCTGTATAAGAGCAGTTATCCTGCTCAGCTTGTATAGATTTTATAATCACACTCACCTCAGTCCTGCTTGATTGAGTGGGACTATAGGCAATGATGCTATAATTACGCATTTTTGCATCATGCAATACACCTTGAAGAAAAGTTTAGGCCAACATTTTCTTATTGATGAGAATGTTTGCCGGAAGATAGTAGAGCATGTAGGCCACGTACCAGGCATGAGCCTTGTGGAGGTAGGTCCGGGTGGTGGCGCTATTACAAAGTACTTGCTGCAATGGGATGATGTGGCCTACAAGGCCATAGAAGTGGATGAGGAAAAAGTTCAATATCTGAACAAGACCTATCCTTCTATACAAGGCAAGATCATCCTGCAAGATATTTTAAAGGCTGATATGCCATTTGCTGGCCATTTTAGCCTTGTAGGCAATTTCCCGTACAATATCTCATCGCCCATATTATTTAAGGTATTGGAATGGGAGGAGCATGTAGATGAAGTAATAGGAATGTTCCAGAAAGAAGTAGCTCTTAGGGTGGCTTCTGGGCCAGGTAGCAAGGTGTATGGGATATTAAGCGTATTGATGCAGGCTTTTTACAAAGTAGAATACCTGTTTGATGTGAATGAGAATTGTTTTAATCCGCCGCCTAAGGTAAAAAGTGGGGTATTACGTTTTACCAACCTGGGCAACCCATATGAGATAACAAATAAAAGAAAGTTTATCATATTGGTGAAGGCTGCTTTTAACCAACGTCGCAAGACATTGCGTAATGCACTAAAAAGCACCCTGCCACCCGGCGAACATAACGAGCCATTAATGGATAAAAGAGCAGAACAGCTTACAGTAGCAGACTTTGTAGCGCTACACAAGAAATATCAACAATGAAATCCAGAGGAAAAGTGTTAATAGCAGCCCCGGTACACGCGGTGCTGACTGATGGTCTTACTGAACAAGGCTATGAGTGCGTAGTGCAGGAAAAAATACAGCAATCTGTGGCTGCGGCTTTACTGGCAGATTGTGTTGGCGTTATTACATCTACCAGGTTACAGCTGGATAAGGGGCTGATCGATGCCGCGCCCAATTTAAGGTGGATAGGAAGAATGGGGTCTGGGATGGAAGTTATAGATACAATCTATGCTACAGAGCAAAATATAGCCTGTTTTAGTAGCCCTGAAGGTAATTGTAATGCGGTGGGGGAATTTGCTTTAGGTATGCTGCTCTCCCTAACCCGAAATATTGCGGTAAGCCGTAACGAGGTGCAAGCCGGGCAGTGGTTGCGTGAAGAAAACAGAGGTTATGAGTTAGAAGGCAAAACTGTAGGTATAATAGGATATGGACATACAGGGCCTGCATTTGCAAAAAAGTTGAGTGGTTTTGATGTTAACATATTGGTTTATGATAAATATAGGCAGCATATACCAGTGGATGACCAGGTTACTATTTGTGCAGATTTAACACAGATTTATAGGGAAGCAGACATAGTAAGCATGCATGTACCTTTGCAAAATGATACCCATCATTATATAAATAAAAAATTTATTGATGACATGGCCAAGGGTTTTGTGTTAATTAACACGTCTAGAGGTATAGTGACAGACACACAGGCACTATGGTATGGATTGGAAACAGGAAAAATAAAGGGTGCCTGCCTGGATGTTTGGGAGCAAGAGCCGATAGACAAGATGGGTAATGATATGCGCAATTTACTGGCTAAAATATCATGCCTGCCGCAGGTTATAGTTACTCCCCACATAGCAGGATATAGTGTGGAGGCACTGTATAAAATGAGTAAAGTCCTTTTATACAAAATAATGAATTATTGATAAAATAACATATAAGGTTGTAATTTTTATCTTAAAAAAGAAATTAACAAAAACGATTTTAACACTTTTTTCTATCTTCGCCGTTCATTTGGTTAATAAATTTTCAAAGCAGTATATGACACATACGCTACGTTATCTTTTTGTATTGTTATTTCTCAGCGTTTCCGCTACAGCATTTGGTCAGGCCGGTGATATCACTGGTCGCGTTCTGGATGAAAAGAAAGAACCTGTTATTAATGCTGTTATCCAGGCATTTGACGGGGGTATTCTTAAAGGCACAGGGGTTTCTGATATAGACGGAAACTATGAGATAAAGCCATTGTCTCCATCTAGTTACTACATTGTTGTTAAAGCCTTAGGTTTTGATGATCAGAAAATTACGGGTATTACTGTAAGCCCTGATAAAACAACTGGTGTTAATATCGATATGACGATCAAGACAAACGTTATCCATGAGCAAATAGTTCATGCATACCGTACACCACTTATCGATCCATATCAAAATGGTGGTAGCGGTCACTTGGATAAAGAGGCTATAGCCCACGCTCCCGTAATTACTACAGATGAGCTTGTGGCCTTGACTCCCGGTGTTTACCAGTCATCAAGAAGGCAAGATAATAATAGCGGGTTGAGCATTGGCGGTTCACGGTCAGAAGGTACATTATATGTAATAGATGGTGTGCAGGTGCGTGGCAGCTATGGTACAAACCTTTCTCAAGGCTCAATAGACCAAATAGATGTATATACATCCGGAATACCAGCTAAGTATGGTGATGTGAGTGGTGGTGTGGTTAATATTACTACGAGAGGTGTATCTCAAAATTTGATAGGCGATGTTCAAGTACAGCATTCTGTAGATGGTTATAATAATAACCTGGTTTCCTTTAACCTTTCTGGCCCGCTTTATAAGAAAGTGATGCCTGATAAAACTAAAAAACCTGTTTTGGGTTTTGCTTTAGGTGGAGACTTCTATTATGATAATGACATGTACCCATCCTATATACCTACCTACGTGGCTAAACCCAATGTGCTAAAAAACCTGGTACAAAATCCATTAACCATAGTTTCTGATGCCACTGGTAACCAAATATATACATATTCATCAGAATATATAACAAAAAGCCAGCTGAATGCTGTAAAAGTACCACCAAACAATTCTTCTACTGAAGGAAGGATAAATGGTAAACTGGATTACCAGTTGAATGATAACATTAGCCTTACTGCAGGTGCCAACTTCGATTATAAGAAGGGTAACTACAATATATATAACGTAGCAAGCGAAACTTTTTCACCAACATCAATCACTCCGCAACAAACTTATGTAGGTCGTGGTTTCTTGCGCTTTACCCAGAGATTTGGGAAAACTGCAACAGAAAAGAAAGATGCAGACGCAGCTCCTAAATCAGGAACTATATCTAACGCTTATTACACACTACAGGCCGATTACCAAAAAACTTACCTGTTGTTCCAGGATGCCAACTACAAGAGCAACATTTTTGATTATCAGTATGTAGGTAAGTTTAATCAATCTTACACTCCAAGCTACCAATATGGGTTGGACACTACGTCAAAGCAAAATGGTGTATTGTTGCAAAGCACCCAAAACCCATCTGCAATTTCATATACCAGGTCAGAGATGAATCCGGGACTTGCAAATTATACTTCTGAATATTTTAATACAGTAGGCATTGCTCCAACTGCATTATCTCAGATTCAATCTTCACACGGTCTTTTAAATGGTGATTTGCCATTTAATACTTATGAACTGGATAACAACGTAAGTTCAAATTTATCTTACTACCAGAAAAGAGATTACGATCAGTATAGTGTGAGTGTAGATGCATCTTTCGACCTACAGTTGGGTAAGACCAAGCATGCTATTCAATTTGGTTTATATTATCAGCAACGTATTGAACGCCTTTTCTCAGTTTCATCAAACTTGAACGGAGAAGGTACTGCTTCTATATGGCAGCTGATGCGCCAGCTTACAAATACACAGCTAAGTCTTGACAAAAGCAACCCGATATTCCTGATCAACGGTCAGCGTTATACAAATGCGCAAGTAAAAAGTGGTCAGATCAAGCCAACACCATATGATACTATAGTTTATAACACAGTATCAAATGATAGTACACAGTCAACTTTCGACAAAAACTTTAGGAAGAAGCTTGGCCTAGCTGCTAATAGTACTAATTATCTGAATGTAGATGCATACGATCCTAGCTTTTTCTCGTTGAATATGTTTTCTGCGGATGAATTGCTGAATAGTGGTAACAAATATGTGAGTTACTATGGTTATACATATACTGGTGGTGCACAATCAGGAAATGTAACTTTTAATGATTATTTTACTCAAAAAGATGCTAACAACAATTATACCCGCCCTGTAGCACCATATCAGCCTAACTATATTGCAGGATATATACAAGATAAATTTGAGTTGAAGAAAGACTTCCTCTTTAATGTAGGTGTACGTATAGACCGATATGACAATAATACTACAGTATTGAAAGATCCATATTCTCTTTTGCCGGAATATACAGTAGGGCAATTATCAAGTGTTGGTCCAAACGTTGCTGTGAATACAATTAATGGCGGAAAAACACCTTCCAATATTGGCGGAAACTATGTAGTATATGTAGATCAGAATCCATCTGGTACTAGTGGATCTACTCCTAATATCGTTGGTTATCGTAATGGTAATAATTGGTATGATCCTACCGGTAAAGCAATAGAGGATCCTAGTATCTTAACTAATTATACTAATGGTCGTCCTATACAGCCATATCTTGTGAAAGATCCAGCTACCGGTGCCATTGCTCAGATCACTGATCCTAAATTTAACCCGAGCAGTTCCTTTACCAGCTATGTACCACAGGTAAATATTATGCCGCGTATATCATTCTCATTCCCAATATCAGAAGTCGCTTTGTTCTATGCGCACTATGATATATATACACAGCGTCCCAATACAGCTGGTTTCCAAAATATTGCCTACGCATCACCAATTACTTACTACTACTTACAGCAGACGGCTAATACAATCATATCTAATCCTAATCTGAAACCGGAAGAGACTTATGATTATGAAATGGGTTTCCAACAGAAAATATCAGACCATTCTGCCCTTACACTTTCTGCCTTTTATAAGGAGCGCAAAAATCAAATTGCAATACGTCCTTTCATAGACGCTTATCCTACTACATACTATACTTATGATAATACCGACTTTTCTACTACCAAGGGTTTAAGTATGAAGTATGATTTTCGCCGTACAAACCGTCTGCGTATGACTATTGCTTATACCCTGCAGTTTGTTGAGGGTACTGGATCTTCTACTACCTCTGGTAATGGTGGTCAGCAAACCCAGATATCACCTAATGGTTTGTTGCAGAACTTTATTGAAGCAGGTGTACCAAATTTGCGTTATGTTCAACCGCTTAGCTTCGATTCGCGCCATAATATTACTGCTAATGCTGATTATCGCTTCGCAAATAATGATGGACCTACTATTGGTGGTAATCATTTCCTTCAAAACGCAGGTATTAACCTGATCGCTAGTGCAAGAAGTGGTGAGCCATATACAAGGTATTCTGTTCCTGATGCCGTAACGCATACTGTTATTGGTGGTGTTAATGGATCACGTTTACCTTGGCATTACAATGTTGATCTTAAGATAGATAAGGATTTCGTCTTTAATATCTCAAAGAAACATGCAGATGGAGAAACAAGCATCAAACCAAAGAAAACTGTAGCACTGAATGTATATTTATATGCACAGAATGTGTTTAATATACAAGATATACTTTCTGTATATGGTTACACCGGTCGTCCTGACGACAATGGGTATTTATCATCTTCTTATGGTATAGCCAAATTACCTTCAGTTACTTCTGCTGCCAGCTACCAGGATCTGTATAATATATACTATAATGATCCTAATCACTATAATCTGCCCCGTACCGTCACCCTTGGTCTCCAGTTTAATTTCTAAATAATATTATATAGTATTCAAGAACCAGTGTTATGTTAGACAATAGATTTAAATTTCACGCTTTCATTATATTTATTACCCTCTTGGGGATGGCATCTACTGCTATGGCCCGGCCTAATATACAAGTAGGTACAGGTTTGGGTAATAAGCAAGGTTTGTTAAAAACAACTGCCGGATGCTTCCCTGCAACTGCGGCTATTGACATGGACATCAATAACGTACGTGCCCGCTACATGACGGGAGGTGATATGTGGTGGAACATAGGTCAGGGGATTGCAGAATATAATGTGCCTAAGAGCGGTTCTGCAAGCAGTCAATTTGCAGCCTCGTGCTGGATTGGTGGTTTTGACCCGCAGGGACAACTTAAAGTTGCTGCACAAACATACCGCCAGGATGGTAATGACTATTGGCCTGGTGCGCTTGAAGCCGACGGTTCAATATCTACATCAGAATGTTCTGACTGGGATTATATATGGAAGATAAATAAATCAGATATCCTTGCATTTCAGGCTTTAGCTCCTGGTAGCGCAAAACCTTCAGATTACCCTGCCATATATAACTGGCCAGCAGCACCCTCTAAAAATTCTCAATACAAACCGCTTGGCACAAGTGGTAGTCCACTTACGCTGGTAGCGAGCCATACCTACGCACCCTATGTAGACGTAAATAATGATGGTGGATACAATCCTGACGACGGTGACTACCCTGATATTAAAGGTGACCAGTTTATGTGGTGGGTATTTAATGATAAAGGTAACGTAAAGTTGCAGTCACAAACCTCTGCAATTGGTGTGGAAATACAAACTTCTGCCTTTGCGTATAGCAGCCAGGACTTCCTGAACAATGCGACATTTTGTAATTATAAAGTTATTAATAGAGGGTCACTTACTATTGATAGTACTTATATAGCTGTGTGGGATGACATGGATCTGGGTTATTATTTGGATGACTTTATAGGATGCGATACTACACGCGGTTTGGGTATTGGTTACAATGGTACATCAGTAGATGGTACTGGGCAGACAAATTCTTATGGATCTAATGTTCCGCAGGTTGGTGTTGACTTCTTCCAGGGGCCTATAAGGCAGAAAGATTCTGCTGGTATTCAGACGAGCCAGGTCTTGTCTATGACTAACTTTACATATTATATTAACACTTCGAGCCCTACAATTGGTAACCCTACAAATGGTATTGGTATATATTATTATATGACCGGTTCTGTACTTACCGGTTCACGTTTTGCTGATGACTTTAAGGGGGCCGGCATACCTACAACAGGTTATGGAACGGGTCCTGCATCGCACTTTGTATTTACCGGCGATCCTTCGGACAATACGCAATGGTCTGAGTGTGCCTGCGGTAACCTGCCAGGTGACCGTCGCTTTATTGAATCTGCCGGACCGTTTACCTTGACTCCAGGAGCAAGTAATAATATTACTTTCGGTTGCGTATGGGCACCAGGAGTAGGTGGTTGTCCATCAACCAGCTTCAAAACCATAGAAGCTATTGATGACCAGGCGCAAGCATTGTTTGATAATAATTTTAAACAGATTGAAGGACCACAGGCTCCGCGTATGGTTGTAAGACAACTGGATAAGCACCTTGCTTTCTACCTTGTTAATGATTATGGTAGTAATAACTACAAGGAACAATATGGCTATTCTGATAGTCTTAAATATCATCAACCTGTAGTGAAGGCATCTAAGATACTTCACAAAGCAGATTCACTTTACAAGTTTGAAGGGTACCGGGTGTTTCAATTGGCCGATGGTTCAGTAACTCCTGCATCTATCTATGGTTCAAACGGAGAAATTGATCCTACCAAGGCGGCCGAAGTATTTGAGTGTGATATTCACGATAGTATCACTAAGCTTGTGAATTGGGTGAAACGTACAGACCTTGCAGGTTCTACATCAACAACTACCGGGGCACAATATCAATCTCAACTTAAGGTTAATGGTAGGGATAGCGGAATCGTGCATAGTTTTGAGATCACACAGGATGCGTTTTCAACTACCAACGACAAATCATTGGTAAATTACAAGACCTATTATTTTGTGGCTATCGCTTATGCTTATAATGATTTCTCTTATGTAAAGAAAACGGAATTTACCGGGACTGGTGGTTTTGATCCCAGCAACATTGATGCTACACAGGATGTTCCTTATCTGGAAAGCTCTCATGGTGAGGGTAGTACTCCGATACAGGTTATTGCAGCAATACCAAACCCTTCTAATGGTGATATGGGTACTGTTATCAATGCAGACTATGGAAGTGGTGTTATTATAAAAAGATTAATGGGTACAGGTAACGGAGGTAATAATCTGCAAATTAACCCAGTATTAGAAGATTCTGCAATACTAGGAAACATTATTCAGCAACCTACATATTTGCAAGGTGCCGGTCCTATCGATGTAAAAGTTATAGATCCGGTATTGGTGAAACCTATGGATTGGCAGCTGGCTATTAAAGGTCCAGTAAGTGCTGCAAACGGATATGATAAAGGCGTGATAGGATCTTCAAGTTATTGGCAGCTTACAGGTACTGGAAACGGTACATCTGTTACCATATATAGTGAAGACAGCCTGAACCAGATCAATGAACAGATATTAAGTGATTATGGTATCTCTTTAACCATAAATCAGGTTCAGCGCCCCGGTGATAACCCATCTAGTGGCAATGGCTATATAGGATCTAACGTTGTTTATGACGATCAATCTAAACCTTGGCTTGCAGGTGTGCAAGATGGTTCAGATAGTGGTAACGTCTTTAACTGGGAGCGCAGTGGTTCTGATACAGCGCCCAAAAATGCTGTTGCTAATGGTAAGATTTTATGTAAATATCAAGATTATACTTATGATCTGGTAGATGCTTACGGGAATATGCTCAGTAATTATACATTGACCAAGAGTACCTGGGCTCCTTATGCGCTTGCTGCTGAATGGCAAACATCAGACTCTGTAGCAAAATTCGGTGTTTGTGGTTTTGCACCCGCACTTGTGAATACAGTAAATTTGACTGGTTTAAACGGTATAGCAAGTGTAGATATCATCTTTACTTCTGATAAGACTAAATGGACGGCATGCACCGTGATGGAAATGGAAGAGGTGACAGCCCTGGCCCAGGGAGGTGCTCCACGTTTTAGCCCAAGGAGACATCCGAGCTGGGCGGGTGATTATGATAAGAATGGTAATCCTGTTTACCAAACACCCGGGACACATGTACTGCACCCAGAAGCATTATTAGATTCAGGAATGTCTCTGTTCCCTGGATATGCCATCAACCAAGAAACGGGTGAACGTTTAAATATAGTATTCGGTGAAGATTCCTGGCTCTCTTCTGACAATGGTAGTGATATGATTTGGAATCCTACTTCTACTATGTTAAATCAATTCGATCAATCACCGGTATTTGGCGGCAAACATTTTGTTTACGTTTTAGGTACGAGGTATGATAGCAGTAAAGCATTCAATAAAGGTATAAACAATCCGGCTCCTTTGCCACGTCAGAGTACATACCAGACCATACAGTGGGTTGGCTTACCAACAAGAAGTCCTAATGTGCCATTGTTGTCAATTAAAGATGGTATAATACCTACAACTACAAGGTTAAGAATGCGCGTAACACGTCCGTATGCATTCTTTAATACGGGAGCAACTAATCCTGTTAACCTCGCTGCACCTAATAATCCGAATCCTACAGGTGGTACCCAGGCAACTGGCCTGGCTAACAATGGTTTCCCATTATACTCTTTCAGTACAAGGGATCTTACACCTACGCCGGTATCAGATAATACCAATAAGAATGCCTTATTGGATAGAATTAACGTTGTACCAAATCCTTACTACGGTTATTCTGGATACGAAAGTTCTCGCTTGGATACCAAGGTGCGGATCATCAACTTGCCAGCTAAAGCAGAGATATACATATATTCTCTTGATGGTTCACTTATCAGGTCGCTGACAAAATCAGATGCTAACTCGTCTTACATTGATTGGGATATCCGCAATTCTATTGGTTTAGCAGTAGCCAGCGGTATGTATATCATAGATGTTAAAGCCGAGGGTATAGGTGAGAAGGTTGTGCGCTGGTTTGGTGCTACAAGGCCAATTGATATTACAACTTATTAATAAATTATAAAATTATAACCGGTATAACCGTGCAGTATAAAAGATCACTTAGTAATATGAAACATCTTTCTATCAGTGCCATTTTATTAGCGGGCCTTATGGGCGTATCTGTTGAGTCTTTTGCAGGCAATAAAGACCGTACAGGGCAGGCAGGGGCTACAGAGCTGTTGATCAATCCTTGGGCGCAATCAACAGGTGTATTTGGCATGAATACAGCTTATGTAACAGGTGTGGAAGCTATGAAGAATAACATAGCTGGGCTTGCCGAATCGGGAAAGCTGGATATTGGTCTTTCTCATGGTGTGTACCTTACAGGTTCAAACATAACCATTAACGATGCCGCGATCTCTGCCAAGCTAGGTAATGTGGGTGTTGTAGGTCTAAATGTAATGTCAATGGGTTTTGGTGACATCACAATAACTGATTACAATAATCCAGAAGGTACAGGCGGTACATATCATCCGCAGTTCCTTAACGTTGAACTTGGTTTTGCAAAAGAATTTTCTAACAGCATACGTGCTGGTGCTGCTGCAACTTACGTTTCTGAACAGGTGGGGAGTATATCAGCAACAGGTGCATGTTTTGAAGCTGGCGTTCAGTATATTACCGGTAAAGATGATAATTTTCATTTTGGTATTACTTTACGCAACCTGGGTACTAATATGAGGTTCTCTGGTAATGGGTTCTCTATAAATGGCGAAAACCCGCAGGCAGCGCCAACATTTAGCGCTACCACTACTTATCCATCTGATCTTTTCCCAATGCCTACTTATCTGAACCTTGGTTTGTCTTACGACTTTTACCTGGATCAAGAGCATAGGAGCACTGATACTTCCTCTGCTAAGCATAAGCTTACTGTAATGGGAGATTTCCAGTCTAACTCTTTTAATAATGATAACCTGGGATTAGGGTTGGAATACTGGTTCATGAATATGGTTGGCTTGCGTGCTGCATATCGCTATGAGAATGGTATAGGTAATTCTGCAACAAGTACCACTTTATATACAGGTCTTGCAGCTGGTGTTACTTTACAGACCAAGTTAGGATCAAGTGGTCCAATGCTTTCTGTAGATTATTCTTACAGACCTACACAACGTCCAGCAAACGGGGTGCATATGTTTTCCCTCCGTTTTTCTCACAGATAGGATAAAATATTGTAAATTGCATCTTGCAACGCTTCTGCTAAAACAGGAGCGTTGTATTTTTTTTCTTAAACCGCTAAATATAAATACATAATGTCTGGAGTAAACTATGTAAGTAAGGAAACTTTGGAACAAATGAAAGAAGAGCTCACCCAGTTGAAAACAACAGGCAGGGCCGAAATAGCCCGTCAAATTGCAGAGGCAAGAGAGAAGGGTGATTTAAAGGAGAATGCTGAATACGATGCTGCAAAGGAGGCTCAAGGCCATCATGAAGCGCGGGTAGCACAATTAGAAAATGCAGTAATATCTGCACGCATACTAGACGCAAAAGATATAGACATCAGCAAGGTATCTATCCTCAGTAAGGTGAAGGTGACTAATCTAGCTAGTAAAAAAACTATGGAATATCAGATTGTTTCTGAACAAGAAGCAGACTTGAAGGCAGGTAAAATATCGGTAACCTCTCCTATTGGCAAAGGACTTCTAGGGAAGGCGATAGGAGAAGTGGCTGAGGTAACAGCCCCCAATGGTATAATGAAGTTTAAAGTAGAGCATATTTCTATTTAATATGGCCAATATATTTTCCAGGATAATAGCGGGAGAGATACCCTCTTACAAGATCGCCGAAAACGATCATTTTTACGCGTTCCTGGATGTATTTCCCCTGGTACATGGGCATGTGCTTGTTGTACCCAAAGTAGAGGTAGACAAAATATTTGATGTAGATGATAGCTTGCTGGCTGAATGGCTTGTCTTTGCAAAGCCAATTGCCAAGGCTATTGAAGCTGGGTTTACGTGCAACAGGTGCGGTATTAGTGTGGTGGGACTTGAAGTGCCACATGCGCATATGCACCTGTTGCCCATAAACAGTGCAGACGACCTCAATTTTACCCGACCTAAATTGAAACTGGATGCAGAAGCATTAAAATTAGTGCAGCAACAGATACTCGCACATATGTAACCTATCCTTATTGTACTTCTATAATCCTATTTACACTCCAGGCGCTAGCCTTTTCAGCAAATAGTACCTTAGTTTTGCTCCATGTGTCTTTAAACAGATCCGAAAAACGATAGTGGTTTAACGCAACTTCGCTTTCCCAGTTACTGTATGTGAAGAAAATATTAGGGTTTGTAGCATCCTGCCATAGCTCTAAGTGCCTACATCCTTCAAAATTCCGGATCATTGATTTTCTTTCATCAAACAGCAGCTTGAAATCGTCTATACACTCAGATCTGAATGTCATCTGTACGATGCGGAGAATCATTCGAAAAATATTTTTATACTGTTGTAGATGACATGTTGTTCCTGGTAAACCCGTAGTCCAAAAAGACCTGCTGCATTGCCATCTTTTATAGCAATTTCAAGATAACCAGCACTATTGAAACGGCATAACCGTTCGCTTTTTTTCACTTCAGCATAGCTGTGGTTTAATGTTGTTATGGCTTCGCCACGCATGTATTCTATCCTGAAGTTGCGGCCCCTTGCAGCTGTTTCAAACTGCTCACGGGTTATATTCACAATTATGTTTTCGTAGTGATCTATATGTATTACCCGGCACTCTGCGCTATCGGCATTAATTTTAGGTGCATATCTGTCTGTAGCTTTTTGCAGCGTACATGGCGTGTATGCATTTTTTTCAGTTGCTACCTGTATATGTTCAATAGCTTTGCCGGTCTCATTTAGCCAATCTTTAAAAGTGGATTCATGGTGCCACTGATAACAACTATAGCCCTCAGTTTCATTAAAGGCCAGGGACAGTAGGCCGTTATCAGGTGCCAGGAAATAATGTCTATCTTTTTCGCACAGCACCATTCTTGGAGCCTTATCATAAAACACATTTACCAACACTACATGACATGTGCCTGGTGGAAAATTTTTATAGGCTGACAGTAGCAAATATGCTGCCTGCATTACTTGATGAGGTGTTACCTGGTGAGATATATCAACAATAGGTAACAGCGGTGTATGCTGCATCAAAATGCCTTTAGCTGACGCCACGGTGGCATCCTGGAGGCCGAAATCTGTTAGCAGGGTGATACAACTCATATGCAGGGTGCAAAAGTACTTTGCATTTAGCTTAAAATACAGATAAACCCACCTTTATTTTAAGAGACCGCATGGACTCATATAATATTTAAGTTTGCAACACGTTATAAGAACACTTCACTAATTTTACGCCTCCATAACCAACATTCATGCACTTTAAACCAGGATACATTATTATACTTATTGCCACAGTGATGGCTTTAGGCACATCGTGTAAGAAAACGAAGACGTTGACTAATGGAGGCCGTATCACCTTTTCAGTAGATACACTGATGTTTGATACGGTATTTACTGCTGCAGGAAGTTTCACCACTTCATTCAAAATATTTAATCCGCAGAACGAAGATGTAGTGATCAGCTCTGTACACTTGCAGAATGGTGCAAGCAGCTATTTTCATTTGAATGTTGACGGTTTCCAGGGTAATACACAAACCAACCTGAAGGTAAGAGCACATGACAGCATCTATGTATTTGCTACAGTGAATATAGATCCTACTAATGCCGCTACTCCATTTATAGTTACAGACGATTTTATAGCTACAATGAATGGGCAGGATTATAATGTGCCCTTTACGGCATTTGGACAGAATGCACATTACATTATAGATAGTGTGCTGGAAGGCACACCCATCCCTTGGGGTACACAGGATAAGCTACCTTATGTGATATTACACAATGCTGAAGTAGACAGCGCGGCTACGCTTACGATTGCTGCAGGCACACGGATATATGTGAACCAGGATTCGCGGTTGTTTGTGCTGGGTAAACTTAAAATATTGGGTACTCCAACAGATTCTGTTGTCATCCAGGGCGATAGACTGGATCGATCTTACTATGGTTACGTTGGTTATCCCGGAGAGTGGGGGGGATTATACTTTGATGGCCGCAGTTCAGGCGATACTATGGCTTACACAATACTCAAAAATTGCGGTGGTAGTACCAACCTGGGCACATCTGTATTTTCCCCTGCGGCTATACAGTTGAATGTAAATACCACCAGCACCACTACCCAGCTCGCTATGGACCACTGTATTGTTGAGAATTCTATTGGCTATGGTATCCTTAGCTTTGGAGGATCTCTTAACATGTATAACTGTCGCATTAATACCTGTGGTGCCCAGGCGCTTGCACTATTGCAAGGTGGAACCTATAGTATAAACAATTGCAGTTTTGCCTGCTTTGCTACCAACAATGTAGCGCATACCGACAATGGTACTGTTGCCATACTGAACTACTATGCTATTGATGATACCCACTACACAGCGGGCGACTTGAATGGGGTAATGCGCAATTGCATAATATGGGGTGGTTTGAGTACTGAATTTGCTTGCGACTCCCTGCCTGGTGGCGTTTTTAATTTCTATATGCAAAACTGTTTGTACCGTGCCGATTCTATAGAACATTTTGCCCAATCCAAATTGTTCAACTGCATTGCCAATATGGATCCTATGTTTAAAAATACCGACAACTTCGATTTTCATATACCTACCACATCGCCGGCTGCCGCAACAGGTATCCCCATTGTTTATGCACCATACAATACCGATCTTGATGGTGTGCAATGGGTAACAACGCCTAATTTGGGGTGTTATAAAGCGCAATAATTTTTATTTCTCAATTGCATCGGCTACCAGCTTTGCTGAGCGCAAACACAAGGGTATGCCACCACCAGGGTGCACAGTACCTCCGGCAAAGAATAGATTCCTGTAGGCACTCGAAACGTTGCTGTGCCGCAGGAAAGCGGCTATTTTATTGTTGGATGCGGTACCATATAATGCGCCAAGATAACTGCTTGTTTGCTTTGCTATAAGGTCGGGACTAAGTACCTCTTCGTTGGTGATATAGGGTTCTATATTTTTGCCCAATATTCTGGTGAGCTTATCAATAATATTCTTGCGGATAGCTGTTATGTCTTCCGATGTTATATAACGTTCATCTGGAGTATTTACAAGTACAAACCAGTTCTCGCAACCATCGGGTGCATGACTTGCCTCCATTTTACACGTGATGTTGACATACACTGTAGGGTCGTGATACACTTGGTGTGTATTGAAGATGGCATTGAACTCTGCCTTGTAATCTTCAGCAAAAAAAATATTGTGCAGCCCTAGCTGTTTTAAAGATCTATTTATTCCCCAATAAAAAATAACAGCACTGCTGCTGCGCTCCTGCTGCTTTATTTTTTGCGCTTTTTTCCCATCACCCAGCAGGTTCTTGTAGGTAAAATAAACATCGCTGTTGCTGACAACAATATCAGCAGGTATAGTACCGTTTGCTGTTGTAATGCCTGTTACACTATGTTTGCACTTTTCTATTTTTTGCACTAGTGTATCGAAGTGAAAGGAAACCCCCAGATCTTTACACAAATTATAAAGCGCATCAGCAATACTGATCATACCACCAGCTGGGTAATATGCACCTTCATTCATCTCCAGGTGCGCTATCATACACAGCACGGCGGGTGCACTGTATGGGTTGCTTCCATTGTACGTGGCAAACCTATCAAACAATTGCACAAGTTTAGGATGTCGTAGGCTACGCACATGATATTGGTGCATGGAGGAAAACAGATATGGTAACTTCACCTTGCGCAGAGCAGTCACTATTGGCTTGCCCCACCAAGTACACAAACTGTGTATAGGTTGGTTAAGAAATATAGAGCCAATATGTGCATACATTTCTTTAATCTCATCCAAAAATTTAAAGAGATCATCTGGATCAATATCCAGCTTGGCTTTTATTTCAGGACCTAATTGAAGCCTGTTTTTATAGGATATTAATAGAGTGCCATCTTCGTAAAAGTAACGTGTGTTTATGGCTAGTATTTTATAGTGCAGGTAGTTGCCTATGTCTTTACCACAGTCGGTAAATAGCTGTTGCAGCAAATGTGGTTGTGTAAATAGCGATGGGCCAGTATCCCAGGTATAACCGTTTAATTTTAGTAAACCCAGCTTGCCGCCAGGTTTGCTGTTCTGTTCATATATACTTACGCTATAGCCTTTTACTGCCAGCCTTGCAGCAGTAGCCAATCCTGCAACACCAGCACCAATTATCGCCACGTGCTGTTTCATATTTATTTTATGCATTTACCTGTTGGGTGGAAAGGTGTGCTTTGAACCTGGGGAATGCGAGGTGCAGCCAAGGTGTAAATAGTGCAGGTGTATCAATCATCAATTGCTCAAGTTCATCGAGGGAAATATATTTAAAAGCACTTACTTCATCAAGGTTGATGTGTACCGCCTCATCATAATAGCCAATGTAAATATGGTCGTATTCATTTTCTATAAGGCCTTTATCTACCTCGGCCTTATATCTTAAGGTAAACAATTCTTTTAATGGACAATCGAATCCCATTTCTTCTCTTAGCCGGCGATGAGCACCGGCCATAGTACTTTCGTCGGGTATAGGGTGAGAACAGCAAGTGTTACTCCACAATCCTGCAGAATGATATTTTGTAGCAGCTCGTTGCTGTATAAGTAATTCGTTATTGCTGTTGAGTACAAATACAGAGAATGCTCTGTGCAAAATGCCATCCTTGTGGGCCTTCATCTTTTCCACTGTACCCAGCCATTCATCGTTTTCATTTACTACGATGACATCACCTTTATTAACTATTGCCATTGTTATTGTTATTACTCTTCAAATTTAATCTACCCGAAACTATATAAGGTTTAAGCGATTGTACATACTGGCTTGCAGCATAATGAATAATTTTTGATAGTCCGGTACACGTATCCTTTTAGTGAGTATTACTTCAGGTTGTGTTTTTCTTATTTTATTAAACAATGTGTAATAATATTTGTACGCAGTATAAACACCATAGCGAGCCTTATGTGGTAGGTTGCGGATACCAGGGATGCTGGCCTGGAAGTCTGTTTCGATGTCATCTTCAATGCGCTTTTTAGCTACCATACTGTGTTCTTTGCCCACCAATCCCGGGAAGTAATTACGCTGCAGATTATTCGTATCGGCTTGCAGGTCACGCAGGAAATTAACTTTCTGGAAAGCAGCGCCCAGGCGGCTTGCGCTATCCTTAAGCTCTTCATATTGTTGGATGTTTCCCTCGCAGAATACACAAAGGCACATTAACCCTACTACTTCTGCCGAGCCGTAAATGTATCTATCCAGTTCAGCATTAGTAGTATATTCTTTCTTGTGTAGGTCCATTTCCATACTATGCAGAAAATCTTTGATCAGGCTATGTGGTATATTATATTGATGTACTACAGTTTGTAAACTGTGCAGTATAGGGTTCAGACTGATGCGATCATTTAATGCTTTCCAGGTAGAATCTTTAAAGTCGTGAAGAAGATCAGGTTTATTGTACTCATGAAAAGTGTCTGCAATTTCGTCGGCAAAGCGAACAAAGCCGTAAATGCCGTGTATTGGTTGACGCAGATCTTTGTGCAGCAGTTGTATAGCGCTGTAAAACGATGTGCTGTAAGTTTGTGTTACAGTTTGGCTGCACTTACCGCAAACCTCATGGTATAGAGACATCATAACTCACGCTGTTTTTAAGTTTTAATAATTCGCCTGCCTGCTGCGCTACAATCTGTCCCGATATAATAGCAGGGGGAACACCTGGGCCAGGTACAGTAAGCTGACCTGCATAAAAAAGGTTGCGCAGCTTTTTGTTTTTAATTGATGGTTTTAGCAAAGCTGTTTGGGCTAAAGTATTGGCAAGCCCATAAGCATTGCCACCATAAGCATTGTAATCTTTAATAAAGTCTGATGTGGCATATGACCTCCTGTAAATTACAGCCTCGGCTATTGGTTCTTCAAATCTTTTTTCAAGCCTGGCCATTACCAGCTCATAATATTGCTGCCTTATGGCTTCAGTGTCCTTAAGGCCTGTTGCTATTGGTATCAATACAAAGAGATTTTCTCCCCCTTCAGGTGCAACACTGCTATCGGTTTGTGATGGGCAGCACACATACATCAATGGGTTTTTGGGCCATCTTTGTGTGGTGTATAGTTCCTCTGCATGGGCATCAAACGGAGCATCAAACAACAAGTTGTGATGCTGAATATTCTTCAGTTTTTTGTTTAATCCTATATAGTAGATGAGGCAGGATGGAGCCATGTTGCGGCTCTTCCAGTACGCATCGGTATAATTGCGGTATAGCGCTGGCAACAACTGTTCAGCATGCGCATAGTCACAAGCTGCTATTACGGCATCTGAATCATAAGTGTTGTTTCTTGTATTTACCGCATGTACTTCACTATCTTGTATAACCAGGTTGGTTACATCCTCATTAAAAACAAACTGTACCCCAAGGTTCTTTGCTAGCTCGTACATCGCGTTTGCTATTTGTACCATACCACCCATTGGGTACCACGTACCTAGCTTCATATCAGCATAGTTCATGAGGGTATATAACGCAGGAGTATTTTTAGGTAAAGCGCCCAAAAATAGAATGGGGAATTCTACCAGCTGCAATAGTTTAGGATGGGTAAAATATCGGCGGGCATGTTTGTGTATCGATTTTAATAAGTCTATTCTGAAGAAAGACTTAAACACATCCTTGTTCATGTATTCAGTAACCGATAGGCCAGGCTGATACACCAGTCCTTTCATAGCTGCATTGTATTTATATTCAGCTTCTTCTATAAATAGATCCAGCTTTTTGCCGGCGCCAGGTTCTATGCGTTCAAATATGTCTTTGAGCTCATTGTAGCTGGCCGGTATATCCAGGGTTTCGTCTTCCCATATTACCCGGTAAGAAGGGTCAAGGCGTATTAGGTTGTAATACGCATCAGGCGTTGTACCAAATTGGTTGAAGAACATTTCAAACACATCTGGCATCCAGTACCAGCTCGGGCCCATATCAAAGGTGAATCCATCTTCAGAGAACGAACGCGCACGCCCTCCAGGCTGACTGTTTTTCTCCAGCACAGTTACATGCGCACCATCTTTTGCAAGATGGCATGCGGCTGATAAACCGGCAAATCCACTACCTATGACCACTACTTTATGCACTATGTTTTATCTTTCTATATTTTCTACCAATTGCTTGCGCGCAAAGTGTATGCGGCTCTTTATGGTGCCCAATGGTTCGTGCAGTAAGTCTGCAATTTCCTGGTATTTATAGCCAGTGTAATGTAACTCAAAAGACAGACGGAAAACATTCGGCAGGTTATCTATTGCCTCCTTTATTTCGTTAATACGCATATGTGCCCAACCATCGTTCTGTGCAGTTTTGTTCATCGTGTATATGTACGATTCCGGAGCCTGATCATCTACCTTCCGGTGTTTTTTGTTTTTCCGGTAATTGTTAATGAACACGTTCCTCATAATGGTGTACAGCCAGGCTTTAAGGTTGGTACCAAATTGATATTTATCCCTGTTAAGCAAGGCGCGCACCATCGTTTCCTGGAAAAGGTCCTTCGCGTCTTCCTGGCTGTGGGTAAGCGATACGGCGTATGGCCTTAGAAACTCACTGTGTAATACAACCATGCGGTCAAAATCTGTCGCAGTCATGTTGTTTAAGTATTTGATAGTAAAGTTAAACAAAAAAACATAACCCAGAATAGTTTTTGTTTATAGTTAATTGCGTTTTCTCAAACAAATTCTTTTTGGAGATAGCAATGACCATACAAGAATTGCTATATTTACGATTATCGGTATATCTTGGTTTTGTATCTATACGTCGACTTTTATAGCCATGCGTTTCCTGATGCGGCTCAATGAAGGACCTTGTATGCCCAGGTAAGATGCGATATGGTACAATGGTACCGAATTGAATATATCCGGGTGCAATTCTATCATTTCCAGGTAACGTTCTTCAGGTGTTTTAAATAAAAACCCTTCTGTATTCGTCAATACCAGGTTAAATGAAGACTCAGCCATCACCCTGCCAAAATGCTCCCATCCATGAGATTGCCTGTATAGCCGGTTCAGGTCGTCAATATGAATGTATAATATATTGGCATCAGCCATAGATTGTGTAAAAAAATTGCACGGGGTCTGGGTCAGGAAGCTTTTAAAGGAGGTCATAAACTGGTGCTTGCTGAAAAACAGAATGTTCTTTTCTTCACCTGTTTCGTCGTTTGCCCTGTATATCCTGAAAACGCCATCGATAATAAAACCCAGATGCTTGCATACATTCCGGTATTCGTTATAAAACTCTCCTTTCTTATAGGTCTTCAATTGCCAGTAAGGCAGCGACAGATCAAATACTTCTTTACTCATTCCGGTTGCTGCAAGCAAATTCTGCTGCAGCAATTCTATTTCCGTCAGATTTTCCATAAAAATGAACTGTTATTTATAAAGATGAAAACTCACTGAAAATTAATTCAGTGAGTTGGTAATAAAGATACGCCAGTTATATGGATGCGTTATGAATGTGCTTCCTGTAAAATTATTGCTGCAATTACACCAGGCATAGAGATGAATGGTGTATGACTGCTAGGTATTGCATATTCTTTTTCCACGTTTGAGTTTTTGACCATCTGCTGTTGCAGGGTATAGCTCACAGCATGATCATTAAGGGTATGGATATACGCCTTTTTCACGTTCCCAAAATTGGCGTCTGTTAGTGTTACAGGTGTAGCCAAAGGTGCTAGCGGATCAGCTTTGAAATTAGCTACGAGGTGATCTGCTACACTCTGTGGTGCATCGGCAGCAAACACATCCACAATACCTTCTTTAGCAAGGTTTGCGGAGCCAGTGCCTTCGTTCACCTGCAGATACTTACCTATGTGGCTGTCTGCATCCTGTTGGGCAAGCACCAGCAGGCTCTCACCATTCCGGGGCAGGAAGGCGCCGAGGTACACTAGTTCCTTAAGCTGGCTGGGTATTTCTTCTGCTACCTGGCTAATGACCATACCAGCCATGCTATGGCCCACCAGTACTACATCGGTTCTGTTGCCAATCAATTTCTTAACCAGATCTACGTAAGACCTGAATGTAATAGTTGCATAAGAGGTATTGTCTTTTCCATGCCCTGGAAGGTTTACTTCAATTACATCATAACCCTGTGCTTTTAAAAGTGGAGATACCGCACTCCATGCAGAAGCGTCTGACCATGCGCCGTGTACCAATACAATTGTTTTCATTTTTTTGTTTGTTTTAGTGTGAGAAAATGCTGCGAATGAGAATAAGCAAATAGCGATCGTTACAAGTGTTGCTTTCATTTTTTTTTTGTTTGATTTGTTTATGATTTTTTGATAACACAAAATTGCAACAGGCTACGCACAACAATTTTAACCTAGGTTAATATCGTGCAGCAAGGCAAAAAATAATGATCTCCTTGGGCATAACATGAGTAGGGGGCATAAAAAAACTCCTTCCGGTTATGGAAGGAGTTGCTATAAAAGAGATGAGAAATTCTTAGTTCGCGTTTACTGCTTTCTGCACCAGTTCTGCAGCTTCGCTTAGTAGTATAGCTGATTGTACTTTCAAGCCGCTGTTTACTATCAGTTCTTTTGCAGCTTCTGCATTGGTACCTTGTAAACGTACAATGATTGGTATATTGATATTACCCAGTTTGTTATAAGCTTCAATAACACCAGCAGCCACACGGTCGCAACGTACTATACCACCAAATATATTGATGAGGATAGCTTTTACGTTAGGGTCCTTCATAATGATGCGGAAACCAGCTTCTACAGTTTGTGCATTGGCAGTGCCACCTACGTCCAGGAAGTTGGCTGGTTCGCCACCTGCCAGTTTTATCATATCCATACTCGCCATTGCAAGGCCAGCACCATTTACCATGCAACCCACGTTACCGTCCAGTTTCACATAGTTGAGGTTATGTTCGCTTGCTTCTACTTCTGTAGGGTCTTCTTCGTTCTTATCGCGCATGTCTGCAATGTCGGGGTGGCGCATCAGTGCGTTATCATCCACATTCATTTTGCAGTCAACAGCAAATATTTTATCGTCGGCGCTTTTAAACAGGGGGTTTATTTCCAGCATAGCGCAGTCTAGGCCTACATAGGCATTGTACAGGTTGGTAACAAACTTTACCATGTTCTTGAAAGCGTCGCCGCTCAAGCCCAGGTTAAAAGCTATTTTGCGCGCCTGAAAAGGCTGCAATGGCATTGCCGGGTGCACCCACTCTTTATATATTTTTTCAGGAGTGTTGTGTGCTACGTCTTCAATATCCATACCACCTTCGGTGCTGTACATGATGACGTTTTGCTTCTTGGCACGGTCCATCAGCACGCTTATGTAAAACTCTTTACGCTCGCTGGGGCCATCATAATACATGTCCTGAGCTATGAGTATTTTATTTACTTTCTTGCCTTGCGGGCCGGTTTGTATAGTTACCAGAGTATTGCCCAGTATGTTTTTAGCTACGCGCTCTACATCGTCTGCGCTCTTTACCACCTGTACACCGCTCTGGTCAGGAACTTCTACCATCCTGCCTTTACCACGGCCACCAGCGTGTATTTGCGCCTTTACTACTACAAATTTGCTGCCTGTTTCAACAGCTATTTTTTTATACGCATTTACGGCGTCGTCAACTTTATCAACGGCAACACCTTCCTGTGTAGGTACGTTATATCTTTTCAGTAATTCTTTAGCTTGGTATTCATGTAAATTCATGACGGCAAAAAATTTTGGCTAAGTTAATATAATTAAGGGCAATTTCTTTCTGAGTAATACAATTTTGTCGCAACTTGATACAGAAATGCAATATGATGCATCGGAACGAACGTGATCTTTTTCAATTAATTCGTATATTCGCTGTACATGCAATCGCATTCATCCATACAGGCCGCTAATTATTATTACTATTCTGGTTATTATCCGGAATAGGGGCAGCGCGTATATCTAAAATATATCACTTCATAACCCGGTTCCGAAAAGGACCGGGTTATTTTTTTGTCTTTTTCACTCAATTAATATCAAAACACAATGAACCGTAACAGGCCAATGACCCAGAACTATGAACTGTACACCCCAGAAGATCTAGGGGTATGGAGTACTTTATTTGAACGGCAGCAAAAACTGCTCAACATACACGGCAGCCCTACCTATATCAATTCAATAGATAAGGTTGGCTTTCATGCGGGGGCCATCCCAAATTTTAGCGAAGTGAATACATTGTTGCAACCACTTACAGGGTGGCAACTTACCGTAGTGCCCGGACTTGTGGAACCTAAAGACTTCTTCGGGCTGCTTGCCGACAAAATATTTCCCGCAACCTGCTGGCTCCGTACCTGGGCCGAACTGGACTACATTGAAGAGCCCGACATGTTTCACGATGTGTTTGGCCATGTACCCCTGCTGGTCGATGCCAACTACGCCCGTTTCATGCAGGCATTTGGTGCCATGGCCCTGCAATGGATACACGATGAAGAAATAATAAACCTGCTGAGCAGGCTGTACTGGTTTACCGTAGAGTTTGGCATGATAAAAGAACAGGATGAAGTAAAGATATACGGGGCTGGTATTATCTCGTCGCCAGGGGAAGCCATGCACAGCGTAGCTGCAAATACTGCGCGATCACTTTTTAATGTTGCTGAGATACTTACCATCCCTTATCGTACCGATGTGATGCAGGATAGATACTTTGTTATAGACTGTTTTAGTCAGCTGTATAATGCGCTGCCCGAAGTTGCAGCTATTATCAATAACTTTAAAGAGCAAACCATTTCACTTCAAAAACCGCTTGTATCATGACAACACCTAACATCAATAGCTGGCAAGAAAAAGATAATGCCTTATATAAAAGCTATAAGTTCGCCGATTTTTCGGCGGCTTTTGCTTTTATGACCCGTGTAGCCCTGCTGGCTGAAAAGCACGATCATCATCCCAGGTGGACAAACACGTATAACAAACTGGAGATATGGCTGAATACACATGATGCGGGAGATATTGTGACGGATAAAGATAGAAAACTTGCAGATGCGATCGATAAAATAGGTTAGGTAGAAAGCGGGGGACTAAAATGTCCTTTTTTCTCGTAGAATGTATTAAAATGTCTGTTGACAGACATTTTAATTATGGGCTGTAATGTATTACTGGTAAGGGTTTTAGGTGAAAATGTCTGTTTGGGGGTGAAGAATTTTTTTTGTCTTGAACACGATTACGGGATTTCAAGATTACAGGATTGTGTTTTGACAAGACAGACAGGTTGTGAAGCATATACGCAAAATGCAGGGATCTGAAAGAGGTATTAGCTGGTGCTAAAATGTCCTTTTTCTCTTAGAATGTCTTGAAATGTCCGTTGACAGACATTTTTTATTTTGGCTGAAATGCTTTGTCAGCTTGTGTTTGGATAGATTTACTCATAAAATGTCCGTTGATTATTTTATATAGAAACGGACATTTTTAAATGTTAGATCTTATTTTTATCACTACGCAAGATACTATTAGCCCAGATGCTTTTCCAAAAGAAGATATGCACTGTTCCACGCAAGAGGATGTTCCACGAAAACGAGATCAGAGATTGCTTGGAGGTGCGATGGGGTTGAAAACTTCTCCAAGACCTGGGATGGCTCACTATGTGTTACTTGCCCTTCGCGAGGGTTCAAGCGAAGACGCTTGAACGGGCTGGGAAATAGTTTAGCGGACAGGTTGAAATTAAAACAGGCTGCGGCAATACCCACCGCAGCCTGTTATGGAAAGCTTATTTATAATTTAGTAATCACAAACGACTTGCCGCTGTTCACCTTGATAAAATAGGTCCCTGAAGGATATTTTATTAATGAAAGGCTGACTTTGAGTTTGTTATCATAATGCTGCATATCAAGTGTTTTTCCGCTTACGTCAAATAATACAACACTGGTAATGTTATATGTTGACTCCACATTTATCTCATCAGTAGTTGGATTAGGATATACTGAGATTTCGGAATTGGTTTCAACGTTCAGTACACCTGAAGCATTCTGAGATCCGGTCTTGAACAATGCATTACCTTGATCACATCCTACCGTATGGGTAACTATATCAGTACATGGTTGTCCCTCGTTATCCGTAGCATTAACTATTGCTACCACATCTGCACCTGTCCATCCTGCAAAAGAAAATGGGATACCTGGTCCTGCGGTAGTAGATACATATACACCATAGGTTGTAGGGGATGGATAGGTCCAGTTGACAGAAGAAAAGGCACTTCCCGCGCTAAGTGTAAAAGTGACATTTGCATTAAAATGGCATGGGTTACCACTTGCGCCGGTAACCATAAGATTAGAGGGGGCGCTAAAACAGTCAGAAGATTGACCGCAGGCCACCACCCCCAGTCCTATACTTTGGCTTAATGAGGCATAACATCCGTTTGGATCTATAATATGATCTAATGAGAATGTATATATTATCGGTGTGGCACTTGTAGTATGTGGCGGGCATACTTTAAATGTACCTATCCCTGAGCTATTGAGCGTAACAATATTACTTGTCAGTGTTATCGGGTCATTATAAACTACAACACTATTAGGTGTTCCGGTAATTTGCACAGTTATACATCCACCATTGCAAACAACTGAAGAACCAAAAACGACACTCATGGTAGCTGTGGGCGAGATAACATTTGCACTGGCGGATCCACTTATTGCCACACTGCAATCACCACCATATGATACACTTGTTAAAGAGTAATTTACAATGTAAACAAATGGCGTAACAGGGGCAGTAAAATAAATACAGCCATTACCCGTAGCATCTAATGTTACATAAGAGCTGCCAGATATTGCTCCAGAATAATTGTAAGCAACGGTAGCCCCTGGCGTTCCGGTTACAGGAATGCATCCTGTTCCGCCAGCACATACTGATATTGAAGATCCAATTGTTGCTACCAATGTACTTGGAACGACTGTTACTGTAAAATGACTTCCTATATATGTATAGCAAGCACTTCCAGGGTCTATTACATTATCAAGATTGAAATAATAGCTAACAGGTGTTGTACCGGTATTGGTAGGTAAACAAACAAATGCAGAACCACTTCCGGAAAAATCCAGATGAACAATGTTGCTGGTCATGGTCACAGGATTATCGTATTCTAAAATGCCATTTGGAGGTCCTGTAAATTGAATACTTACACAACCGGAACCACAAATGATACTTGAGCTTGTCAATGTCATAGAGCCAGTAGGCGCCGGATACACTGTCATACTAATAGTGTTGCTAATTACATTTGTTGCACTGCCGCAACTGCCTGCATAAGGACTTGCTGCCACCGATACAGTGCACTGAACAGCGTCTCCATCAGATGGGTTATAAGTATAAGTTGGGCTATTGCTACCTACATTGGCACCATTTACTGTCCACTGATATGTTGGATTACAACCCGTGTACAAAGTACTTGCTGTATATGTTACAGACTGTTGACAAATAACATTTCCAAGATTTGCAGTTATACTCACGGTTGCCTGTGGGGCAGATGTGCAGGATGTTTGCGGGGCACATATGTAACGTATCCTGTCATGGTTTACATCTACAACAAACAGGTTGCCCCATTTGTCTACTTTAACCTCTGCAGGAAACCATAACTCTGCACCAGTGGCATTGGAACCATCGCCCAGACTCTGAGTAAAATTAGAACCAACTCCTTCTGCAATATATGGGCATCCTGTTGTACAGGTATTACCATTTCCAGCCACAGTACAAATATTACCAGATGTGGGGTCTATAACTCTTACCCGATTATTGCGCATATCAGAAAAATAAACGCGCAACCCATCATCTACAGTAACACTGACAGGATGTGAAAGTGTTGCAGATGTTGCTGCACCGCCATCACCACTAAAGCCGCTTGAACTAGTGCCAGCAATTGTTGTGATAATATTTGTTGCTGCATCTATTTTACGTATCCTGTTATTTAAATAATCGGCTATATACACATTGCCATTTTTATCAACAGCAACGCTTGTGGGACGTGAAAGCTTTGCAAGGGATGCAGAGCCACCATCTCCGCTAAAACCAGCAGTTCCTGTACCGGCTATTACTGTAGCTGTGCCAGAAGGGGTTACTTTTACTATCTGGTTATGTCCATCGTCTGCAATGTATAGATTGCCACTTGCATCTACGTCCATACCTGTACCTACAAATATTTCACCACAAGAAGGCTCACCGCCAGCTTCATTAATTGGACCTGAAATATTTATACCAGTTGTTCCCGGGTATGTGTTTAGCGTACCGGAACCTGTAGGATTATGAATAAATCTGACTCTATTATTCCTGGGATCTGCTATATACAAATTGTCATATATGGGATCATAAACCATCCCGGCAGGTAAGCCATATAGCGGGGTTGTTGTAGCAGACGGCGGTTGGCAATTACCACCATCGCCGCTAAAACCTACTGCATTTATATTATCAGCCGAACAACTATTGAGCGAAGTAGCGGCTCCCCAGAAAGACCATGGACCAGCTCCACTTCCTGGCCAAATTTCCTGTGGTGAAAGCGGATGACCCGAAAAGACCGACATAGTACCTGAGTTACTTACTCGTAAAATATCACTTTCTTCTTGTTCTGTAATAAACACATTACCGGAACAATCTAATGCTATACCATAAGGGCGGTCAATCGCTATGTTGGTACGTGGACCAGGGGCACCAGTTATCTCAGCTGGTCTATCTTCACCCGTTCCGGCAAAGGTGGATATGGCATTCTGGCCATGGGAGCTGTATACGGCCAACAAACAGGATAGCAGGAATAACTTGGGTTTTAACCTGCGACAAAAGGTTTTTAGCTGGGGGTTAAAGTGTTTTTTCATATTTGATGTGTTTTTAAGGTTAACAGCAATTTGTTAATCTATTGTGAATGTAGCAAGAATACATATTAACGTATAAATAGTCTATTAAAAAACTATTAATTATTTGTATATTTTTATATTTAATGTATAATTGATTATATAGTCATTACACAAACACAATTTAAAAAACACATTTAATGGTTGTCTTTTATTTCAGCTATCATTTTAATACGCGTTACATAGTTAAATAGCCAGGGTATTTAAAAAATCTGGGAGGCAATTAAGAATTTTTAATGAAGATGCTGCAATCAATATCCTGTCAAACACCTTCCACGACTTTAATGATAATGCGATTGCTTTAGCCCCTTGGCAATAAATACCAGCGGCACACCATAAGTTACCTATACGGACACAGCAAAAAACATTGGCTGGGTTGCCGTGATGAAATTTGAGGCACCTAACGGAGTGAACATCACTAATTCTATAGCCACTTCTATCAGCGTATTTCCCAATCCCAGCACGGGGATATTTATCATCAATATTTCTTCAATGCTTATTGAAGATGCTGCTGTCACCATTACAAATGCAACGGGTGAGCAAGTAAAGAAACTGACGCTACCTACCAATAAAGAGACATCAGTGCAACTACATGTACCCCCGCTCAGTTAAGTTTCCAACTTCATTGCACCCAGTAGGCAAGCGATCTGTAGTTAATGGCTCTTGTATTGATAAAGCTCATTGCAAGTACTGATCAAGATCATAACTTCTAGCTTCATCATCTGGTATTTTTACTGTGCATTAGTTAGTGTTGTTATGGAAAATGAAACAAGAAAAAAACTGAACGGCCAGGCTTCTATTATTTACGGATTGGCTTTTATAGGAGCGCTTATTTACTTTATCCAGCATGCTACTACTTTTTTAGGTGGTCTTCTGGGCGTACTAAAGGCGATAGTATGGCCTGCTATTCTCATTTACAAGTTGCTGGAGTTCTTAAAAATGTAAGGCCGCAACTACTATGGATAAAATGATAGCAAAGCTGGGCTTTTATTCAGCATTGGCTGCATGCATTGCTGCCACAGGCTTTAGTGTGGCACAGATACTGCAGGTGCTGGGGTTTGTAGTTTATCCTTTAGATGTAATTCTTATCAATGGCTTTTCGCTCTGCATTGCCCCTCCGTTTTTGATCGCCATGGTGGCACTGCATTATTCTATATTGCCTGAAAAGAAATTTTGGAGCCACGTAGCTTTGCTGTTTGCTACCATTTATGTGGTATATGTAACGCTCAATTACGTTGTTCAGTTTGTAGTGGTTATGCCCAAGCCTGTTAACGATTCGTCTGTGGCTATTCTTGCTGTTTCGCCGCAATCACTCTTCTGGACTATAGATGGGTTAGGTTATATATTTATGGGGTTGTCCACCTTGTTTGCTGCCTTTGTGTTTGTAAACGAAGGTTTACAAAAATGGGTTAGATGGTTTTTTATTGCTAATGGATTGCTAGTGCCAGTTATATCAGTAGTATATTTTTACCCGCATTTTTCTATTGCGTTACTTTTTTTGGCATTCCCATGGGTTATTACTGTACCAGATTCTATGTTATTACTGACTCTTTTCTTTAAATCCAATATGCATTCTCAAGTAATTATTACGTCCAATTCAGTTGTTCATTAAAATCGCCTAGAGTAAAATTGCTGATCTTTACTTTGTTTGATCGTAGGCATTTTTTTGTGATCCACCTTCAATAATAACTTATTGGTCATTAACAACTCAATCACAAATCCCCCTTGTAAAAGTATTTAATTTTGGTATAGTAAATCAATAACTAACCTCTGTATGAAGTGGAAAGTTTACGTAATAAACCTCACTACTGCTACCATCAGAAGAAAGTTTATAAAAAAGCAGCTGAAGAAGATCAAGTATAAAAATTACGAGATAGTAGATGCTGTAAACGCTTTTGAGATAGGTGAAGAATGGCTGCAAGACCAGCTGGACCATACCCAACTGGTAAAACCCATGACAGGCAGCCTTATAGCCTGCACACTGAGCCACAAGCTGGCGCTTGAAAAGTTTGTAGCCGACGATAAGCTGGACTACATAGTGATACTAGAAGATGATGCATTGCTGCCTAAAGATTTTGTACGAATAGTGGAAAGTGCCATAAGGTACATTGGCAAGGGCGACGTAGTGATGCTGGCTGGCATGCTTATGGAACCATTTGATTATTTCCCTGTTAAAACAATAGGTAAGCATACAACTCTTATAGAGCCTGCAGATCCTTACGCGCGGCCTTTTACAACTGCTGCTTACTTAATGTCTAAAGAGGTAGCCATCAGGCACCTGAAAGTTATATATCCTGTTACTGATGCCCCCGATAGTTGGGAATACTACAAGAGGAGAGGCTCAATAGACAATATATACCTCACCTATCCTTTTGCAGTTGATGCTGAAGTGTTCCAATCATCGAGAGATCATAAGTCGCTGAAAAATACCATAGTCAACTGGATCATTTATTACCAGGTACCATTCCTGTATTCATTTTTCAAAAAGAGAAGGAGAATAACTGAACAGGAGCGTTTGCAGAACGTGCACATCATACGTCCTCCTTTGGTACAAAGGCAGTCTGTATAACAACCTACTTTCATAGTGCTACATTTATTATTGATTCATAGTCAATCCATTAAACCGGTTCAATCAATAGTAATGTTTAGTATATTTGACCATAGTGTTTTCTATGAAATATTTTATACTTCTTGCTGCATTCAGCGCTATGGGATTATGTAGCCATGCACAGATCACTATTACAGTGGCCGATATGCCCGTTGCAGGCGATACCTTGCGATACAGTACTGCCAGTATTTTAGGCGCAAGCTATAACCTAAATGATACCGGGGTAAACAAAGCGTGGGACTATAGAGATCTTTTGGTTATAGCACAACAGGTAGATACTTATAAAACTGCCATAGCGGTGAACCCGATATACCAGTTTACAGCACCTGCAGGTTGTTATGGGTATAAAGTAGCCGATAGTGTACCGGGGTTAAGTATGATACCCGGTATTGGTGCACTCGCATCTATCAAAGACCTCTATACGTTTTTTAATGTGTTACCTAGTCCTTCCTCGTTTGCAGCAGTTGCTTTTGGTGCAACGATCAGTAATTTCCCTATAGCATCGCCCTACACAATAAATGACGAGTGGTATTTTTTCCCGCTTAGCTATGGCAGAAGAGATTCTTCAAATTTTGCATTTTCTATGGCTATTCCCACTTTGGGTAGTTTGGCAGTAGGCGGCAATAGGGTAACACAGGCTGATGGGTGGGGTACCATACAAACCCCATTTTATACAACGCCTGTAAACTGTTTGCGCGTAAGATCTGAAGTAAACCAGATTGATACCATAGTTATTACGGCACTAAGCCTGAATTTTCCTGTGCCCTCCAATACTGTAGATTATAAATGGCTGGTGAATGGTGAACACTACCCTGCACTATGGATAACCACTACAAAAGCAGTGGGCACAGAAACTATAACTGGTATTACTTACAGAGACTCTGCAAGGGCATTTGTAGGCATACCTGTTGTACAAACTGCTGCTACAGAGCTTAGCATTTACCCCAACCCGACAATGAATGGGCAGGTGAAAATAGCGGTGCCGTCAAGCTGGGGCAGGTATAGCATAAGTATATATGATATACAGGGCCGTGAGCTATTTACAAGCCATAATCAGAATGAGATCAATATTTCGGCCCTGCCTGCAGGCCACTACCTGGTCCGTGTTACAGCGCCTGGCCAAAAGGGGTATTGTGTGATCAGCAAATAGTTTGTAAAAAGTTTGAAGATGGTATTTAAACACAAAGATAATTTCTGTTACTTTTACACCACCAAAACAGATTGTATTATGAAGAAACTATCATTTGTATTAGCTGGTGGCCTGCTTTTTTTTGCAGCATGCAGCAGTAACAACAATGCCAACAACCAGGCAGCTATAGACTCTATGGCCAATGCCAAAGCAAACGCCATGCAGAATACTATGGCTGCCAGCAACGATAGCATGATAAATGCAGTTGCAAAAGCTAAAGCAGACAGCATGGAAATGGCTAAGCACATGGAAATGGAAAGTGCAAAGAAAGAAGGACATGGTGCCCGCAAGGAACATGAAGGTTCGCATCAACAATCCGCTCAACCGGCTTCTCAACCACAGACAGTTGGTAATGGTAAGCCATCTATGAATGGCAATACTAACAATACTAATAATGCTAATGGTAACAGCAATGGTACAATAGGTAATGGAAAACCTAAAATGTAAGCAGTTATAATTAACATTAAAATTAAAATACAAAAGCCGCTACTCAGCGGCTTTTGTATTTTATAAAAAAATCTAAATGAATTATTTGTTACCAATATAGGTGCAACTGTTGCTTGTAGATGTTGCACTGTTGCTGATCTGATATGAAACTGTAAGCTGATTGTTGTTTAAAGTACCTGTACCGCTGTATGAAGTGGTATTACTTGATCCTGTGAATGAGAATGTGTATGGCCCTGTTACTGTACAAGTTGCAGTAAACCCTTGATTGTATAAATTCTGATATGTGATATTCAAATTGCTCGAATTGGAAGACAATGTAACAGAATAGTTATCTGTACCTACTGTGCAAGTTTCCTGACCTGTATAAACCCCTAAAAATTTAGTGCGAGATAAAGTATCGCAACGAACGCCCTCATAGCCTGTCTGGCAAGTACAAGTACCACCACTGCAAGTACCCCCGTTATTACAAGTTACACCGCTGCAAGCATCTTTATTACATGCCGTGTAAGTGATTGCGCTGAAAGCGCCAATTGTCAACAGAACTGTTAACGCAATTTGTTTAATTGATTTCATAAGATACTTTTTGTTGTTTAGTTAATAAGAGCCCGAAGATAAGTCGGTGTTTCTGTTTTACCAACCCGTGACAATAATCATGCCCGATTCATGCCTCTATAATCACCGACTAAATAATCGTTTTATTTTATTGAGAGTTCACAAGGTGATTTTGGGATAGAAATGTATAACAAATAGCATTTCTTCCGAAAAGCATTATCTAATTATTCATAACAAGTGTTTTTCTACACATAAAACTTTGCAATTAAAAACAATTATTTATCAGTAGTAAATACTTATCGTTTTTATCAATTTGTAGAATGCTGACGCAGAAAATGTGCTTATTGGATATTTTATCATATCCGCAATCGTTGCCGGGAACGAATGCATAAATAATAAACCATACAAATATGGGAAGAATTTAAAAAAAAATGATCTTGCTGAAATAAAATGTAGTGAGTAATCACTCACTATCCGTTTTTTGTGTAAATTGTATTCATTACCAGTGCTTTACTTGTGTAGATAATAAATAATACTATTAAAATGTAAATTTTATGAGATCAAAATTACATCTATCTTCTATTTGTGGATTAAAAATTAAATGTGCGGCATTGCTGATGCTAGCTGCAAGTGTAATGTGTGGATATAATGCAAGGGCACAAAGCGCTACTATTAGTACACTTGGTTTTGAAGACGGCACTTTAGGGGGCTTTGGAACACAGGATGCCAGTGAGTTGGATTCATTGTCTTATTTCAATACAAACAATATAAGAACAGGTGTTTATGGGAATAAGATGTATTTCAAAACAGCCAGTACTCCGAAATGGTGTTTTACTAATAGCGCTTACTTACCAAGTGGCAGCAGTGCCAGTTATGTACATGCCACATGTTGGGAAAAATTAACTACTGGGGACGCCAGTGCTGTGGGCGGATTTATAAGCTTCAGAACTACAACTGCTACGCCGCCGCTGGCATCTGGTAGCTCAAATGGGTTAAGTAGTCTTAGTTCTGGAACCGCTACCGCACTTAATGGCTCAACATGGACACAAGTACACTATGGTGTAGCAGTTGCATCCACCTTTAATATGTTCCCATGTTTTAACAGGAATGGTGCGTTTATCGATTCTATTTTTGTTGATGATATAGTTCTATACACGTCAAGTAGTGCAACTGATGATATCATTGCTCCCAGTGCAGCAACATTATTTACTGCAACATCTGCGTGTACCAGTGTTAACTTAGCGTGGACACCAGGTGTGGATGATATAACCAATGCAGGCTATACCGGTGTGCGTAATACTTTTATATTACGTACGTCTGTATTAACCGCCAATGCACCTTCATTACATAACCAGGGCCAGTATTCAACAACCGGAGGATCTGCGGGGCCAGATAGCGTAAATGACGGTACCGGCAAATGGACAATCATCAGCACAACTACAGGAGCAACGGCAGGTACTTACACAGATAATCCTGGGAATGGATCGTATAAATACGCAGTGATCATGCAGGACTATGCATACAATTATTCAACTGCAGCTATATCGTCAACGGTTACTTTAGCACCGGCACCTACAGTGTCTGTTTCTATTGCCAACCAGAATATTTGTAACAATGCACCTACCACAGCCATAAACTTTACACCCTCTGCAAGCGCTACATATATATGGACAAGTGACAACACCAGCACAGGGTTATCTGCAACAGGTATAACTAATATTCCATCATTTACTGCAACTAACAGCACCAATGCACCAATTACTGCAACAGTAACCGTTACTCCTTACCTGGGGGTATGTGCGGGGGCATCACAAACATCGGTCCTAGTTGTTAACCCAACACCAACTGTTACAGCAACACCATCGTCGCAGACAATATGCAATGGCAATATAAATACAGTGGTTGGCTTTAGCGGCAATGTTGGTACTGCTACTTATAACTGGACAAACAATACTCCTACCATTGGTATCACCGGTTCAGGGGCTGGTAATATTGGCCCATTTACAGCGGTAAATGCGGGTACTACCCAAATATTAGATACAATAACCGTAACACCGGTAATAAATGGTTGTACGGGTACAGCACAACAGGCTACGATATTCATCAATCCATCACCTGTAGTTACCTCTACGCCCAGTCGCCAGCAGGTATGTAACGGTGCTGCCTCAACAGCTATTGTATTTGGTACTTCAGTAGCAGCTACTACATCGTACAGCTGGGTAAATAATACGCCGGCAATAGGACTTGCAGCCAGCAATACCGGAAATGTACCAACGTTCTCAGCAGTAAATACAGGCACTGCACCAATCACGGCTATAATTACTGTGACACCTACGGCCACTGGCTGTGCCGGTGCAGCTAAAACTGATACGATAATAGTAAACCCGACGCCAACAGTTTCGGTAAACACAGCTGCACAGACCATTTGCAATGGAGCACCTACAGGCGCTATAAATTTTAGCAGCCTGGTTACAGGTACCTCTTATGCATGGACCAACACCACCACAAGCATTAACCTTGCAGCGACCGGCACAACAAACATTGGTAGTTTTACTGCCGTAAATACCGGTACCACTGCGGTAACGGCTACAATAACTGTTACACCAACAGCAAATGGTTGTGTAGGGCCTACACAAACCCCAACAATTACGGTAAGCCCTACGCCTATAGTAACCGCAACGCCAGCCAGCCAACCAGTGTGCAACGGCTTAAATAGCGGAACTATAGTTTTCAGCAGTTCGGTTGCCAATACAAACTATACATGGACGAACGATAATACTTCTACAGGATTGATGGCCGGGAACTCTACAAGTAGCGTTGCACCTTTCACTGCCATTAATACGGGCAATTCTTCTGTAGTCTCAAATGTTACGATAACACCTGTAGCAAACGGTTGCACGGGTATTGCTCAAATAGCTACCATTACGGTCAATCCAACCCCAGTGGCCAACATATCAGCTCCTGGTCAGTCAGTATGTAATAATACCCAGGTAACTGCGCTCAACTTCAGCAGCAATGTAACTGGTGCTACTACCACTTACGCATGGACGAATAGTGTGCCAGCAATAGGCACATCTGGTTCAGGCACGGGGAACATTAATGCTTTCACTGGTCTTAATGCTACAAGCACCGCTGTAGTTGCCAACATATCTGTAACACCTACGGCCAATGGTTGTACTGGTGCGCCAACAACAACTACAATAACTATAAAGCCTACCCCAGTTGCCACGGCAACTCCGGCCAGCCAACCAGTATGTAGTGGTAACCCTACCGGTGTGGTAACATTTACCAGCACGGTAACAGGCAGCACATATGCATGGAGCAGTACTAATACGTCCACAGGCATTACCTCGCCGGGTATCACTAATACGGTCCCTGTCTTCACTGGTGTAAACATAACCAACGTGCCGGTGACTTCAACTATAACGGTGATACCTACAGCAAATGGGTGTGCTGGTGTTGCTCAAACAGCTACCATTACGATAAACCCCATACCAACTGTAACCGCATTACCTTCCAGCCAGGTAAAGTGTAATAATACAGCCACTTCAGTCATCAATTTTACCAGCAATGTAAGTGGCGCTACCTATGCATGGACAAACAATACCTCAGGTACCGGTTTGGCAGCAAGTGGTGCAAACAGCAGCATTGGCAGTGTTACTGCACTTAATGCAGGTACTACACCTGTTACGGCCATCATCACTGTAGTGCCAACCGCCAATGGCTGCCCAGGTATAGGCAGGTTCGATACCGTGGTGATGAACCCCACACCTGCAGTTACTGTTTCTTTACCACAAACAGTATGTAATGGCACCACTACAAGCCCGGTCACTTTCAGTGGATCACCTGTAGCTAATACCTCTTATAACTGGACCAATAATAATACTGCCATTGGCCTCGCCGCCAGCAACTCAGGCAACATTGGTACATTCAATGCCATTAATACTACTGCAACAGTGGCAGCAATAGCTACCATTACAGTAACACCGGTAGCCAACAGTTGCCCAGGTACACCACAAACTACCAGCATCACTGTGAACCCTACACCCAATGTAGGGATATCGCAACCCAGCCAGCCGGTATGTGCCACTGCAAATACTACACAGCTATTCTTTGGTAGTACAACAACCGGCACTATATTCAACTGGACCAACAGTAATGCTAACATAGGGCTGAGTGCCACCACCGGTACAGGCACTACCATACCATCATTTATAACCATTAACACCGGGACTACTCCAATACAGGATACCATAACTGTAACTCCGGTAGCCTTTGGCTGTGTGGGTGCCAAAGCCATTACCACAATAACAGTAAACCCCATACCAACAGTTGTAGCTACACCACTCAACCAGTCTGTGTGTAACAACGCCCCGGCCAACATAACTTTTACCAGCCCGGTAGCAGGTACTACTTACAACTGGACCAATAATAACACCTCTGCAGGCCTTGGCGCAAGCGGCACAAACAATATAAGCTTTACAGCAAAGAATACAGGTATTGTTCCTATTGCTGCGTCAATAAGTGTAATCCCTGTTGCCAATGGCTGTGCAGGTGGATCACAGTACGCCACTATAATAGTAAACCCTACCCCTACCGTGGTAGCCACCCCAGCTACACAGAGTGGCTGTACAGGAGCCTCTACCACACCTGTTACCTTTAGCGGCACAGTGAGCGGTACCAGTTATTTCTGGGCCAACAATAATACCTCTACAGGGCTGGGTCTTAATGGATCGGTCTCCATCCCATCGTTCACAACAACAAACACTACACAGTTCCAGAATGTGGCAACGGTTACAGTAACACCCGTAGCCAATGGATGTGCCGGCCAATCGCAGCCTGTAACGATAACAGTGAATCCATACCCGATCGCAGTGACCAGCGCATCGGCCAATACTACCAGTTGCTCTAACGATAGTGTGATACTAAACTCAAACACTGGTACCACATTTAGCTACCAGTGGTTATTTAACAATGCAGTAATACCCAATGCTATTAATGCAATATACTATGCGCACCACACAGGTACTTATTCGGTGAAGATAAACTCAAGAGGTTGTGTCAGCACCTCCAATGGGGTGCCTGTGATCATTAAGGCAATACCACCAGCACCTATCTACAACATAGGCGGTAGTCTGGCACTTTGCCCTGGCGACAGCGTGATCTTAGGCACAGTAACAGCTTACAATCCATCTTATACTTACCAATGGCAGAGTAACGGTAACGATATTCCAGGTGCCACCAATGTAAGTTATACCACCCAAGGGGTAGGGAACTATGATGTCAGGGTAATAAGCGGGGCATGTGCCAATACATCGGCGGTACTTACGGTAACAGCAAATCCGGCCCCGCCAATATCTGGTTCCATATCGGCTGCTAATAGTGCTGTATGTCCGGGAGGTAGCGACCTGCTTCATTTTGATACATCATCATATGCTTATCAGTGGTATCGTAACAATGTAATTATACATGGCGCCACCACAAGTAATTATAATGCTACCAGTGCGGGTAGCTATACAGTAGGTCTTACAACCAGTTTGGGCTGTACTGCGTTTACCGGCGTTGAAACTATTACCATGGGTACTATACCGGCGCCCGTTATCGTTCAGGCTGACAATCAGTTATGTACACAATTACATGGCACATATCAGTGGTATCTTAATGGCACAGCTATTACGGGACAAACAGGATCATGTATAACTCCAGGTACACAGGCTGGTTGCTATACTGTAGTTGTTACCAATGCATCGCAATGTGTGGGTGAAAGCAAGCCGTTCTGCTATAGCACAGCGGTAAATAATGTAACTCCTGCAGCGGTTAAATTGTACCCTAATCCTGCAACAAACATTGTGAATATCAGCGCACCAGAAAGTGTAAATGTAACCATCAATAGTCTTGACGGGAAGCAACTGATATATGTTGAGCATGCAACCACAATAGATATTAGCAAACTAGCCAATACTATCTATTTGATCAAGATGTATGGCAAGAATAACACACTTATCAAGGTGGAAAAATTGGTGAAGACAGGCTGGTAATAGATAAGAAAACAGGTTAAAAAGTAATGCAAACAGGCGCTCGCAAGAGTGCCTGTTTGCATTTATACCGAGTTGTAGAGATTATGAAAATGGTGAAAAATACGTAAAAAATAAATATAATAAGAAAGCATCCTATTGTATGAAACATTATATGCCATTGATTTACGCATTAGATATCAAAAATTACGATTCAGAATGTTAATACATTTGTAGTATTTGGAATAAACGCTAATATTTACATATATTTTGTGGTGCTTTTTGGAAGGTACCTGATTTTAAATTCAATAAAAAGATAAACAACTTTTCTATTAACGCATAAACTCTAATTCTCTCTCTATGTAATAAGTTGCTTTTTATTGTAATCCCTTATCAATGCTATAATATCCATATCTATGAAAAACAAATACCCTAGAAGGTCGTTTACGACGTTGCGTAATTTAACGTTATGTATTGTGCTCTTATTTGGTGCAGTCAGCAGCAAGGCACAGACATCATTGTACTCAGAAGGCACAGACCTTTCGGGCACATATCCCGGAGGTTCGGTTGGCACTATTTCATCGGCAGGTACTTACACCGTTTCTGGTTCACTTAGCACCCCAGGTGATCAGCAAGACTGGTTCCAGTTTACCGTTGGTTCAGGTCTGCAAGTCAGTGATGTTAGCTACAGTGTAACAGGAGCATCAGGCTTTGATGGATCCTGGAGTATGGATGGCTATTATTCAGATGCTATCAGCGGAAACGCGAGTGCCAGCATGGATGTTACGCCGGGAGGCTTTTCTTATCCTTTTAGTGCAGGAACCTTTGCAATCCTAATGAGTGCAAACTATTCAGCGGGTAATTCATACACAGTTACTATAACAGTTACCAGTACCAGTTTTACTAACACTGTTCCTACTTTTGTGAGCAGCAGTCCGCAAGCGTTAACTGTATGTAAGAATGCAAGTGCTACCAGCATAGTTTCATTATTGCATGTAAGCGATGTAGATGCCAGCCAGACTGAAACATGGAGTCAAGCTCCAGGCGGGGCTCCCAGCCATGGAACTTTAAATTTTACATCTGCAACTGCAAGTTCAGGTAGTGCCAACATCACTCCTGGAGGCAGTATTACTTATACACCTACAAGTGGATACAGCGGCAGCGATGCTTTTACTGTGCGGGTAGTAGATGGCGCATCAGCAGCAAACATGGTGGTAAATGTAACAGTGGATGCGCCTCCTGCAGTGACAGGAACGTCGGGCAACAGTACTATTTGCTCTGGTAGTAATACCAGTTTTGGTGTTACTGCAACAGGCGTTGGATTGACTTATCAATGGAAGGTAAGTACAGATGGTGGCAGCACTTATAATAATCTAAGCAATACAGGTGTCTACAGTAATGTTACTGCATCAACATTAAATATCACAGCAGCTACTACAACAGAGAATGGCTATATGTATGAATGTGTGGTAAGTGGTACTTGTACACCACCGGTAACAAGCGCGCCTGCTACCCTCACCATTAATTCATTGCCAGCTATTACGCTTAGCCCATTAGGCAATACTATTTGTTCAGGTAATAATACCAGCTTTAGTGTTGCAGCAACAGGGACCGGTCTGACCTATCAATGGAAAGTAAGCACAGACGGTGGTACTATTTATAATAATCTGAGCAACTCAGGGATCTATAGTAACGTTACCACGTCAACATTAAATCTTACTGCAGCAACTACTACAGTGAATGGCAATTTGTATGAATGTGTTGTAAGCGGTACTTGTACACCAGCTGTAACAAGTACGCCGGCAACATTGACCATTTATTCATCTCCAGCCGTTACACTCAGCCCATCTGATAATATTATTTGTTCTGGTGGCAATACTAGCTTCTCAGTTACTGCAACAGGTGCAGGTTTGACTTACCAATGGATGGTGAGTACTGATGGTGGTGCTAACTACAGCAATTTAAGTAATACAGGCATCTACAGTAATGTTACTGCATCAACATTAAATCTCACAGCAGCTACTATAGCAGAGAACGGCTACTTATATGAATGTGTTATAAATGGCACCTGTACTCCGGGTACAACAAGTACTGCAGCCATGCTGACAGTTAACCCATTACCTAATGTATCAGCAATATCAGACCAGGCTGTGTGCAACACGTTTGCTTCAAATGTTGTTCCGTTTAGTGGTAGCCTGATATCTGGCACCACTTATAGCTGGACAAATAATACTACTTCAATAGGGCTTGCTGCCAGTGGCACCGGGGATCTCCCGTCATTTACTGCTGTAAATACCAGCACAACACCTGTTGCAGCTTTAATAACTGTTACTCCTATGGCTAGCGGGTGCGCTGGTCCATCGACTACCTTCAACATATTTGCAAACCCTACTCCAACTGTAACAAGCATACCTCCCAGTCAGTCGGTTTGTAATAATACCAGTACCACTAGTATCACTTTCGCCAGCAGTACGCCTGGTGCTACGTTTGCCTGGAGTACCAATACCCCTTCAATAGGCCTTGCTTCTTCCGGTACAGATTCAGTACCATCTTTTATAGCTATTAATACTACTAACGCCTCAATATCTGCCAGTGTTGTGGTATCGGCTATTGCCAATACCTGCATAAGTGCACCACAAATTGCCACTATTGTGGTAAATCCAATACCAGCATTATCTACTATTACTGCTACACAAACAGTATGTAATAATACTGCTACTGCGGCAATAGACCTTACAAGTACAGTTACGGGTACTACCTATACATGGAGCAATAATACGCCTGCTATAGGGCTGGGTGCAACCGGTAGTGTTACGAATAGCATATCTCCCTTTACTGCAATAAATACAGACACAAGCCAGATAACTGCTACAATAACTGTTACCCCTGTATTCAATGGATGTATCGGAACATCGCAAACTACCGGAATAATAATTAATCCAACACCTGTAGTAACAATTACTCCTGCGGTGCAAAGCGTCTGCAATTCTGCCAATTCAAGTTCTATAGCCTTCACAAGCAGTGTTGCAGGTACTACCTATGCATGGGCTAATGACAATACTTCAACAGGTCTTTCTGTATCCGGTGTTGGTGTTGTACCTTCGTTTACAGCTGTAAATAATGGCTTAACACCTGTTACCGCAAACATCACCGTTACACCTACTGCCAGTACATGTGTGGGGATACCACAGATGGCCACAATAACTGTTGAGCCTACCCCAACTGTAAGCCTTAGCCTTCTAAGCCAAACACTGTGCGATGGGACTGCAACTACAGCCATTACAGAGACCGGAACAGTAAGCGGAACTAGTTACACATGGACCAATGATAACACATCCATTAACCTTGCCGCTTCTGGTACAAATGCAATAAGCAGCTTTATAGCTACTAACACCACTACTGCCCTTGTAACTGCTAATATAACAGTAACACCCATAGCCAATAGCTGCGCCGGCACATCACAGACTGCCACTATATCAGTAAATCCAACGCCTGTGGCAACGCCAACTCCTGCCAGCCAGCCAGTTTGTAATAGTGCTGCTTCAAGTGCTATAACATTTACCAGCGGAGTGGGTGGTACTACATATACATGGACAAGCGATAACACTACTACAGGGGTAGCTGCCAGCGGCACCGATGATAATATAGCTTCTTTCACAGCAACTAATAATACAACAGCTCCTGTAACATCAACCATTACTGTTACGGCTACAGCCAACGGATGTGTAGGGCTGCCGCAAACAGCTACAATAACTGTTAATCCTACCCCAACAGTAAGCCTTAACCTTACAAGCCAAACAGTGTGCGATGGTACTGCAACCGCAGATATTACAGAGACTGGAACGGTAAGCGGAACCGATTATGCATGGACCAACGATAACACATCTATCAACCTTGCTGCTGATGGTACAAATACAATAAGCAGTTTTACTGCAACAAATACAACAAGCGCTCCTGCAACCGCTAATATAACAGTAACACCTACAGCTAATAGCTGTGCCGGTGCACCACAAATTGCAACTATAATAGTAAACCCAACCCCCACTGTTATAGCAAGCCTGGTTAGCCAGACAGTTTGTAATAATGCGGGTACTACAGGCATAACTTTTACAAGTGCAGTAGCAGGTACCACATATACATGGTTAAACGATAACATCAGCACTTCATTAGTAGCTGTTGGTGCAGGCAATGTGCCAGCTTTCACCGCTGTTAATACCAGCGCAGTTCCTATTAAATCAATTATTACGGTTACCCCTTCTGCAAATACCTGTGTAGGCGCAATACAAACCGATACAATAACAGTTAACCCAACACCCACTATAAGCTTAAGCCCGGCAGCCCAAACAGCATGTAATGCTACAGCAACAACTGCTATTGTGGCTACAGCACCGGTAAGTGGAACTGATTATACATGGACCAATGATAATACTTCTATCAACCTGGCCTCAACAGGCAGTGGCGATATAGCAAGTTTTACTGCGGCAAACTTAAATACTGCAGTTGCAACAGCTAATATAGTAGTAACCCCAACTGCTAATGGTTGCGTAGGTGCACCACAAACTGCTATAATTACAGTGAGTGCAAATCCTGTGGTTATAGTCTCTACTGCTGCACAGTCGATATGTACTAACGATACCTCTAATACGCTGTTTTTTAGCAGTGCTGTGGCAGGAGCTACTTACACATGGACCAATGATAATACATCGATAGGACTGGGTGCATCGGGGAGTGATGATAGCATTGCAAGCTTCACTGCAACCGATACAAGTGCTATTACTCCGGCTATCGCTAACATTTCAATTATTGCAACAGCCAACGGCTGTATAGGTACAACACAGACTGCTACTATAGCTGTGAATCCAATACCTACAATTACAGTAAGCCCGTCTATCCAGACAAGATGTAACAATGCTACAACTGCCCAAATAAAATTCAGGGGTACTGTAAGCAATACTACATATGCGTGGACGAATAATACAGCAGGCATTGGTATTGGTGCGAGCGGTACCGGCAATATTTCATCATTCACTGCATTAAATGCAGGCATTATACCAGATACTGCTATAATTACGGTAATGCCTACAGCAAATGGCTGTTCTGGCCTTCCATTGTATGATACATTGATCATTAAACCTTCGCCTTCTGCTATTGCATCTGCACCGCAAACGGTATGTAATGGTGCATCTACAAGAGCTATTACCTTTACAGGCTCTCCACTGGCAGGAACAAGTTATAGATGGATAAATAGTGATTCCAGCATAGGGTTAGCTGGCTCAGGCACTGGCAGAATTCCCCTATTCGATGCTGTGGATACATCAATTAGTGTAGCCATTGTAGCTGTTATTACGGTTACTCCTGTAGCTAGAGGATGCTTTGGCGAACCAAAGACAACTACAATAACTATAAATCCAACACCTGATGTTATACCATCTATGGTTAATCAGCCGGTTTGTAATAATACCCTGACCAGCCCATTGTACTTTACAAGTGATGCACCAGGTACTAATTTTAACTGGACAAACAGCAATGCAGCTGTTGGCCTTTCTTCTGGCAGCGGTAACGGGAGCATAGCTCCTTTTATGGCTGTTAACAGCGGTACTACACCTATGCTGGATACAATAACCGTGACTCCTGTAGCTTTCGGCTGCGTTGGAGCACAAAGTATGAGTGTGATCACTATTAATCCAACGCCAGTAGCAGTAGTTTCACCAGCGAGCCAATCGGTGTGCGATAATACACCTGTCAATATAACTTTTGGCAGCGCAGTTACCGGCACTTCATTTAACTGGGCCAATTCTAATACCTCTGTTGGGCTTGGTGCTACAGGTACAAACGACATAAGTTTTACCGCTGTAAACAGTGGCATTACACCTACGCAAACAACTATCAGTGTTGTTCCTGTAGCTAATGGTTGCACAGGAACTCAGGAGACTACGACAATAACCGTTAACCCTACACCTGCAGTAGTGGCAACACCTGCTACACAGGCGGTGTGTACTGGTACCGGCACTGCACAGGTAAACCTGGCTGGCGCGGTAAGTGGTACCATTTACATATGGACAAATAACAACATTGCAACTGGCCTGGGTGGGAATGGAACTGGTAACATTCCATCTTTCATCTCAGCTAACCCTAACCCATTCCCAATAAGTTCTACCGTAATGGTTACGCCTATAGCGAATGGTTGTACCGGTGCACCGCAACCTATAACCTTCACAGTGAACCCATATCCTGCTGCAATAGCTAGTGCTTCTGCCAATACCTCTAGTTGTGTTAACGACAGTGTGATACTCAGCTCCAATACAGGCACTAACTACAGCTACCAGTGGTTATTCAACGGTGCTTCAATATCAAATGCTAGTGGTTCAACGTATGGTGCGCACACATCAGGTGCCTATGCGGTAAAAATAACTGCTCTGGGCTGTGCTTCCACATCAAATGCTGTTACAGTATCTGTTCATGCTGTACCGCCTGCGCCTATATACAATGCAGGTGGCAGCCTGGCTTTTTGCCCGGGCGATAGTGTTACCTTAGGTACTGTAATCAGTAGCAATCCTACATACACTTATCAATGGCAGAGTAACGGTAATGACATACCCGGGGCTACCGGTGCAAGCTATACTACTTACGGTGCCGGCAATTACGATGTTAGGGTTATAAGTGGTGCATGTACCAACACATCTGCCACACTTGCAGTAACAGCTAACCCTGCACCATCAATATCTGGTCCTATATCTGCAGCCAACAGTGCTGTATGCCCTGGCGGCAGCGACTTGCTTCACTTAGATTCGTTTACTTATAACCTCTATCAGTGGTATCGTAACAACGTAGCTATACCTGGCGCTACCACCAGTAATTATACTGCTGTCATTGCAGGTAGTTATACTGTAGGTGTTACAAATAGTGCCGGCTGTACTGCCTTCACTAGTGTTGAAACTATTACTACAGGAGTAGTGCCAGTACCGGTCATCACACAGTCGGCTACCCAGTTGTGTACACAATCGCAGGGCACATACCAGTGGTTCCTGAATGGCACAGCACTCAATGGTCAAACAGGCTCATGTATTACCCCGGGAACACAGGCTGGCTGTTATACAGTAGCTGTTACAAATTCATCTCAGTGCACAGGTGTAAGTGTACCATTCTGCTACAGTTCTGGAGTAGCTAACGTAACCCCAACAGAGATAAAATTATATCCAAATCCGGCAACTAACGTTGTGAACATCAGCTCACCTGAAATTGTGAATGTAACCATCAACAGCCTGGATGGTAAACAATTGATGTATGTAGAGCATGCTACCGCTATAGATATCAGTAAACTGGCCAACACTATTTACATGCTTAAGGTGTATGATAAAAACAATACACTCATTAAAGTAGAAAAACTGGTGAAGACAGGTTGGTAAGACTATCTGTTAACTGATAAAATGCAAATGGACACTCAGAGAGTGTCCATTTGCATTTTGAGTATTGGGATAATAATGTTGTGGCATTTTATTTATATTATTCAGGCAATAGATTTTGCCTTATTACCTTTGAATATGTACCGCACGTACCTGACCGTTTTAATATTGCTTTACAGTCTCACAGCACGTGGTCAGCAATATGTATATGATTACGATGACAATTGCCGCAAAGCTTACAACGCCTATATAGGCCTGCAAATGCCCGAAGGTGATGCGGCAATATATGCCGAGATAAGGCAACACCCATACAACCTGATGGCAACCTATATTGCAGATTACGGAGATTTTTTGTCGTTGCTATTTAGTGGTGATAAAAACAGCTATGTACAGCGGAAAGATCACCTGGAAGAGCGCATAGATATTTTGGAAAGGGGCAGCCACGATTCACCATGGTATCATTTCTGTAAGGCTGGGCTATACCTGCATTGGGCATTGGTGCGCATCCGCTTTAACGATAACCTGGGCGCTGCACTTATCTTCAGGAAATCTTATTTACAAAGCGATGAAAACCGGAAGAAGCATCCTGAGTTTACTTACAACCAACTCTTTTATGGCCTGGAACAAACAGTGACGGGCACGATCCCCGAAAACTATAAATGGATAGCAGTTCTATTTGGGCTGAAAGGCGATGTGAAGAAAGGCATTGCTAACCTCACAGAGTTTGTAAACACGCATACGGATGAAGATCCGCTAAAGGCAGAAGGCATTATTTACTACTTGTATCTCCGGTTCTACCTGTTATCGCAAAGGGCAGAGGTGTGGGATTATATAAACAGTAGTAAGCTGAATACCCACAACAACCTATTGTATGCCTTTTTAAAAGCCAATGTGGCCCTGAATTACCGCAAAGCAGATGCCGCAGTGCAAGCCATGACAGAGGCGCAAAGCAATAAATACTACAGCCGTTACCCCATATTTGATTATGAAACAGGTTGCGCCTTGCTGAATAAACTTGACCCTGCTTGTATAGGCTACTTTGAACGGTTCCTGAAAAACTATATCGGCAAGCCTTATGTAAAGGATGCGTGGCAGAAAATGGCGCTTTACTATTATGCCAAAAATAATATGGCACAAGGCAACTATTGCCGCGATAGGATACCTGATGCAGGTAATGCGGCTACAGATGCAGATAAACAAGCGCAACGGTTTGCTGAAAATAAAATAGTACCCAATACTTACATACTACAGGCACGTTTGCTGATAGACGGTGGCTACTACAACAGGGCTTTAGAGATACTGTTGAAAATGAACGACAAAGGTTTGCCTATACAGGATCAGCTGGAATACGACTTCAGGCTGGCAAGGGCTTACGATGAATTGGGTAACCACGAAAAAGCATTGCAGCTCTACCAGGCTACCATAAACATGGGTCGTGAAAGACAGGAACATTTTGCGTCACGTGCTGCTCTGCAAATGGGGTTCCTCTACGAAAAAGAAGGCAAACGCAACGAAGCTATCCAGCATTTTAAAGAGGCCCTAAGTATGCGCGATCACGATTTTCAAACATCTATAGACCAGCAGGCAAAGGCCGGCATCAATAGGCTTGGGGAGAAGTAAATTCGCTGTATTGTATATACTATCGCAAAGAGTTTATTTTTATAAATAAGCGATGTTATGATGTTAATATATTAAATTAGTATTGTTTTACTAAGCTTTAGGTAATGATACAACCCTATGTGGTAACAGTAGAACAATACAAGTTTCGTTGAATGCAAATGTGCCCTATGGTGCAGCTGCTGTGTGGAGCACCGGTAGTAATGCAAAATCTATTACAGCAGATACTGGCTCTTATTGGGTAACGGTTACAGATGGTAAATGTATAGGGTCGGATACAATAAACATTCATACTCAAATGTGTAATTGTACCGGTAATGCGCCCAATGCTTTTACCCCGAATGGGGATGGGAAAAATGATTTTTTTCATATGATATTTGAGGCTGGCTGCCCTGTAAATGAATATTCATGCAAGGTCTATAACAGGTGGGGTAATTTGGTTTTTTCGTCGGCTGATCCACAGGGGCAATGGGATGGAAACTATCATGGTGTGAAGGCAGACGCAGGTGCTTACATGTATGAGGTGCAATTTATTGTAGGGACAGATCGACAAGACATTCGCCGGATTAAAGGAGATGTTGTGTTGATAAGGTAGTCTGTTATAGAAGGGCATCCTTCTAACGGCAAGGAAATAATCCTACGCAAAACTCACACACTTCTCCGGATATTCCGTAGCGTGTTTGTATATCAGGTTTCGCACGTAGTCATTATCCTGTAGGGGTTCTATTTGTTTTTCAAGGCCATCTATATTCTTAAGCCAGCCTTTGTCTGTTATGTAGCCCATGCCATAAAAATTACCTTCCTTTATCAGTATGCAGCTGTGCTCATTATCGTCGATACCTTTATCTACAAGCACAAAGCTCGGTAGCCTTTTCTGCATCCAGTCTATGGCATCAGTAACCCTGGCGTTATATTCTGCTACGTTAATCAGCGCCGTGCAAGTACCGGTACAGGTATCGGCAGCCTTTCCGTTCATGCAGTCAATATCTTTCCCCATGTTGCACAGGCGTGCGCAAAGGCCAAATTCTGTTACCAGTTCGCGTATGCGGGTATGCCCCTCGGTTATAGTATTAAAGGTGTAAATAGGCTTGTAAAACTGCTTGTTCTTCTCTACTGTAAAGCGCTTGTAACCGTTCATGTCCTCATACACAAACAGCCCAAACTTTGGGAGATAGCCGCGCTGGCTACGGTTGTAAATAGGCCATAATCTACGTATCTCGGTGCTTTCCAGTATGTGCGCCATCAAGTCGGTACCACATTCTTTATAGCTTATTTTGTGTATGTCGCGCAAAAAATCCTGCTTCTGCTTGGTGGGCTTGTTATTAGCAAAGTGGCTTTTTACCCGCTTCAGCAAGTTTTTGGCTTTGCCTACATATATGGCCTTGCCGGCAGCATTATAAAAGTAATATACACCTGGTGTTACGGGCATTTGGTCAAGGTCGCTTACAGGCAGGTGGGGTGGCAGGTATTGTTCTTTGTTGCGCCCCTTCAGCATACCCTTTATCACGTTTTCGGTGTCGCGGTTCAGCAGTATGGCAAAAAGGTTGGCAGTTGCCATAGCGTCGCCGCCAGCACGGTGGTGATTGGTGAGGCTTAAGTTCAGCTGGTGGCTCAGCTTACTGAGGCTATAGCCATTTAGCCCGGGTAGTATTTTACGGCTCAGCCGCACTGTGCATAGTTTTGGCGTGTTGAGGTCTAACCCGCAGACCTGCAGGTGGTGCTTTACAAACGAGTAGTCGAAGTTTACGTTGTGGGCTATAAATACTTTGTCTTGTAGCAGGCTATGTATATGCGGTGCCACCTCTTCAAATGCTGGTGCATTAATCACCATCTCGTTGGTGATTCCGGTGAGGTTTTGTATGAACCAGGGTATGGGACGGTGCGGGTTGACCAGGGTTTCATAAAAATCCAGCACTTTTTCCCCGTCGTGTATCACAATGGCTATTTCGGTTATGCCGTTACCCATGGCATAACTTCCGGTGGTTTCAATATCTACAACAGCATACAACATCAGGGATCACAATTGAAAAGCTGTTAAAGTTACCAACTTTATATTTTTTAAGAACATGCGGACCTGAATATAATATAAGAACAAAAAAGCCCCTGCATGTGCAAGGGCCCTAAATGTTTTATCAAAAATGGTATTAGTTGGTATAACCGCTAATGCCTGAATTATTTTGAGTGGTACCCGATAGATCATCCACCACTGGTGAAGTTTCTATTACACCATTGATATTTTCTTTCCAGATAACGCTGCCCTGTGCAGTATCCAGCGCGTAAAAGTTCTTATCGTATCCGCCAATGTAAACATATGGGCCATATACCAGTGGAGAAGACTTAATAAGGCCCGTAGTAAGGAGCGACCACTTAATGGAGCCATCCAGTACGTTGACCGCGTAAAAGTGATAATCGAAACAACCGAAGTAAATTACGTTTGCTACCTCTGTAGGCGATGAAATAACACGTTCGCCCAGACTATCTATCCATCGTGGTTTGCCGGTAGCGGTATCTATACAATAAAAATGATAGTCGTCACTGCCAAAGATACAGTTGCCCTGAAATACAGTGGGTGAGCTTTCTATAGCGCCTTTGGTGTTGTACGACCAACGCAGGTTACCCGTTGAGGCGTTAATGCAATACATAGTACCATTCATACCACCTATATATACATACTGGCCCGACGTGGCAGGCGATGAATAAAATGCATTTGTGCTTCCTGTGGCATAACTCCATACACCGCCGCCTGTTAGCTTATCAATGGCATAAACACTACCGTCATAACTGGCATATATAAGGTTGCCATTGTAAATGGTAGGTGACGATTCTATTGCCCCACCTGAGGATGCTGCCCACCTGATAGTGTCTGTAGGAATGTCTATAGCATATAACTGGTTGCTGCTTGTAGGATAGTATATAAGGCCCCCATCAGCAATAGGTGTACCGTAAACGCTTGAATGGAGGTCTAATTTTCTTTTGAACGCGCCTGTTTTCGCATTTAGCTCATATACAACCCCGCTTAATGTAGGTACATACAAAGTTCCCTGGTATAACAATGGCGATGCCACTATTTTATCGCCCACATTATACTCCCAGTGTTTAGCGCTGGTCTGGGGGTCAAAAGCGTATATGAACTGGTTATCGCTACCTATAAATATGGATGGTGCATATGTAGGTGGCAAGGGATCGTCCTTACTGTATTGCTTGCTGCACGACGTAAAAAGGAAGCTGGCAGCAAAAAGCGTTATAACTATTTTAGTATAGGTATTGAGCATTTGTAAGTAAATTATTAAGACGTAATAATCGCAAGATAATCTTTTTGGAAAATATTTAATAGTACCTGCAATAAAAAAACCGGCCTTAAAATAAGGACCGGCTAAATATGGTGGATTTGTTGTTTTCTAAGCTACGGCGGCTTTTTCTTTATTCCGCTTTATTTGCGTTACCATGCTGTCAAAAGCCAGGTCGAAGGATTCTTCAAACGTCTTGCTCTCGTGTTTTACAAAATAGGAATGCTTGGGTACGTATACCTTTATTTCAGCAACCTTGTCCTTTATATTATGCACTACGTTGTCAAGTCTTAAATAGACTTCAACACCTATTATCTTGTCATGAAACGTTTTCAGTTTTTCCAGTTTCGCGGTTACATGATCCTTAAGCCTTGTATCGGCTTCGAAGTGCACTGTTTGAATTTGTACATTCATACTGTACGGATTTTTATGGTTAAAAAATAAAATATTACCCTCTTGGGTGATTCAGTTTATGAATCTCCTTTAGCTTTTCTATATTATTATGCGTGTAAACTTGTGTTGCTGCCAGGCTGCTATGGCCCAGCAGGTCTTTTATAGCCTGTATGTTAGCGCCATTGTTGAGCAAATGTGTGGCAAATGTGTGCCGCAATACATGGGGGCTCTTTTTCTTTTGGGTGGTTACCTGGGCCAGGTAGGCTTTTACCGTGCGGTACACGTAGCCGGCATATAATTGTTCACCGCCGCTGGTATTTAGCAGGTATTGGCTATCGTATTGGTCCAACTGTTTTTTGGCGGCTATGTAGTCTCTCAGGTCTTGCAATGTGGCTGGGTTAACGGGTATCAGGCGTTCTTTATTGCCTTTGCCCAATACTCTTATCTGGCCCAGGCTCCACTCCACGTCAGTTTCTTTTAACTGCAGCAGTTCTGCACGGCGCATGCCGGTTTGGTATAAGAGGTCGCAGATCATACGGTCTGTAAAGCCCTTAAAGCCTTCTTCAAATTGCACTTCTTCCAGCAGGTTTTCTGTCTCTTTTTCTTTAAGATAAACGGGCAGGCGCTCTGGCAGGCGTTGCGCATGCAGTTGGCGAGTGGGGTTTTTCTCCACCAGGCCATTTTTCAGCAGGTATTTATAAAATGAGCTGAGGCTCGATATTTTGCGGTTGAGGCTGCGCGCAGTTAGTTTATTGTCTTTTAGTGCTGCCAGCCACGTGCGTATATGGAAATGAGTGATATCTGTGGCAGATGAAATAGAAAATTCTGAATTGCAAAACATTATGAATTGCTCTATGTCATTGCGGTATGCAGTTACTGTAAGCGGAGAGTAACGTTTCTCGAAGCGCAGGTATTGTAAAAAATCCGTTAGCCAGTTTTCTGTCATAGTAAAGCCCGGTACTGTAAATATAATCATTTACAGTACCGGGCGCAAATATATTTGTGAGAAAAAAGTTAAGGCCTGAGCCCGCTTTTTTTAATCATCAAGTTTGCCTGATGCAAGCTGTTGCTTGTACACTGCCTTAAGCACTTGTGTACGTTGCCTGATGGACTTCTTAGTGTAGAACTGACGGTCCCTTAATTGGTTAAGGATACGTGCTTTCTCAAATTTTTTCTTGTATTTCTTGAGCGCCTTGTCAATGTTTTCGCAATCTTTGGCATCTAATATCAGCATAGTTATATACCCCCTTTGGTCGTTTAAGGAGTGCAAAAATAAGAAAAATTCCATTTTGAACAAATATTTTTCCACATAAAAGATATTGGGGGTAATTTTAAGCTGAATAAAGCGTTTAGAAGTAAAGGAATTTTGCACATGAAAACGATCTCGCGCGTATTTATTGCAGTTTGTGTGGCACTTGTTGCCTTGGTTTGCGCATGCCAGAAGCAAAATAATAAGACGACTAATGGCGACCCGAGGCTTACTAACCCATATTGTAATGATCCAGCGGCTGTTAATTATAACTGGGGTTTCCCGGGCAAGCCAGATAATACAATTTGTTTTTATCCCAATGACTTGTTTGTAGGGCGTTATGTATATTACGATTCTATTTTTCAAGCCGACTTTACTCCCACTTACACCCGCATAGATACACTGTTGATCACTTCCAACTCGCACACGGCTTTGTTACTTACAGGTTTTTGTGCACCGGGCGATACTTTACATCTTACAGCGGGTCTTGCTTATTCAGCCACTTTAGATACCACTATTGGTTCGGGGCAGCCTCTATGCCGCCCGGTAGATACAGTAAGTGGTACCTTAAGCAGAAATCTTGCTGATACCTTACCTAATGTGCATGTGTACTTTACGGTTGTGGCAGATACCGGCACTACTTACCATATAGGCTTAGCAGTAAAACTTAAATAAGCTTCATGTTTACAGGAATAATTGAAACCACAGGTACTGTGGCACATATAGCACACCATGGTTCTAATATAGACTTTACCATACAGTGCGGCATAACGCACGAACTTAAAATTGACCAGAGTGTAGCACATAATGGTGTATGCCTCACCGTAGTGGCTATAGATGGTGACACCTTTAAAGTAACCGCCGTAGCAGAAACACTAGCCAAGACCAATGCAGGTAACTGGAAAGTTGGCGACATAGTAAATATAGAACGTGCGCTGAAAGCAGGCGACCGCCTGGATGGGCACTTTGTACAAGGACATGTGGATGCTACCGCTACTTGTATAGAAAAGCAGACCCTGGAAGGTAGCTGGTTGTATAGGTTCAGCTTTGCGCCTGCCTTTGCACCATTGGTGATAGAGAAGGGCTCCATATGCATCAATGGAGTGAGCCTTACTGTTTTTAACGTGGGGCGTGATGAGTGTACCGTTACCATTATACCATATACCTATACCCACACCAATTTTGGATCTATAGAGGAAGGCAGCATAGTAAATGTAGAATTTGATGTGCTTGGGAAATACTTTTTAAGGAAGAGTGAATTGGATGCAATTTCGGTGCAATAATTTGCAAGGTTAGGTAATTGAGTATGCTCCCAACCTTTTAGGTTGTTGGTAGGTCTATTTAGCTGTAACTATATTTTTAACCTCGCCAATTGTTTTCATGATCCTGAAATTGAAAAGTATAACCTTACCTAAGATAATTCCGGCACTGTTTGTTTTGAGTATTGCAACTTCTTGTACCAAAAAAGGAACCAGCCCTTCTTACGACTCAGCAAACGTGCCAGGCACATGGCATATTACGCAGGATTACAGGGACACTAATCGTAACCAGAAGATGGATGCTAATGAATTGATGCCAGCATCTTGGACTGACGATAAACAGTGGATATTTAATACAAATGGTACGGTTACTGTAAATTATCTTTCTGGTGGCAGTAATACTTATAACTGGTCTTTTATCAGCAATAAATCGTCTATTAAACTTACTGATACAGGTTTGGGAATACGGGTCTATTATTATCTTGTTGAAGGGCTTACGCCAACTACAATGGAACTGAAAGACACCACAAATGCAGTAAACGGGGGTACCATTTGGTTATTCTTTAGCAAGTGATCCTCTGCTGAAGAACGCGGTAATATCGCTAATAACAGTTTTGCTCAGCTACTCTTTTGTTGATGTCGTTTGTCCACCTTGCTTGCTCTGCAGGTATAGTGCCGTGATTTGTTTGCCTGTCGTAGAGGTTCTGTTCATTATCCAGTTCTTTCAATGCTTTTTCGCGCAGTGCGTCCAGTTCCTGCTCATAGTGCTCGGGTGAGAAAGGATAATTCTTAATGGCTGTTATAAGCTCACATGCTTTAAGGCCCGTAAGGTCAAAATGTTTTTGCTCGTGGTTAAGCGTGTGTGCATTTCGGTTTGCAGTTCTGCACCACGATTTGCTGATGCTGAATGTTGGAGTAACCACTACTTTTACAGTAGCCCTGCCATCCTGTATCTGACTGTTGTATGATACATTTATGCCACTGTATGTTACGGCTACTGCGCCGGGGTTTTGATCGTCAGGAAGTCCTTTAAAGTCATCTAGTGTAAGTGACCGCCTGGTACTGTAAAGTATAAGATCATCGTTGCCATTAGTTGTGCCTTCTTCAACAGTCATTTTTATTCCGGTAGCTACCATTTTTCCGCTGGTGTTATATTGATTTTTATGGCTGGCCCACCATTCATCAAAACGTGTAAGGGTTTCATTGATGTTTTTCCGAACCAGGCTTTCTGTGGCTTGACTTATATCAAGGCCGCCTTGCTGAGATGCATTGCCACTGTATTCTATTAATAACTGGTCTTGTATATAGTAGCCGACTCCTATCTCCACTACAACCTGCGATGCGCCAGTCCCATTTTTTTGGTACACCTTCAGTTGCTTGAGGTGTATATTTATAGCAGTAGTGTTGTTGTTTTGCTTTACGTTCTGCTCTATAAATGCTTGCAAGGCTGATGCCGCACCGCCTTGCAAATTTATATTTACAAGCTTGCCTGTATGGTCTATATGCACAGCGCCTATTGTAGTGGTATTTTCCCGGTCGTCAGTTACGTTTGCAATATGAAAATTGCGGGGCATGTACTCTATGGATTGGTTCTTTAGTTTTATAATTTTTACATCCTGCGCATATGCGTTTACACAGGTAAGCAAAACTAGGAGTAGTAATTTGAATTTCATGCTGTTCAAAAATAAGTATAACTATTACAACCAGTTTTTAAAGACTTGTTATATTATCTGAGCTCCACTTTTTTAAGGTCTATTATATTCATGGCATTGCTGGCGAAGCCATGCACGTTATTTTGGGTGAAGTGCAGTAACTGGTCGTAAAATAGAGGTAGCACTGGTGCATAGCTCATAGCTAGGCTATCCATGCTGCGGTAGAGCAGTAAGCGTGTACTGTCTGGGGCATTCAGGCTTTGTTCATACCATTTGTCAAACTGCTGGTTTTTGAAACGGGTATAGTTGGGCGGGGCAGGGTAGTGGCTATAGAAGAAGGCCATATAGCTTTCAGCATCCGGGTAGTCGGCCAGCCATGTAGCCCTGAAGCATGCCACCTGCCCTACAGCAGTTTGTTGCTTTAATATGTTGGGTTGCAGTACATCTATTTGTGTGGGTATGCCGGCTTCCTGCAGTTGTGTGGCTACCAGGTTGGTAATGTCCACCCAGTTATCTACTGTTGTTATTTTTAGTACCGGTAACCCTTTGCCATGTGGGTAGCCTGCTTGTGCAAGTAGCTGCTGCACCTTTGCAGGATCATAATGATAACCATAATCCTCCGTGCTGTCATATCCGGGCATACCGTAAGGTATAAAGCCACCACATGCCGGTATGCCACAGCCATTACGGAAGTAAGTAACTATTTTTTTGCGGTCAACCGCATAGTTTATGGCCTGGCGTACCAGCTTCATTCCGGGTGCAGTGCTGTCCATGAGGAAACCTATATACTCTGTATCGTAGTACACACCTTTATCTAAACGGAACTTGTTTGCATACTCTTTTTTAATAGTGCCGTTGCGCGATAATATCAGATCTTTAAAAGTGCCATCTATACCATTTACAAAGTCCAGCTTGCCTTGCATGAATAAGAAAAACTCGGTGGCTTTACTGTCGGTAAACGTTACCTGTACCGCATCTACATTGGGCAGTCTGTGGCCGCCGTCCATCTCCCAGTAGTTAGGGTTCTTATGTAGTACCAGCACATTGCCTTCATCCCAGTAGTGGTACATAAATGGACCGGTACCACACGGGTGCCTGCGGAAATCCCTGCCCCAATGCACCGCCACTTCTTTGGGTACTATGCTGCAGTATGGCATGCTCAGCATCTGCACCAGTGGGCGAAATGGATGTACCAGCTTTATTTGTACTGTGGTATCGTTTACTGCGGTAAAAGGTTGGCGCTCATCCACCTTACCATTAAATATCCATCCCCCGGTAGATGCTATTGCGGGGTCTATGAGCCTGCCCAGGCTATAGGCCACATCTGCCGCCGTCATTCGCCTGCCCTTGCCGCCGGGGAAGAGGGGGTTATCCTGGAAGTACACGTCGTTGCGCAGGTTAAAAGTATAAGAGAGCCCATCGGGCGATACCGCCCAGCTTTTGGCGAGGCTGGGTACTATATGCTGATGCTCATCGGCCTCCACAAGGGTATTGTATATCATGTGTACTGTCCACATCACGTAAAGGTCTTTGGCGAATGCGGGATCTATACTCTCCAGGCTGCCGCTGGCATAGTTGAGCCTGAACACTTTTTTTGCAGTGGTTTGTGGCTGGCTGCAACCTGTGCTGGCCAACAGTAGCCATGCCGGCAACACTATTGCTATAAGTTTATTTATACCCCGTAGCCACATAACTGCAATTTAGATGGAAATGCTATTTAATTTTACTAAAAATAAAACAATGGCCACAAGGCTTTCAGTTAATATAAATAAGATAGCCACCCTGCGCAACAGCCGCGGTGGTAATAATCCAGACCTGCTAAAAGTTGCTGCCGACTGCGAGCGCTTTGGCGCCCAGGGTATAACCGTGCATCCACGCCCCGATGAGCGACACATACGCTATAGCGATGTATATGGCCTGAAGCAGATAGTAACCACCGAGTTTAACATAGAAGGCAATCCGCTGGAAGATAAGTTTATGCAACTGGTGCTGGATGTGAAACCTGAGCAAGTGACCTTAGTACCAGATGACCCCGGCCAGCTCACCAGCAACCACGGCTGGGATACCATAGGCAAGGCCGACTACCTGCGCGATACCATTGCTGCCTTTAAACGTGCCGGCATACGCGTGAGCATATTTGTAGATCCGGTACCCGAACTGGTGGCAGCAGCAGCAGCAACAGGCACAGACCGCATAGAACTATACACCGAAGCCTACGCCAGCAACTACCAAAAAGATAAAGATGCAGCTATAAAAGATTACATAGCTGCGGCTACAATAGCCACACAAAACACCCTGGGTATAAATGCAGGCCACGACCTTGACCTGCACAACCTTAGCTTCTTTGCCCGCAGCATACCACAACTGCTTGAAGTATCTATAGGCCATGCACTTATTAGCGATGCGCTGTACTATGGGTTGGAGAATACGATACAGATGTACAGGAGGCAGTTGAGCGTCTAAATTATTATTGCGATGTTCATTTTCTCGTAATGGTGAACCATGGCACACGCAAAATTCCTTTATGTAGGTTTATGTTTACGGTATCTTTTACAGCGATGTTGTTATAAACATCGCTGCTTACTGTCACTTCTCTAACCTCACTCTCACCCGGCCATGCAGTTAATGTTAAATAATAGGTTGTGTGTTTACCCTGTGCATATCTTTTATAAAGAACCTTTTCACTAAAAGTTTGTATCCGGTGGTTATCGAATATGCAATTAACACTTATTGTACTTCCGAAACTATAGATTGGCACTGTAATAACAATGCAAATTATCTGCTCTTTAAGAGATGCTGTAGTCTTGTTAATTCCCCCCCAATATAATATGAATAGAAAGGAACCACTTATTATTGCAACTGGCAACCATACATTTCTTGTAGTTAATAAATCATAGCTCATAGAAGTTATCAGAAGTACGAAGCTTGGTAATGCCATCCCAAGCATAATAGATGGAAATACACTTCTTTGCCTATTTGTAATAAACTTTATCAGTCCCTTACTTGTTACCAAAATAATTAGACCCAAAAGGGGATAGCATAATAAGAATACCGTACTTATTTTGGGAATCCGATCGCTGATAAATATCAGGATAAATGATATGAATGGTCCTATGATATTGTAGACAAGAGCTTTTCCCTTTGCATTCTTTAGTTTTTCGGTTCTTTCGGTTTCCGTGATTCCCAATTTAATATCCTGTAGTACTACGTGTTCTCCTTTTTCAAGGTCTATGGCATTAAGGTCTTGAAAATTATCTTTGAGCCATTTCCCGAGTTCTTCGCCTTGGGTATAGTCTGGGTAGTTAATTTGTATTGTTTTGTCACATGGTAATACAGATTCAATGTAAAGCCCTTTGGGATATATTCTACATCCTTTGACAGACTGAATTGCGATTTCTTTTTTTGAGAATAAGCTAATGCTGATGATGCTGTCATCATCAATGATCACCTTTCTTTTCATATTGCTGACGACGATTAGAACCGCACTTATTAATAACAACGTTGGAATTAATAAAACCCATGAAGTCACCTCAGGATTGTACTTGTAGAAGAGAAAAATAGAAAGCCCCAAAAGTACTATTGCAAATGTTGTGTATGAGATCTTCGTTCCCTTAGATATGGTATACTCGTTTATCATCTTTACGATTAAAGGTTTATAAAATTGGAACAATGTAAACCACGATATTTTACCAAGCAATTATTAGCATAAGTTGTTTTATTGAAATTTTTGTAATTTCAATAAAACAACTTTTATGAACCCCCTATTCAAACTACTATCGTGCTTTACCCTACTGGTATGCACCCATGCCGCCCATGCGCAAGACGCGCAATTCTGCGATTTTGATAATGATAGCGTTGACGTCGTTACCAGGAAGCATATCCGGTCATCAGAATTTACAATTGGCACTTACCCGCTGCACTGGTCTTTAAAAATGGAGCAATTTGGAGATAAGTACTACATGAATTATCACATCCTAGCCTTTGGAAAGGTTGATGACCTGGTACCTGCCGGAACAAAAATACTCACCATGCTTGCCAACGACACTATTGTAACATTAAATACAGATGAAGATGTTGTGCCCTCTTACAATATAGAGCAGGACAAAACCCGAACCATGATCAGCATATGGGATGTAAGGGCACTGGTAAATCCAGATGTAATGAAATTGTTCGGTGCGTCGCTATCTGAAATGGCGCGTATTACAATTGGTAACAAAGAAATGAACGCCCGCATAAAGCGCCAGCAAGGACAAGGAATAATGACAACTGCCAACTGCATGCTTGATGTTGACTAAACGAATTAATGTCTATTCATATTCTTACCGTTCGTTGCCAATTATTTAGTCATTGTAGTTTGAGGTATATACTTAGCGTACATAATAACTGCCGCAAGGACAATAAATGTTGCTGTTGCGTATAATGCACTCGGGTTGTAAAAATAGAAGGCAGCTGCACCTAATGGAATGAGCATATTATTTGCTGATTGCAAGCTCTGGTTAACGCCTTGTAGTTTACCTTGTTTGCTTTCGTCTATCGATTGCGATAATTTTCCATTGTAGGTCGGGTCGAATAAACCCTCGCCGGAAATTATAAATACTACAGCAAGCGCAATAACAAATATTGAATGGATGTAAATGCTTGCCAGGAGCAATCCTAAGCCAATTCCAAGGCCAACCAAGCCAGCTATTCCAATGCTTTTTTCGTTAAAATATTTCAACAGCCAGGGCAATAAAACCGCACGCGAAAGGATATCGCAAATGCCAATGATCGTTAGCATTCCGCCAATAAATGCTGGCCCCCATTTATAAATATCTTTCAGGAAAATGATAAAGTTGAACTGGAAAATACTCAGGCCCACATAAAAAAGTATGCCCACTATCAATAGTACTTTAACCTCTTTCAGACTGAATATATCTTTAAAATGTGAAAAGGTATTAAAACTGCTCAGCGTCAAACGTGCAGTCCTTTTTTCAACCGGTAAAGACTCTGGCAACAGAAAATAAACAGCCAAAGCCGAAAGAAATATCAAACCCGCAGTAATGTAGAATGGCAACGCTATATTAATGCTTCCCAGCAACCCACCTAATGCAGGACCGCCGAGTTTTCCTACGCCCATAGCAGCCCCTAGGTAGCCAAACCATTTGGCCCGTTCCTTAGGTTCAGTACTGTCTGATATATAGGCAAACAGTGTGGTAATATTCCCGGCTGTAAGCCCGTCTATAATGCGCCCGAGGAAAAGAATCCAGAGTGCGCCACCTATTCCAAATAAAACATAGCCGACAACAGATCCAAGCAGACTGATGATCAAAATATTTTTCCGGCCGTACCTGTCGCTTAATGCCCCTAAAATGGGAGCTGCAAAAAATGTACAGGCTGCAAATACCGACAGGAGCGCGCCCATGCCTATAACAACCCGTTGAGCTGGAAGATATTTACCCACTATAAAAGGCAGAAGAGGTAGCACCACAGACATTCCAATGGAATTCAACAACACCACAGCTATAATAATTCCAAATTTGTAGTTATTAGATCTCATACTCATATTCCGTTTAGAGTGCACCCGCATCAAGAGCCGAATAAAAAGTGGGATAAAGAGGCCTGAAGCCAAGTTGTTCTCTTATCTTCCAATTACTAACTATCATTTCCCACTGGTCAGTGATCTGCTCATCCTGGGTATTGGGTAGGTTATGTAATTGCCTCAATTCAGAAATTGTAATAGCGGCATCATCTGTAATGTTATATATTCCGGTTGCACTTTGAGAAATTGCTAGTCTCACGGCCTGGGCTATATCTGCATGATGCACCATTTGGATTCGTTTTGCAGGGGGCCAATCTTTAAGTTCAGGGATTGTTTCCTTTAAATGGGGGTCGCCATCACCATAAACAAGTGCAAATCTCAGAATGCAAAGTCTGGAACTGCTATTTTCAAATGCCTTTATTAATAGATCCTCTGCTTCAACTTTTGCTACTGCAAACTTGTTGCCCGATGTCTTTGTTGGGTCGGTCTCAGTGCTCTGTTTTCCACGGTTGTTACCGTACACCCGGTTTGAACTGGCAAATATGAAACTCTTTACCCCTGCTTCAATTGCGGCACGTGCAAGAAATTCCGTTCCTTCAAGGTTCGCCATCCTGGATTGCTCTTCAGTTGCGCCCTTGTAAAAAGTGGCAAGATGTATCACCACATCTATATCCTTAAGTGTTGTCTTAAAGGATTTAGGCTTTAGGAGATCACCCACAACTAATTCCACCTCTCGCGATATCGGGAATGACTCCGCATTTGGTTCCCTTACTAATGCACGTACATTATATCCCCAATATACAAGCCGGGGAACTAGTCTGCTCCCTACTTTGCCGGTAGCACCTGTAATAAGAATTTTTATCGGGTTAAGTGTATCTTTCATCTGGAGTGATTGAGACACAAAATTCCCGAATGCTCCTGTATCAGGATTGTACAAACGCGACAATATCGTGCATGGCGTGCTTCCCTTTCTTTGCTTTCCTTGCGAATGCTGCAGGTGTAGTGCCGCTGTAGCGCTTAAATTCCCTGCTTAGGTGCGATTGGTCTGTATAGCCCAGCTCAACAGCTAATCCGGCCAGGTTGGAATCAGGTTGATGCCACAACCGGTTTCTGACTTGCTCAAAGCGCATCAGGCCCGACACGTCTTTAACACTATATCCTGAAGATTGCTTGAACTTTCTTTCCAATGTGCGTACCGTTGCATGTGCGGCCGCCGCCACTTCGCTCACTGGAAGTGTGCCATTTGCTTCCCGCATAGCATCTCCTGCCTTGAATAGGGTACTGTCAGCCGCCGTATACAGTCGCGTATCCAGGAAATACTGTTTCACGGCAGCTATCGCTCCATCTATATTATCAGCATCGATATACTTATCCAACGTGTTTTGAAGTTGGGCAATAGGATGTTCAAATACGTGTACTCCATGTTTGCCGGCTGGTAATCCCAGCAAATCGAACACCGTCCACGGAAAACATCTGACAGCAATGATCTCTAAACGATGTTCTGTATGAAAAACAACAGGCTGGTTTTGCAGCCCCATTATAAACGGTGATGGCAAGGGCTGCAGACCTTTGCTGTAAGAGGTGTTAGAGAGATTGCCGAAATAAAAAATAATTTCAGCATAGCCATCAGGTTGTACCTCAAAACTAGATTGTGGAGCTCTGGAATCCCTTCTGTTGTACCAAAAGCACTTTATGGTATCCTTTAGCTCTTCAGGAGGTTCAAATTCTTGGTGCAGCATTTTTGAAAGATAACATATTTGAGGTGTACAGGATACAGCATCATGGATAAAAATCTACTGTCTGTGGAACATTCCAAACCGTGGAACTGTGCATATCATCTTTTGGCTCATTTACTACTGCAGTGTAAATTGCATCAGCATATATAACCTGTAAACCTGCTCCGGAGTAAGCAAATTATAAATTTTTTAATCGCCCGAAAAATTGCCCTGTCCGGAACCGGACAGCATCGGACACCCATCAGACAGTTGAATTAAATCGCATATTATTCACTAGCAAGAGTTTGGGCAAGTGCGAACACTATACCTGTCCGGTTTCGTTTTTTTCTCACCACCAGACACGCTAATCAGTCATTAGCAAAAAGCAAAGTCGGGCATTGTTAATAAAAGGTGGTATTGCTATAATGTTGTATTGTCACATTACCACATTGTGTTACTTTTGTTTTATGTCTAAAAAGGTAATGCTCATCATTATGGATGGCTGGGGCTTAGGTAAAGTAACCAGCGAAGATGCAATTGCACATTCCAACGTTCCATTTGTACAGTCTTTATATAAAAAGTATCCTAACTCTACATTGGTGGCTTGCGGTGAGGCTGTGGGTTTGCCAGATGGGCAAATGGGTAACTCAGAAGTAGGCCACCTCAACATTGGCGCCGGTCGTATTGTTTACCAGGAGTTGCAGCGCATAAACGTTGCCGTACGCGATGGTGAACTAGAGCGCAATGAGGTACTGAACAATGCCTTTAAAACAGCAAAAGATGCCAACAAGACTTTGCACTTTATGGGCTTGGTGAGCGATGGTGGCGTACATAGTCATATAAAGCACCTTGAAAAGCTATGCCAATTGGCACATGCAGCAAATGTGCCTTCTGTAGCAGTACATGCCTTTACCGATGGTCGCGACTGCGACCCTAAAAGTGGGCACGGCTTTATACAGGAGCTGCAGGGTGTATTGCAGGAAACCGGAGGAAAGTTGGCCACCATTACCGGCCGCTACTACGCTATGGATCGAGACAAGCGTTGGGAGCGTGTGAAGATAGCCTACGATGCCCTGGTGCATGGTATAGGTACGAAAACGCAAGATCCGCTTGCAGCCATCACAGCATCTTACGATGCTGAGGTAACTGATGAATTTATAAAACCAATAATAGTTTGCGACAGCGCCAACAATCCTGTTGCTCAAATACAGGATGGCGATGTAGTGATCTGCTTCAACTTCCGCACAGACCGTTGCAGGGAAATAACAGAAGTGCTGACCCAGGAAGCTATACCTGAACAAGGCATGACTCCACTGAGCCTGCATTACGTGACCATGACCGAGTATGATAAGTCATTCAAAAACGTAGGAGTTATGTTTTTGAACGATGACCTGACACATACGCTTGGCCAGGTACTTGCAGAAAATGGCAAGAAGCAGATACGTATTGCCGAAACCGAGAAGTACCCACACGTTACCTTCTTCTTTTCCGGTGGTAGAGAAAACGAGTTTGAGGGTGAGAAACGCATCATGATACCATCGCCACGTACCGTACCTACTTACGATCTGAAACCGGAAATGAGTGCCAACGAAATAACTGATGCCATACTGCCGGAAATAGAAGGGAAGACCGCCGACTTTATATGCCTCAACTTTGCCAATACGGATATGGTAGGCCATACAGGCGTTTGGGAAGCGGTAGTAAAGGCAGCCGAGACTGTAAACAATTGTGTAGCCCGCATAGTGCCCGAAGCATTGGCCAATGACTACGCAGTATTCCTTACTGCAGACCATGGCAATGCCGACCACATGAAAAACGATGATGGTACCCCTAATACCCAGCACTCGCTGAACCTGGTGCCCTTCTTTGTTATATCAAACGACTATCATGGCTCCCTGCGTCACGGCAAGCTTGGCGATATAGCGCCAACAGTGCTGCACTATATGGGCCTGCCCATACCTAAAGAAATGACAGGTAATGTGCTGATGGATTAAAGACCTAATTGTTTTCAGAAATAAAAGAGCGTCATTTCTAACTGGCCTGAAGGGCTAAGTTTGAAATGACGCTTTATTTAGTGGTATCTTATATGTTGAATTTATCCACGCAACGGAGCTATCCACGTAGCAGGGTCAACAGGAGATGAAGAGTTGTTGCCGGCTACTTTCCAGAGTTCAAAGTGTATCATAGGTACACCATCATCGTTGGCCATTACGGTACCTATGGATTGCTTCATCTTTACTTTGTCGCCCTTCTTCACAGTTACATTAGTAATGCCGGAATAAACGGTAAAATATTGGCCATGGTTAACCAGCACATATTGGCCCATGCCCGGTACAAAACCTACGGTGGTAACCGTACCATCGAACACTGCAAAAGCGCTTGCCCCTGCGTTGGTTTGTATTTCCACCCCAAGGTTATCTACCATTACCTTTTCTTCAACTGCATGCTTATGTCGCCCGAAAGGTTCTGCTATAAAACCCTTGCTTACCGGCCACGGTAGCCTGCCCTTGTTGGCCTGGAAGTTGTTGGACAAGGCCGTTACTTCTGGTGTTAAAGACAATGCGTAAGACGGAGCAGCAGACGAAGGCGTATTGTTGCGTGATGCACGGGTGTTGTTGTTGCTATTGCCCAGGTTGATAGTGGTAGTTGTGGTCTTGCCGCCGCCATATTTAGACACCGGGTTTTTAGCCGCGGCTATAGCGGCCTGGCGTGCTGCTTCTTCTTCGGCTTTTTTACGGGCTATTTCTATTTCCCTGCGTATAATGTCGCTAATTGCACGATCCAGTTGTTTTGCAGCCTTGCGATTCTTTTCAATATTCGTGGCCAGTTCCTTTTCCCTTCCTTTAAGGTCAAGTACTACTTTGTTGGTCTCGTTGGTTTCTTTTTCCAGCACCTGCTTCTGCTCCACCTGCGATGAAAGGAGTTCGTCCTTCTGGCTTTTCTCTGTATTTAATACACCAATCTTATGCTCTATTTGCACCTGGGTGCTGCGTATCAGGTCAACCTGGTGTTTGCGATAATCCCTGAATTTCTTCAGGTACTGCATTCTTCGCACGGCATCATTAAAGTCGCTTGAAGAAAACAGGAATGCCATCATATCGTAAGTGCTGCGGTTCTCATATGCGTACCGTATGGTTTGTGCGTAGCGTGTTTTCAGTTCTTCCAGTTTCTGCCGCAGCATAGCCACTTCACTTGACGATAGTTCTATGTTAGTGCTGATCTGGTCTATTTGTGAGTTGATGTTCCCTATCAGTTTCTGGCGTTCTGCAAGTTTATTTTGCAGGGCCCTTAGCTGGCCTATGGTTGCCTTCTTGTCTTTCTTTGTTGCCTCCAGTTGGTCTTCGGTCTCGCGAATGGCATCCATTATCTGCTTGCGCTTATTCTCCAGGTCGGTACGCGACGCTGAAGTTTGCTGTGCAAATACGGGCACACAAAGCCCAAAACAGATAAGAAATAGCAATAAACGCATGCAGTACCTTTAACGTGAGCAACAAAAATAATTAATTATGCCGCCCTTGCACGTTTTATAGCTGGTTTTAAGGTTATTTTATATACTTTTTACCATAAAAGTCAGGTATAGGTTTTTTTATTGGTAAGCTTTGATGACTTTTGCCACTAAATATAAATGATATGCTGTATTCAATGACTGGGTTTGGGCGTGCGGAAGCAACTATTAATGGACGCCAGGTAGCTGTGGAAATAAAATCGCTGAACGGAAAGCAGTTTGAAGTGAATACGAAGATACCTCCCATCCTGCGATCGTACGAGCTGGACCTGCGCACTTTGCTGAGCAACCTGCTGATGCGCGGTTCGCTAGATCTGACCATATCTATAAGACAAGAAGGAGCATCTAAACCTATGATGGTGAATACAGCCCTTGCTGTTTATTATTACCAGAGCATGCTACAAATATCTGAGCAACTGAACTTGCCCAAAGAAAACATACTTTCAACCCTGATGCGCATGCCCGAAGTGGTGGCTGCTGAACAGGATGTACTGCCGGAAGCCGAGTGGCTGGAAGTGAAAGTAGTGGTGGAAGAAGCTGCACGCCAACTAATGCAACATCGCAAGCATGAAGGAGAAGCACTATATAAAGACCTGCACCTGCGCATAACAAATATAGAAAGCCTGCTAGAAACTATAATACCCCACGAAATGCAGCGCGCCGATAAGATACGCACCAAGCTTACTGTATGGCTGGAAGATATGGAAGGTAAAGGCACTATAGATGCCAACAGGTTTGAGCAGGAAATGATATACTACCTGGAGCGTATGGATTTTACAGAAGAGAAGACCCGCCTGAAACAACATTGCCAGTACTTTCATGATACCATAAATAAGCAAGACCAGTCGGTAGGTAAGAAGCTGGGCTTTATACTACAGGAAATAGGCCGGGAAATAAATACCCTGGGTGCTAAAGCTAATAATGCTGAGATACAGCAGATAGTCATTAATATGAAGGATGAGCTGGAAAAGGCAAAAGAACAAATGCTGAATATCCTCTAGTCTTTAAAAGCAGAAAAATAACCGTTAGTAAGTACTTTTGCCAAAATTGCCTTTCATGCGCCATAATGCCTTTATTATATTTTGCTTTTGCTGCTTCGTGTTGAGTGGGTGTATGCAATCGCCCTATTATCAAAAAGAAGAACCGGTGCCGCAAAATGCATGGCAATGGCAGTTTCAGCCGGTTTTTAAAATAAATATACCCGATACCACATCGGTGTACACCACTTACTTTGTTATACGTCATACTGAGGCTTACCCATACAGCAACCTGTGGATGTGGGTATATACCAAGAAGCCGGGAGATACAGCTTTCAGCAGATCTCGGGTGAATATACAGCTTGCCGAAAGTACAGGCCAGTGGCTGGGCAGGGGTATGGGCGAGATTTGGGAGCAATACATGCCAGTTACGTTGGGTACCAACGAAAAATTATTTCCAAAAGCCGGTACTTACGAGGTGAAATTTGAGCAAAATATGCGTGTGAACCCCTTACCCGAAGTATTGCACATTGGGTTGCGGGTAGAGAAGATGAACAAGTCTTAACTTTAAGGGGTACTATTTTGTTGTTGTGCTATGCGGTTATATAATACTGTTTACTTACTATTGTTTGTTTATATAGTAGCTGCGCTGATATTCTGGGGCGTGAGCCTTGAGAACCAGAACAAGAGTATATATGAACTGGAGGGTATGATACTAAGGCGCACCGTGGATAGTGTACAGCACCCGGCTTTGTATGAAACACGTATAGCCGAGCTGGAGCGCAGACGCACCATGGGGGTAAAGCAATATATGGGTGAAGGTGGAACCTTCCTGTTGGTGATACTGGTAGGTGCAGGAGTGGTTTGGACCTCTTTCAGGCGTAGTGTACGGCTATCCAGACAGCAAAATAATTTTATGTTGTCAGTAACGCACGAGCTGAAATCGCCTATAGCGGCCATGAAATTAAACCTGCAAACGCTGGAGAAACACAACCTGGATACCGAAAAACGTAATCTGCTGATAGAACGGTGCATAAAGGAAGTCAACCGGCTAAATGATCTTTGCAATAATATGCTGTTCGCCTCGCAGATAGAAGGAAGGCAGTATGTACAATCTAAAGAAACCTTTAATTTTTCTGATTTAGTGGAAGACAGTGTAATGGACTATGCCAGCCGCTACCCACAAAGGTTTGAAGAAGATATAACACCGGGCTGCAAAATAAATGGCGACCGCATAATGCTGCAGATGGCAATAAACAACCTATTGGAAAATGCTGTGAAGTATGCACCCGGTAAGCCCATAAAAGTGAAGCTGGAGTTAGTTGAAGATCAAATACAACTGCAGATAAAAGACGAAGGGCCAGGCATATCGGACGAGGAAAAGAAAAAAATATTCAACAAATTTTATCGCGTAGGTAATGAGGAGAGCCGTAAGGCCAAAGGTACCGGACTAGGTTTGTACCTAACTTGCAAGATCATCAGCCAGCATAAAGGCAAGATAAACGCGAAAGACAATAAGCCAACAGGCAGTATATTTGAAATTTGCCTGCCTGCCGCAGTATAAAAATTACCGTTCTGCCTCGGCGGCCAGCTCCTTACAAATGCCAAATGTTTTGCGGTGGTAAGGCGAAAGCCCATGTACTTTGATGCCTGTGCGATGGGTAGCAGTACCATAACCTTTATTTTCGTGCCAGCCATAGTGCGGATATTCATTGTGCAGATTACGCATATATTCGTCTCTATGCGTTTTGGCCAGGATGCTTGCGGCAGCTATTGACGCGTATATCTCATCGCCCTGTACCACGCATTGGTGCACTATGCCAAAATAGGGACTAAAAATGTGCCCATCTATCAATAATAATTCCGGACGAATATGAAGCTGGTCTACGGCCAGGTGCATAGCTTTGAAAGATGCCTTAAGTATGTTGATGCGGTCTATTTCAATATGATCGACCATTGCTACGGCCCAGGCCATTGCTTTCTTTTCTATAATGGGCCTCAGTGCTTCGCGGTCTTCTTCTGCAACCTGTTTACTATCGTTGAGCAGGGGGTGAGAGAAACGGGCAGGTAAGATAACAGCGGCGGCAAATACGGGACCTGCGAGGCAACCCCTGCCGGCCTCATCGCAACCGGCCTCCAAAATTCCTTTTTTAAAAACTTTCTTCAGCACCGTACCCTGTTTGATACAAATTAACTGAAAATAATGCAGCAGCTAACTTTTTTAAAGAATAATTTTATAACAGGGCAGATAAGTAATAGTGGCATAATTCTAGTAGATAGATAATATATAGCATCAATATGAATAATGTAAAACTCCCTTTTTATGCGCAACTTGCGCTTACATTGCTGGCAATAGTGCTTATAATTTTCTTCCTTGTACAAGGAAGAACCATATTTGTACCTCTGGTATTTGCAGTGCTGGTAGGCGTGCTGCTGTACCCACTGAATAAGTTCCTTGAAAACAAGTTACACCTTGGGCGGGCTGTTGCATCGTTTCTATCGGTGTTTGTTTTTATAACTGTTATAGCGGGCTTTATCTATTTCTTCACTATACAAATAGTGAATTTCAGCCAGGATATACCTATGCTGCAAAAAAGGGTTGGGGAGATCATAACCTCCATACAGCATTGGATATCCTATAAGTATCATATTAATACCCGCCAGCAAACCGACTATATCAATAAATCCGCAACCGACATTATAAGCCGTGTTTATAATTCTGTGAGCAACATTTTTCTTTCTGTTACCGGTATATTACTGCTTATTGTTTTTGTATTTATTTTCAGTTTTTTCATGCTGTATCACAGGCGTCTGTTGTTGCGTTTCATTTTGCATCTCTTTAGGGCTAAGCATAGGGATAGGGTAAATGAAGTAATATCTGAGACCAGGTCTATGATGAACAGTTATGTTTTGGGGTTGGTATTGGAAATGATAATAGTAGGTATTGTAAATTGCACTTTGCTTCTAATACTAGGAATAAAATATGCCGTATTTCTGGGTGTGCTTACTGCTGTAATGAATATAATACCCTACCTGGGTATTTACTCATCAACAGTATTTGCCATGCTTATTACTTTTGCAAACAGCAGCTGGGGAAATGCACTTAGCGTAGGCCTGGCGTTGATCATAGTACACATACTGGATGCTAACGTACTAATGCCACGGATAGTGGGTGGACGGGTGAAGATGAACCCTATGATTACTATTGTTGCTGTGCTTGTGGGGGAATTTATATGGGGCATCCCCGGTATGTTCCTGTTCATACCCATAGTAGGTATGCTTAAAATAGTATTTGAGCGGGTGGACGGTATGCAACCATGGGCTATACTTATAGGTGCCGATGATAACAAACCTATTCTGGAAACAAAGAAGCCAGAAAAAACTAGGACCGGTGATTAGATACTTGCCTTAGCAATTGTCTGGGACCTTTACTTTTTTTATTCATCTTGTAAAATATAAGCATCAGGGCTCCAAATAAAGGCAGGGGGTACAAAAGCATTGTAAAGTCCATATTATAAAAGGTATTCTTCTATCCTTGTATGGCAAAAGTGCAATCTTTATGGTTATGAGAAGATAATCCTGGAGGGCTTAACGATGATTTTAAAAGTAGTTAACTACCTTCTGACAAGCGATTAACAAATCGTTATACACATACGCTGGGATATTTTTTTGTACGCCAATAGAATATTTGAATAATAATAAAAATACATATAAAAGTGTGCTTAGTGCAAAGGATACATTATGAATAAATGATAGTATTATTTCTATAAAAGAAATGACCGTTTAAGGATAAATAAAGTTAATTTTGCACGCCTTTAAAGAGGTCTTTTTTATAGATTAAGTACGATGCTCCAAGTCTCGTCCTTATCCAATTGTAAATTTTAAAAATTATGGATAATGATGCTACCAGACCTACGCGAACAAATACTGGATGGTGATCTGAGCGCTCTGCTGGCCCACAGTAAGGATGAAGATTACCCGGCTGAGGTAAGCAAGCTTTTGGAGACATTACCCACAGAATCGAGCCTGCGGACATTTATAGCTTTGCCTGAAAACATACAGGTAAAAGTGTTTTCTTACCTGACCAATAAACTGCAACGCAAGATAGTAGATCATTTGCCCCGTATTAAGGCATCAATGATATTGAACAATCTTGAGTCGAATGACAGGCTTGCTTTTTTTGATTCTCTTACCGGTCTTGAGGTATCTGAATACCTGAATTTCCTGGACGAAAAAAATAAACGTGCCACCTACGACCTGATGGGTTATCCCGAGCAGAGCGTAGCGCGACTGATCAATACAGACTTCACTGCCGTACGTAAAGAATGGACCATAGCAGAAGCAGCGGCCCACTTACGTATGCACCAAAAAGACAGTGAGGCAAGTGATATGATATTTGTGGTGGATAATAACGGCATGCTGATAGATGACATACCTATACGCAAGCTGGTCTTAAACGAACCTGGCAAAACCATTGAGGATATAATGGATGGCTTTTATGTGAAACTGAACATACAGGATAGCATAGACGATGCCATTGTGCGATTTAAGGAGTACGACCGTGTGGCACTGCCGGTGACCAATAGCAGTAACGTGCTACTAGGTGTTGTTACGATTGATGACATGATGGATGAGGCGGAAGAAAAAGACACCAAAGAAATGCAACAATTTGGTGGTTTGGACGCCCTTGATATGCCGTATGTGCAAACACCTTTCTTTACCCTGATAGGCAAACGCGCCGGGTGGCTTATTATATTGTTCTTGAGTGAAATGCTTACAGCAACAGCTATGGGCCATTTTGCTGATGAACTGAACAAAGCTTTGGTGCTTGCTATATTCATCCCTCTTATTATGTCGAGCGGTGGTAATAGTGGTAGCCAGGCTGCAACGCTTATCATACGTGCTATGGCCTTGAAAGAGCTTTCTCCACGGGACTGGTGGTACGTAATGCGCCGCGAAATATTCTCGGGTCTTACGCTGGGTTGTATATTGGGTACTATGGGCTTGCTTCGTATATCGGTATGGCACTATATGCATTGGGATCATCCGCCTTATGGTGAGCATTGGCTGTTGATAGCTATTACCATATTCTTCTCCCTTATAGGGATTGTAATGTGGGGTACGCTGAGCGGTTCTATGATACCTATGCTGCTGAAACGTTTGAAACTAGATCCCGCGGCATCATCTGCGCCATTTGTGGCTACGCTTGTGGATGTTACAGGGCTTATCATTTACTTTTCGGTAGCCGCATTTATACTTAAGGGTACGCTGCTGTAAATATGGCAATGCGCCTTAGCACGAAAGTAAACAGCAATATAATGCTGTTTCTATGTGTATGGGTACTAACTTTTGTTCTTTACCTACCTGCAGCACAGGCAGGTTTTGTAAGTGACTTTATAGGCTGGCTGAATGAATTGGAGCGGAATAGCTTCGGTACCTATATAAATGGCAAGGACTTTGATGTTAAGAGCCTTTACCAAGCCACCCAATTTATTACTTATGTTTTTTTCAGGCTTTTTGGGTTGCATGCTTGGTTGTGGCACTTGCTATTTGTAACGCTGCATAGCCTGAACGCATGTATTTTGTATGTGTTTTTTAAGGCGCTTTTTACTGATGCAGGAATACAGAAAGCAAAAGAAATAGCTGCGGCTGGTGTATTGCTGTTTTGCGTGTCACCCTACTTTTCTGAGGTGATAGTATGGGAGCCGTCCTTCCACTTTTTAACAGGATTGATGTCGATACTGGTGATACTGCGCTTTACCCAGTTATACCTGCAGAACCGCAACGCAAAATATATATGGATTGCCTTGCTGGTGTTTATACTCTCCACACATGCCATTGAGTTGTTTTATACTACGCCCTGGTTTGTATTGGCTTTAATCTTGTTTTACAGAGTGGGTTTGAAATGGAATAAAGGGGTATGCAGAAAGAGTATGCTCTATTTCTTTCTGCCACTACTTGCTTTGTTTGCAGGCCACCTGGTAGAATACAGATTGATATATGGTACGTGGGTAGCACATATAGGTTACTCGGTGCTTACTGGTATTGATGTGCGCATTTTATTGAGTAAGCCATTTAAGTACCTTTTTCATATACTATTCTTAGGCAGGTTCTTTACACACAAAGCACTTGTCTATAACTTTCTCTCCTCTTATACAGGCATTGCCCTGTGCTACGTGCTGGTATGCATAGGCGTATATGCGTTGATGCAAGTCAGGAAAAATGATGTTAGAGCAAAGCTCTGCCTATTGCTGATTATATGGACAGGTATAGCTCTGGCTATAATGGCCCCTTTATGGTTCCCCGAAGATTTCCTGATTATCTATGACAGGTACACATATATGCCATGCGCTTTTATTTATATGCTGGTACCTTTATTACTGAGCTATTGCAGAATAAGAAAAGTAGCAATAGGCATATACCTTTTGATAGTGCTGGCTAACTTGAGATTTGCTATACAAGTGAATAGGTATTGGATGAAATCGGCACGGGTGGTAAATAACTTACTGGATACTTATGTACCTGCCAATAACAAAATGGTTTTGTTACTTGATCTGCCTGAAGGTCTGCATGGTGCCAGTATGATCAGTGCCAGATCTGACAGCAGCAGGTTTAAACTTATGATGCATTTGTTGAGGCCTGGCGTGCCAGTTACGGGAGAGATGTATGATGTGGCATCATTTAATACAGAGTCGCCCACAGATGGTGTGCATGTAAACATAATTAACGACAGCACAGTACGTGTAACCCAAAACCAGTTTGGTACCTGGTGGTGGTATGATGGGTATGGTGCAGTAAACTATGAAAATGCAGCATATAGATTCATGAATATAGATGGGCACAAGTATGACCTTATTTTGAAGCGGCCCTACAACCAATATGAGCTAAGATTTAATACTGGGGGAGTGTGGAAAACAGCTGACTGGAATAAAAAAAATACTGATCAGTACTAGCCAATTACGTTATAGTCTTTACTCAATAGCAGGCAGTGCATCGTATGTGTTTTTTACAACTTCTCTTATTATGCTATCCAGGTTGTTTGCGGCTTCAATAATGCCGTTTATCACCTCGCCATTCACTGATTCATGATAATTATTGAGGTCGAATAGCTGGGCAAGCCCCATAATGTTGGCTAATGGCCCACGTACTTTGTGCGATTGCAGCCATGCAATTTCCTTCAGCTTTTCGTTTTGTACCTCTATTTTCATCACATGTTCCCGCTGCAATGAAATGTCTCTTGAATAGCAGCTAATACCTATAATATTTCCATCTGGACCAACAATAGGATTAAATGAATTTTCAAAGAATGCAAGCTTGCCGTCAACTATTTGTTGATCTACAATGCTAAAGGATTCATGCAATGCCCTTTCATAGTATTGTTCTGATCTTGTTTGCAGTTCAGGATCCTTTTCTTTCCAAAAATTACTGCTACCTGTTTCGATATGTATGCCGCAAAGCTTGAAGACGAAATCCTTATAAGCATTGTTTGCAGAAACGATACGAAGATCTTTATCTACAGACCATATCATATCGGAGGTATTATTGATGAGGGCAGAGAGGTTTTTCTTTTCGATCAATATTAACTGCTCCAGTTTTTTTTCTTCGGTAATATCACGTGAAAAAATAGTTACCCCTTTTACCTTTTTTTCTTCATCGAAAATAGGGTTGAAGTTGATTTGATCATAAGCCTTTTTGCCATTGGCAAAAGAGTAATAAATGATTTTAAATTGCTCTCCTAAAAAAGCCCGCCTGTAGTACTCATTCCATTCTTCAATAAGGGCATTCCCTATATCTTCTGCAACCACGTCTTTATAGTCTGCTTTATTTGCTAGTTGCTTTACCCTGTCGTAATATGCATCATTAGCCATGACTACATTAAAATCTGCATCTATGGACCATATGATATCGCGGGTATTATTGATTATTGCGCTGAGGTTTTGCTGTTCTGAAAGCACTTTATCTTCAAGTGTTTTCTGCTCTGTAAAGTCTGTATGATATACAGCCAGCCCATCTTCTTTAGGATAGGCATTCACCAATATCCATTTACCTACAGATGGTGCATATTCCTTGAAATGAATGCTTACCCTTTCGTTCATAGCCCTTTGGTACTCGGAATAAAACCCGGTTTGCCGGGAGTTTGGAAATACATCCCAAAGGCAAGTCCCTAATAGTTTTTCCCTGGTTACACCATACAATTTTTCGGCTTCTTTATTGATGTATGTGAGGTTCCAGTTGTTGTCAACAGTATAAAAAGCATCGGTTATGGTTTCCAGTATATTATCTACTTCTGTTGCTTTTTGTTTTAATTTTTCTTCGGCAATAACTTTTTCATTTTCATCTGTAGCCATTATAAGCCTGGCTTTTTTGCCTTTAAAAATGGTATGGTAGGAATAGACATGAACATGGAATATTGTTCCATCTTTCTTTTGATGCTTCCATATGCCTGCATCATAGTAGGATTCTGAGGGCTTGCGCACCTCAATTTCTTTACGCAAGTTTGACAATTGTTCATCAGGCCTGATGTCGAAAATTGTTTTACTTAAAAATTCATCTGCTGTATAGCCATATGATTGAACAGCAGCATTATTTACCGTGATGATCTGATATGATTCTGTATCATAGATCCACATGGGTATAGGGATATCCTGAAAAAAGCTGTTACCATACGCATCATTTCGTTTATCATTTATATGCTTTTGCCTTTCTGCAGCACATAAAATCACCTTTTTTAGCATAGGACCATCAAAGGTATCTGTCAACAAATAATCCTGTATTCCCCGTTGCATAGCTTCAGCTATGTGGGTTTCGTCAGCTATCCGGGATATAATAATAAATGCAGTATCAGAAAGAAGGTCTCTATTGCTGTCAAACTGAAGATAAAATGCATTAAAGTCGTGGATGTAAGCCAGCACCAAATGAGTGCTTGCGCCAGCAGCTATAAAATCTGACAAAGAGGAGAAGGATAAAATATGGGCCGTATTATAACCCAAGTTTTCAAGCTGCTCTAAAATCGTATTCTCTTTAATGTGTTCACCTGTAATAATACTTATATGTTTCTCTCTCATTCTTATACTTTCTTAATAATAGAGGATATCCATTATTAAGTATGTTTTGCCCAGGAGGGGCAATAAATTAAAATGTATATGCAAATTAACTGAAAAATACTGCTGCTAAAATGGTTGTCGTTTTATTTTTCAGTTTGTTAATATAATAAACATAGATGGTATATCCATGATAGACAATATTATAAACAATATTTAAGCATTAAACTGTGAGCGTTATATTCCCTTTTACGGGATAGCCTGTGCATGTAAGGACCTTCCCTGCTGCCAGGTCTGTATCGGTGAGCACTTCATTGTAAGACAACCATACTGTACCGGTGGTACACAAGGCGGAGCAACTGCCACAGCGGCCAGTCTCGCAGCTATAAGGTATGGGTATGTGCAGTTTTTTAGCAGCCTGGAGTATACTTTGGGGGTATTGCACGGTAAAGTTGTATTGTTGTCCCTGCACATTCAAAACTACATTGTGGGGTTCTGTATCGGGAGGCAGTATATGTGGAATTGCAGTTACAGTATCAAAATTTTCTTTCCTGATGTTTGCATCGGGCACACCTTGTTCCTGGAGACTGATAATGGCCATTCGCATATACGTGAATGGGCCACAGATATAATATAGTATATCTTCTTTGGCAACAGTTGCATACTCACTTATAAGCGTTGGTAGCAACCATTTGCTGAGTCGCGCCCGGGAAAGATCAAAAGAATTGCTGAACAGGAATTCAATACGCAGTCTGCCCGCAAATTTTTTTTCCAGTGCAACCAGGTCATTGTAGAAAACGGTCTCTTTGTTATGGCGGTTGCTGTAGATGAGTACTACCTGTAAATGATGGTACTCATGCAGTGCGGTTTTTAATAACGAGAAAACCGGGGTAATGCCAATGCCCGCTGCTAAAAAGAACAATTGTTTCCGGTTGGCAATATCGGCAGGAAGAGTGAACAACCCTGCTGCACCAGTAGTATATAGTATGTCACCCACCTGTGTGCGATCTATAAGCAACCGAGAGTAAGCGCCATTCTCTATTCTCTTGAGGGTGATGGACAAAGGCTCAGCAAGGGCGGGTGAGGAGGAAATGGAAAATGATCTTCGCTCTTCTTTGTGGTGATGGTTGAAAATAAAAGTGAGAAACTGGCCAGGGGAGTATGGGATCTTAATATCAAGAGGTTCAAAAATGAATGTCTTTACATCTTGAGTCTCCTGCCTGATAGCCGAGATCCTTAAAAGTTTATAAATATTGCTGTCGGTTGGACGTACCTCCATTTATACAAACTACTAAATACAGTGTAATATTAAGTATCGGGAGGGATAAATTGGAAATGTAGTGAGTTGCAAAAATAAAAAAAAAAGCAAAAAGGTCAGCAAATTACCGAGCCTTTTTGCTTGATGTGTAGTTTATGCACAGTATATATGCCGAATTCTTTATTGGCTTATTGACGCGAAATGGTCCAAGTATTGTCGGGGTTCAATGTTACATTCATAGAATAAACACCTGCCGGAAAAGAGATCCCCACAATGTTTCCCATTGAATGTATGTCTAAGACCTGGCCAGTAGTGAATTGACCAAACGCCATCCAATAAGTTGGTGCGGGCCTGAATTGCTGGTTCATATTGGGCATTGCCTGCGCTGCAAATGTAGCGGTACCAGACATGCCTATGCCTATTGATGCAGATCCACTCATTGGTATACCGGAAGCTTCTTGTATTGTAAGAGTACCACTTTGTCCACCTTGGTGAAGGTTAGAGAATGTGTATGTACCGTTCCTGTAATCAAATGTTACCTGGTTTTGGTTATTTAGATCTGCCTGGAGTATTTGTGAAGAATTAAACACTACGCCAGGCATCAGGCGACCTGTTTCAGCCCATACAAAACAGTAATCTAGTGTCCATGAGAAAGATGCCCGCATATTTGGTGCACATATTCTTGTCATCCATGCCAACGGAAATACATCATATCCTTGTATGTTATTGTCTTGTTGGAAAACACAACCTGTGCCCATCATTTGGGAATTGTTTGTAAACGTAATTGAATACTGCTGGCCCATAAATTCTTTTTCTGTTTGTGGTATTACCTACTCTATAACAGGCTTTTCGGCTACCGCCTTTATCATTTTAGTTTTAATGATAAAACAAGTTAAAAGATATAAGCGTAAAAAAATCTATAATTTTAATTTTTTGTTTGCTTATATATAGGCATGGAAGAAGAGGAAAGTTATCTATCTAGCGGTTATCTTATCTTTAATTTACAACTACGAACTTATTTTCTATGAAAAAGGTAACAGGTATAGGAGGGGTTTTCTTTAAGTGTAGCGACCCTGACAAAATGAAAGAATGGTATAATACCAACCTGGGATTAAACGCAGGCAAGTACGGCACTACATTTGAATGGCTGTATGCCGATGAACCAGAAAAAAAAGGATCTACTACTTGGAGTCCCATGGCAGATAGCACCACCTACTTCCAGCCATCTGTAAAAGAGTTCATGGTCAATTACCGTGTTGTTAATTTGGAGCAGTTAGTAGAAGAGCTAAAAAATGCAGGGGTAACCATACTTGACGAAATGGAAACGTATGATTACGGCAAGTTTATCCATATACTGGATCCTGAAGGCAATAAAATTGAATTATGGGAACCCAATGATGAATGATAGAACGAAATAGAGGTGGAAATGAACAATATCCACCTACTCATCTTTACTTACAAGACTGGTGAAGGGACTGCGTAGGTTTTCATAACCCATGAGATCTACCTTAATGCTGCCAATAAGTATGGGACTTTCAACCCGCAATGGTATGTGGTTAGCATCGTCGCTCACCCAAATGCGCATTTTATCGCCACCTTTAAAAATGGTACCCTCTATAAGTAGTGGTGCCAGCTTAACGGCATTGAAGGTGCCATACTTGGTGGTTACTTGTTCCTTACCCATGTACTTTATGTACAAGGGGTAAAGTTTATCGTCAAGGAATAGGTTGAAGGGTATCTTATCGCCGGGTTTGTGTTTGTTGTAATCAATATTGCGAGCGTAATATATTGCTGAAAGAATATCCTGTGTGCAACGAGGGATGGTGAATACTCCATTTGTAGATACAGCCTGACCTTTATCGTGATAGAAGGTAACATCGTTCAGTATTTTTGTGCCGCCTTCATTTACGTTACGTAAGAATTTCATGGGCAGCATGGTCTGCTCATCCAGGTAAGTTTCGTAGCGATCCCGCACTTTGAAGAACCATTCGTAAGATTTTACGGTACGTCCGTCGGCCACCACATGGTAGGTGCTGCGGCCGTTATACATCTGCTGGGTTACATTAAAATCAGCTTCCCCTGCATTTACCCAAAGCAGGCTTACATTATAATAGACCTTGTAAAAAACTTTTTCCCCTTTAACAAAGCTGGTATTGCGACCGCCACAAAATTCATCTTGTGCACTTACACCTTGTGCCAGGAAGACCAAAATAATTAATCCAATTCTTTTTATAAATCTCATACAATAATCTTTATCCATTCAACGTAACAACTTCATCCGCACCAGTAGTATGCTGCCTATAACAGATGGTATAATGAGGTTAAGCATCCATATGCCTATTGTAGCCCCCAGAATACCTACCGTGTTGGGCGATAAGTGGTGAAAGAGATAAAGGCTTACCTGCCCTCTTTCACCAAGTTCGGCGAGTGCTATAGAGGGCACTATTGCGATAACCCAAAAGAAGAGCGCCGCCATACAAAAACCAGTTCCCAATGGCATATCTACATTCATCCACCTGGATAAAAACAAATATTGTGCCGTAAAGACCCCAAAACGTAATATGGAGATACCAAGTATGTTGAATTGTTGCCTGTTTGTGAAGCGTTTGAGCAGTTGCCCAAAAATTCTGAATTTGCGGAACCATTTTATTTTGTGCAATAATGGCAGCCAATTCTCAAATCGCCAATATACGAGCCCAATGCCAGCTGTAACAAGAAAACATGTAACCAAAGCAGCTTTTTCAAATTTACCGGGGAAGGCCAGGTTGTAATAAACGAGTCCTAAAAGGCCGTACAAAAACAAGGTGAACATTTGAGCTACAGCACCCAGGATGGAAACACTAATGAGACGGAATGTATTTTTTCTTTTCAGGTAAAGAATACGACCGGGATATTCCCCAATACGATTTGGGGTAACTATTGAGAACGCAATACCCGCCAATACACCAGCAAGGGCAGTGCGGAAAGATAAGGGTTGTGCCGACCCTGCAAGCATTTGCCATTTTTTAGCCTCAAGTGCCACGTTTACGGGCATGAGGCAAAGACAGATGTATAGAAAAAAGTTTGGCCCCAATTGCCATAGCACTTTGGTGCCCATGTGGTTGAGCTGTTTTGTAACCTGCAACCATATGCTGTATAACAACACTACCGAAATAATAGCGCCTATCGTGTAATTGAGCCATATTTTGGTACTTTTGCTGAGTATCATTATTTCCTATTTTTTTTGACAGACAAGCCCCACATCATTTTAGGTATAGATCCGGGCACACTTATAATGGGTTACGGGTTGCTGGCAGTAAACAAAAGTAACGTTTCACTTGTTGAAATGGGGGTTTTGCATTTAGCCAAATATAAAGATCATGCGGAGCGCCTGGAGTTGATTTTTAAAAAAATGGAAAGCCTGATAAAAATACACCACCCCTCTGCTGTAGCTATAGAAGCACCTTTTTACGGAAAGAATGTGCAAAGTATGCTGAAACTAGGGCGCGCACAGGGGGTGGCCATTGCTGCGGCAATGGTAAGCGGCATACATGCTGTGGAGTATGCCCCCAAGAAAATAAAGCAAAGCATAACGGGTAAGGGTAGTGCTACAAAAGAACAGGTGTGGAAAATGTTGCAATACACCCTTAAATTTGAGGAAGATGTGAGGTTTACAGATGCAACGGACGCACTTGCTGTAGCACTCTGTCATCACTACCAGGGAGGATTACCTATCGTCAGCCAAAAAGCAGGTATTGCAACAGGGGTGGCGAAGGGCAAAAAGAGCAACGGCTGGGAAGCCTTTATAACGTCAAACCCCGATAGGGTAAGATAAAAAAGGAATAATAGCTTTATAAGAATAAAATAATTATTTTTAAGGCACGATTTAATAAAGGTTCATTACTAATGAGCCCATCCCATTGAAGACGGGAGAACATAACCTTGTATAAAGTATAATTTTCTATGGCTGATTACAAAGCAAAAATATTGCTGGTTGAAGATGATCCTACGCTGAGTTACATAATAAGGGATAGTTTACAAAAGAACAACTATGAGGTTGTGCATTGCCCTGACGGCGAAAGTGCCTGGCAGCAATTTATGAAGCACAATTTTGATATATGCCTGCTGGATGTGATGCTGCCTAAAAAGGACGGGATGATGCTAGCGAACCAGATAAGAACAAAAAATGAAGCGATACCTATCATCATGCTCACATCAAAGAGCCTGGATGATGATAAAATTGCAGGTTTTAAAAGCGGCGCTGATGATTACATCACCAAACCGTTCAACATGCAGGAGCTTATGCTGCGCCTGGAGGTTTTCCTGAAACGCAGCAAGAAAAAGGAAGACAATACGCCTACTACCTTTAAGATAGGTAATATGGACTTTGACTATACCAACCTGCAGCTGAAAAATAGCGAAGTAGAGCATCAACTTACCCAACGTGAAGCTGACTTGATACGCTACCTGTGTCTAAATGCCAACAGGGTATTGAAGCGCGATGAGATACTGATGAACGTATGGGGAAAGGATGATTACTTCCTGGGGCGCAGTATGGACGTGTTCATAACTAAAGTGCGCAAATACCTTAAGGACCAGGTAGGTGCCGAATTGCAAACTATACATGGTATAGGTTTTAAATTTGCTTACACACAGCCCACTGCGTAGTTTATAGTACAAGATAATTTAAAAAGATAAGCCCCAGCCAATCAGCTGGGGCTTATCTTTTTAAATTATCCGAGGTTAGTGTTTATTTTCTTTTAAAATAGTAAGCAAGAGTAAGATTGCCATTTATACCGGCTATACTCTGGTTGTAATTTGTTATTTCCCTGCCTGCATTTGCGTTCCTGTCTATATTCACAATACTGAAATTGGGTTTAGAATAGAAATAATCTCCGTTGAGCAATACTGCCCACTGCTTTGTGATGTTGTACTTTATAGCTGCGCCTGCCTGCATGCCAAATGTTGTTGCATGAGATGCATTTTGAGTAAGTGCCGGATGGGTAATATTCGCATCAGTAAGTACCACATCCCAGCCAGCCAGTGTTGCATCAACAATACCTGCAAGTACCCTGAAATCGAAAGAAAACTTCGTGCTTACGGGTAACGAATAAGCAGGGCCTACTAGGATGTTGATAGAGTGATTGCTGCTCCTTGTAGTAGCAGAGGCGCTATCTACATCGAAAGCCTCGTGAAAGCCATTGGCTATATTTTGTATGCCCTGGTAACTGTAATGGTGATACGAAGCCAACACCGTAATGCCAAAACGCTTTTTTATGAACCAGGTGCTTGTAATACCCATATTGTATCCTGAACCTGCAAAGCCCGATAAACCGTTATCATAATCTGTTTTGGTAAAGTTGCCCGATGGAGAAGATATGCCACCGGTAATGCCAATTACCCATTTTGTGGGACTGTCGGCAGACTTAGTATCCTGTGCTTTTGCCAGATTGGAGGTAACTATTATGATTGTTATTGCGAGCAAACCTGCCGATATTTTCTTCATGATCTGTGTGTTGTTTTTAAAGAGTGATTAATAGAACTAGTGAATACGTACCGTAAAAAAAGCCTCTAAGTCTATAGAGCCGGGTGCACAGGTGCCATTCTTTACATTTGGCTGATGGTGCAGTGTTACCTCCAGTCCTCCGCTGCTTATATTTCCTGCTGTAAAGAGATCAGTAAGGCCTATTGGCAGAGCAGGGGTATTGGTATCCTTATCTGTTTGTACACAAGTAAGGTTGAGGCCAGTGGCAACATCGAAACAAAAGAGATGATAATTTTCACGTGCCTGTATTTCTGGGGTTATATCGGTAAGGGTGTCCAATAGTTTTATTGCTACATTATAGACAGCTCCCTTTTTTAAATTAAGTGTGGCATGTGTAGTATCGGGTGGCAAAGCGCCCGTAGGGTCCAGCTCTATCCAACTTGCAGAAGGAGTGTCAGTAGGGTCTGTGGTATTTGTAGCCTTTAATAACATTGTGGTCAATGGTTCATTGCCCGGCAATGGAGGGGCTACTGCCTGTTCCTTCTTATTGCATGCACTCCAGAATATGAGCAGTGCGCAGACTGTGGTCATTAATATGATCTTATTCTTTTTCATTGCTTTGTTTTAGTTGTTTAAAATGAATACTTGAATCGTAAAATGTAATTGATGCCCAGTTCATCAGCATAATACCTGAAATGATCCAGGTAGTCGCGATAGGCGACATTGGTGATGTTGTTTACAGTGAAGCTGACATCCAGTGTTTTTTTGCCTGCTGGTATTGTAAAACCCACATTTGTGTTAAAGAGTGAGTAACAAGAAGGCGGCGGCACATAGTCGCTGTTGGGTGGTACTCTTATTTGTTTTGCAACACTTACGTTATCAAGCGAAACATAAGGATGTTGCAGCTTCCTGATATTGGTTAAGTGATACTCTACACTATTTTGAAAGCGATCGCAAGGCATGCCTATCTGCCAGTTATGAATAGATCGGTTGTACCCACGGACGATGGTGGTTTTTGACTGCACTGTTACATGAGGGGTTACGTCATACTGAAATACGGCATCCAGCCCACGTATATTTACATTGGCTTGTGTGTAGTCAAATACCGGGAATGTACCGCTTGCCAGTTCGCGGTATGTTAGTGCGGGTTTGTTGTAAATGAAGTTGTGGATACTATTGTAGTAAGCATCTACTACAGCCCTGAACTTATCTGTAGTATAGTTGACAGAAAGACCGGTATTGACAGACCGCTCGGATTTGAGCGTTGAGTCGCCTATATCATAACTAGCATCGCTAAAATGCACCCCGTTAATATACATTTCATTGATGCTGGGTGGCCGCCAGCCTGTGCCTGCATTTAAGCTTGCAGACAAGTGATCGTTATAATGATAACTACTGCCTATTGTACCACTTGCATTCTGGTATTGGTAGGTGACATTGTAGAGTGCAAGATTGGTAGGGTTGCGTTCATACACGCGCAACCACCTGTAGTCAAACCTCAGGCCGGCCTCAAAAGTGAACTTACCGGCTGTGTAACGTTCTATTGCGAAAGCACCACCGTTATAGTCCCTGTAGTTGGGTATCAGAGATCTTACGCCTTCAAACGTATTACCCGATGTTTTGCCGGTGATGCCGAAACTGCCAGAGAAACCTTTACTGGCATGTTGTGTGTAAACAAGATCGAGCGTATGGGTGATAAGCTGGAACCTTAGTTGAGGTGAGTTTTCGGCTGCAGCGTTGGTAGTAGTAAGTTCATCATACTCTTGCCTGATGTCGTTTTGCCTGCCAAATATCAGTTCCAGTTTACCTTTGTCACTAAACGAGTAGGAGGATACGGCCTTCACTAATTCGTGAGAAACCGCCTGGTAAGGGCGGTCGATGGTATAGATGAAGTAGGAGGGTATGCCGGGTGTAGTCATTGCAAACTTTTGCTGCAGTTCTTGCAGGTTACCATTTTCTGCACCGAAAAATATACCCACTTCAGTATTGTACAGGCTGTAATGAATACTGAAATCAAACCCCTTCCATTTATAAGCCAGGTCGGCTGAAAAATCACCTTCTCTAAGGCCACTGTTTGTGAGGTAGTAGTGCGGGGTATGGAAATTGCCTGCATCTTTTAAAGTGCCTTGTACCCGCCATGATAAGCCTGTAAGTCCTTTACCAAAAGCACCTTGCAAAGATGCAGATGTTGCAGCCATTTGTCCATTGGTTGCCCCAACCAGGTATACATCGCCGGTTATTCCTTTTTGTACCGGCATATCATCAGGGTTCACCAGTACTACCCCGCCTATTGCATCTGAACCATAACGTACACTGGCAGCGCCTTTTACTATGGTTATCTTGTTGGCTGCGAATGGGTCTATTTCCGGTGCATGCTCTGAGCCCCACTGCTGGCCTTCCTGCCGTACACCATCGTTTATGATGAGCACACGATTGCTGTGCAGGCCGTGAATAACGGGTTTAGAAAGGCTTGGGCCGGTTTGTATAGCATTGAGTCCTGGCATGTCTTTTAATGCATCGCCCAGTGAAGAACCCCTCGTCTGTAATAAGGCTAGCCCGGTAAGCGCGGCAGTAGTTACCGTACGCAGATCTTGCTGCTTTATACCATTTACTATAACCTCTTGCAGTTCGTTAGCATCTTGCGCAAACGCAATCCTCACCAATATATCACCCGTCACATTTACCGGTACCAGTAGTGCCTTGTGTCCTATTGACTGACACAAAAGTGTATCTGTACCAAGGCAAACGTTGCTAATAGAAAAATAGCCACCCGTATCTGTTGCTGCGCCCAGCGAAGTATGGAGCAAGGTTACAAAAGCCCCTGTTACAGAGTTTTTATGTCCATCTGCTACATAGCCGCTTACCCTGGAGGTACAGTTTTGTCCCCTACATACCTGTGCAGGTAATGCAAGAACAAACAACAGTAAGGTGGCGGTATAAAAACGCGCCATTTCTGTTCATTTAATTTTAGACAATAAAATTGTTACCGGCATATGGATACACCAGTACAAGAGCCGTTAAGAAATGAAAGACGGAGGCCCCCTTAAAGAATAAGAATAGTAACTGGATAATGAATGAAAATGATAGCCAGGCATTACCCACTTAGAGATGTGGAATAGTATGGCTGGTTTATAAAAGATATATTCTGAAAACAGGAAACTGCCAAAAGTAATACCCAGGAATGCACAATGTACATGCGCTTTACTCAGGTGAAACTCACCCTTTTTATACCGGCCTTCAGTGGTATCATGATGGTGGGCAAAAACATCGTGCAAATACTCATGTGGTACGGTACCATATAGGAATACCGCAAACATGAAAGTGCTTAATATTTTTATAGCCCGTTGTTTCATTGTATGAAGCTGGAGGATATAACTGCTTCAAATTTTTTATGTAACAAAGATAAGTAGTTAATGCAACATAATTGCATTAACCAAGTTTAGGGCATAAATAAATTCTCATAGACAATTTAAATGAAGAATGGCTAATCCTGGTCCAGCACCTCGAAGTGAGGGCACTTTACAGCGTCTGCAGCTGTGCGCTCTTTTGAGAATACGCCACGGGTGAACAGGGATATTTCGAAACCACCTGCACCTGTGTTAACAGTGTGGAGGGTAGATAAAGTAACATCATAAGAAAGGTTGACTGAATAGTTTTTATGATCGAGTTTGAATGTAGGGATAATTGCATCTCCCACGCGATAAAATGCACCTGCGTATATGGTGAACGTATTGTGGGGCTCTAATGTGTTTATATTGCGCCAGCTGAGCAGGCCACCACCTATTATTTCCTGGTAAGGATATTGGATGGTATAATTGAAATGGGCGGTAATGGCAAACTGATCATCCAGGCGACATTTGAATCCAAACTGACCATCGAACTTTGGTGTGACCCTTACCTGGTCATCCGTAGCCAGAAATGCTTGATTGGGCTGCAATACATGGTAAGCAGATACACCTATGTAATAATTAGCGTGGTTGTATGTACCTAACGAACCATTGAGGCTGATGCCTGCACCAAGATCGTAACTCTGTATGTTTTTAAAGCTGGTATTCTCGCCTGTAGGGTTGTAAGATGAATAGCTGCCATTTATATACTGGCTGCTGAACTGAGCCTTGCTGACGTCTATGGAACGTTGTATGTATCCCCCGGTAAAACCTGCTGAGAAAAAAGTGTTATGCTCATCTTCCATACTCTTATTGTAGTTGATGGCGGGATAAACCTGCACCGTATTGAAGCTAATAGTTCCGGCATGATCATAAGTAGCTACCAGGCCCAGGCTTAGAAAGTCTTTTACCTCTTTACCTATAGGTATGCGTGTTTCAAAGTCGGCTAGCACTGTCTGATAGGGTACAGATATATTGGCCCACTGCGAGCGGTAATCGACCCCCGCTTTATAGTCGCCGCTAAAGATGCCTGTAAGCGCAGGGTTGCGCAGGATTGGGTTATCGTAAAACTGCGAAAAATGTATGTCCTGGGCTACTGCCTTGTCCATAACTCCCCCCACCATCATCACCATTAACAAGGTAAAATATTTCTTCATGACATCTGTTTTAAAAGTATCGTTGGTCGTAAAGACTTTTTCTAGTTTACTTAAAGTTGCCTGTTCCTCTTATGTTATTGTATCAATGACACATCTCCTTTATATTCCAGTAGCTCGCCTGTCTCACATACAACAGTAATAGCGTACACAAAAACATCGGGCTTCAGCAACTGCCCTTTGTATTTACCATCCCAACCACTGTTGGGGTCATTTACAGGAACATTGGCCGCACTATATACTTCTTCGCCCCAGCGGTTATAAACACTGATCCGTTTTACATTTACGATCCCCTTGCCGCTTATATAAAACTTATCGTTGGCACCATCGCCATTGGGTGTAAATATATTGGGTATGAATACCTGGCCGTTTTGGCATTTGAGGAACACCGTAGTTTGTGCGCTGTCTTTGCAACCACCCTGGCCTGTTACAGTGACCGTATAGGTTGTGCTTTTCTGTGGTGTTGCAGACGGGATTTGGCAATCTGTACAACTCAGCCATTGTGTTGGCGACCATGAGAAGCTCACCACATCCGGACTGTTTTTTACATCCAGGTGTACGGTTTGTCCATCTAGTATAGTTTGGTTAGCGCCGGCACTTACAGTAGGCATAGGATAAACAATAACGGTAACGATGCCCGTATCTGTGAAACATTGATTCTCTTTTATGTAAACGATATAATTGATGCTGCCATTAGGTGTAGCAGTGGGCGTAGCGCTGGTTGGATCGCTGACGCCATTGGCGGGGATCCATGAATAGCTGACACCTCCAGACGCACTCAACTGCACAGTGATGCCCTGGCATATGCTATCGCCATTGCCAACTGAAGTAGGTACGCGATTGATGACTGTGAATAGTACAGATGTTGAATCTATACAACCATGGGCGTCGGTACCGGTGATGGTATATGCAGTATTACTGCCGATGTTAACATAAGGCGCGTTACATGTACTGCATGATAAGCCGGCAGCAGGAGACCATACATACGTTTGAGCACCGGTTGCTGTGACCTGTGTGGGAACATGTGCACACACATTTTGTGACCCTACCGTTACAACTGGCAACGGGTTTACTATCACTACAATATGTGCCGTGTCGTTGCAGCCGTTACCCGCCTGTGTTACCTCTGAATAAGTGGTTGTAACTGTTGGGTTGGCAAAAGGAATAGCACATGTAGTGCAAGACAAACCAGCAGCCGGATACCACAGGTAGCTGACAGCGCCGGTGGCAGTGCCTGGCAATAGAACAGACTTGCCAATACAAATATTTTTGCTGGAATCGAGCTGTGATACAGGCACCGCATTTACAAACACAGTAACACTACCTGTAGCAGAACATCCATTTGTACTGGTGCCCTTTACGGTATAGACGGTAGTGATAGCGGGGTTGGCAATGGGATTTGCACATGCAGTGCATGATAGTCCTGTGGCAGGGGACCATAAATAAGTAGATGCACCACTTGCTCCCAATGTAGCTGAGTGGTTGGCGCAAATGGTTTGGTTAGTACCAGTGCTTACCGTTGGCAATGTATTGACCACAACAGTAGTTGTAACCGTATCCTTGCATCCGTTTGTGCTGGTGCCCACTAATGTGTAGGTTGTTGTGGCTGCTGGCAGTACTGTTGTGCTGCTACAAGTGCTGCAGGCAAGGCCCGTGCCGGGTGTCCAGGAATAAGTAGCCGCACCTGTAGCTGCCAGGGTAACTTGCGCAGTCTGTCCCGGACATATGGACTGATTGCCGGTTATAGTGATTGTCGGTTTCTGATTGATGGTTATTGTTTTGACAATGGTGTCGGTGCAGCCGGATAAATTACTGGTAATAAGCCGAACCTGGTAAGTGCCTCCGCTTGTATAGGTGTGTACAGGGTTATGCCCTGTGCCTGTAGTACCGTCGCCAAAGCTCCAGGTGCGGCTGGCTATAGGCGATAAAGAGGTGGAAGAAGTGTCTGTGAAATTGACGGGTGCAGGTGTACAATAATTTGCAGAGGGGAAGGTGAAATCTGCATTCAGGTGATCTGAATAAACAGTATCGCCCACCACAGGTACCTGGCAGGTACCATTGCTGATGACCACCAACGGCACATACTTACCAGTTTGGGTGTAGGTATAGTTAAACGAGGTGGCAGTAGTAGATTGGGTATAACCATTATTGAGGTCCCAGGTGTAAGATGTAGCCCCACTTGTATTGGTAACACTGAGCAATACTGTTAGTGGAGAACAACCCGCAAATGTGTTTACGTTGAAAGTGCCTGTAGGGCCTAATACTGCAACATTCCGTACCGTAGAATCTGCGCAGCCGGATGCATTGTGAACTGTAAGTTTTATGTGATAAACACCAGGATAAGTATATACAGTGCTGGGATTTGTAAGCACAGACTGGCTGCCGTTGCCAAAGGCCCAAGTGTAGGTATTTGTGCCGGGAGTGGTATTGGTTGCATTTACGGTAAGTGGAGGACAGGTCGCAAAGCTGTCGTTGATATTAAAGCTTGCATATAAAGTGCCTATGTGTACATAAGCAGTGCGTGTCATGGTGTCTTTACAACCTGTTGCATCTGTAACTATAAGGCTTACTGTATAAGCGCCTGCTGTGATGTACGCATGAAAAGGCGTCACTGCAAAAGAGGTAATGCCATCGCCAAAGCTCCACAGATAAGTAAGATTATTGCCGGTAGAAGAATTAAAGAAATTGACGTTTGTATTGATGCACACCGTGGTGTCGTTTGTGGTAAATTGTGCATGTGGTTTTGTGGTCTGTATGTAATTTGGTTTAACAACAGAATCTGTGCAACCGTTTACATCTGTTACTACAAGGGATACAGGAAAGCTGCCCGTGGTAGTATATGTGTGCGAAGAACCGACGGAATTACCAGTAGTGATACTGCCATCACCATACTTCCATATGCGGTTAGCTATTGGTGCTGTGGCTATAGCGCTGCTCTGGTCTGTAAACTGTATGTTTAGTGGCAAGCAACCAGAAAATGCTGATGCTGAAAATGCAGCGGTGGGGCCACCTACGCTCACATAATTAGTTTTAGTTATTGTATCAGCGCACCCGCGCGCGTCTAATAAAATAACTTTTACAGTGTACACTCCTGCTGTGCTATAAGTATGGCTGGTGCTTGAACCGGCAAAGTTTACAGTGCCATCGCCAAAACTCCACAAGTACGATACAAATGAAGATGCAGTATTAAAAACAACGGGTGTATTCTTACAAGTGGTAGAATCAGTGGCATGCAGGAATGGAACAGTTGCAGATGACAGATTGATGGTTAAGATATAAGTATCGTTACAGCCCGTGATATTGTTGTGTACTGTGAGTGATACGGTATCCAAACCACCGCTTGCATAGGTATGAGATGGATTTTGTGTAGATGATGTAGTCCCATCTCCAAAATGCCACAGCCATGTATTGGCACCATTTGAGTTGTCTGTAAAATTTACCTGCAGACTGTTACTGCAAGTATAGCTTGGTGTAAACTGGGCATGAGGCAAAAGTACGGTTACATAGTTTGGACGGATCATAGTATCCGCGCAGCCACCCACACCAAAGGCGATTAGCGTTACGGTAGCAGTCCCGGTTATTTCGTAGCTGTGAATGGGATTAGTTGCCGTACCCGAAAGCCCATCGCCATAAAGCCATTGGTAGTAAAGTGCACCCGTGGAGTTGTTGGTGAAAGTGATATTTGTTGCTGGGCAAGTAGTAAGCGGAGCCGCGTTAAAGGATGCTGTAGGCTTTGTACCGGCTGTAACCGTTGTAGTGGCAGTATAAGTGCAGCCTGCAGCTAGTGTATAAGTATAGGTAACGGTGTAAGTGCCTGCAGTAGAGTAGGTATGAGAAGGGCTGGAGCCTGATGTACCATCACCATAATTGTAACTGAAAGAGGTTGGGGTAATGTTGGGCGATATGACGATATTGAAATTGAATGTTGCTGGTGTGCAGGTGCCGCCTGGGGCAGCTGCTGTAAGGCTGGCAGACGGTGTGCCTACAGTGATATTGTTGGGTTTTGTTAAAGAGTCGGTACAGCCATTACTATTTGTAACTACCAGGGTAACAGAGTAATTGCCTGTTGAAGAATAAACATGAGAAGGGCTTTGGGATGTGGATGTTCCCCCGTCGCCAAAGCGCCACGCCCAAGTGTTGCCATTTACTGTATTATCTTGAAATTGTACTGTGAATGGGGTAGTGCAACCCCATGTAGTATTGGATGTAAAGTTTACTGTAGGTTTTGTAAGTACGGTTACTGTTTGGGTTGCAGAGTCAGCACACGAGCCTGCACTGCTTACGAGTTTTACGGTATAGGTGCCGGATGCAGTGTAATTATGTGTAGGGCTGGTAGCCAGGCTGGTATTGCCATCGCCAAATGACCAAAGAGAATTTACAGATGCAGGTAAAGACTGGTTGGTAAAAACAAATGGTGTACCCATGCATGCAGAGCTGGCACTTGAACTAAAAGCAGCTGTAGGGTGTGCTATAACCACAAAAGCATTTTTTATAGCAGTATCTACACAGCCATTAGATCCTGTAGCAATAAGTGTAACGTTGTAGGTGCCTGTTGCGCTATAACTGTGTGCTGGATTTGTTGACGTAGATGTTCCCCCATCACCGAAGCTCCAGCTATAGGTGGCTGTAGTGGCAGATGTGCTGGTAAAGTTTACAGTTGTAGGGGCATTGCATGCTATATTGTTGGATGATGAAAAGTTGACAATAGGAGAAGGTAATGCTTGTATGTATGCAGTTTTTATAATTGTTTTGGTGCAGCCAGCGGCATTGGTTACAACCAGTGTTACATTGTAGTTGCCAGAGGTGGTATAGGTGTGCGATGGGTTGCTGGAAGTACTCGTTGTGCCATCGCCAAAATCCCACAGGTAAGTACCGGTGCTGTTAGAAACAGAGGTGTTTTGAAAATTAATGGTTTTTGGAAGACAGACAGATCCTGAATCATCAGCAACAAAATTTGCAAAAGGCTGGGCCGATACTGTTATGATATTGGAAATGGTTTTGGTGTTGCTGCCTGAAGCATTTGTTACAGTTAATGTTACAGTATAAGTGCCAGCGGTAGTGTAGGTGGTTGAAGGGTTTTGGAGTGTGGAGGTAGTACTGTTGCCCAGGCTCCAGGACCAGCCGGTAGGGCTACCGGTACTTTGGTCTGTGAATTGCACTACAACAGGTGCACAACCACTAGTATTACTAGCAGTAAAGTTTGCTATGGGTTGCGCTTTTAGCAAACAAGGCATAGCTCCATATACAACTATACACAGTAAGGCGTATAGAATTCTATTCATACACTGATAATTGATTTTCTCTCTTTAAAAAGTTTGGGGCTTAATATCTTCCTTTGCCAAAGGGTAAAGGAGGCGCTTTATCCTATAATATGCAACAAAAGTACACGATCAGATTTGATATTTTTCTTGATCTGATGGGTAAAGCATACAATGTCACATGTTTTTACATTATTATGATAGAGCTATGTACTACTAAGGTAACTCATTCATTTTTTATATTCACATTTCATTGAGAGAATTTGAAGTATTGGCTATAATCTATGCCAGCAAATATTAATTACCTGCGATCCATTTCCTGAAAGCTTGTGCTTTCTCCCGACTTATAAATATTTTATCATCGGCACAGTTTTTTAAATCCAGTTTTAGTTTGCCATTAAAATGATTACTGATCTTTTGTATAGAATTGAATGGTGAGATGTATTGGCGATTGAGCCTGAAAAACAGGTGCGGATCCAGTTCTTTTTCTAGCTCATCCAGCGAGTTGTCTACAATATACCTTTCTCCACTTAGGGTATGAAGAAATACAATGCGGTCTATGGCATGCAGGTAACATACCTGCTCTATGGCAATAATGCGCAACTCATCCCTGTACTTTACTATAAAACGGGACAGGTACCTGTTATTCACGTGTTCCAGCAATTTATACAGGTGTTCATTTGAAATGGCTGCATTGCTTTTAAGCGCATGATACTTGGTAAACGCTGCCTTTAATTCAGTCTCATCAACAGGTTTTAAAATATAATCAATGCTGTTCAACTTAAATGCCTTCAGGGTATATTCATCGTAAGCAGTGATAAAGATAACAGGCACATTCACTTTTACCTTTGCAAAAACATCAAGACTGATTCCATCTGCAAGTTGTACATCTGCCAGTATCAGATCGGGATGCGGGTGAACAGACAACCAATCGCATGTTTTGCGTACGGTCTCCATTACAGCAATGATATTTGCCGTTGGGTCTATCCGTTTTACCATCTGTACCAACTGTGCAGCGGCTTCGCGTTCGTCTTCGAGCATCAGGATGTTCATAGCTATAGTAGTGGCATCTTTACAATAAAGAGATCATGTTGCTTGTCAATAACAACAGGTATATTACTTACACTTTTATACCTGCTTACAACATTTGCCAAACCTATGCCCGTCGATTCTTCCATTATCTTTTTAGGTTGCAATGTGTTCATGGTTACCAGTATACTCCCTTCATTATAAATGTCCATGGTTAGCGGATGCTCTTCAGAAAGTTCGTTATGTTTTATCGCATTTTCAACAAGCATAAGTAAAGACTGCGTAACGATCTGCGATTCCAGTGCTGCCTCGGTGATATTGATGTTTACAATGAGCTTCTCGCCGTATCGTTGTTTATTGATGAAGATATACGATTCGACGATCTTCATTTCAATAGCTAACGAAACCGTGTTTTCAGAAATATGATTTAAAGAATAACGGAAAACACGCGCCATTTGCTGCACAAAAAGTACTGCCACATCGGGTTTAGATGGTATTATGGAACTGAGTGTATTTAATGAGTTGAACAGGAAATGTGGATTTACCTGGGTTTTAAGTAATTCATATTGGCCACGTACCATTTCCTCACGCATTCTTGCATTGTCGTCAGTGCTTATTTTCCATTGTTTTATAAACTCGGCCCCGTAGGCCATCAGGGTGAAAATGAGTGTGAACAGCACCATAAATGTACTATTCATCAGGTAGTCGCTGGGGGAACTGTTCCAGTGAAAAAACACGGCCATAAAACCCATCATACCTGTCATCAGTACACTGCCAAACGCAATAGAGATACAAACGATGAACAAGAATAAATAAAAAGGATGTTGCTTCCAGTATTCCCAGCCCTTGTACTTAAGCAGCTTTACGAGGAACAGTTCATTGAATAGAACATATGTGAGCCAGCTCAATGTTGTTGCCGATAGTGTGAAGAATATACTTGGCCGCCAGTCGCCGCCACTTGCATAGTAACCCCAGTTGTTGGTAAGATTGATAGCTAGCACCACAGGGTAAGCGATGGCCATGACACGAAAGTGTTTATTTAATTTTGATAATATGCTATTAGGCTGTTGCATGATGGTTGTTTTATAGACACAAAGTTTATAGGAAAGCATAACCTATACAAGGCAATTCGGGTGAAGCGAAGAATGTGTGTCATGAAGTGTAGATAGCGTAAATATAATAGCTTAAAAAACTGAGAAAGGAGGGTGAGACCTGGACTCGCGAACCCCAGCTTGGGAAGCTGGGGATGAATAGTTTCCTGAAATTATATCTTTTGACAAGGATAGTATTGCCAGGATTAACCTCCGAACTGGTGTTAGATCACAGACTACTGCATAATAAAAATGGTGGGCATCTAAGATGCCCACCATTTTTATTATTGGTCTTGTATGTTTAGACTAGACTATTATAATCCAGTAAGGCAAAGCCCTATAGAATAAGGCGTAAGTGTAGGCCCTACGTTATCCTTAAATACATTAGTGAGGTTATACGAACCAAATAATGAGAAGTTGCCATAACCTACACGCGCAGTAGCGGCAAAATCCCACTGGCTTACATAGCGATTGGTATTTTCTTTATCCTTTACAGTGCTACCATTTACAGTGCGCACGCCCTTGGTATGCGACCCCAGAAGTGTACCCACCTGTACCCCTATGGCAGCTTTAAAGCCCTTGTTCCTGTTTAGCTTATTGCTAAAGTACCTGAGCTCGAAAGGGGCTGTGAGATATGTAGTTACAAACTTGTAACGTTTATATGCATTTGTATCAGCAAAAGTAGCTATTGCGGCAGCAGCTGTATCCGTATTCTTCAGGTATTGCTGATCCATGTATATCACAGATACTTTTACTCCCAAGCCTGTAGCAAAGCTCAGATTGGTCTTCTTTATAGGAAAATCATAGCATAGAAAGCCATTAAAGCCATATCCCAGACCTTTAGGCCTTACCTCTGCAGGCTTAGATGCCCAGTTATTATAATTGAACTGCAGCATCACAAAATCGCGTGATGGCTTTTTAATGGGTGGGGCCACATTATCACTGTTGCCAGCAACATCCTGTCCAAAAGTTAATGTTGAAAAAAAAGTAATTATTGCCAGCAGTGCAAAGCATTTACGCATATAGGAAAATTAGTGCGCAAATATAACTTCTGTAAAATGGAAAAAGTGTTAAAATGTTACCAAACAAGGAAAATAAGGGCGTCTAAGGCATTGAGGGGACATTTATAAAATAGAAAAAGCGGCAAACGCCGCTTTTTCTATTTTAATATTTCAAATGAACTAGAATATCCTGTACCAGCTTGAGCCGTTAGTAATAAAGCCATAAGAAAGGCCAGTACCTACTGAAGTTAAGCTAGTGCTTACATTGTAATTGCCTGTAAAGGTGATACACTGCGTAACACCTGAAGCAAGCAGGTTGAGCGTTGTAGTGCTGGTACTGCTGTTATTAAGAATAGTGATAACAACGTGTGAACCTGCAGGGAAGTTAGCAGCAGAAGGAAGCGTAACATTTATAGAGCTTGGTGCTGCTGTAGCCTGCCTGTCTATAATAAATGTACGTGCAGTAGTGTAAGTACTGAAATCAACAGATGTTGAGCTACTCACAAGGTATTGTACAGGGAAAGTAGAATTCACATTTGTGAGTAAAGAACCATCTATTGCTGGCAGTTTACCCGCAGCATTAGTCTGCACCAGCTGGTTGTTACCATTAAATGTATTACCCTTCTTGGTTACGTTGCTATCTAACCTTGCTGCATTGATGGTAGCAGTTGTGGCTGCGTTTACCGTATTAATAACGTCTGCACCAGCTATTGAGCTTGTTGAGAATGTAGGATTTGGATAAGTACCTGCAAGGTCTCCACCGGCTACACCGCTCGGTGGTAAAGATGCTGGGGATCCTATTAATTTAGAGTAAGACATACCCACTATCTTAACATCTGTAATAGAACTATCTCCATATTTAGCAGTAGTTACAGACTTGTTGATCAATTTTGCTGTAGAGACAGAGCTATCCATAAGTTTAGCCGTAGTTACAGATTGGTCAGCAAGTTTACCAGTAGTTACAGACAGGTCTGTAATTTTTGCAGTAGTTACTGCTGCTGTTGCCAGTTTCGCGGTAGTTACTGAACTATCATACAGTTTTGAAGTAGTTACCGAGGTATCGCCCAGTTTGGCATTTGTTACAGATTGAGTACCTAGCTTAGCAGTAGTTACAGATTGGGTGCCCAGCTTAGTAGTAGTTACCGCGCTGTCCGCAATTTTAGCTGTTATTACAGCCTGGTCTACCAGCTTAGCGCTGTTTATAGTGCTGTTGCCAATTAAAGTAGCATTTTGTGTACCACTAACATCGCCTGACAAAGAGCCATTAAATCCAGACAGTAAACCAACCTGGCCAACGATCTGGAAATTTGTACCATCGCATATAACAGTTACTATCTGACCAGCTGCTATATCATTTGCAGCCAATGCAGTACTGCCATTTTTATATATTGGCCTCGTACCCAGCCCGTTCACATTAAGTGTAGTAGCACCGGTATTAGCAACGTTTGCTTTAAAGGTAACAGTCATACCTGCAGAATATACTGCTGGGGCAACTGGTAAAAAAACAGCATATACACCTGGCAATCCTGAAGCAGTAGCATAGGTGAGGGTACTTTTTTGTATAGCGCCAGCACTTACCGCGTCTGTAGTATCCTGTACACTACCCAAGCCAGTTATCCTTTTATCAAAAGTAGTAGTACCGGTCATTTGTATCTGCTTGCTCACTTGCACCTGTGCGTTGGCGCCTGCTGCTAACAGCATTGTAAAGGATACGAGAAGTAAAAATTGCCTTTTCATATTTATATGTTATGTGGTTTTATTGTTAGTGCCTTAGTTAGTTTTTACTATTTTAAGCGTATTTGCAAAGTTGTCGTTATATACATGCAACAGGTAGTTACCTGCAGCCAGTGCCGACAGTCCATTGATTGCAATTACTGCATTGTTGCCTGCGCTGTATGTATTGCTCAATACAATATGTCCTGCCATATCCATCACCTGAATCTGTACCGGTGCGTTATCATTCTTTGTAATACTTAAATTCAACACATTACTGAATGGATTTGGAAAGCCTACAACTTTTACTACCGGAGCAATAACATTGCTCACTGCAAGTGGCTTGTTATCAGACAAGGTATATAAACGACCGAACTGACTGATGTTTGGTCTGAAGTACACACGTGGGTCGGTAGCCGAAACATTGGTGGCAGTATCGTTCATCAAATCAAATGTTGTAAAGGGAGCTTGAGCGCCATATAAATACATTGCATTAACATCCCTTCCATTGTCGAGAGCGCTCAGCCAGCTAAAGCTAAGATTCCTGTTGGGCGTTTGCTGATCATTGGTACTATGTACCAGCCAATTGGCTGCTATTGAATAGCCAGGACCAATATTTCTTGACGCGGCAGCGCCTGTGGTACGGGCTATGCTTACCGCACCTATATCTACTCCAAAAGATATGTTGCAACCCAGGTAAGAAAGTGCACTTGTACCAATGCTACGTGGATTCATTACAGCACGGCCTATTATGCGGGTAGTATTAGTTTCGGCAGGATTGGTAGCCGTATCTGCAAAAAACACCGGATGTGCAGTATCCGCATAAAAATTACCATCATTAAGCACCAATGTATTTGTAACAGTAATGCTATTATTAGGCTTTAACCCGTTAGCATTGTTAAGCGTAATATTGGCTACTGTGAGTGGGGCAGCGCTATACAAAGTTTGTGTAGTGGTACCTGTAAAAATAAGCTGTGCATTTGCAGTAAATACCGCGCTACCACTGTCGTACAGGTTACCACCTTGTAGCAGCACAATACCATCTGAATTTAAAGTACCACCTGGTTGTATGGCCAGATCCTGGGAAAGATTTACCACTGTGCCCGTCATTAAAGATACGGCGCTACCGGGCGATATAGTAACCTGCGCATCGGCACTTTGCATGCCGCCAATGAGCGCAGTTAAAAAAAGTAATTTTATATAATTCATAACCTATATCTTTCCTGTTGATGAGCTAAAGTATAAAAATATTTTTTAGAAAACGCGGTTACTTAAGGCCTGATCTCTAAAAAAACAGTGCTTTTTTAAAAACGCAACCTGAAACCTACCGTAATGGGGAAGTAAAAAAGGTTGTAGTTAGAATTAGCATGGTTGTAACGGGTATCTGTTGTACCCACTTCTGTAAACCTTGCTGCGCCTTCTACATTTACGCCCAGCATTTCAGATATAAAGTAGGTATAACCAACCTGCACACCTGCAACATAACCTATACCATACCCATAATCGTACTTGGAAGTATATATAAATTTAGGATCAGGGGCGCTACCGTAAGTACTTTGTGTGCTGGTGCCATCATTAACCGTATATACTATACCAAGTGTTACACCATAGTAGAAATTAGCTTTGTTGTATTCCTTGAACTTGCTGTAGAAAGGCACTACCCTATTGGCCTGTGCTGCTACCGAAATAGTAGGTGATGATAGAACAAATTTCACTTTCTGGCTGGGTATAGCCTTGCCGTATGTATCGTTTTGCGCCCAATTGCCAGTAGTGCTCCAACTGGTATATCCCAGGTCACCACCTACCTGCCAGTTTTGAGTAAGATTATAATGGAACCGTATAGAAGCTTCAGGCGACCATGTTGTTTCCGTACCCTTGTAAAGAGCCAAAGGCCCTTGAGGCAATGTGGTGGTGCTTGCGCCCACGTTCACACCCGCTTCAAACCGGTAATCCGGAGGGAAAGATTGTGCAAATGCACTTGCGGTAAGGGTAAAAATAGTAATAGCAGTAAGTAATATTGACCTCATATAGTAACTACAGATTTGAGAATACAATTCAAATCTAAGTATTTTTTGTTCTGATAGGTAATGGAATACAAAGATTTTGTCAGTTAACCCAAAATATCCTGAATTTATCTGAAAACTTTAGCATGCCATACATTAACAAAACAAGTCACCCATATAACATTGGGCAGAACACGACTATGGAAACATTGTTTGTAGTAAACTAATAAAGGTCAATTTCGAATAGCAATGTTTTTGCATCGCCTTTAATAGCATATAGATGGGCATCGTTTACCTCAAAGCTGTCAAATTGCTCAAGCAATATTTCTGCCAAGCGCATATCGCGCTCTTCCTCATATACTTCAGCACGGTCATCAGCATCGGGAATCGATTTAATAAATTCCTGATATTTCTCATTTATAGCAAGGTCATTGTCAATTTGAGCCACCAGTTCATTAGTATAAGCAGACATAGTTCCAAGACTGAAATCGAATAACATTTCAAGTAATGTTTCTTCGTCACTGAACTTCTCATTTTTAATATACATACGTGCAACTGTTTGAACTAAAATCTAGATTGACGCTAAAATACAAAACCACCCTGATAAAACTGTAAAATAAAAAGTTCCACATTTATCCAACCTATAAAAAAACTTTAGCGTCTTAATGTTTGGACCCTACATTAGCAACATTCTTTATAGCTTAAAATAATTAAAAAACACTAATACTTGCACAAATGTGAAATTGTTCTTAAATTGCTAAACTGTTATACTTTTTTTAAAATTAAAGCATCATGACTAAAAAATTTACGTTAAGCCGTCTACGGCTATGCTTCCTGTTAGCCCTATCATGTATCACCTGGCACAACAGTAATTCACAGACTTGCGGGACCTTTGCTGGCTGTTTCGATGTATATGCCATTCAAAGTACCAAATTAACCACTCTAAATTATAATTATACTGCAGGTACTTGTGCAGTATCCAATTATTTAACGGATACTGCAAAACTATGCCTGGGCGTTATAGATACTATGACTGTTGGTGTTACCGCCCATAGCTTGCTTGGCATAGGCGTGTTCGTTGATACAAATAGAGATGGCATTTATGAGGGAAATGAATTCATGTATGCTAACTTAGATACATCGCTTACTAGCTATTCAGTGCCAGTAAATATTTTACCTACTACCCATGGTGGTACATACAATATGGTGATATACACCGCAGTAAATTCTCAATTTACAAGTAACGATTCTTGTGCATCAAATACAACTGTATTTGGTAGTTTTGTTCAGTTTAGAATACAAGTATTAGATAGCGTAAAAATCACTACCCAACCGGTTTCAGTAAATGGTTGTATAAATAATCCAGTATCGTTCCACGTTGGCACCGCAGGCTTGAGTGTTACTTACCAATGGTTTAAGGATAGTACTGCTATTGTTGGCGCTACTGGCCCTACTTATAACATAAGCTCCTTCCAGGCGTCTGACACTGATTATTACTATGTTGTAGTTACTAATCCATGCGCTATAGCTACGTCTGATACTGTTAACCTTACCATACATCCGGCGCCACCTGTGTCTGTTACTGTAACCGGCCCAACGGCATTCTGCCCTGGAGGCAAGGTAGCTCTGGTAGGTAATACAGCTGTAGGATATTCTTACAAATGGTTATACAATGGCGTTCCAACGTCAGACACTACCCATACTGATACAGTTTCTCTACCCGGCGCATATTCATACGTTGTCTTCAATGGCTGCCCGGATACCGCTGCTGCCGTTAACATAACAAACTTCCCTACCCTCATCCCTACCATCAGTCCTGCAGGGCTTACCAAAAAATGTGCTACGCTGAATCAAACAGATACATTCACAACCACTCCAAACTCTGGGGTGACATATCAGTGGCAGATAAATACTGGCGTGCCTAACGTTTATGTAAACATTCCAAGCGCTACTCAACCTTATTTAATAGCTAACACAACCGGATACTATGTGCTGGTAGTAACAGACGACAGTAACCATTGCGTTACCAGATCTCCTGCAAGTACTTTCCAGGAAAACACGCCGGCTACAGTAAACGTATCCACTCTTGCTTCTCCATATCTGTGTGCAGGCGGATATATTACATTGCTTGCGTCAAGCAGCGATACAGGTGAAAAATTCAGATGGCAGTTCAACGGTTCACCAATAACACCCGCTTCCGGCGCTACAGGTAGCACGTACAACGCATACCAGGCCGGCAACTACTCTGTTGTAGGTGACAATGGTTGCTCGGTAACTTCTGCTGCAATTACTTTATACACCATCCCATCACCAAGCGTTATAGCAGCTGGCCCAACAACCTTCTGCGGTAGCGGCAGGGTATTGCTTAGTTCAAATGTTACATCTACAGACGTTACTTACCAGTGGCAGAAAAACGGTGTTGATATACCAGGAGCTACCGGCACTAACTATACAGCTACTGATTCGGGTAATTACTCGGTGGTTATTATCTCAAATAATACCTGTACCGCAGGTTCTACCCCAATTACTGTAACTATAAATCCAATACCGGTTCCGGTAATAGCTTTGGGTACAGATAATCTCACACTCACTGTATCGCCATTTTTCCACACATATCAGTGGTACCTCAACGGTAATCCTTTAGCAGCACCAGCCGGTACACATGCAAGTCTGGAAGCAGACTCTGCGGGTTACTATACAGTAGCTGTAACAGATGATAATGGTTGTACAGCAACAAGTGGCCAAGTTTATGCACCCGGCAAAGTAACGGGTATCAGCAATGTAAACCCGGCAAGCATTTCCGTTTATCCTAATCCTGCTAATGCAGTTGTTCGTATCAACGCCCCTATTACTGTAAATGCAATAGTTACAGCGCTTGACGGCCGCACGGTATTACAACAAACTGCTGCTAAAGACATAAATATAGCACAGCTTGCAGATGGCATATACATGCTACGCATTACCGATGCAAATGGCAATATGATCAAAATTGAAAAGCTAGTAAAAAGCAGCAAATAATAAAAGACAGTAAATTTTTAAAAGGCGCTTCTGAAAAGAGGCGCCTTTTTTATTATTAAATAGCCCAACCAATCACGAAAGACCTGAAATCAATAAATCTTTAATTTGCGCTTACAAAATCGGGAAAACTTATAGTGCAATTACCTGCAAGAAAACATATAAGGTGTTGTAACCGTTACCTTTGCACCCATATTCATGCAGCGGCCTTTTACCATATCACTTGTAGGCAATCCCAATAGTGGGAAAAGTTCGCTCTTTAACGCGCTAACCGGCCTGAACCAGAAAGTTGGTAATTTCCCAGGTGTTACCGTTGATAAGAAAACCGGTATATCACGCATCAGTGATGATATCACAGCGCATATCATAGATCTCCCGGGTACTTATAGCCTGTATCCCAAAAGCGCTGACGAACAGGTTACTTACGAGGTGCTGCTGAACCAGGCTAATGCAGACAAGCCAGACCTTATAGTTGTAATAGCCGATGCATCTAACCTCAAACGTAATTTGCTGTTCTGCTCGCAGATCATGGATCTTAAGATTCCCGTGATCATAGCCCTGAGCATGATGGATATAGCCCGGCAAAAGGGTATAACCATAGATACCGCAGGTTTGCAACGTATGATGGGTGTACCTGTAGTAGCTATAAACCCCAGGCGCAACAGGGGCATTGCACAGCTAAAAAAGAAAATTGGAGATGTAAGCCGCACCGGCCGAGCAAATTTGCCTACCGATTTCATAGATATGAATAAGTTGGTGGGTCCTTGGCTGGAACATATAAAAGACCTCTGTGCCTTAAATAGCAACTATGCAGCTCTGCATGTAGCCTGCAACTATAGCGAGCTAAGTTATTTGTCAGTGAATACCAAAGCCGAGATAGCAGGCATACTTGCTGCCAACAGCTTTCCCAAAGCCAAAATACAGGCTGAAGAGATAATGCAGCGCTACCAAAAAATAGGTGTGGTAATGCAGCAATGTGTGGTGGAAGACAGCCCTCTGAAACGCATGGTGATCAGTGACCGGATAGATAAGATATTGCTGCACCCAATATGGGGCAATATTATTTTACTGGCAGTACTGTTCATCATCTTCCAAAGCATCTTCTGGCTGGCTAAGTATCCTATGGACTGGATACAATATGCATTCAGTAGCCTGGGTGGTTGGCTAAGCCTTATACTGCCCGGCACTTTTGTAAAAGACTTGTTGGTAAATGGATTGCTGGCAGGTATTAGTGGCGTTGCTGTATTTGTACCGCAGATCATGATCTTATTCGGGCTCATAACCATACTGGAAGACAGCGGTTATATGGCCCGTATCAGTTTTCTCACAGATAGACTGATGCGCAGTGCAGGACTTAATGGGCGATCTGTGATGCCGCTGATAAGTGGTATGGCATGTGCCGTGCCCGCCATCATGGCTACCCGCACCATACAAAACCGCAAGGAGCGCCTCATTACTATAATGATTACCCCGTTGATGAGTTGCTCTGCCCGTCTGCCTGTATATACTATACTTATAGCCTTGGTTATTCCCTCCCGTCAATATTTTGGTCTTATAAACCTGCAGGGTATAGTGCTGATGGGGCTGTACCTGATGGGCTTTTTTATGGCGCTGATCGTAGCCAAAGTGATGAGCTTTATTGTACAATCCAAAGACCGTACTTTCTTTCTTATGGAGCTGCCGGTGTACCGTGCTCCGCGCTGGAAGAATGTGGGCATCACCATGATAGAAAAAGCAAAGATATTTGTTACCGATGCAGGTAAAATAATAGTGATCATCTCCCTTATACTATGGGGACTGGCTACGTTTGGGCCACCAAAAGAGATGCATGCTGTGAGCGATAAGTATGAAGTACTGGTGCAACAGCACCCCACCCAGCAAAAAGAACTGGAAAGGGCCGCCGCCAGCGAAAAACTGGAGCATTCTTTTGCAGGTATGATGGGCCACGCGATTGAACCGGTAATAAGGCCCCTGGGTTACGACTGGAAAATTGGCATTGCACTTATTACATCCTTCGCAGCGCGTGAGGCATTTGTTGGAACCATGGCTACATTGTACAGTGTGGGCGATGAAAGCGCCGGCAGCCGCACCCTGAACGACAAAATGAAGGCTGCCCGTCATGAAGACGGAACAGTAGTGTATACGCTTGGTACCGGTTTGTCGTTACTTATCTTTTACGTATTTGCTATGCAGTGCATGAGTACACTGGCCATTGTGAAACGTGAAACCAAAAGCTGGAAGTATCCCATCATCCAGTTTGCATACATGTCGGGCATAGCTTACTTATGTGCATTCCTGACGTATATCGCCTTTAAATAAATCGCTCGGTCGAATATTTCCTTTTATGATTTCTTTAAGATAATTTGGAGCTTCGTTTGAAATACACTTGGCAATACTACTTAAAAGAAATCTTAACCTCAAAAAGCAAACAAATGAAAAGGAAAATATTGGCTGCCTGCGCGTTGTGCATCCTGGTAATATCATTTAGCTCTTGTGTGGTGGTTACACCCCGGCACCATTACCACCGTCACTATTGGCATCACCCATATTAATAAAGACCGTGAGTAGTTTCAACAAGCCCGCTGGTACATAAACGGCGGGGTTTGTTTATGAATGACCATACAGTGCTGATCAATTACACCCAAGGGAATAATCTTTGCATACGAGCCTAATGAGAATGAACTTTTAAAAAGTTTGATATGAGAAAGACAATATTGATAATGTGCGGCGTATGTTTTATGATGGCTTCATTTAGCTCTTGCATAGTAAGAGAGGGAGGTTATCACAGGCACGATGATGATCATGACCGCTATGAACATCGCGATCATCACGAGGATCATGATCACCATGACCACGATTAAGAGACAACATGATATTTAATGCATTAAATCCCTTGAGGATAATGCATTAAATATCACCTTTTATCCGTCGCTGCGTTTTCTTGAGACTGTTGATGTGTTTGCTATCCAGCCTTTTTGCAATTGCTGCTTTTGATGGCTTGCTGGCTTTACGTTTTTTTGGTTTGATAAGAGCAGTGGTCACCAGGTCTATGATCCTGGCACGAGCAAGGTCTTTATTTTCCAGCTGTGAGCGCGTTTCACTGCTCTTTACAAACAGGTAGCCGTCTTTAGTGATGCGGTTCTTCAGTTTGTCGTGCAGCCACTCTTTTTCTTCTGGCAATAAAATGCGCGAATTATTCAAGTCCCACCAGGCTTCTACCATGGTTTCTACCTTATTTACATTTTGCCCACCTTTACCACCGCTGCGCGCTGTTTTGAAAAATATTTCTGTAGAAAAGTCGCGCATGTCAGTAATCATTAACGGGCATCAAAATCTATCACCACTCTTTCGGTACGGGGATGGCTTTGACAAGTAAGTACAAATCCTTTTGCCACCTCATCCGGTTCAAGACTATAATTGGCTTCCATTTCCACTTCGCCTTCCACTACTTTGGCACGGCAGGTACTGCACACACCACCTTTACATGCATAGGGAAGGTCTGCACCATTCTTCAATGCCGCATCAAGTACTGTATCACCATCATATCCCAGGTCCATATTAAATGTGGTACCATCCAACCGTACACTTACCTTACTCATACGGGTGTTGTCATCCTTATGCTTTGCAGCCCATTTTTCGTGTGACGCTTTGGGTTGATCAGGTGAAGTAAAAAGCTCTATGTGCACGTTTGCTGATGGCATACCCAGGCTCACCAATTTATCCTTTACAGATAATATCATCTCCTCAGGGCCACAAATAAAGGCTTCATCCACATTATGTACATCTATTAGTGTCTCACAAAACTCAGCACATTTCTGTGCATCTATGCGGCCATTGAATAATGGAATCTCCATCGTTTCACGACTCAGTATATGATACACACGCATGCGCTGCATGTACTTATTCTTCAGGGCTTCTATAGCTTCGCGAAATATAATTGTGTTGCGATTGCGATTGCCATACACAAGTGTAAAGTTGCTATCCGGCTCATTTTCAAGCACCGTTTTCATGATGCTCATAATAGGTGTAATACCACTGCCTGCAGCAAAAGCTATATATTCCTTTTCCTTTTTATCACCGCCTTTTGGACTAAATTTACCCATCGGAGGCATTACATCCAGCACATCGCCAGCTTTCAGCTCACTGTGAGCGTAGTTTGAAAATTTACCTTCATCTACTTTTTTAATAGCTACCCTCAACTCATTATCAGCCGGGCTGGTACATATACTGTAGGAACGACGTACTTCGGCGCCAGCCACGTGCTTGCGAAAGGTAAGGTACTGACCTGGTGCAAACCTGAAAGTTGCATGCAGATCATCCGGCACTGCCAGGCTTACAGATACACAATCAGCCGTTTCGGGCCGCACGTCTTTTACGGTCAATGGGTAGAACTTCAATACAGACATATGAATAACTATATATACTAACTTAAGAATTGGGAGTGCAAAGGTAGTAATTTCAAATTAGCTTTTACCCCAACATATCATCCAGTTCCTCTTTTCGTATCATGGTGAATACTTTTTTGCCATCTGGTGTATATTCTGGTTGGGCGCAAGCAAAGAGCTCATCTATCAGTGCCTGCTGCCCTTCTTCCTGTTGTATGGCATGTCTGTTGCGCGATAAGCGCCTTGCCATACTGGCCAGTAGTTTATCGTTGCGGTTGGCAACAGCATCAGGGCTTTCATGTTTCAATTGTTCTATTACATCATCCAGCACATTTTTTTCCTCGCCTGCAGGCAAGCCAGTTGGCACGCCTTGCACTACAAAAGTATTTTGTCCAAACGGAGCTATATCGAACCCGATACGTGCCATATCTGCCAGCACCATGTTCAGCAATATCGCGTCTTGCGGGGCAATGTCAAAAGATAACGGGAACAACAACCGCTGCGATGGCGTGGTGCCGGCATTCCATTCCTGAAGTAAACGCTCGTACCATATGCGTTCCTGCGCACGACGTATGTGTACCAGCATCAGGCCCGATTTAACAGTGGTGAGCAGCATAGTGCCCTGTACCACAATGGCATTGCGGCTGCTACCAGCCATATGGGTATCTGTATCAGTGTGCAACTTGCCTACCTGCGATTGTATTACCGTTTCACCCTGCTCCGGCTTAGGTACATGCGCGGTAGTATTGGCTATCTCGTACAGGCCTTTCCAGCGTGCCATACTATCTTTACTGTCTATAAAGTGCGCCTGGTCTTTTTGAGTAAATGTATTATAGAGGTAACCGCTACGGGTAGCATCATTTTGCCTGTCTGTAGCGGGCTTCTGCACAGACGATAGTTGCTGTATATCATTATTCAACGAAAAGTCGAGCGACGGTGCCATGTTATGCCGCGCCAGTGCGTGCTTCACGGCGGCGTTCAGATAACTGTACATCATGCGGTCGTCCTCAAACTTCACCTCTTGCTTGGTAGGGTGCACGTTCACATCAACGCGGGCAGCATCTACTTCAAGAAACAAAACATAGAAAGGAAAAGCATCCTTTTCTATCAAACCTTCGTATGCCTGCGTTACAGCATGATGCAGGTAAGCATTGCGTATAAACCGATTATTGATAAAGAAGAACTGCATACCCCGCGTACGGGTAGCGCTATCAGGCTTGCCTATAAACCCTGTTATATTCAGCACATCAGTTTTCTCATCTACAGGTACCATCTTCTTTTCATACGCATTGCCCAGCAACCCCACTATGCGGCTCTTCAGGTTCTCTTGTTGCAGATGGTATTGCTCTGTACCATTGTTCCAAAGGCGGAAGCCTATATGCGGGTGTGCCAGCGCTACACGAGTAAATTCATCCAATATATGGCGCAGCTCGGTAGTGGCACTCTTTAAAAAATGACGGCGAGCAGGTACATTAAAAAAGAGGTTCTTTACTTGTATGTTGGTACCTGCACTACCTGCGCAAGCTTCCTGTAGTTTCACTTCTGTTCCTTCTATTACTATGCGGGTACCTACTTCGCTAGCTGGCTGGCGTGTTTTCATTTCTACCTGCGCCACCGCTGCAATAGAGGCCAGGGCCTCACCCCTGAAGCCCATGGTGCGTATAGTAAACAAGTCGTTTATATTCCTGATCTTGGATGTGGCATGACGTTCAAAGCTCATACGGGCATCAGTAGGACTCATGCCCGCACCATTGTCTATCACCTGCATCAATTCCTTACCTGCGTCCTTTATCACCAGTTGTATCTCAGTAGCGCCAGCATCCACTGCATTTTCCAACAATTCTTTAACGGCTGATGCCGGGCGCTGCACCACCTCACCAGCTGCTATCTGGTTGGCTATCTGATCTGATAAAAGCTGTATTACATCGGCCACTTATCTCAAAAATTTGCTGCAAAGTTAACACAATACCGCTTCCCGATAGGTAGCCACATAGCAATAAAGTTTTTATGCATCCTATTAGCCAACTTTACCCTATAATATATTTATAATCACTAGTATAATTATTAACTTTAATGAACACCTTATAAACTATGAAACCTATCCATTTATTTATTGTTGCGGCTATTGCGGTTTCTATCAGCTTGGGCTGCACCAAGAGCACGAGTGGTAGCAACTATACTCCTCCGCCTGCTCCCGCGCCGCTAGATACCTTAACTGTGGCTACCTTCGTGAACGAGTCGGACACAGCTATAACTATTGACGTATATGGATCGGCTGATGACTATGCCAAAAGCACCAATAAGATAACGAGTGTGCAACTGAATAATGGGGCAAGTTTGCCACGTACCATTAAAACCTTTGGAACGTTTTACCTGGATTGTTACAGTAGCTCTTATTACTATACTAATTGGTTTTATAGCAATTTCACTAGCACTTCAAGACCGCAGTCCGTGTTGTATGAACCAGCAGCTAATAATGAGCAAGCCTATACATTACGCCCCGATATGAGCGATGTAAGCACCGACCGACTTATATTGCTCAATGGCAATCATCCATCAACAACATGGAAGTTAGTTAATGCCTATAAAAATAACGGCTCGGTGTGGGTATCTGCATGGGGTAGTATATCAGCTACAGCAAAAAACATGACCCTGGTCTTTAACAAAAATTTCGTGGTGAATTTTACAGATACCGTGGGTGTAAATAACTATTGTGCTTTTACCCATAATGGTTCTGACAAAACACTGTATGGTGATGTTGCATTAGGCAATAACCATATCGGCGTATTCAGTAATGGTAACCAATCACCACCATTCAGCCATTCTTTTGATAGCCTGGGGTTTCAATATGATAATCAGGACATCCGCTACATTTTTGCAAAGCAATAGGGGCTGAAATTTTCAGCCCCTATTAATGAATTCGATAATAGTCATTTTACTTGATCACTCCCAATTCCTTGCCCACCTTAGTGAATGCGGCAATGGCCTTGTCCAGTTGCTGGCGATCGTGACCTGCCGATATTTGCACACGGATACGCGCCTGCCCTTTGGGCACTACCGGGTAGAAGAACCCGATAACATAAATACCCTCATCCAATAGTTTTGCTGCAAATTGCTGAGCTATTACTGCATCATATAACATGAGCGGTGCAATAGCATGCGTGCCGGGCTTTATTTCAAAACCGGCATCGGTCATTTGTTTGCGGAAGTAAGTGGTATTCTCTTCCAGTCTGTCGCGAAGCTCTGTAGTTTCGCTCAGTAGGTCCAGCACAGCTATCGATGCACCCACCACTGCCGGCGCTACTGTATTGCTAAACAAATATGGACGACTGCGCTGGCGCAGCATTTCTATAATTTCCTTCTTACCACTTGTGAAGCCACCTGATGCACCACCTAGTGCCTTACCCAGTGTTCCGGTAATGATGTCGATACGTCCCATTACCCCACACAGCTCATGCACGCCACGGCCGGTTTTACCCATAAAGCCGCTGCTATGGCTTTCATCTATCATTACTAGCGCTTCATATTTATCGGCCAGGTCGCATATTTTATCCAACTGGGCAATGGTACCATCCATGCTGAACACCGAATCTGTAACAATAATACGGGTACGGGCATCTGCATTGGCTATCAGTTGCGCTTCCAGATCGGCCATATCGTTGTGCTTGTAACGTGCACGGCGGCTTTTGGTAAGGCGTACACCATCTATTATAGAAGCATGGTTCAGTTCGTCGCTTATTATAGCATCGTTTTCACCGAGCAATGGCTCAAATACGCCACCATTTGCATCAAAACAAGCTACGTACAGTATAGTATCTTCAGTACCAAGGAAGGTGGCTATTTTCGCTTCCAGTTCCTTGTGTATATCCTGCGTACCGCATATAAAACGTACGCTGCTCATACCATAGCCACGGTCGTCAATAGCTTTGTGGGCAGCCTCTATAACTTTGGGATGTGATGATAATCCCAGGTAATTATTAGCACAAAAATTAAGCACTTTGCGGCTATTTACAGTTATTTCAGCTCCCTGTGGAGAAGCTATAATGCGTTCCTGCTTGAACAATCCCGCATCTTTTATTTCCTGCAGTTCTTTTTGTATGCGCTGGTAGAATGTAGCACTTGACATTAGCTATATATTTTGCAGCAAAGTAAAAACAATTCTTATTAACTTCCCCGACCATTCAGCTCATAATTAGGATATTACACAAGTGTTTCGTTATACAAACAGACACAACCAGAATAAATATTATATCAATATTAACAGCATTAATCGCTCAGACTCTTCCCTGAATAGCCGTTTACTATAAATCCCTGCTTAACTTGCATGGATTTTAAATCTACATATTTCGCTTGCGTTTTTCACTATTCATATCCTTGCTGTCCATCTCCTTTACTGCGCACTGCCAAAATCTTGAAGGCGTGGTTACAGATGAAATAACCGGCAAGCCACTGTTTGCAGCCGGGGTTACAGATATGACAACAATGATATCAACCTACACCGACCAAAACGGAACGTTTCATATCCCTGCGAAAAGTGGCGACCCCATACGGGTTTCTTTTGTGGGTTATAAAACCGTTACCAATATTACGCCTGCATCGCTGGTGCTTGCCGAAATGCGAGTAGCTATGTTGCCCGAGAATTTCATGCTGGATTCCTTTACCATACATCCAGACTATACGCCCTACCAGATAGACTCTATAAAAAGGCGGAAAGAATACGCCAAAGAACTGGACAAAAAAACTGTTAAGGCCAAATTTGTAGCTACAGGCAGCGGTGTGGGTGTAGATGGGCTTATTGGATCGCTGGTGCAAAAAGCATCTAAAGGCGAGAAAAAAAGAAAGAAATTCCTGAAAGAATACCAACAGTCTGAAGAGAGTCGTTACATAGACCTACGATACACTCCTGAACTGGTAACATCGCTCACGGGGTATATAGGCGATACGCTTGCTATCTTCATGAATACTTACCCGATGGATTATAAATTTGCCCGCGCAGCTACAGACCTGGAACTGAAGATGTGGATACGCTATAACTATCGCGACTACATAAAGAAAGACGCTATAAAAACAACAGTAAAGCAATAAACAATAATGGCTAACTCAAAGTTTTGAGTTAGCCATTAAATTCTTACTTAGTATATTAAGAACCGTAGTTGGTTTGCTTCAACGTCTGTGCATGGTGTTTAGCGTCATCGCTAATAAACTCACCTGCAATTGTATGGTGCCCGTAAGCAAGGACGCTGTTATGGGCTGCCCTTTCATGATTGCCTTTTGCATATTGTTCAGCTGCTTCTAGGTGATGCTTTGCTGCTTCTATATGGTGTGCCGCTGCTTGTTTATGGTTGTCAATAGTTTGCTGATATGCCGCATTAGCATCAGGCTGGATAGCCTTTTTCACTTTCTTTGAAGATGTTTCTTTCTTTTTGTTTGCCATGGTTATCTGAATTAAATTATATAATTGGTCTAGACAGTACTGGTTGAAGATGTTGTCACCCTTGCAGGTCACATATCCGTTAATGGCAGTACAACTGCTGTGTAATTTAACTAATATTCAGGAATAAAGGGGACGCATAATATCCAGCCAATAAATTACAGTGTAAATTGGATATTATTATCGCTTGAAGCAATGCACAATCTTTAGAGTTTGTTATATAACGCACATTTTTACGAATAAATATTTGCACCACCTCTTTTCAAAAATATTACGACTTTTTCGAGCTTTAAATTTAAAGAATCTGATTACCTTTAGCCCTCTAAAAAACAAAAGCGGAAGTAGCTCAGCTGGTAGAGCATCAGCTTCCCAAGCTGAGGGTCGCGAGTCCGAATCTCGTCTTCCGCTCCATACAGAGAAGGGTTTCAGCCGATTAAGGTTTGAAACCTTTTTTATTTGCACTGGATTTGATTGTGTTTCGATGGTGCAAATATGGGTAAAAGCTTAGGCCATAAACAACACTTTTTGTGAAGAGTCCATAAAACCAAAGAAGCTAATTAAAACAGATTTCAATTAACTTCTTTGAACTCCTTTTAATAAAAGTTTCTAATAGATTTTGCCTACTATAAGTTGGAGCCTATATCACCATTCTATTATTATGCACTAGCCTGTTAATTTACGATGCTGATATCTTGCACCATTCATTTTGGGTATCTGCAAATTGCGCAATTTCCTCGCATACATCTGACACTGTTGTTTGCGGCTTCCAGTCCCAGGTTTTTTCTGCCAGGGCATAGTCTAGTATCATCCAGGGTATATCAAACGGGCGCTCTGTATTTGTAGGCTCCACTTCGTAATGACCATAGCGTTTAGTACACCAATTGGTAAGTTGCGCCAGCGACATACTGTTTTCCACACCACCGCTTATATTCACAATTCGCGGTTTGGTACTGTTTAGCGGTTCATTAAATTGTTTATTGAGCAGCACAATAAGGTCTTTGGGATGCAGGCAATCCCTTACCTGGTAGCCGGTGCCCCCAAATCCTATATATTTTAAATGCTGTTTTTCTTTAAAGCTATGTATCCAATAGGCGAAGATGCCTTGTCCTGGATGTCCAAACTGACCTGGGCCTGCCATAACACCACAGCGGTTGACCCAAACCGGGAAATTAAATGTAACACCATACTCCAGAGCCAGTTGTTCAGAGCTAAGCTTAGTACAGCCATACAATGATATTGGTGGGGCAGTGGAGTAGTGTTCTGCTACTCCTGCAGGGCTTAAGCCATGTGGGAACTGCTGATCAACAGCTGGTACATACCCGTCATTTGCAACATCCATCTTTAGGTTGCAAAGGTCAGGTATATTATATACCCGGCTTGTAGATAGCAATATAAAGCCTGCCTGGTGGTGTTTACAGTACTCCAGCAGGTTTACTGTGCCTAACAAATTGTTCTGTACCAGCTGCAGGCTGCTGGTTTTACCATCAACACCTGCTAGTACACTGGGGTTTGCTGCGGCATCTATCACCCAGTCTGCCTTGGGTATTACTTCCAGGTCGCTGGCCTGCCGTATATCGCCATGAAATATTTTAACGCCTATTTGTTCAAGGGAGGCCTTGTTAAGCCAGCTGCCAGGCCGAACAAAGTTGTCTAGTCCTAAAATTTCTATACCGGGATTATGTTCAATAAATTGTTTGGCTAAGGTTGAGCCCACAAAGCCGCAAATACCTGTAATCAACAAGCGCATTTAATGTGTTTTTAGTGTTTCAATAGAAATATAGTAATTTACAGGCATGCCGGGATTACATTGTCAATCCTCAAAGATATAGTTCCTGCAGCTGATGGGAATGAATACGCAGAATATTAAATTTAATAAATGCCATTTTTTTATTTTTGCAGATATTTTTATTTCCCTTACTTTTGCAGTCCCAAATTGTATCCGGCTATTCCAGTAAAAAGGAATACCCAGGCGTTGCTGCCGGATGAGTGGGGTATTAATTAATCATTTTTAAACATTTTATGGCAACAGAAAACAAGCTTCAGAGCTATGAGCTAATGGTCATCTTCACACCTGTACTGGCTGAAGAAGATTATAAAGCCGCTCAAAAAAAGTTCGCAGACCTAGTTAAAGAGTATGGTGGCGAAATCGTTCACCAAGAAGTATGGGGTCTCCGCTCGCTGAGTTACCCTATTGAAAAAAAGACCACAGGTCTTTATTGGCTAATGGAGTATAAGGCTCCTACAGATGCTAATGCCAAGCTGGAGATCCAGATGAACCGTGACGAAAACGTTATGCGCCATATGGTTACCCGTCTTGACAAATATGCTGCAGAATACAGCATACGCAGACGCAACAAACATGCAGGTACCGAAACATCCGCTTCTTAAATTTTTTAATTAAACAACAATGGCTAAGCAAAACGAAATAAAGTTCTTAACCTCAACACGCGTCGAAAAACGTCAGAAGAAATACTGTCGTTTTAAGAAAATGGGGATTAAGTATATCGATTATAAAGACGCTGAATTCCTGAAAAAATTCATTAACGAACAAGGCCGTATGCTTCCACGCCGTATTACAGGTAACTCCCTGAAGTATCAGCGTAAGGTAGCCGTAGCTATCAAGAAAGCCCGTCAGTTGGCGCTATTGCCTTATCTTGTTGACCTTTTAAAGTAAATCGATCATGCAAATTATCCTCATAAAAGACGTTGATAACCTGGGCGGAGCCCACGAAATGGTAGAGGTAAGTCCTGGCTATGCACGCAACTACCTAATACCGCAAAAATATGCAATTGAAGCAAGTCATTCCAATACCAAAATACTGGAAGAGCGCCGCAAGCAAAAGCAGAAGAAGGAAGACAAGCTGATGGCCGAAATAAATAAGGTTACCGAAGTACTGAAGGCATCACCTATTAAAATAGGTGCTAAGATCGGTACCAGTGGTAAAATATTCGGTTCTGTTACTTCAATACAGCTTTCACGTGCTATACGTGAACAGAAAGGTTACGAAATTGACCGCCGTCGCATCACTTTGCTTGATGAAGTAAAGGAAGCAGGTACGCACAAAGCAAGTATTGACTTTGGTAAAGAAAACATACTGGAAATAGAATTTGAAGTAGTAGGCGAATAGCTTGATTACTTAAATCGAACGGAAGGCTGCCTCTTATGAGGCAGCCTTTTTGTTTTAGCAGATTTGCACATCTTAGCTGATATTTGGGCTGGAGGTGCGGTTTTTATACAATTAGAATTACAATTTAAAATACTGTTTTTATGTGGGCACTTGCTTTGTTGATATTGGCTATAGCAGCCGTGACAGGTGGTAGTATCATCAGGCGGCGGCGGATAAAGAATTTTAAATTACCTGCTACTACGCATGATTACCTGTTGGAGCATGTAGCTTTTTATAAAGCGCTTACCGACGATAAAAGATTGCAGTTTGATGAACGTGTACGCGATTTTCTGGCGCGTACTGCTGTAACCGGGATAGGAATAGAAATAACCGAAACCGATAAAGTGCTGGTAGCAGCAAGTGCTATAATTCCTATTTTCTCATTTCCAGACTGGAGATATAATAACATTTCGGAAGTATTACTATACAAAGGCACATTTGATAAGGAGTATCACACTAAAGGTGGTGAACGCAATGTGCTGGGTATGGTAGGTAATGGTGCTATGCAGGGCCAAATGATATTATCGCTTCCAGCCCTTAGGGCAGGCTTTAGCAATCCTGTAGATGGTAATAACACTGCTATTCACGAATTTGCACACCTAATAGATAAAGCTGATGGCTCTACAGATGGTGTACCTGAGTATTTGCTGAAACCTGAGCATATAGAACCCTGGTTAAAATACATGCATCAGAATATTGAGGAGATCCGGAAAAGCAGGCACTCAGATATTAACCCCTATGGCGCTACAAATGAGGCCGAGTTTTTTGCTGTGATGTCAGAATATTTTTTCGAACGCCCACAGGATCTTCAAAAACGCCATCCTGAACTATACGCTTTGCTAGATGAAATGTTCAATCCGACTAAAGAGGATACTGCCGTTTAGTTATATCAGCGTAGTTAAATATTGGATAATTTCTCCCGAACTTTGGAATAGTTTTATAGAACAAGGTACCTATGGACAATAAAACACCTCAACTGAGCAAATATCTGAAAAGGTATTGCTAGGCATGAGAATAGCTATAAAAAAGCTGGTTGAAACAAGTGCTGCAAATAACGAAAGCCTTATTGTGGGCGATGAGAATGGCAATCCTATTAGTGTTCCGGCTAAAGAGTTGCTCAATGCCGTTAAGAATTACGAAACCCCGCCTGATACTGTTACTGCTGGTAAGCTAACCCAAAATATTTATAGGTTCTCGTAGTTTCATATAGCTGTTCCTTCGGGTCTGTACCATTGCGTTGACCCTGGCCGCCGCCTTTCCCGCCCATGCCACGGCCACCACCTCCCATTCCACCACCATGACCACCTGCGCCGCCACCATTGCTCATACCGTTACCGGCCCCACTATCGCCACTGGATTTTGGTTTCTTAAATCCTTTTATAGAAAAACAAACGCTGATGGGTCTGCCCGCGTCAGCACGTGTTAATGTATCCTTACCATACAGCGCTTTAAAAGGTATGGCTGCTTCCCATATCAACTCTTTGTATTCATCTACGCCAATACGTACCTGTATGCCACAAGGGTTGGTTTGGGTAATTGCAAAGCCCCCAGAGCAATATGGAAGGCCTTCAACTGTCAGTTGCGTTGCATTACCCACAGACCTTTTTACTTTCAGGGTAAAATCCTGGCTTCTTAGTTTGTTGTCATAACCCGTCTGGCCACCTTGTTTTTCTTTGCTACGGTCCATTTCAAAAGGCTCGTTATCATCTGGCAATGGGTAGTGTATGGCCAGCGATTGGCCTTTGCCACCCGCTGTATCTATCCACATCGTCATGCCAGCTTTTAATATTTTCATTTCAGTATACTCATCGCCAGTCTCCATAGTTACATACAAGTATTGTTTATCGTTTGATGTGGCATAGCCTACAAACGATTTACTGTCGTAATTAGGATAAGGTGAAGGCCAATCCTTGCTGTCGGCATCCACAACTATCGGCGTGGCTTGCCATGTGCCCGGCATACCGGCACTTTTTCCTGAATGTTTAGTGCTATGGCACGATGCGCTAAGTAACACAGTGAATAAAGCCGGGATAACAAAATATTGACGCATAGTTATACTTTAAGCAAGTTGGCAAAATAACAAATAACAAGACACACTATTGCAGCTCAACCGCATCTTAGAAGCAGAATGCTGTTAATTTTCCTATAAAATGGCTATAACCTTGCCCGCCAGGGCACTTCTTCTGCATTGTTTATATGGCTGATGTACCTGCACAACACAAACAAATAGTCTGATAAGCGGTTGAGGTACTTGATGAGCAGGTCGGGTACGTACTCCTGCTGCTCCTGCATGCCCACACACAGCCTTTCGGCACGGCGACATACGCAACGTGCCACATGGCAGGTAGATGAAGCCAGGTTGCCGCCGGGCAATATGAAGGAGCGCATCTCGGGCAATACCTCATTCATCCTATCTATGCCTTGTTCCAGCCATTCTACATCAGCATCGTGCAGGTCGGGTAGTTTCATCTTCACTTCTTTATCCGGGTTGGTCGCCAGTACAGCACCCACTGTAAATAAACGGTCCTGTATTTCCCGTAGCCAACCGGTTATTTCTGCATTGGCGCACATATCACTTACCATACCTACATAGCTATTCAGCTCATCTACAGTACCATAGCTTTCTATGCGTATATGGCTTTTAGGTACGCGCACGCCACCTATTAGGCTGGTGCTGCCTTTGTCTCCTGTTTTGGTGTATATTTTGAATGACATAAGTTATTGTTAATTGTTGGGGGTAAAAGTAACCACTTGAACCATTCTAGAGCTTACTGCATTATTTCCTTTTATTGCTGGGTTAAATTTCAAAAGCTTTATTACCCTTATCGCCTCTTTATTAATTTCTTTGCGACCGCCATTTTTCACGGAAATATTTTTTATTTCACCATTTTTATCAACGGTATACAGCACTTTTACAGATACCTTTTTATGTAAGGTAGTTGGTGAGCTTAAATTTTTTTTAATAAAAGCGTTAATATTATCTGTTCCAACATAGGTGGGTGTCGGCGAGGTAGAGTCGGTTACTTCAAGGGGCGGTGCTTCTATCATTCCAAGGGTTCGGGACATCGATTCATTACTGTCTGGTTCAGCAGGCCTCTGTTTTGCAGGCATATTTTCAGAACAAGATTGTAACCCTAAAAACAGTAACACTACTGCTATAGTTTTTTGAAAGATAAAATGTTTGCGCGACGCACTGGGTGCCAACTGGTTATTACGGAACATACCGCAAACGTTACCATTGCTCTCCTGCATTGCCTTAGTATAGGTTTCTATATCGCAATTAGTAAAATCGAACACTTTGTTACTGCATTGGTTGCAATATGCGCCACCAGGTACTTTTTGCATATCGTCCCACTTCATGGGACAAGCGAAGGACAGTTTAATATCGGAAGGTGTATCCATCTTTTTTCTATAAAGACGCTTCACTTGGGCAATTCCATAATTAGAACGGTTATTTATCACGCATGACTGATTTGCGCATTTGCCTTATCACTTTCTATGAGTCCATCTTTTACACGTACTACCCTGTGGGTGTAGAGTGCAATATCCTCTTCGTGTGTTACCAGCACTACGGTATTTCCCTGCTCTTGTATCTGGCCAAAAAGTTCCATTATTTCAACACTTGTTTTGGAGTCCAGGTTACCGGTAGGTTCATCAGCCAGTATTATGGATGGGTGGTTGATGAGCGCCCGTGCTATGGCTACGCGCTGGCTTTGCCCACCGCTCAGCTCATTGGGTTTGTGGTGGCCGCGGTCGCCCAGTCCCACCTTGTCCAGCATGGCTCTTGCGCGTTCTTCCCGGTCTTTTTTATTCACTCCTGCATATATCAGCGGGAGCGCTACATTTTCCCAGGCGGTCAGGCGGGGCAGCAGGTTGAATTGTTGAAACACAAAGCCGATCTCCACATTGCGCACATCGGCAAGTTCATCCTCACCCATGCGGCTCACGTCTTTGCCGTTCAGTATATATTGTCCGCCGGTCACACTGTCCAGGCAACCCAATATGTTCATCATGGTCGATTTGCCTGAGCCCGAAGGGCCCATCAACGCCACATATTCATTCTTATGTATCAGCAGGTTGACGCCCTTCAATACAGGTAGTTCCTGCTTGCCCAGGTAATAACTTTTTTTTACGTCGTTGAGCCTTATAACCTCGTCCATGCAGTATGCACTTATAATTGCCGTGCGTTTTCAAAAATACATATAATTTCACGCAGTACTTTTATCTGTTTATGCTCCGCTTCCCAAACTGTAAAATAAACCTCGGTTTATATGTAACCAACCGCCGCGCCGATGGTTATCATGATCTTGAAACTGTGTTCTATCCCGTAATGGTGCAGGATACTTTGGAAGTAGTGCCTGCCGAAACTGCTGCCCTACATGTAACTGGATTGGAAGTGGCTGGTAATAAGGAAGACAACCTGGTATGGAAGGCTTACCAATTGCTGCACGATGCGTTTCCTGGTAAAGTATCGCCCGTGGACATCTATATGAATAAGACCATCCCCATGGGTGCCGGGCTGGGTGGTGGCAGTGCCGATGGAGCCTTTATGCTGCAACTGGTAAATGATTATTGCAACTTAGGGCTGGATAAAAAGAAATTGGCTGATATGGCCTTGCAACTGGGCAGTGATTGCCCCTTCTTTATTTATAACACATCCATGTATGCCACCGGTCGCGGTGAGCATTTACAGCCAATATCGCTGAGTCTTAAAGGGTATAGCATACAATTAATATGTCCACAAGTACATGTGTCCACAGCCGCCGCATTTAAGATGATAGTGCCTAAGCCTGCTCCTTTTGCATTGCAGTATTTAGCAACATTGCCCATAACTGAATGGAAGAACAAGATCAGCAATGATTTCGAAGCGCCCGTTTTTGCACAGCATCCCGTACTGGCTGATATTAAACAGCAACTCTACAATGGCGGAGCAATATACTCAGCCATGAGCGGCAGTGGGAGTGCGGTATACGGGATATTTGAAAAAGGAGAAAGAGCGGTCATAACTACTACTGTTGGTATAAAAGAGTTTATGGTTGATTTTTCTTAAACAGAGTTATGGAATTTCCAGATTTCAGGATTGGAAAATGAGAATTTGACTTACGGCAGTTTGATTTTGCTCATGTCGTGCTCGAGACGAAGGTTAAAGCCGGGAAGTTTAACGAGGAGTACTAATTTTTCAACATTTTTAATCGTTATTGTCTGTATTTGTTAAGCCATACAGCATCTGAATCTATATAGGCTTTACATGGATTACGTTTGAAAATTAAGACTTGCGGTCCAATTTCATACGCAAAATTGTCATTTATTTTGGCATTCACGTGGGGATATGGGGGCATCATTTTAAAATCAACAATACTATCTCTACCCTTTAGTATGCCTCTATAATGAGTCAAGTAAGACTTAAGAAGATCGCCCCTTTTGCTAAAATGACGATAGCAAAGTATCTCAAGTGTGTCATCGGTTATTTTGTATGCTCCCCATTCACTATAGCCTTTATTTTGTTCTTCGGTAAATCTATTATATATACACAAACTATTTACTTCTGCTCCATCCCTGTAACTTCCCATTTTAGCAAGACATAAGCCATTTTTGTAAAAAGAGAAAAAATTTGTGAGGTAATACATATCTGTGATTCGCTCACCGATCGGTGCATTGCCAATATAACCTCTAGTCGTATCATACGGGTTATAATAGCCGTCAAAACGCAACTTTGATTTGTCCAGTTTTGCACTATTGCTTAACATTTCTCTGATTATTCTAAGATTTTCGCCCTGTATTTTTTCAACCTTCCATGAACTAAACAAAAAGATAAACGTGATCAGGATACAGTGTAGAATATGCTTCATTTTTTTAAAAATATATAAATAAACCAGTGCAGAATCATCACGAAAAAGTGCTTCTTCGGCCTGAAAAATCTCAATGGTACATTTTAGCTAAACAGTATTTGCCTTCTGTACAATTCAATTCAACGGTACAAATGTAGTAGGCTGGTTTTAACGCTTAAGATAAGAATATGTTGCGTTGAATATGCATAAATACAAATAGCCGGTACGCATACCGGCTATTCAAACTATATTTTGAGGAAGTTATTATCCTTTTACTTGCGCGCAAAGCAGCTTGAAAGACTCAGGCTCGTTCATAGCCAGGTCAGCCAATACTTTACGGTTCAGCTCAATGCCTTTTTCAGACAACTTGCCCATGAACTGTGAGTAGCTCATGCCTTCTTCACGTACTGCTGCGTTGATACGAACGATCCACAGGCTGCGGTAATCGCGTTTCTTCAGCTTGCGGCCCACATACATGTAGCCCTGGCCTTTTTCTAAAACGTTTTTGGCAACGGTATATACGTTCTTACGTTTGCCGTAAAAACCTTTGGCTTGCTTTAGTATTGCTTTCCTTCTCGCGCGTGACGCAACCGCATTTTTTGAACGTGGCATATCTTAAATTATAATCGTTTATTAAAAAATCTTTCTTCCATATGGAAGAACTTTATTCTATCGCAGACAAAGCATGCGTTTCACAAGATCAAGGTTCGCAGGGTGAACCAAGCCGTGTATACGCAAGTGGCGTTTACGGCTTTTTGATTTCTTGGTCAGCAAGTGGCTTTTAAAAGCCTTATATCTGCGTATCTTTCCTGTACCTGTAATTCTAAAAGTCTTTTTGGCACGGGAGTGAGTCTTCACCTTTGGCATGTTCTCAATTTTGGGATGGCAAAGGTAGCATTATTTCAAAATTAACCAAATTATTATTTTAATTTTTCAGGTGCTTTTCGCTCGGGGCGTTCAGGGTAGGGGATATCAATTTTATTATACTCACTCTCTTAATGATAAAAACTAGCTGCAAATTACTATTTTTACCTTGCAACTGCGTTTATACAAGTATGGCCTTACTCCGTTTTAGAGTTTTTTGGGAAGACGACGACCAGATATATAGAGATATAGAAATAAAAGGCAGCCAGACCTTTCTGGATTTCCATCAAGGTATCCTTAAAGCTTTTGAGTTTGATGGTAAGCATGAAGCTTCTTTCTACGAAAGCAACGATCGCTGGCAAAGAAACCGCGAGTTGTCCTCGGAGGTGCTCGTCAATAAGAAAGATGCGCCTGCACTTTCTATGCTAAAAACGCCTGTATCTGCATTGGTATCGCTGCCTGATCAGAAGTTTGTTTATGTATATGATAGAATAAAACATTGGACCTTTATGATAGAGCTTATAGCTGTATCTAAAGATATTGACCCTAAACGCACTTATCCTTTCGTTGTGCGTAAAGAAGGTGTTGCACCGGGGCAGTACGGCATAAAGGGCGTAAATATTGATAAGCTGCTTGAAGTAGAGGAGAAATATGATCTTGGTGCCGATGAAATGGCAGAGGGGTTTGGTAATGAAGGTGAGGGTGGCAATGGTAGCGACGATCTAACAGACTCTGGCCATGAGGAAGACACCGGCAATAGTTTTGATGACTAACTCAAGGCCCCTATATTAGGTAAGGTAGTGTAATAAGTATTAGCCAGCTACAGATAGTGTAATATCCAGATAATCAATGATTTATCATAAATGATATTTCCAGATCACTGTGAATTTTTTTGCAATTGATTAGTTAATAACATTATTTTTGTGGATAAGCTGTGTTTTAGGCTTTGTGCAGCATGAGATATACTAAAATAGCATGGGTTTAAGGCGGTACATTTTATCTACATTAGTGTTTCTTACTTTCACTGTATGCCTGTTTACGGGACATGCATTCTTTCTTTATTTCAATCCTTCATTTGCTGGCAGTTTGCCTAACCTTATTCTTTCAATCTTTATCTACTCATTGTTTGGTTTGGGTAGTGTATTCACTCTTTTCCTCATCCGCAAACGGGGAAGACAAATGATAAAAGAAAGATATAGAGATGAGCTGCTCGAGCAAACCTATAAAAATATCGTAGAAGGTTCAGGTGTCTCAAGCATTGTGGTAGATAAGAATGGTAATATCAAATTTGTTAGCAAGAACATAGGTCGCCTTTCAGGTTTTGAGGCTGATGAACTGCTGGGAATTCCACTAATAAAATGTATCCCGGCCGATTTTCACCAATCAATTACAAACATAATTAACAATATGAGCACCACAGCTGAGTATGAAGACAGCATGCAGGTGCTCATTATCACAAAAGCACAGCAGCGCAAGTGGGTATCGTGCCGTATGTACCCGGTAAAAGACAGTGCAGGCAATATTCAGGAACTCCAATTGATGTTATGGGATATAGATAAGGAGAAAAAATTGCAATTGCAGTTGGATGGCGCAGAAATGGAAAATCGTCATCAACAGCGTTTACTGCAGACTGTTATCAACCTGTCACCTGCCATAGTGTATTTAAAAAAGCCGGGTGGCGAATATGTATTGACCAATAGTAAAATGAAAGAAGTGACAGGGACACGGACCGATGAAGAAGTCACATCATTTATGGCTGAATACAATTCAGGGCAGCGTGCAGAAAAGTTTTTTGCTGAAGAACGAGCCGTAGTTGAAGATAAGCAAGTGGTAACATCAGAAGAAGATTTTTATCATGCTGATGGAAAGGTTTCTAGTTTCTGGCTGATGAAACTCCCCATTTTCGATGAAAACGGTGATGTGGAATATATCTGTGGGTTTTATACAGATGTAACTGTTATGAAACAGTCTGAACAGATAATTGTGCAGGCGCGTAAAGAGGCAGAACAAGCAAAACAAGCCCAGGAACTCTTTTTGGCAAATATGAGCCACGAGATAAGGACACCCATGAATGGTATTATAGGGCTTACCAACCTGGTAATGAGTAGCACTCTTAGTATAGACCAACGAGATTACATGGAATCTATACAGGAGTCGGCGCAGAACCTGCTTTCTATAATTAATGACCTGCTAGATTTTTCAAAAATAAAATCAGGTAAATTTCATCTTGAAGTTGCCGATTTTAATCCGGATAGTACTATCAAAAAGGCTATATACCCACTCAATTTCAAAGCGAATGAGAAAAATATATCACTGAAGTGTTATATAGATACAACAGTGCCTAACTTGCTAAAAGGCGATGCACTAAGGCTCCATCAGGTAATAACTAATTTAGTGGGCAATGCCATAAAGTTTACCCACCATGGCCTTGTTGAAGTAAAGGTATATGCGGTATCTAAAACCGATACTACTATTATGCTTGGCATTGATGTAATAGATAGCGGTATAGGTATAGTTGAAGAAAAGCTGAAAGATGTATTTGAAAGTTATGCGCAGAGCGATACAAATATATCACGGCTCTATGGGGGCACCGGTTTGGGTCTTGCTATAGTAAAGCAGTTAGCAGAACTGCAGGATGGTACAGTGAGTGTGAAAAGCGAAATCGGAAAAGGATCTACTTTTACTGTACACATACCTTATGGCATAACGCAGACCGGTGAAGGTGACACAGACAATACACAAACCATGAAACGTGAATACAAAGAACTGATGCAGGGTATAAAAGTACTTGTAGCAGAAGACAACCTTATTAACCAGAAAGTGGTACAGCACACACTTGCAAAACAAAATGTAACAGTAGCATTAGCTGCAAACGGCCAGTTGGCTATAGACATGCTAAAGACAAATACATTTGATATTGTGCTGATGGATCTGCAGATGCCAGAACTGGATGGTTATAAAACCACACAATATATACGCCAGGTAATGAAAAGCCGCATCCCCATAGTGGCTATGACTGCAGATGCCTTAAAAGGGGAGTGCGACAAATGCTTTGAAGTAGGCATGAATGGTTATATTACAAAACCATTTGAACCTAACGATCTCTACGACAAAATACTAGACCTGGTACAGGTAGCACAGTAAGCCTTGTAACTATCTTAACGCAAAGTAAGTGCGACATCTTGTTCGTACCATTCTTGCTATCAATAATATTGTATAGCTTTTATTTAATAGTCTCCTAGTATCCCTAAGCCTCTTTTAATTGTAAAATTAAAATTGCAATACACTTTCTGATAAAATTGTGCAGGCCAATAAAAAAGTATGCTGTGGTGATTGTATTAGTAGAGGTATCTCTATTGTGATCCCATATATTGAAATTGCAGAAAACATTAAAATCAAAATCTTTGCCTTCCAAAACCCATAGATCGCTCATTACAAATCCCACGTTAGAAAGAAATACAAAAATGCTCCCTGCCGGTGCAAGGTAACGGGTTGGTAAGGTAAAAATTATAATAAGACGATAGTTTGCCTGTTTTCAATTTTTAAATAGGACCTGATAGGTCTAAATGGTTTTCCGCTGGAAGCCTTTACAGTAAACAGTTTTAGCGCTGATGCCCATTATAATTACCCTATCCGGTACCGGACATTCCGGACACTAACCTGTGTAATTCTACAATCCTTCCATCCCCCATTTCTTTTTGTACCTTTGCGCCGTTATGGAAATACAAGTACTAAAGTCAAAGATTCACCGCGTTAAAATAACGGAATCTAATCTCAATTATATTGGCAGTATCACCATAGATGAAAATTTGATGGAGGCTGCAAATATGATAGAAAATGAAAAGGTGCAGGTTTTAAATATTGACAATGGCGAAAGGCTGGAGACTTACATAATAAAGGGTACCCGTGGCTCGGGTATGATCTGCATGAATGGGCCTGCCTCAAGGCGTGTATCTGTTGGCGATACTGTAATTGTAATATCGTACGCTGCCATGGATTTTGAGAAGGCAAAAGAATATAAGCCGGTCATAATATTCCCGAAAGAGGATAATAGCCTGTAAGTGTTAACTTTCCATTATGGAAGGTGAGGGTTAACTTTGAATTAGGATTTTTGATGCTGGGTACTTGCCCTGCAATTGAAAAATAAATGATCTATAGATGAAAAAAATCCTGCTCACTCTTTTACAGTATGTTATCTTCCTGGGGCTGGGAGTTGTCATTATCGTTTATATGTTTAACGAATTGACTGCCCAGGATAAAGCAGAAATGTTTTCGTCTATTAAAAGTGTTCGGATACCGCTGCTTTTCCTCATACTTGTAGTTGGTTTCTTCTCTCACTACTTCCGTGCTTTACGCTGGAAGCTGCTGCTTGAACCGCTGCGTATTTTCCCTTCTACTATAAACATCACCTTTGCTGTACTAATAGGCTATATAACCAATCTGGTACTGCCCCGTGCAGGCGAGGTAGCGAAGTGTACCGTGCTAGCCAGGTATGAAAAGGTACCTGCCGATAAAATGGTAGGCACCATACTTGCCGAAAGGGCTTTTGACGTACTTTGCCTGGGTATCATTATTGCGCTGGCTTTTATATTGCAAGGTCATGTATTGGGTGGCTTCATTAACGAGCGCCTGGCTAATGCAAGCAGTAAGACGAAGGAGGTCCTAATAGGTGTTCTGGGGCTTATTGTACTTATCATCATTGCTGTTGTTATATACAGGAAAAACAAAGGGAATAAGGTAGGCGGCTTCATCAAAAATATGGGGCACGGCGTAAGATCCATTCTGCACATGAAAAAAAGATGGGAATTTATAGGCTACACCTTCCTCATCTGGTTCATGTACATGCTGCAAATATATATTGGCTTTAAATGTCTTCCAGCTACAGATCACCTAGGCATGCTAGTCGCATTTGTAGTGCTTGTATTTGGCAGTTTTGGTATGATAGCTACCCAAGGTGGCATAGGTGCATATCCTGCAGCTGTAGCCGGCATTTTACTGGCATACAATATAGACCATAACATAGGGCTGGCATTTGGTTGGGTAGCATGGGCAGTACAAACAGGCATTATAATTATACTGGGTATTTTATCCTTCATACTTTTACCCATCTACAACAGGAACAATTATGCAAAAAGCCCGCTGGATACAAGACAAGATACTAAGCCGGGAAGCGCTGGTATGTAGATGCAATGCATGGCGTGCCAGAGGGCGCGGCATTGTGTTTACCAATGGGTGCTTTGATATATTGCATTATGGTCATCTCGATCTGCTGGCAAAGGCTGCAAGTTTTGGACACATGCTGGTGGTAGGTGCTAATACAGATGCTTCGGTGCGGGCACTTAAAGGACCTGAGCGACCCATAAATCATGAAAATGACAGGGTATTTCAGTTGGCATCGCTACTTTGTGTTGATGCCGTGACCCTCTTTGATGAGCCTACCCCGTTAGAACTTATAGAGCTAATATTACCCGATGTATTGGTAAAAGGGGGAGACTATACCATAGATCGCATCGTTGGCTCAGATGTTGTAATAGGTAACGGAGGCAAAGTAGAGATCATACCATTTGTATCAGGCTACTCCACCACTTCGTTAATCAATCGTATTAAGGAATTGTAAACAATTGACCTGTAAGAGCTTATAATGTTAGCTCACTCACCGGCCTTCTTTACATTTGTTTGCACTTTAAGAAAAAAACTGTGAAAACCATTACCAAACACACCATAGTAAGAGACCTGAGCTGGCTGGCATTTAATGCCAGGGTATTACAGGAAGCAAAAGATCCCTCCAATCATATTTTCGACCGCTTTAAGTTCCTCGGTATATTCTCTAATAACCAGGATGAGTTCTTCCGCGTGCGTGTTGCTGCGCTAAACAAGATGGTACTTCTGGGTAAAGCTGCAAAGATGCACCTGGAAGCTAATCCTGATAAGATACTGCGTAAAATACAGCAGACAGTAGTAGTGCAGCAAACTGAATTTGACAAGGTATATGCCAACATTATAAAAGAGTTGGAGCACGATGGGGTACACATGAAAAATGAGACCCAGCTGTCCGAAAAACAAAAGATATTTGTCAATCAATATTTCGAAGAAAAGGTACGTACTGAGATAGTACCGCTGATGATAGAATCGATACCGGTAATGCCACTGCTACGCGACAAATCTATATACCTGGCGTGCGTGCTTGGGGGCAAAAATGGTAAAGAAAAACTACAGCGTTACGCACTTATAGAGATTCCTGGCAAAACATTGTCGCGCTTCGTGATTTTGCCTTCAGATCATGGTCATACTGATATAATACTGCTGGAAGACATTATACGTTACAACTTGCATGCATTGTTTGCCCCCTTTGGCTTCAGTGAGTTTGCAGGCTACATAATAAAAGTAACACGCGATGCTGAACTGGAGATAGATAATGATGTAAATACCAACATTATCCACGAATTAGAAAGAGGAATAAAGAATAGGAAGAAGGGGAGAGCCACACGTTTCATCTTCGACAGGGAGATAGATCAAACTTTATTAAAGTACTTGACCAAAAGATTGTCGCTTACCAAGAAAGATAATCTGATAGCTGGGGGGAGGATTCATAATTTTAAGGATTTCATGAATTTCCCGTCAAAGGTTTTTAAAGACCTGCAACCTCGTCAGCAACCTTTTGTGCATCCCCTGCTTAAACAACCTGTACGTATTATGAACGTGCTGGAAAAGCAGGATGTGATGCTGCATTTTCCGTATCACTCTTTCGATTCTATAATAGATCTATTACGCGAGGCCGCTATCGATCCGCTGGTACAAAGTATACGCATCACCTGCTACAGGTTGGCCAAAGATTCTAAAATTGTAAATGCCCTTATTAATGCTGTACGCAATGGCAAACAGGTAACAGCCGTTATAGAATTGCGTGCCCGCTTTGATGAAGAAGCGAACATGATGTGGAAGGAGCGGCTGGAAGAAGAGGGTGTGAAAGTGGTGTTAGGCCATCCGGCATTAAAAGTACATGCAAAATTGTGTGTGATAAAGAAGAGAGAGGCTAACCGTACTAAGCAATATGGTTTTGTATCTACCGGCAACCTGAACGAGAATACTGCCCGCTACTATGGTGATCATTGCCTGCTCACCACAAACCGAAATATAATGGCCGATGTGAACAGGATCTTTGATTTCCTTGAAGATCCGGCTCAAAGGCTGCCTTTGCTGAAAAATTGCAAAACATTACCTGTATCGCCCATCAACATGAGGCGTACTTTTATTAACCAGTTAAATAAAGAGATAAGGGCAGCCAAAAAGAAGAAACCAGCCAGCGCAATAATAAAGCTCAATAGCCTGGTAGATGAGATATTGATTGACAAGTTGTATGAGGCAGCTGCAGCTGGGGTTGAGATAAACCTGATCATACGCGGCATATGTTGTGCCTATACCGAGCAAAAGGTATTTAAAGGGCACATGCATGCAATAAGCATTATAGATGAGTATTTGGAGCATGCACGTGTATTTGTATTTCACAATGGCGGCAATCCGGAGGTATTCATATCGTCGGCTGACTGGATGGTACGCAACTTGGATCATAGGGTAGAAGCTGCATGTCCTATTCTAGATCCCGTGATAAAGCAGGAACTGATAGATATTTTGAATATTCAGCTTGCGGAAAACGTGAAAGGGCGTAAATTAGATAACGAACAGAAAAACGAATACATAGTACGTAAGGAAGGGGAACCGATTCTCAGATCGCAGTTGGCTACTTACAGCTATCTGCAAAACAAACAGAAAATAGATTGATACTTGCCGCAATTGATATAGGTAGTAACGCAGCCCGCCTGCTGATAACAGAAACATCTGTTTATAAAGACGGTACTGTGGATTACACCAAGCTCAACCTGCTGCGCATACCGCTGAGGCTTGGGTTTGATGTGTTTGATAATGGCTTCATATCCGACGAGAAAAAGCGACAGCTTATAGAGACACTGAAGGCCTATAAGCACCTGATGAACATCTACAAGGTTGAGGCTGTAAAAGCTTGTGCTACATCGGCCATGCGCGATGCAAGTAATGCCCCGCAAATACTGGCCGAGGTAAAGCAGGCTACCGGCTTGGATATACAGGTAATAAGCGGCCAGGAAGAAGCCAATATTATTTATGAGACCCACATTGCCGAAAATCTAAGCCTCAATAAAAGCTACCTATATATAGATGTTGGTGGTGGAAGCACAGAGGTAACCCTGTACTCAGAGAACCACACTATTTTTAAAGAATCATTCAACATAGGCACTATACGCATGCTGCGTAATAAAGTGACCGATGAGCAATGGGACCATATGAAGTGGTATATTAAAACCCACGTGCGCGACTATCAGCCTATAGAAGCCATAGGTACCGGGGGCAACATCAACAAGATATTCTCTATCAGCAAGCGTAAAGAAGGTAAACCTCTTCCGCTTGAGCTCCTTAAAGACTATTACAAAGAGCTTAGCTATACCAGCATAGAAGATCGCAAGCACCTATATCAGTTCAGGGATGATCGGGCCGATGTAATAGTGCCTGCCTTGCAGGTGTTTATATCTGTAATGCGGTGGGCAAATGCTGATGAGATATATGTACCCAAAATAGGCCTTGCTGATGGCCTTATTAAGGTGTTGTACCAGGAGCGGCAAGCCAAAAAATAGGCTGGAAATTTACGATGTCTGAAGTTTAACATATTTCCAGCATTTTTTGCATGCCCCAGCTATAAAGAAAACTGATGAAAGTCATTTTCTTATCTCGTTATTTATTAGGAATTTTGTTGATTATAACAAGCAGATGATAGTAAAACAGTTATACACCAATTGCCTGAGTGAGGCAGCTTACTTCATAGCCAACAATGGCGAGGCAGCGATCATAGATCCAATAAGGGATGTAGATGGCTATATTAAAATGGCTGAGGAAGAAGGGATGAAGATCAAATACATTTTTGAAACGCACTTTCACGCCGATTTTGTAAGTGGGCATGTAGAACTTTCTAAAAAAACCGGGGCCCCCATTGTATTTGGACCGGGTGCCGACCCCAGGTTCAAAGCGCACCTGGCAACAGACGGAGAGATATTCGATATCGGAGGGCTGAAACTAAAAGCAATACATACACCTGGTCATACGTTGGAAAGCACGTGCTATTTGCTGAACGATGAGCAAGGGGAACCTTATTGCATATTTACAGGTGATACATTGTTTGTAGGTGATGTGGGCAGGCCCGATCTGTTTAGTGGCAATATGAGTAAGGAACAGCTTGCCGGTATCATGTACGATACCCTGCAAGAAAAGATAAAGACGCTTCCTGATCACCTGATAGTTTACCCTGCACATGGGCCGGGATCTGCCTGTGGTAAAAACCTGGGGCCAGAAACTTTTAGTACCATAGGAAACCAAAAGTTGACCAACTACGCATTGCAGGATATGAACAGGGAAACTTTTATCGTAAAAGTGACCTCAGGATTAGCTGATGCACCTGCATATTTTCCACTTAATGCGGGCATTAATAAAAAAGGTTATGATACCTTGGACGAAGTGATGGAAAAAGGTATGACTGCATTGAGTGTTGCAGATTTTAAACAAAAAATGAAAGACGGTGCACTGGTACTGGATACGCGCAACTCTGCTGTATTCACATCTGGTTTTGTACCTGAGTCTATAAGCATAGGGCTCGATGGGCGCTTTGCAGAATGGGCTGGGAGCTTGTTACCATTTAATGAGTCTATAATACTGGTAACAGACCCCGGTAAAGAAAAAGAAAGTATAACAAGGTTGGCGCGTGTAGGTATTGACAATGTGCAGGGATACTTGGAAGGTGGCTTTGAAGCTTGGCAGAACAGTGGAGAAACTGTGGATCTGATCATAGATATAGAAGCAGATGAATTGGCTATGGACATGCCTTTTGACCAGAACCTGGAAGTGATAGACGTGCGCAAAGAAACGGAGTTTGAAAACGGCCATGTAAAAGGGGCTACCAATGTACCACTGGATACCCTGATGGATCCTCTAAATGTGGCAATGATAGACAGCGATAATAACCTGTATGTACATTGTGCAGGTGGCTACAGGTCGGTAATAGCAGCATCTATATTAAAGCGCCATGGCTACCATAACCTACGTAATGTGTTGGGTGGTTTTGGTAAAATAAAAGAACAAAAAACAATACCTATAGTGATGCCTGATAAGGTAAAGCTGCAATAGGTGTTGATGAATGTATATCATAAAGTAAAAGGCCAGTAACTTACTGGCCTTTTACTTGTCATCTATATTCGTTTTATGCTGGCGCCAAGTGCATTCAGGCGTTCATCAATACGTTCATATCCGCGATCTATCTGCATAATGTTCTGGATAGTGCTTTTGCCGGTAGCAGAGAGCGCTGCAATAAGCAAAGCTACCCCTGCCCTGATGTCGGGAGATACCATGTTGATACCTCTTAATGGTACCTGTTTATCCAGCCCTATTACTACTGCACGGTGCGGATCGCAAAGTACTATCTGCGCACCCATTTCTATAAGTTTATCTACAAAAAAGAGGCGGCTTTCAAACATTTTCTGGTGTACCAATATGGTACCCTTAGCTTGTGTAGCCACTACCAGTATTATACTTAAAAGATCTGGTGTAAAGCCAGGCCAGGGATGATCATAGATGGTGAGTACAGAGCCATCTATAAATTTGTTGATTTTGTAATGATCTTGTGCCGGTATGTAAATGTCATCACCTTTAATTTCCAGGTTGATGCCCAGTTTCTCGAAAGTTTCGGGTATGATCCCCAATGACTGCACATTAGCATTCTTAATAGTTATCTCGCTCTGAGTCATGGCAGCAAGGCCAATAAAAGAACCTACTTCTATCATGTCTGCCAGCAAGCGGTGTTCACAACCATACAATTGCTCTACCCCTATTATTGTCAGCAGGTTAGAGCTGATACCACTTATACGCGCGCCCATGCTATTGAGCATATGGCATAGCTGTTGCACATAAGGTTCACATGCTGCATTATATATGGTAGTGGTACCTTCCGCCATAACAGCAGCCATTATTATATTGGCTGTGCCCGTCACAGAGGGTTCATCCAGCATGATGCTCGCGCCCCTAAGTCTTTCGTGATTATGACTTGTAAGACTAAACTGTTGTTCATCCTGATCGTAGATAAACTGTACTCCAAGTTTTTCAAAACCACGTATATGGGTATCCAAACGGCGGCGGCCTATTTTATCGCCACCAGGTTGTGGTATATAAGCTTTATGGTAGCGTGCCAGCATAGGTCCTGCCAGCATAACAGTGCCACGCAGCCTGCCCGATTTTTTCTTATAGCTATGTGCCCTGAAGTAGTCGGGGTCTATATTATCTGCCTGTAGTTTTATTGTATTAGGCGAGGGGCGTTTTATTTTAACCCCCATATCTTCAAACAGCTCTATCAGCATGTTTACATCCACAATGTCCGGCACGTTATGCAGGGTTACAGGCTGGCTGGTAAGCAGTGCAGCACATAAAACCTGTAGCGCTTCATTTTTAGCGCCTTGTGGGGTTATCTCTCCCTTTAATGGCTTGCCGCCATGTATTTCAAAACTGTTCATTGGCAGGTGTGCTTATGACTTCGGTTTATTCTTGTTGAATTTACGGTTTTTATTAAAAGTATTATTACCGTATCCGGTACCTGCCCCAGAAGCATTGAGGGCGTTGGCATTGTTCCCGCTCTGCGCATTGCGCTGGTTGGGATTGCGGTTATCGTTGCCTTTAAAATTGCGGTTGTTGGGGTTATTACTGTTGGTATTATTGTTGTTATTACGCTGTTTAAAATTGTTGGGCCTGTTGTTGTCAAAATGTACACGGTACCCTCCGGTTTCATAGATGAGCTGGCCGCCCGTAAGTTCGCGCAGTTCGTTCTTGATCATATCATCATGCACCGGTTCTTTGTGCCAGTTAGTGTATGCCAGCTTCATGTAGTAACCTACAGCTTGTGTAAAACCTCTTTTTTTCTCAGGGTCTTTTTCGGCAATAGCTTTCTGTATCAGAGCCTCCAGGTTTTTTCCAAGGTGACGGTGTGGGACCTGTTCCTGAGGATAAGGTAATACTTCAGGTTTTTTAAATACAGATTCAGGTGTAGGTGGTGGGTATGGAGATGCTACATCCAGCTTAAAATCTGTCATCTGGTACAGGTGGTCCCAAAGCTTGTGTTTATAGTCTTCTATAACCTTCAGGTGTGGGTTTAGCGTACCCATAAGTTCTATTACGGTTTCTGCATTGCGCAGGCGCTTTTCTGGGTCTTCAACAGTGAGTAGAAATTCCACCATTTTCTGCACATTACGCCCATATTCAGGCATCAGCATCCTGCTGCGGCTGGTATTGTATTCTAATTCCATGATATTGATATAATAATTTGTTGGAGATAAAAAACACCCGGTTTGTGTAATAAATTAATTACTACTACTTACTTGTAAAAGGTATGCCAAAGATTTGTTTTGAGCGGCAAAGTGTGCCGTACTGCATTGGTGTAAAGAAAATACCCCGGAAAGCAGCGTAAGCAAATATAATAAAAATCAGCAAATGCAATTAAAACAATCTTTTATCTTTTTTTACGCTGGCCAGGTAAGTGGTAAGGTCGGGAGAAGGCTTTAGCCATAATAGCATTCCAGCATAAATAAATGCTATGGTAAGTGAGCGGGCCATCAGGTCTATATATTTATTCATAACGAACGGTAGGTACAGCCCTGCTATCAGAGCAGGTAATATGGCTGCAAAGAGCATTAAGGTATGGTAAGTAAAGGGCTGTATTTTTAGTTTTTTCCAGAGGAATACCATCTTTAATATATTAAAAATGCTAAAAGCAAGGGTAGTGCCCCACGCTGCCCCATACACGCTATAACGGGGGATAAGCAGGTAATCGAAAACAAAGACAAGGCCTACAAGTAATATGGAAATGCGGAAGCTAAACTTGTAATACCTGGAAATACTTATAAGGTCATTATTGAGGCCTGTTGCTACATCAATGAGGCGTCCTATCATTAGGATGGAAAATATTTTTAGCAATTGCTCGTACCTTATTCCCTTACCGAGGAACATATCTATGTTGTGCAGGTTGCAAAAAAGTATTGTGACCACACCAAGGGTTACCAGCAAAATATTAATGGCCGACCTTTTAAATAAGCTTTGCAGCTCGTCGTGTGCATTATTGAGGTATGCTTTGTTAAGCATGGGGTAGGTGGCTGCTGTCATTGCGGTGCTGGGTATCAGCATCAAGGATATAATGTAGAGCGCTATTTTATACACCGGCAGTGATTCCATTCCTATCTTATCTTTTGCGCCTAGCATTAAAACATCTATACTGCCTATCAGGTAGGCAGAGGCAAATAGCAACAGGTGGTACCATGAAAAGTGAAGCATCTCGCCATATTCTTTTTTTGTAAAAGCACGCCAGTTAAAAGAAATAACCTTTTCTTCAGATTGCGCTGTTATCAGAAAAAGAACTAACACAGGTATGCCATACATGAGCAGTAATCCTGTAACAAAAACGGTGAAGGTAATGACCTTTAAGAAGAGCAAAAGCATAAGCGTTATGTTGCATACCCGCAATACAACCTCTCGCATAAAAGTAGAGAGTGCGGGCCGGGATTGGGATACAAAGAACAGGTCAAAGACCGTCATATAACTCCATAGCAAAACAGTAAAAGGGACCAGGTTATAAAAAGTGAGCAGGTTGCCTCTATCAGCGGGATTGTGATAATTAATGATCTGTGTTTTGAATAAAAAAAACGGGATACACAATAATCCCACTGTAATTAATGGTACACATAATGCAAAGGTAAAAAGCACTGGTCTGCGTTCGTCGGCAGCATTATATTTTTGAATAAAAGTCTGCAAAAGTGTACTCGTACCAAATTGCACCAGCATTTGCAGCATAGCGCACACTGCTAAAATATACGTTATAAAACCAAAGTCGCGATTGACGAGCATATGCGTGTAAGCAATGTTTATGCATGCCCCCATTACAGCGCCAAGCGCAATTACGATTGTGGTTTTTACCGATTGTCGAAATACTATACCCATCCAGGCTTTATTGATTTTTTAAGTAAATGAAACGATAACAAAATGCCATAGATAGTTTTGAAACAATCGGGTTTTGAAGTGTTTTAAAGGGGATTTTTCTTTGAAAAGAAATGATATCATAAATAAATCCAGGTGCCCTTAACCCTGCAGTGTATTGATCAAACTCTTGTGCTGACCGGATATTTAAGTTTCTGATCATCCTCCACCAGGTATCATAATTCAGTATGCCCTGCATCATGCTTACGCCGTACTTTTCCCATAAAATAAGCGACTCTTTTATTTCGGTGGCTTTATTGTTGAAATGTAGGTTGGTAAGCTGTACCTCGTTATGGCTAAAGTAAACTATAGGACTGCTGATATAATACCCGTTTTTTTCGTGTAGTAGCACATTTATGTAGTAGTCAACATCTACAAGCCATGTCATATTTACATCGTACTTAACCGGGACAGACCTGTGTACCATAACACAGCTTGGAGGACCTATTATATTTTCTCCAAATAGTAGGAAGGGATTTTGTATGTTTCTTTTAATTGTGCTTTCCGGTTTCTTTTTTTCTCTGACTTTTTGAGTGCTGTCGTTTTTTATAAAATAATTGCACCAAATGAATTGTATGTTTTTTTTGGCTGCTGCTGCAAACATGCTCAAAGCATCTTTTGTTGCAAACCAGTCATCGTCATGCATTATTTTTAGCCATGTACCTTCGCCCAATTGCATACACCTGTTCCAGTTGGCAGCAGCCCCAAGCTGCACAGGATTTTTTTGATAACGTAAAGGGAACTTGTTTGCATAAATTTTGCAGAGGTCCGCTACTTGTTCATCATTGCTATCGTCAGTTATCACCACTTCGAAATCCTTATAAGTTTGCATTTCAATACTCTCAAGTAAACGGGTAAGGAACCGAGTTCGTTTATAGGCAGGTATGCATATGGATATGGTAGGTTTGGGCATTAATACTCTTTATTTATTGACGTTGTGGTAAGGTGCAGTAAAAAATTGCGATAAGTCTGCAAAAAAATATTCCTGTCAAAATGCCCCTTTGCATAGTTGTATGCATTGGCAGACAGGCGTTTGGTTTCATTTAAGTTAGTTGTCATATATTTTATCTGCTCCATGCATTCTGTAACAAGTTTATCCTCATCGTTTATTTCGGTTATTAGAAGTGCATTTTCATTATTGACAAGGTGCGTTTTATTACCTTCCAGCGCAGTAACAAGAGGTATGCAACCATATGCCATTCCTTCTTTTACCAACATTGGGAACCCTTCAAATGCAGATGTCATAATTATTGAATCGACCTGTTTGTATAGTGCTATCATTTGTGTTTTATCAACCTGTCCATACACTGTAGCATGTTTCTTTACCTTATCAGAAAGCTCATCTTCAATAGTGCCTGCAAAATAAAATTTTACAGGCAAAGCCTCATCAATGCAAAGTTCTGCTACCTTATTTAATAAGTATATTCTTTTTTGTGCCCCCCCTCTGCCTGCGTAAAAAAAATGAAGTGGTAGTGTTATTGCCTTCCCGTTACTTTCAGGTACAGCAACACCAGGCTCTATAACCCTTATGCGTATCACATATTTTTCAAAAATATGATAGGTTTTATATTGGGCTGCTATATTTTGCGCAGTATAAAAATCTACGCATAGCCTGTTATCCAGGCGGCTGTAGTTACCTAGTCCAAAAAATTCCATACCCTTTTTACCATAAGTGAAGTTATGGAGCAGATCTGTTTTGGTAACGTGTTTACTTAAAAAAGGCAGCATATCATAAAAAAAGGTACTGTTGGAGCTAAATATCTGGGCACCCTTATGTTTGTTGACAAAGAAAGCAAAATAGTGTACGCTGAATAGTCTTAAAAACAGATTATCACACCACACATGTATATCCTTATTACTGGTATTTTTTATAGTGTAAAACTCATTTTTTAAGAGAATGTTTTTAGAAAGACGTGTAAAGTAAACCTGCTTTTTCTGGTCGCTAATACTTTGTAAGATATCTATATGAACTCTTTGTGCGCCGCCTAGCTCGTATCTGTCAAAGAAGAAAAAATGCTGAGTGTTCTTCCTTTTTTTAAAAAATACTATTGGGTATAGAATAAACAGGGCAAAAGGATATGTAATCCACAAAATGCATCTAAATAATTTTATTTTGAACAATGTATGCATTGGCACTTAGAATCTGCGCTGCAAGATAAATCAATATCAGCTATACCAATTGAACGAAAATAGTGTACAAATGCTTTTTGCTTTATATTTACAGGCATTTGAAATTATTAGAATTAGCGTTTTTTAATTAATCTTAAGGGGATAACGTTAAATAGGTTAATGCAATAATATTCATTATTTATAATATAAATTATATTATTGTTACATTTATTAAATAAAAGGTTATGTTATTGAATGCAATCAAAGGTTTTTTGCACAAAAAGCAAAAAAATGATGCTTATAAAAAAAGATATAAATCGACTGGATTAACTTTGGTGCGTATAAAATATTTAAAGCATGCAAACCGTCATGAAATTAAATATCATAACCTATTAGGGAAACAAGTGGCCTACAAGAATGGCGGTGAACTTATGCACGGCCTTGTAGAAATATTTGCAGATGAAATTTACAAAATATCATTACCTGGAAATGCAACTATTATTGACTGTGGTGCAAATATTGGGTTAAGTGTTTTATATCTTAAACAAAATCATCCCTATGCAAAGGTTATAGCATTTGAACCTGACGCAATTAATTTTGAGCTTTTGCAGAAAAATGTAAAAACCTTTGGCTTGACAAATGTCGAATTAAGGAGAGAAGCCGTTTGGAATAAAAACGAAGTCCTACATTTCAATAATGCCGGTTCGCAAGCTAGTAAGATATCCGATCAAAATAACGATTCGGTAGAGGTAGAGGCAATAAGACTTAGAGATATAATAGATAAAAAGATTGATTTTCTTAAAATAGATATAGAAGGTGCAGAATATGACGTTTTAGTTGATATCGCTGATAAACTACACTTAGTTGAGTCGCTATTTGTGGAATACCACGGTAAATTTCATCAAAACAAAGAATTAATAGAATTGCTCTCCATCATAAATTCAAATGGGTTCATTTTTTATATACAAGAGGCTGCGAAGGTTTATGATGCGCCGTTCTCGATAATTCAAAGACATTCGGATTATGATCTTCAGTTGAATATATTTTGTATGCGAAATGTTGTACAGAAGTAAAAGCGTTTCTGTCAGAAGTGAATATTTTGACATGCCAATATACATTTCCGCAATGTCAGCAGGTGTTTATTTGTAGAAAATATCTACTTCAGAAACAGTGATTTTAATATTTGTAATTGAGTAATACTTCTAATTGAAAATAATAAGCCATGAAAAAACTATCTATCCTATTCGCTATCATTTTTTATTTTCCCTTATTAACATCTGCCCAAACTCTTATTGGTTCCTGGAACTTTAATGGTAATGCTAATGATGGCTCTGGAAATGCCCTGAATGGTACTGTATACAATGCAACACTAACTTCAGGTCAGGCAGGAACAGCGAATACTGCATATCATTTTAATGGGATGAGTTCTCATATTGATGTGCCCTATAGTTCACTACTAAATTTAACCACTTGGACAATTCAAATGATTATAAAAGTGGACAGTTTTAATTCAAATACTTGCCAGGAAGAAGATATAATAAACAGAGGAACGGCTTTTACCGGTGATCTTATAGAAGTAGGTTTTAATGACAACACACATGATGGCAGTTGCGCTATTTACAGTCCTAATTATACAGAATTCTTAACTTCAGCTGCTGGTACTGCAAATATTACATATCATGATGGTAACTACATACAATTAAATACATGGTATTGCATGACCGCCACTTTTGATGGCAATTGGGCAAAAACATATCTGAATGGAATAGCAGTTGATTCTGCCCATTACGGCAACCAATATAGTTATGGAAGTACTACCCCTACACTTGTTATCGGTTATTATCCATCTGGTGGCTCTTCTTTCTCCTATAGGTTTAATGGCGACCTAGATGATTTGAAAATATGGAGTGGTGCTTTGCCTGATTCTGCTATTGCCAACAGTTGTGGTGTTTTAAATGCTGTTCCTCCGGCAATCACTGTGAATCAACCATTCACCGATACATTAAAGTGTGCTGGTGTCAGTCTAAGTTTACCATATACAAAAGCTGGCTTCTTTGGTAGTACCAACACCTTTACGCTTCAGTTGTCTAATTCTTCGGGTAGTTTTTCGAGTCCTGTAAATATCGGCAGTGTTACATCAACGAGTTCTGGTACTATTACCGGTACTATACCATCTACTACTGCTGCAGGCACAGGTT
>JARLGY010000029.1 GCA_031292525.1 Flavipsychrobacter sp. | reverse complement strand
ATTATTGAATGGTGGCAGCGCTATTACTTCCGCCACCACTTTATTAAATACCGGTGCGAATACGTTTGCTGGTACCAACATCTTCACCGGTGGTTTAGTCTCTACTGCTGCTAGTAATAATACCGTGAATGGCATCTTGCAAACGAATGGTGCGGCATTAAATATCGGTGCTGTGACCTTGAGCGGTAATTCCACTTTAGCGACCAATAATACCGTGGCAGCTGGTGCTAATTTAACGGTAGGTGCGGTGACCGGCGGCGCTAATAATTTAATTTTAAATGCGGGCACGGGTGGTGTTGTCTCGGCTTCTTCATTTGCTGGCACAGGCAATTTAACTTTAACCAATTCCGGTGGCGCGACATTTGCCGGTAACGTTAACGCGAATACCGTGGCCTTGACTAACACCACCGGCAATGTAACGTTCAGTGGTTTATTAACCGCCGGTACGTTAACCACAGCCGCACAAAATTATGGTTTATTATTGAATGGTGGTAGCGCTATTACTTCCGCCACCACTTTATTAAATACTGGCGCTAATACTTTTGCTGGTACCAATACCTTTATCGGTGGTTTAGTTTCCACTGCCGCTAGCAACAATACGGTGAATGGTATCTTACAAACCAATGGTAACGTGTTAAATATCGGCGCTGTGACCTTGAGCGGTAATTCCACCTTAGCGACCAATAACACAGTGGCGGCTGGTGCTAATTTAACTATCGGTGCGGTCACCGGCGGCACTAATAACTTAATCTTGAATGCTGGCACCGGTGGTATCGTCTCAGCCTCCTCATTTACTGGTACAGGCAATTTAACTCTCAGTAATTCTGCAGCAGCCACTTTTAGTGGTGCGGTGACAGCTAACACAGTAGCACTCAATAAAACGGCGACAGGTGATGTCACGTTCAGTGGTTTATTAACCGCCGGCACGTTAACCACAGCCGCACAAAATTATGGTTTGTTACTCAACGGTGGTAGTGCTATTACTTCCGCGACCACCTTACTAAATACCGGCGCTAATACTTTTGCTGGTACTAATACCTTCACCGGTGGTTTAGTTTCCACTGCTGCTAGCAATAATACGGTGAATGGTATCTTACAAACCAATGGCACGGCATTAAATATCGGTGCTGT
>JARLGY010000028.1 GCA_031292525.1 Flavipsychrobacter sp. | reverse complement strand
GGTTTTGGATGTACTCAGACCAGTGATGCCAGTTATGTATTTGGTGTAGGAGTATCAACGGTGAATAAGTCAGACATCAAGATCTTCCCTAATCCTGTTACCTCCATTGTCCATATAGAATCGCCAGTAAAAGTGAATGTGGCTATATCTGCCCTGGATGGTAAAAAGATACTTCAAGGTAATAATGTAACCCAGGTTGATCTAAGTGGATTATCGAATGGTGTGTATATGATCACTGTTTATGATGAAAACAATAATGTTATTAAAATAGACAAACTGGTAAAAACCAGCTGGTAAATATTTTAAAAAAGTAAAACGGAAAGAGCGCTCCAGCATGGAGCGCTCTTTCCGTTTAAAAACTTATTTATAATAAATGAAAATTGTATGATGCTCTAAATCAAAACATTATTTCTATTAAAACTAACCTGTCTCATAAAAAGTGCGTCTTGCTAATATGAATTATTAATAATAGAGGCTAAAATGCATGTTAATGGTATCTTCACTATCATGTATTTGTAATTTTTTCTACATGAGTTGTAAAAAAAATATTTTCAAAGATTTTTTTTATTATTTTTAAGTTATTGTTAAAAAGCAAAATGCATTTTATGAATCTAAATTTTTTACCCAAATCCATTAAAACTATTGTGCTGTCCTTATTTCTCGTTCTAGGGGGCATGCATGCAGAAGCACAATACATACTTGGACCTGAAGGTTTTGAAGGAGCTACTTTTCCTCCAGCAGGTTGGACATTAAATCATAGCTCATCATCGTCAACGTATGCTTGTACTGTAGATTGGGATCCCGGGGTATCGGGTGCTTATTTATGCAGTAGTTCTTATTATGTAGCTCCGGCAGTTGTTGCGCACGGTGGTACAAAGGTTGCAGGTTATGAGAGTTGGGATATAGTAGGCGGAAGTACAGGGGATTTAATCAGCCCTTCATTGAATATGTCGAGTACCGCGGGCTATTATCAATTGTCTTATTGGGTATATAACTATTCTACGTACTATTCTGATGAGATCGATGTGTATGTGAACACCTCGCCAACATCAACAGGAGGGTATAAATTGTCAACAGTATTTCCAAACAACTATACAAATACTGCGGGTGACAGCCATTCCAGCAGCAGCGGATATTTTAAGGTTACAAAAAATATTCCGGCAGCATATGCTACTTCATCAACTTATATTATTTTTCATGCTACTTCAGGTTATGGATATGATATGTTCATGGACGATGTTTCCCTGATCTATATAGCGCCATGTAGCGGTGCTCCTGCCCCGCCTCAGATAACTACTGCGGCTATTTCTCCATTATGTAGCGGAGGGATTGCAAATATTGCGGCATTTGACCCCAATACTGCAGGTTCGCTCCATTATGTATGGCAATCGTCCACATCTGGGGTGCCTGGTACCTGGAGCAATGTTCCCGCTCCTGACACTACTTCTTATACAACACCCGTGCTTACCTCCACAACCTATTACAGAGTAGGTGATAGTTGTGGTATATCTAACCAGGTTACTTATTCTACTACTAATTACGTAGTTCCTGTTAACAGTTACTCTATTCCATATGCTGAGTATTTTAACACAACTCCTAACACTCAGATACCGTACTGTTTTACTGAGAATGTAACCAGCAGCTTGCAGAGCAAATGGGGTACCAATATAGTTTTCCGTGATGCCAATGGTACAGCGTACCCTTCAGTAATAAGCGAAGATGATAAACAAGGTAATTATCAGTCGGGCAAAAACGCATACTTTACCTTGCCTGCCTTACCTATGAACGCGGGTGAGACTTACCGTATCAGATTTGGGTATGAACGTGGCCGTGCTGATTACTTAACCACCAACGTAGCCCCGGTATATCCGGAGAATCTATACCTGTATGAGAACTATGCGGTACAACCTCCTACTTCAGGTACAGGTATACCAGGCGGTACAGCGGCAACATCATTATTCAGTAACGTTATTACTGTTGACGGCCACCAGACCGCCAGTTTGACCTTTACTCCCCAGGTTTCAGGAGCATACTTCTTTTCCTGGTATTCAAACACTCCGCATCCAGCAGGAGGTGTACTTATTGCCGGTGGTCTTATAGCTGTTGATAGTATCAAAATAGATAGTTTTGGTTGTACCCCTCCTAACATTACTTTCCAGCCACAAAATTCGGCTGTGTGTCTTAACGGGACTACGTCATTATCTGTAAATGCTACAGGTTATGGTCTTACCTACCAATGGTATAAGAACAGCAGCCTTATTACCGGTGCAACTTCCAGCGTGCTTACTATAGGAAATGCACAGTTTGCTGATAGTGGCAGCTATAAAGTAATCGTAACAGGTACATGTGATCATGTACAGAATATACAGTCTAACACAGTAAGCCTGAAAGTAAGTGCCTACCCAACAGATACTATTAGTACTACTACGACCACACAGTTTTGTGCCGGCGGCAGTGTAGTACTTACAGCCAACACCGCATCTGGTAATAGCTACCAGTGGCAGGTGAATGGCAACTTTATACCTAATGCATTCAGCCCTACCTACACAGCTACTACAGCTGGTAACTATACGAGTGTTGCAACAAACCCTTATGGTTGTGCCACAGCATCGCCGATAGTAAATGTAAAAGTACTTAGTGCATCAGCTGTAACAATATCGCCATCAGGTCCCACCACCTTCTGTAATGGCGGCAGTGTTACCCTTACTGCAAATGGAGTAGGTACCAGTCCGGTATTGCC
>JARLGY010000027.1 GCA_031292525.1 Flavipsychrobacter sp. | reverse complement strand
TTCCCTACATGTACCACACATGCAAGGTCACTAATCAGTGTCGTTTTCTTACAAACATGTAAGGGGGGGCGGGGGTATATAAGCAGGCGCCACCTACAGGTATGACAAGTGACAATCAACGATGACACTGGTACAGACACTGGTGCTGAGCACACCTACATATTCGTCCTCGCCGACTACACCATTGAACTCAGAATAATAAATTACCCCAGTAGCCAAGTTTTCAGCCCGATTGGAGACCCACAGCCGACGCTAGGACAACAAGTGTCGCCAGATGTGTTCATTCTCAAACCTAACTCGTCGTTCCTCTATCTCCCGTAATATATAACCTCCACCGCCCATTTTTGGATATGTGTATGATGTACATTGGGGGCAACTCCAGTGCAAATAGCAGTCCTCAACTCTCTCAGCGTCACGAGCTATTCTTTGTATGGGGACTCCAAATGTGCAACGAAAAATGTATGAGGGTAAACTTATTTAAATATCTTCCGCAATATGAGAGATGATGCAAAACCGATTGAACTTTCATATGTACCATTTAGTTTGATGAGTTCGAAAATTGTGTCAAAAGTTCAAAATTCCCCGTAATTCTCCGAAAAAGATTTCTTTCCATATCTTATATGACAGAGTTCAAAGCTAACTTAAAACGAGTAAATATAAGCCCTACAAAATACCTAAATGTCATCAATGATAGGGCAAAACTGTTAAAATATAACAAAGTTCAATTCGCCAATGATGGAATTCACAAATTAATGATACAAGATGAAACAGGAAAATATATTTATTTTGGAAATTGCAATTATGGTGACTTTATTATATACTTATTCCTAGAAATGTTGAATACAGTCCCAGAAGGCACAGCAGATAAAAAAAGAAATGCATATTTAGCACGAGCAAATAATATCAAAGGGAATTGGAAACTCAATAAATATTCAAAAAATAATCTTGCAATAAATTTATTGTGGTAAACTTTTATTAATTTCTAACTCTATTATAATATGAATTTAGAAATAGAAAAATT
>JARLGY010000026.1 GCA_031292525.1 Flavipsychrobacter sp. | reverse complement strand
CGGACAACGCAAAACACTTGAGCGCATACAAAGTATTTTACAAACCGGTAAACCGTTGAGGAATTAAAGTAAAATGTTCATTAAGAAAACACATTACTTCTTCCTTATTTGCACCATACTATCTACTTCCCTGCATGCCCAGCATGCCAGGGAAGTAGATAAAACAGTAAGCGGCTACCTGGAACGCATCAATTACTGGGGCGAGGTATTCAAAACGCCTACCGATTATAACGATTCGCTTATAGTAGCTAACGACAGGCTCATGAGCTACATGAAGGCCACCTGCCACGACCCTGCAACACTACGCTACGGTTTTGAGAAAGCGCAGGAATCGGGGCTGCTTACCGTTACATCTGAAGACAGCACCCTGCGTTTCTACTGTTGGGATACGTGGCTCGATGAGACATTGCATTGCTTTGATGCCCTGATGCAATACGCCACTGCAAGCGGCACCAAAGTAAACGTCATCAGCAGTATCAGCAACCTATACAAACATGGCGATCCCGGCTCTTACTTTACAGACCTGGTAACCGTACACACCAACACGGGCAAAACTGTTTACCTGGCTACCGACTGCAACATAGCAGGCGACAGCAAGGGCTATGAAGTAAAAGCATACACCATAGAGAAGGACAGCCTCATCTCCATACCCTTCTTCAAAACCGGTGATAAGATCACTAAGTCTATAGACTATGCCTACAGGGAAAACTACACCGGCGATAGCACCGGCGGCTACCATGGCCAGTTCAACAGCCTGCACTTCAGCGCCGACAAGTCTAAACTATTCCTTCCCATCATCTCCAACACCGGCATCATGGACGAGCGCTACTACATTTACAAATTTGAGGGCGACATGTTTGTGTACAAGAAGAAAGGTGAGGATAAGCATGATGAGGTGGTGAAGTGAGTTGACGGTGCTATGTTCTTCTGCAACAATGTAAAATGTCTGTTTCCCTTCAAAATGTCTTGAAATGTCCGTCGACGGACATTTTTGTAATTGGCTGTAATGCAATACTGGTAAGGGTTTTAAGTGATAATGTCTGTTTGGAGGTGAAGAAATTATTGTATTTTGTCCTGAACAAGATTACGGGATTTCAAGATTACAGGATTGTGCAAAAACACAGGGATCGGAGCGCAGTATTTGTTGGTACTAAAATGTCCTTTTTTTCTCAGAATGTCTTAAAATGTCCGCTGGCCGACATTTTTATTTTTGGGTAAATCCCTTTACTGGTTTGCGTTTCGTCACCTCTGACTTCTAAAATGTCTGTCAGAATATTTTAATCTGGAACGGACATTTTGTGTCTGTTGAATGGAGCTGCCAGGAAACACAACCACAGCGCAAGATACTATTGGTGGAAGTGGTTTACCAAAAGAAGATGTGCACAGTTCCACGGTTGGTAGTGTTCCACAAGTTTGTTGTGAGGTGGCGTTACAAACGCTGCCCCAGTGCATCCTCGTTATAAACGAGGATGCACTGGGGCATGTTCTTTAATTTAGCTGCATAACATTGAATGCCGTTCACAGAACGGATTTTATTGGCTAGTTCCAGATGCCTTTCAGAACATCTGGAACATCATGAGTTCGCGGCCGAGCAGGAGTATGATGAGCTGGATTTTGCAGTACGCCAGTTCCAGAATACTACTATGCGCCTGCGTTACAGTAGCATACCCACCATTGTTGCGCCCCATGGCATGACGCTGGGTGGTGGCTGCGAAATGTGCCTGCATGCTGATGCCGTACAGGCCGCAGCGGAAAGCTACATTGGCCTGGTAGAGGTAGGTGTAGGCCTTATACCCGGTGGTGGTGGTACCAAGGAAATGGCAATGCGCGCTGCCGACCGCACCATAAAAGAAGATGTGGAAATGAACTACCTGCAGCAACTGTTCATAAATGTTGGTACAGCCAAGGTATCTACTTCGGCGGCAGAGGCGTTTGAGAATTTTGTGCTGCGCGCGGGTACCGATCAGATCTCTATGAATCCTGATCGCCGCATTGCAGATGCAAAACGCAAAATACTATTGCTGAGTGAGCAGGGCTATACACAGCCTGTGGCGCGCACCAACATAAAGGTACAGGGCCGTGGTGGCCTGGGTG
>JARLGY010000025.1 GCA_031292525.1 Flavipsychrobacter sp. | reverse complement strand
CCAAAACCCCAAAACCCCAAAACCCCAAAACCCCATGCGCGATATGCGAGCACAGGCGTGCTATCGCTTCTCAAGCCCCTCATACTCAATACTCAGGCAATATATTATGAAGGTATTGCTTGCGATTAGGAGATAGAGCCTCAGTCAACCCCGCGACGAGTGGATCTATACAGAAACGGCAGCAGAGTAGTCGATCTCTTCGATCTTCTTCGCAACAATTTTGCATATATGCAGGTGCCCATACGCTCCCATTATATACGCAGTCCTCTTTATCATGCAGACTCCATTTGCATAATAATACTCTGGCTTGAGACTCTGGGAATGCTTTTTGATAGTACCAGCTTTTATGTTGTATATCCCATAATCAGTCTTATTGGATCCAACAAGTAGCATGATCTCATCTGTAGAAATAGGAAATGCAGCCGAATAATCGTTGAGCGGTACTTCCGCTGCAACACATAAAGCAACCCTCTCCCATACTCTTTTCTCTTTCATGTTCATTCTTTCTATAACGTTGTTGTTACCAACTCCTCCAATAACATAGAGATATGCACTGTCATCAAATAACGCGGCGGCCGCAGAGCATCTAGCCTGATTCAATGACGAAATCATTTTCCAAGTGTTATCCCGGATAGAATACTCCTCGCAGCACGAAAAAAACGCTCCCCCATTGTACCCGCCAATAGTCATAAACTGATCATCAGAAACTGCTATAGCGGTGTGATAATATCTTGCATAGTTCATCGGCAACTTGCCTACTAAGCTCTGCGTCTCCTCCGAGAATTCTGAAAGAGTGTTTGATACCGGATTGCTTCCTCCAGAGACGAATATCCGCTTCCCGATTTGCAATACTGAACAATTATCCGGTACATTAATACACTGAGCAATCTTATTAGTAGCAATATCGTATCTGCACAGTTTTTTATAGCCACCCATTTTATCGCAAGTCCCATATACAAATTTGCTTGTTACCTCATGCCCCAACATCAAGTTCCGTTTGAACACATTCTGACGTTTCACTACCAGTGCCTTCAGGTTCTCGCATAGTATATCGAATTCCTTTGTCTCGATCAGAACTTTATTTGCACTTGTGATTATATCACCGACTAGCTGCAATTCTATGTCGCCTACACAGTTCTGAACGGCACCTATCGCTTTAATTATCTGGTCGGTATTTTTATTTTTGGCAGCAAATGGGAGCCCCTCAATATACCACTCAATGTCTTCCTTCATCGTGGTATACACAGAGCCCGCTGATTCCGGACCGCATCCTTCCAGTGCTGCGAGAGTCTTATTGATCTCCGCCAGTCGCCTCTCGGTACTCTCTTTTATGCCGCGAAGGCTCTTTACGATCTCAGGAATCGCTTTCGCAAATCCCAAAGCTGAGTCCTCGATCTTCTGCTTTCCAGATTCGAATTCTGCAAGCTTATCGTGGAGCTGCAATAGGAGGTCCTGCTCAGCGTAGGAAGCGAGGTCCACTGCTCTGCCTTTGCATCCGTTTTTGAAGTGTGGGCCTGTGCACCAGCAGCACATTAGTTCCTTGCAGTCCTGGCAGATCAGCTGGATGGGGTCTCCGTGAACCTTGCATGTTGGCCTTCCCGATTCCATCTTTATTTTATTATGTTACGATGCTGTCCCCCATATTTATGCACATATATTATTGCATGCCTATTAGTGTAGAATTTTGCATTCTGACGAAACGTTTATTCTACACGCTCATTATACTGTCCTGGCTGCGTGTGTTCTGATACCATTGCACGGGGTTTTGGGGTTTTGGGGTTTTGGGGTTTTGGGGTTTTG
>JARLGY010000024.1 GCA_031292525.1 Flavipsychrobacter sp. | reverse complement strand
GGAGGAAATAATACAGCAGTTGGTTACGGTGCTTTGATGACTGTGACATCAGGATTTGATAATACAGCATTAGGATGCGGCACTTTAGTAGGTTGCATGGGAAATTATAATACTGGTTGCGGGTCGAATGCGTTAACAAGTGTCACATCGGGATCCGGTAATACCTCAATCGGATATCAATCAAATGTTTCATCAGGTACTTTGACGAATGCGACAGCGATCGGATATCAAGCGAGCGTAGCAGCGTCGAATGCAATTCAGCTAGGTAATACAAGTGTTACAGCTGTAAACACATCCGGAACTATTACAGCCTCTGGATTACGATTACCAACCACCGGTGGGACGGCAACATCCCTTACCTACTACGAAGAGTATTCGTGGGTTACAACACTTACAGGAGGTGGCCAGACTGTCAATATTACATATCCAATTGTTAGAGTTGGGAGTGTTGTAACTATTACGCTTCCTGGTTTTGGCACATCTGGAGCATTGTCCACAGTTGCCATCCTAGCTAGCGGTGTCATTCCTGCACGTTTTCTTAGATCTGGACATGCCCCCTATCAATTCATGATGTGTCAGAGTGGATCCACTACACAGATAGGTAATTTAGGTCTGTACAATCCAGGTGGTGGAACTGTATTTGTTTACTGTTACGGCACAGTTAATGGAAGCCAATTCCCTGGCGGTTATACTGTTGGGTTCTTCCCTAATGTGATCTCCTGGACATTGAATTAGGCAATCATTTTAATAATATCTCATATATATGTATGTTAAGCCATTTAAAGAAACTATTTAATAGCATTAAGTGCAGTTTTAGATGTAGCTGTTGTAGTAGTCATATGAAAGAGGAGGATAGTGAGGATAGTGACATACAAAAAGAGATATCTAATAATGATATATATGTTAATTGAATAGCATTATTTATTATAAACATTCCTAACTTATTATTAATATTAATGAATATTAATAATCTATTGGTAACTTATAGAATATAAACCATGGTAGCAGTACAGAAAGAGAGATGTCATGCCATTACTAGTAAACGATGGGCCAAAGGTGTCGAAGAAGGTAGAAG
>JARLGY010000023.1 GCA_031292525.1 Flavipsychrobacter sp. | reverse complement strand
TTATAGCAAGTTGAACCTTGCAGGCAGCGTAGCGACAACGGATATATCACCGACCGGCGCTACAAGCGGCCAGGTGCTGGGCTATAATGGTACTTCCGTAGCATGGACCACACCAAGCAGCGGCAGCAGTTTAAGCGCAGGCACAACAGCAGGCCAGGTATATTTGACCGGTGCTGCGGGCGTTGCTCCTACAACACCTGTTACCGTAAGTGGCGACGCAACATTGGCAAGCACAGGTGCCCTTACCTTAGGAACAAGCGGCGTTGCTGCAGGTTCATATGGCATCCCCGGCAGTCCTGCTCCATTATTTACAGTAGATGGGAAAGGCCGCATTACCAGTGCTCAGAATACAACACTCAATCTTACTTCAGCACAATTTGCAAACCAGGGTACTGCAACCACAGTATTGCATGGTAATGCAGCAGGCGTGCCATCATTCGGACAAATAACCAATTCTGACGTAAGCAACACTGCAGCTATAGCTTATAGTAAATTGAACCTTGCCAGCAGTGTAGCTACTACAGACATATCTTCAACAGGCGCTACTAGCGGCCAGGTATTGGGTTATAACGGTACTAACGTGGTATGGACCACGCCATCTTCTGGCGGCGGTTTAAGCGCAGGGACTGCAGCGGGCCAGGTTTATTTGACCGGTACCGCAGGTGCAGTACCTACAACACCTGTTACTGTTAGCGGAGACATATCAATAACAAGTACAGGCGTTACCAGCTATAACAATGTTGTGCCGACCAATAAGGGTGGTGCGGGTGCAATAAACGGTTTGCTTTCTGCAAATGGCGCAGGTACGGTATCTGCCGCAAGTACTACCGGTAGCGGCAGTGTGGTTTTAGCGGCCTCACCTACTTTGGTTACGCCTTCTTTGGGTACGCCAAGTGCCTTAGTAGGTACTAATATTAGTGGAACAGCAAGCAATTTAACAGCTGGCAAAGCTACAGTATTAGCTACGGCACGCACTATTAACGGTATCTCGTTTGATGGTAGTGCCAATATAACAGTTCCTGCTGGTGTAGGGTATATTTATACATCACAAGGTAGCAGTACAACGGTTGCAGTCAGCACAGCGTATCTTGTCACAACAGATGGCATTACTCTTACATTGCCAGGGACTAGTCTTGTAGCTGGAAATACAATTAAGGTACTTGTGCCGCATAGTTTTACCAGTGTAGCAATTAACTTTGGTAGTAAAGGTGGTTTTGGTGCAGTTAGTTTTAATACTTATGCCGCAAACTCAGTTAAAGTTATTGGAACAGATATTGAATATGCTCAGACTTTTGTATATGATGGAACAACATGGTTGCAAATTTCTCAGTTTTAGTATGATCTCCTTTTGCCGGTTGGTATAGATGTTTATACCAACCGGCTTAAAAAGAATACATTGGCATAATCCAATTAGATCATATTTTCAATTGATACAGTTCGCTCAACAGATGAAAAGGTTGCCTCCATGGCAACCTTTTTCATGAACAAGAAACTATTATATTTTGAATGATTTGAGCCTAGAATTCTCCTGGATATTACCGGTTCTTTTGAGTACTCCCCATGTTTGTAATTCTCCTTTTATAGCGCGTTTTACCGCCTTAAAAAGCACATACAGCATGAGCCACCTGTAAGCGAAACGCTGTGGCAAAAACCAGATGAGCTTTGACAGTTTTTCTTTCTCAAAAGAGAATGCCATTACAGCCACAGCAGCATCTACCAACATAAAGATCAGGTAGTAGCCTAATATCTCTTTAGCATTGCCTGTCATTAATCCTATGAGCATAAGCGCATCAGCGAACGGAGAAATAAAAGGGATCATGATTTGGAATATAAGGATGTTGGGTAAGGCTACCCACCCCAGGCTGCCGTAATCTGAATTAAATAAAGCATCCCTGTTTTTCCAGAAAGATTGCATCACTCCAAAATTCCATCTGAATCTTTGTTTCAGGAACACCTTAAGGGTCTCGGGCGCTTCAGTCAAAGCGATAGCTTTGTTCTCATTCTTAATTATAAAACCGGCCCTTAATATCCTTATTGTAAGGTCGCAGTCTTCTGCAAATGTATCACTGGTAAAACCACCTGCTTCTTCAATCGCTTTTTTTCGGAATAAGCCTATAGCCCCCGGCACCACAGTTATCGCATTTATATTGGCATACGCATTGCGATCGAAATTCTGGCTGGTGATGTACTCTATGCTTTGCCATTTTGTAAGTATGTTTACCTCGTTACCTACTTTTACATTTCCGGCCGCCGCGCCTGTTGTTTCATCTTTAAAATGCCGCACTAGTAAACTTAACGATCCCGGCACCAGGTAGGTATCAGCATCAATACACAGCAAGTATTCAGCTGTAGATTGGCTGATGCCAAAATTTAGTGCTGATGCTTTTCCTCCATTGGGTTTGGTAAATACTTTTACTTTAGGGTTATCTGCAAAAGCAGCAGAAACCTTACTGTAAGTACTATCGGTGCTACCATCATTAACAAACACAATATTGAAATTAGGATAAGTGAGTTTCAATAAATTGTTGACAGAATTTATTGCATTCACCTCTTCATTGTATGCCGGTACAATAATGTCGATATATGGTATTTCCTCCCACGGAATCTTGCTTTGCTTTTTATCTTTCAAGAATTCTCTTATTGCTAAAACAGCGAAAAATAGTATTCTTAAAAGAGACAACACAATGCATATAATAAAGACGCGATAAAGAATAAGAGAAGCCCAGAAACCAAACTCGGCTATGTAGTAGTTTACTTGTATGAGGTCATATGCTTTATTGTTGGGTACTACAGGCATCAGTTGCGCCTTCTTTTCATTTATTAGATCGCCTATAGAGATAAAGGTGTACCCTTTGTCTTTAAAATATTTAATAATGCGCGGTAGTGCGGCAATAGTTGCTTCCCTGTTACCGCCGGCATCGTGTAGCAGTATGATGCTGCCTAAAGCCTCTTGCTGCACAACTCTGTTAAAAATAGTATCAGGAGTAACACCCACCTCCCAGTCGTTAGGGTCAATAGACTCACCAACTGTAAGGTAATTATACTCCTTGCCCAGTGCCACCGGTATCAATTCATCCATGGTTTCTGGCTCAGCATCTGCATTGTATGGTGGCCGCAGTAAAGTTGTAGAGTGGCCGGTTATGCTTTCCAGGAGTAACCGCGTTGAACTTAGCTCAAGCACGGCACGCTGCCTGCTTATTTGGGCCATGTTGGGATGGGTAAATGTGTGGTTGCCTATCTCGTATCCCTCGTTCGAGATCCTTTTAACAAGAGGTATGTTATTCTCCATGTTAATACCTATCATAAAAAACACCGCAGGTACCTTTTCTTTACGGAGTATATCAAGTATGCGGGGAGTATATTTAATGTCAGGACCATCATCAAAAGATAGTACAACGGTCTTGGCTTTCTTGCCAAATTTCTTCATTACAAAAACAGAAGGAATGCTTTTGTAATCCTCTTCGCTTATTAATAATTCTGTTGTATCCAGTTGTGTTTCTATGTATCCGGCTTTGGGCGTGCTTACAACATCCAGTATTTCGCCCTCACCCACATAATCTACAGTGTTGTTAGCTTCTATATATTTCAGGTTGTTGAAGTTAAAATGTGCTAGCCCTTCCGTACTCATATCACTATTGTAAAATGTCCACAACCGGCTGTCTTCAGAGCCTAATCGCCATAACGAAACACCTGCCACGCCCGATTCTACAGCAAACCGAATGGTATTAAAGTTTGTAGCCGCATCGGTAAAATAAACATGGTGCTTTACATTGTCATCATCGTCATAGCTATAGGTGAGATTGTACGTGTCATTATCAAAATCAATAAGCGATTTATTATCTGCTGCATTAGTTATAGCCTCCTCATACGATACCGTTTCTCCTTTTGTATGCTCCGCCCAGTCATAGCCGTATCCTGCAATGCACAATACAATTTTATCAGATGGCACGCCTGTACTTATATTGTCAAGAGCAGCCTCTATCCACTTCTGGCTGCATATCGGTCCCGCTGCTGAACCTTCGCTGTACTCATCATATGCCATGAGGAATAAGTAGTCAGTATATTTTACTAGCTCCTTGGGGTTATAGTCTTCGTTGAATGGGGATACATCCATGGTTACTAATAATCCCTGCGCATGCATTTTTGCAGATAACTCTTTTATAAAGGAGATGAAAGGCTCATCTGTTTTTTCAGACAATTCTTCAAAGTCAACATTTACCCCTGCAAAATGGTTGGCCTGTATTATCTTGATCACATCATTAATAAGGCGTTCTTTTTTCGCAGGGTCATGCAATATGCGATGCAATACAGCGCCATTAAAATCATCGCCAAAAAAGTTGGACAGCATGGCAACCACTCTTACACCAGAAGCTTTAATAATATCTTCTCCGCGAAAATCTTTATTTACATATACAGTATCGGCAGTAGTGTCTATATACATGTACTCCGGGAGCAGCATGTTTATTTTATCAATATTGCTTTTTAAAGACAGATACGATTGTTCGTCTCCGGGATCGTAAAATGCAGCACGGATAGGTGTCGCAAAATGGTGCATACTATCACCCGTACTCACATACTTAATGTTTTTGCCTTTGCCCTTAGCGTCTATATACTTTCTAAAACCATTAAAGTCTTTGTTTATTTTCGTCTCCTGTAGCAGGGAATGCTTATCAGGATTTAATATGATCTTATACTGATCACTCTGTTGTTTCAATTGGGGCAATTGAGGATTGTATATGTTCCATAAAGCCGCGCCGACCAATATAACAACTATCAGTGCAACAAACAGCAAAAAACGGGAGCCCCATTTAAATCGCTGCCACCTGCTTGGTGACCCTGTAGAAAAAACCTGCTTTGTTTTGTCGCTCATTTTCTATTAGCTATTAACACTCTATTTGTGTGATCAATGAATAACAATAACATTGAAAATAAATTACGATGTTAGGACTATGCTTTATATGCAGAGGTCTTGATGATCAGCCTGGCTAAAATGAAGATATTAGAATAAGAAGAGTTTCTCAAGTTAATTTAAAGTACTTGCGCGATTTTTAGTATAGCTAAAGTATTTTCTTTATCCTTAGCTAACTGTTCTTTCAGCGCCTCAAGAGAAGCAAATTTTTCCTCGTTGCGCAAGTACGTAACAAATGATAGTTCAAGTTCCTGCCCATAAATATCTTGGTCAAAGTCAAAGATATTTACCTCAATGTTTATCTTCTGTTCGTCTGTAACGGTTGGGTTATAGCCAATGCTAAGCATCCCGTTAAACGTTCCGCTGGCTACCTGTACGGTTACCGCATATATACCTATTGCTGGCACCACCTGTGCAGGGTCGTTGGGAGTTATGTTGGCTGTTGGGTATCCTATGGTTCGCCCCAGTTGTCTGCCCTTTATTACTTTTCCGGTCAGGGTATAGTATCTCCCCAGCATGTGGGCTGCGTCTTGTACATGCCCTGCTGTTATGGCCTTACGTATTTTGGTGCTGCTCACTGCGGCTTCATCTATAAGCTGTGCAGGTATTTCTACCACTTGGTAGTCATATTGCTTGCTTAACTGTTGCAGCAGGTCTATTCCTCCCTTTCTGTCGTGCCCAAATTGATGGTCGTGCCCTATGATGATGGTGTGTGGCTTGAAATATTGCACCAGGAATTGCGAAATATAATCTTCTGCCGAAAGGTTGGCAAAATCCCGGGTAAAAGGTACCACTACTACATGGTCTATCCCCGCGTCTGTTACCAGCTCAAGTTTTGTGGGTAGCGGGGTCAGCAGTTTTAACTCCTGGTCGGGGAATATCAGCTTACGTGGATGTGGATCAAAGGTGATAAGTACACTTTCTCCGTTTATTGTTTTCGCCTGGCTTACTACTTCCTGCAATATGCATCGGTGTCCCAGGTGCACACCATCAAAGGTGCCAATGGTGACAACTGCATTCTTAAAAGCGGGTAGAGTAGTGATATTGAAAAATATAGCCATGCTAGTTATAAGCCCGCAAATTTAACGGAATTAGTTTAAGGAATGGCGATTACCGGCGGAGCCGGTAATCGCCAAGGTTTATTTTATCTCACTCAGTATTTTATAAAACGTATAGCAGTCCTCAAATGTGTTGTAAAGTGGCACCGGGGCTATGCGTATCACATCAGGTTCGCGCCAGTCAGCTACTATGCCTTTTTCGGTCAGTATGTCAAATATTTCACGCCCGCGTTCTGCAAACAGTAACGAAAGCTGGCAGCCCCTTTTGTTAGGGTCTTCAGGGGTAATAATAGTAAAAGATAAGTGTGTCACCTGGCGTAGCAGGTATTCCAGGTAGGCGGTAAGCTTTAAGCTTTTTTGTCTCAGTACGTCCAGCCCTGCTTTTTCAAAAATATCCAGGCTGGCATTATGCGCTACCATGTTAAAGACTGGTGCATTGCTCATTTGCCAGCTGGCTGCACCGTTTTGGGGTACAAATCCTTTTTGCATTTTAAAGCGGTTTTTCTCGTCATTTCCCCACCAGCCTGCTAGCCTGAAGAGTTCTGGGTTATTGCCGTGTTGTTCGTGTACAAATGCACCACCCACACCTCCGGGGCCGGAGTTTAGATATTTATACGAGCACCAGCATGCAAAGTCCACATGCCAGTCGTGCAGCTTCAAAGGTATATTCCCTACAGCATGGGCCAGGTCAAAACCTGCATACGCGCCAGCCGCGTGCGCAGCCGCGGTGATACGCTCCATGTCAAATACCTGTCCTGTATAGTAGTTTACGCCACCCATTATTACTACGGCAAGTGTGTCTTTATGTTCCTCTATAGCAGCTACTACATCGTCTTCTTCTATAGTATAAGCCCCGGCTCTTGGCGCTATTTCTATTATGGCATCATTAGGGTCATAGCCATACATGCGCACCTGCGTTTCCATTGCATATTGGTCACTTGGAAAAGCCCCGGCTTCCATCAATATTTTATAGCGTCCATTGGCGGGACGGTAAAAAGATAGTAGCAGCAGATGCAGGTTTACGGTAAGTGTATTCATAGCTACTACCTCATCTGGTTGGGCACCCACAATACGTGCCAGGCGTTCAGAGAATAGGTGGTGATAAGAAAACCATGGGTTCCGCGCTAGGAAATGTCCTTCTACTCCATATTTTCCCCAGTCTTCCAGTTCTTTATTCATCAGGTAACTCACACTCCTGGGTTGCAGGCCCAGGGAGTTACCGCAGAAATAATGCACGTCTTTTTCATTATGCTGCGGAAACAGGAAACGTTCGCGGTAAGTATGCAGTATATCGGTACGATCCTGCTCTCGGGCGTAGTCAAAAGTATTTTCAAACGAAAAAGACATGTAAATGGATATTTGCGTGCAAAAATAGCTGGACTATTACTAATTAACACACAGTTTATTTATAAATAAATATTTGTGGTCGGAGAGAAGGAATAGAAATGATACAGATCATTATTATATACACCGTCATTACCATTCTGTATCTTTCCGCTAGTATTTTTATTTTATATAATTCCTTCTGCTCAAAATCGTAATTTTAATAAAATTTATTAACCCGATGAAAAGTTTGTATATAATATTAGGCATTGTATTACTTGTAGTATTAGTAGGCGGTTGTGGCTATAACAAAATGAACCAGATGCGTGGCGATGTGGATGAAAAATGGGCTAATGTACAGAGTGCCTACCAACGTCGTAGCGATTTGATCCCTAACCTCGTAGCCACAGTAAAGGGTGCTGCTAACTTTGAAACTAATACACTTACACAGGTCATAAACGCCCGCGCTAAGGCAACGTCTATAAACGTAAATGCTGCCGATCTTACAGACGATAAACTGAAACAGATACAAGCCAGCCAGGGTCAGATCAGCCAGGCGTTGGGTAGGTTAATGGTGGTGTCAGAGCAGTATCCTCAGCTTAAAGCCAATCAGAACTTCTTATCCCTTCAGGATCAGTTGGAAGGTACCGAGAACCGCATCAAGGTGGCACGAGATGGATATAATGGCGCTGTAAAAACTTTTAATGTGCAGGTTACCTCATTCCCGTCAAACATTGTTGCGGGTATGTTTGGTTTCCACACTCGCCCTTGGTTCCAGGCCGATCAGGCAGCGCAAAATGCACCACAAGTACAATTTTAAAACAAAACGTCATGTTCCCGTTCGCCAAAAAGAAGGATATGCTTGATGAAGACGCACAGCATCGTATTGTGAACTGCATCAAGGAAGCTGAAAGCAAGACTACAGGCGAAGTGCGCGTGTTTATAGAACACCATTGTACCTATATGGACGCTATGGACAGGGCTAAAGAGATTTTTGCGCAGCTTAATATGCACAAAACTGAAATGAGGAATGGCGTACTGGTGTACGTTGCACTCACAGATCGTCAGTTTGCCATATTTGGCGATGTGGAAATAGATAAGAAAGCAGGCGGCGCCCACTTTTGGGATAAGGCCGCTGCCACCCTTAAGGGCTGGCTCAAAAATAATAATGTAACCGAAGGGCTTTGCGCCTGTATCAAAGAGATGGGCGATGTCTTGGCATTGCATTATCCTTATAGCAGTACAGTACCTCGCAACCAGCTTCCTGATGAAATAGTATTTGGCAAATGATCCGCTGTATAAAATTGATCCGTTCTTCTGTACTCACATTGCTGCTGGCTATGTTTTGGTTCGCTGCGCCTGCGCAAGATGACAAGGACCTGCCCGCACAGCCCACCCCGCCAATGTTGGTAAACGATTTGGCGCATGTCATGAGCGCAGATCAGGTGGCATCACTGGAGGCAAAACTGGATGGCTATGCTCAAAGCACTTCTACTCAAATAGCGGTAGTTACCGTGCAGGATATAGGCGATTACGATGTGGCAGATTACACTGTTCGTCTCTTCAATAAATGGGGGGTAGGGCAGAAGGATAAGAACAATGGTATTATGTTGCTCGCTGCCATTAACAACCACAAAATTCACATCAGTACTGGCGGTGGTGTACAAGGCGACCTTACTGATGCCCTTTGCGGTCGCATTATACGCAACGAGATCACGCCTTCTTTCAAGGCAGGCGATTATTATCAGGGCTTTTCAAAGGGCGCAGATTCCATTATTGCGGCTACTAAAGGTGAGTATGTTGGCGCACCTGAACAGCCCCAGGGCGACCGTGTTCCACCTATTGTTATTATACTCATCATAGTGGGCATTTACATTGTTCTCTGGCTCATCAACAGGAACCGGGGCGGCGGTGGCACTTATATGAGTGGCCGTGGTTTTGGTGCTTTTGGTGCAGGTTGGCTCCTTGGTGGTGGCTTTGGCGGTGGTGGTTTTGGTGGCAATAGTGGCGGCGGTGGCGGTTTCGGCGGTTTTGGCGGTGGCGGTTCCGATGGCGGTGGTGCAAGCGGCAGTTGGTAAAATATAGAAGTTAGCAAAATAGAGGTTAGCAAATAATGTAACCACATTGTAATATTATTAGGGTACAGGCGTTATATTCTTTCTATATAATACCCTTACATGGCCTACTTTAAAAAATTGTTGTGCTCACTTCTGTTGTGCTTCAGCATCTGTCATGCAGGTGCCCAGGTACCACAATGGGTTACAGATATAGGTAGCTCAGGAGGTGACGATGCCCGGGCCTGTTCGGTTGCTCCCAATGGCAATGTATATCTCGCCGGTATTTTCTCCGGCACTGTCGATCTTGATCCTTCCACGGCCATTCATACAATTACCAGCAATGGAAATACAGATATCTTCCTGGCATGTTATTCACCCTCCGGCGCGTATTTGTGGGGTCTCAGCGTTGGAGGCGCTAATGACGATGGCGCACTCAACTTGGCAGTCGATAAGAATAGCAATGCCATAATAGTGGGCTATTTTAGTGGCCAGCATATAAATTTCGATCCCTTATCTTCTGGCAAATATCTAAGCGACCAAGGCGTGGCCAATGGCCCCATACCAACTGGTGGTGATGGCTTTGCAGCAAAGTATGATTCATTGGGGGCTTGCACCTGGGCCATAGACCTCGGCGGCAGTTCTGTTTTCGATATCGCTGAAGGGGTCGCAACAGATGAGGTGGGTAATGTGTACGTAGGTGGCGACTTTCATTTTACTATGGATATAGATCCCGGCCCCGGCGTTACCACGCTCAATGCACTCAAGGGCACTGGCTACCTCATTAAGTACACTCCGGCTGGTCAGTTGGCGTGGGGCTTTTCATTTGGTGGGCCCGGCAATAATGGTGTGGACAATGCGGTATGGAATATCAGGGCAGAAGGCGGCTATGTTTATACTGTGGGTACGTTTCAGGCTACCGGCGATTTTGATCCCTCTGCCGGCACAGCCGTACTTACCGCATCCGGCACCTACGATGGTTACCTCGCAAAGTATGATACCTCTGGTAACTACCAGTTTGTGCAGCAGGTTGGTGGTACAGGTAATGAAGCTGTATATGGTTTATCCGCCGATTCATTGAATGTTTATATTACAGGCTCTTCAACTAGTCCTGCCATGTTTTTCTCAGGTGCAGCGCCGGCTGGCCTTATCTCACCTGGCGGGGGTACTCATAGTGATATGTTCCTTGCAAAATATACCAAGTCGGGTGCGTACGTTTGGGCCGAACTTATAGGTGGTCCTCATGATGAAGATGGCACAGCGCTGGCCGTTAAAAACAATGTGCTATATACCACAGGTTATTTCCAGGATACTGTCGATTTTGATCCTTCCCCTGCAACGGCATACCTGGTAAGCAAGGGCAAAAACGATATATACCTCTGTAAATATGATCTGGACGGCAACTACATCTGTGGCTTCAATGTAGGTAGCACAGGTAACGACCAAGGGCGTAGCATTGCTTTCGATTCCCTGGGGTATATGTACACCTGTGGGCAATTTACTGGCCTCAAAACCAATTTCTCTCCGGAGCCTATTCCTACATACCTCTCTACACAGGGTGCAGAAGATGGCTACTTGGTAAAGTACAATTGGCAAGGTCTGCCAGTGGCGCCCACTGGTTACCTGGTTGATGATACCATCTGCAGCGGTTCGCCCGGTATTCTTACTTTTATTGCAACCAAGGGTACTGCACCTTATACCATCGTTATTACCGATGGGCAGGTAGCAGATACCATGTATAATATAAGTAGCAACCAGTCCATTTATCTACCTAATGCACCTGTAAGCACTACTACCTACAAGCTGGTATTGATACTTTCATCAGGCAATTGCGATCCTCCGGGCTATGTAGATACCTCCGCCACTATATTAGTAAAGCCACTGCCGGTTATTTCCGTAAACAATGACACCTCCGTATGTCCCGGCACCGTTGTCAACCTGCATGTAACCCCCGGCTACACTTACGCCTGGAATGGTACAGGCATCGATAGTCCTTTCATCGCAGATCCTCATTTGGTAGCTACCAGTACCACCGTTTATACTGTGACCGCAACAGGGACCAATGGTTGCGTCAAAACAGCATCTGTAAACATAAAGGTGTATGGCACAGACTTTACCGCCGATGTGCTGAATAAAAAAGTATGTGTAGGCGATACTGCACAACTAACTGCTAAAGGCGGCGATACCTATTACTGGTACCCTGATACAGACAGTACGTTGTCTTCCGATACTTTGGCAAATCCCCGTGCGTGGCCTAAACAAAATACAACATACAAAGTAGCCATAACTGAACAAAAATGTGGCATAAAAGACACGCTTTCTGTTTATGTAATGGTACATACTCAGCCAATTGTGCGCATAACTGAAGTGCACGATGTCGATTGCGGCAATAAGGCAGGTCAGCTCGTTGTTACTGGCGCCCAATCATATCAATGGTCACCCGATATAGACATTAGTGATGCTACATCTGCAACACCAAAGGTGTATCCTAAAGAAAATACCACTTATTATGTAACAGGTACTACCGAGCTAGGCTGTACAAGTACAGATAGTGCCACCGTACAGGTTTTTTATGATGGTACCGGAAGGTTATTTACACCAACTGCCTTCACTCCTAATGGAGATGGTAAAAACGATTGTTTCCGTATCCACATACCGGGCAACGTAACTAACTATCTACTTACTGTTTTTAATCGTTGGGGGCAAATAGTGTATTCGTCCTCCACCTATGGCGGTTGCTGGGATGGTTCCTTTAATGGGGTACAGCAGGATATGGACAGCTACTTCTACCTGTATAAATGTATATCAAGCAGTTGTGGCGAGCTTAAAGGGAAAGGCGATATACAGCTCATACGATAAGCCACTATTAGATTGGCATAAATGTAAAAAAGCAGCCTCATGATGTATGAGACTGCTTTTCTGTATTAGATACTGTATTACTGTGCAGGTTCCATTTTCATGATAGCCCTTCTGTTTTCACGCTTTCCTTCACGTGTTGCATTTGTTGCGGCCGGCATACTGCTGCCATGGCCTCTTGTTTTCACCCTGTTTGCACTAACACCTCTCTTGGTCAACTGTGCTTTTACAGCGTTTGCACGTTTTAGCGACAGTACCTTGTTCGATGGTTCAGAACCACTTGCATCAGCGTGACCGTCAATGGTCAGGCGTGCATTGGTGTTTGCATTCAGTTCTTTTGCTGCTTCATCTATTAATGGATAAGACGATGCCGGAACAACGGTCTTGTTTACATCAAACAGTATCGGAATTGAAATGTCTACTGCATCAATAACTGGTGCTACCGGTGGCAGTGGTGCTGGTATTGGTGCTGTTAATGTAAAGTCAGTACCATTTGCAGAGCAAGTATTAACCTGTACTGTTATGCCGCTATAATTACCTGGGCATAGTCCACGTATAGATATCGAGTGGTCTGGGTTTATAGAGCCTTCATATGTTTTATGTTTTCCATCTACATTGTAGCTTACTGTTACTTTGCCGTCATTGGCATATACACCTGTAAACATCACAGAGCCATTACATTCGTTTGCCGATGTTGGATTCGTAGCATCCTGCGTTGCAAGGGTCATGCTTGTAGCAACTATAGTTACTGGTGCTGCGGTTGCTCTGTGCCTTTTTATCTTGGCTTCAATTCCGGTATAATTTCCTGCGCAAAGATGGGTCATCTTTACCTGGCCGTCCGTTTCTACAACTGTTGTATATGATGTGTTCGGTGCACCATTTACGCTGTAGTTGATGGTTACCTTTTTGTTTGGTGTTAAACCATGGAAGGCCATGCTGCCATCGCACAAGCCACACTGAGATGGACTTGATTCGTCAATGGAGCTTATAACCATTGGTTTACGACTGTGTCCTAGGAAGAAACGTGCTCCGAAATTTATCCCGTACGACTGGTCTGTAGTCGCTGTAACATTGTTCATTACAGAGCTGTACTTTCCAACGCCATCTGTTAGCTGGTACCCTGTTTGTGCATTGTTGGTAAAAGGTTGTATCATATAATACACTCCCAGGTTCAGGGCAACATGGTCGGATAAGAAGTAATTCACCGATGGTTGTACCAGGAAGCCAACTGTCACTTGTGTGTTTGTGGTAGTCCCCGTGCGTGTATCAGGGCTTATCCCATCGCCCACATTATAGCCCAGTGCGCGTTTTGCGGCAAAATAGGCTGCAACATCACCATTAGGGTTATTCTTTAGGAATTCAGCTTTTGTTATCAGCCAGTCTGTTGCATCCGGTGTAGGTGAGTTGTCATATACCGACCGTTGAATACCATCCGTCTGGCTAAATTTGTATATAGCCTCATAGTCAAAAGATGCATGTGTTGTATAGGCATTTTGCGTTTGCAGGTTAATGACTGCGCCTGCATCAGCTGTAAAACCCCAGTGTTTAGAGAAGCGGTCCTTGTATTTTAAGAGTACAGGGATATTGTAACTTCTGGAAATAATGTTCTCTTTTATGTTATTACCGGTTACTACTTGCCTGAAGATATTTGCATTCCCGTCTGTAGCCTGGTATTCTACATGATAATTATTAAGTACCGCATCTCCATGTTGTTCCATATACATAAACCCTGTACCTATACCAAAGTGGCGTTTCTTACCAAAGAAGAAGCCCAGCTGCGCATCCGCGCCAAACCCATAACCGTTTTGGTATGTCAGTTGTCCTGTATTCGCATTCAGTACGTTGGGGTAGTTAGCGCTCGAGTTTGCTGTTGTAAACGTCTGGCTGACACCGCCCCCTAGTAAGTTTACATCTATTACCCATCTTGATAATGAGCTGTCCCTGTGTACTCGTGGTGTTGGCGATTGTGCTATTGCTGATAATGAACTACTTACAGTCATCAACAAGAAAAATAGTTTTTTCATTTTATAAATTTTTAATGTTGAAGATTTAGTTTTTTGTGAATTTTGATATCGCTATTTTGATTCCATCACGATAGCAGGTAACCAGGTAAGATCCCGCAGGTAGCATTTCTACATTCACACTAGCTTTGTTATTTGTGGCCGTTGTCATGCTGAGTCTCTGTCCGGTCATGTTCATTATTTCCACTTGCATTTCACCATTAATAGCCGAACTGATAGCTACATTAACAACACTGCTTGTAGGGTTCGGATAAACTGAAAGACTTGTAGCACTATTCACATTTTGCACAACAGTTGGTATAGTGTAGTATGTTTTTTGCAAACAACCACTCATGTTGGTCATCACCCAATAATATTTATTGGCAAAATCAGCATTCGTATTCAGGTAGTCCTGGTTGATCTCTCCTGTAAGTATTGTGGAATCTAGTGTTATCGCATCATCATAACCCCACTGGTAAGAATTTTCAGTATTAGGTGTACATACAAAATGATAGTTAAAATAAACTACGCTTGGTACTTCAGCTATACTTGTGCCTACAGTTATTGGTATTGTTGTTTCGTTGGTACATCCCGTTCCTGTTAATGTTGTATGCAGCATTACATATGCATTGCCCGTAGTGTCAAAAGTTACTAGCGAGTATTGGCGATTCAAGCCTTGTGCCCAAACCTTTGCGTTTGTTGCTGTCCAGTTATATGCGGTACCGGTAGGTGGCGGTGTCGCTGTACCAAAGTTTTGGTACTTTGTATCTGTACACACATTTGCAGGTGCCTGTGTTGTTATGGCTGGTACTATCGGTAGTGGGTTTACAGTTACATTGTGGCTTGCAATTGCAGTACCACAAACATTTACCACAGTATAGTATATAGTGTCTTGTCCTGTAGTATTTGCAGTTACTGTTCCGCCAGCTACGCTCGCGTTGTTGTTGCTTGTACTCCATGTACCTCCTGTTGCCAGGTCCGTTAAGGTTATAGATGCTCCGTAGCATACACCTGTTGGGCCAGTTATCGTGCCTGCATTTGGTAATGGGTTTATTATTATAGCTTGTGTCACCGTTGCTGTACCGCAAACGTTCGTTACAGAATAGATAATGTTATCTGTTCCGGCTGTTACTCCACTCACAACACCGTTCAACACTGTTGCACTTGTATTGCTTGCACTCCATGTGCCTCCCGTTGTTGCATCCGTCAAAGTAATAGACGAACCCACACATACGCTTGATGGTCCGGATATACTACCAGCATTTGGCAATGGATTAATGGTCATGGCTTGCGTTGCTATTGCCGTTCCGCAAATATTGGTTACAGAATACATAATATTATCTGTTCCTGCTGTTACACCACTCACGTTGCCATTCAATACTGTTGCATTAGTATTGCTTGCACTCCATGTGCCACCCGCTGTTGCATCAGTTAATGTTACTGTCGCACCCACACATACGCTTGAAGGACCAGTAATGTTGCCTGCATTAGGTAGTGGGTTTATGGTGATAAGGTCATTCGCTGTTGTTGTTCCGCATGTATTGGTAACGGTATAGGTAATGTTATCTGTCCCTGCTGTTACACCACTTACAACGCCGTTAACAACCGTAGCATTAGTATTTGATGCACTCCATGTTCCACCTGTTACGGCATCTGTCAGCGTGATAGAAGAACCTACACATACGCTGCTTGGGCCTGCTATTGTTCCTGCTGTAGGCATTGTGTTAATAGTAATGATTTTTGATGTTGCAGCTGTTCCACAAGTGTTAGTTACAGAATAGGTAATGGTGTCAATACCTGCTGTTATTCCTGTTACAAGCCCGTTCACAACTGTAGCTCTGCTATTGTTTGCACTCCATGTTCCGCCAGGTATAGAGTCTGTTAGTTGAATGGCGGTGCCGGTACATACACTTGATGGGCCTGTTATCGTGCCTCCATCTGCGTTTACTGAGATGGTTTTATTTGCAACGCAACCTGTATTTAGAGTGTAGGTTATAAATGGTGTTCCCGTTGATACTCCTGTCACTACACCTGTTGTGCTTGCTACCGTAGCCTGCAATACATTGCTGCTGGTCCATGTGCCATTTGGCGTAATATCATTTAGTGTTATTGTTGATCCCGAGCATACGAAGCCTGGACCTGTTATCGGTGCGGGATTGGGGTTAACAACAAATCCCATTGTGCTTACGCAAGCTGTAGAGGTTACATAAGTTATAGTAGTGTTACCGGCATTTATTCCACGTACGGTACCAAATATAGAATCGATTGTCGCAACCAGGGGATTACTGCTGCTCCATCTGCCGCCGGTTGTCGTGTTACTAAGAACTGTGGTGCTATTTGGGCACAAGTTGTTGTTACCTGTTATAGGCGGTGCAGTGCATGCAGCCGTGGTAATAGTAATGTTGCTCGATTGGATAGTTACTGCACCATCAGTGGTTAACGCTCTGCCGTTAAGGGTGTCGTTTAGTCCAAGCTGTATAGCGCCATTGTTGGCAACCATAGTGCCATTAAAAAGTGAATTAGCACCTATATTCACTGCGCCATCTATTTTCCAGTATACATTCTTGGCTTGAGTGCCATTTATAAGTACCACTTTGCTAAAGGTGCCCGATGTAAGTGCTCCGTTTATTTTTATAATAAAAACGGCATTAGCATCGCCTTCAGCATCCAGGTACACTGCACCTGTAAAGGTGGTTGCTGCATTCATCAGGTAGGTATGCGGTGTAAGGGTAAGGTCATTCCCAAACTGTGCAGGGTATAGCAATTCAATATCGTAAGGTATCGTATTCAGGTAGTTGTAAACATTGGTAAGGTCAGCTGCACATGCGGCTGTAGATGCATCAGGTATAGGATGTATCGTTCCTGTTACAAACAATGGATTAAAACCAGTAGTCAATCCGAGATTCGACCCGACGTCTCCTGTTATATGGGTCACGCCCGTGTTGGTTACCTGTCCGTTGCCCGAGAATACACCATATGCAGCTGTCGATGCAAGTGCTGGTGCTGCAGGTCCTGTAAGGTAAGTACTGCCGCAGCCTATTGGTGTGTAGGCAACTACGCCGCTCACAGATATCGCTCCTGCCGTAGATAGTGCCCTGCCCTCAAGGGTATCACCTGTGCCAATGTTAATAGCAGCATTGTTAGCTATTATGTTCCCTCTCATGGTGCTCGCTGTTGCTATGCTCACCAATCCCTCTACTTTCCAGAATACATTACACGCAAGTGCCCCGTTCAACAGGTTCACTCGGGATAATGAATTTGCTGACAGAGAGCCATCTATTTGAAAAATAAATAGTGCATTCGGATTGCCCTGGCCATCTAGGTTAAGTGCTAAGTTTAAAGTTGCAGCACTGGTAATGTGATATACTCCTGCTACTAACGTTGTGCCATTACCTAATAATGATGATGGTGTTGCTGTTGGTATAGCAGTATTCAACTGGTTGTATGCAGTAAGTAGGTCTGCCGCACATGTGGCCGTTGCGCCATTATTGTTAAGCATTACGCCATTCACGTTCCCAAATCCTGTGCTCGATCCGCTGTTCGATCCCACATTCCCTGTTATATGTGAGCTTCCCGAGTGGGTCACGGCCCCAACTCCGGTAAAGAGAACAAAATTCGCAGCAGTCCCTAGGTTGGGTGCTTGTGCAAATAACGTGCTTGGAATGGTTAATAATACTGCCGCTACTACAAAAGCAGACAGTTTCTGTTTGAGTCGTTTGTGAATACTTGGTTTTGCTGTAGTGCAAAGGGGATGCGGTAAATCGCTGATGTAAAAATTTTCTCTCATAGCCTTGAATGCAAATTGTATTGCATGAACTACCGATAGGCAACATCCATGCCAACGAATTAAAAATAATTTTTAAATGAAAGATAATTAATAACATACGTTGTGTAATTATCGCTATATGTTAAACAATCTGCATGATAGTATATTTGTTATATGATAGCTGTTTTATTAGAGACAATCCCTACAGGGTTGGTTCTATAAGTTGAATAGGTAAAATAAAATGCCACACAAGAGCTGACATTTTATTTACTCCGCCTCATTAAAATTTTAAATTTAAATTGCCAAGTTCCTCCCTGATTTCGATGTCGATTTAGTGCAATGGTCTATTTTAATTGTGGAACATTGTACACCGTGGAACTGTGCATATCTTATTGGGGCAGTTTTCTTCCGTCATTCTTATCTTGCATCAATAAGCGGGTAGATAAGCTATCCTCCAACATATGGCTCGTTTTTTCTTTCCCATGCATATTAAGTTCGTCCTGCTTTTTTTCCCAAATCAGTAAGACAATTTATTTTTAAAACCGGACAAGACACCTCAGCCCAAGTCTTTCACTAGGCTTTCATAAAAACCCCCTTTCCGACCACCGGACAGATCGGACAATGAAACATAGTCATATTATGAGGCTAATACCGATCACAAAGGGGGCTCTCGTACTAGATCAGATAAGTCATAATGATCAAACGTATAGTTCAGACAAACAGCAAACAGCACCTTATTTTTATATCGGACAGGACAACAGAGCAAAATCCCTGCTAGTAAAGGGTTTCACTCGAAACACCCCTGTCCGGTACCGGACAGGTCGGACACCTCCTCGTTAGCTTACTACTCGACACTGATTTATTGATAGACAAAAATCATAATCATTTAAGCTGTCTGATCACGTTAAATCAATTTTATCAGTGTTGTTAAATTTTAAAGATGGAAACGGACATTTTTGCTCAAACCTTTACCCACAACATATTTTGTAAAAAATACAAAATGTCCGTAACGGACATTTCTGGACATTCTGGAAGAATTATATAAAATCTTAAATGATTCAGGCCAAGAAAAATGCACCTAAAAACTTTTCGTTTAGTACCTTTGCGGGCACAATTATAATATTTTTAAGTTAATAAATGGTACGCGAAGAGCCGATAAAAGCAAGATGGCTGATGATGTCACGTCTGAAGGATTATAACCAGTTACTCAAGCTTAATCTGAGTGGTATGGTGGTTTTCAGCAGTGTCATCGGTTATCTCATGGCTCCAGGTATTACCGTTGGCTGGAATGCTGTAATTCTTTTCATAGGTGGCATGCTGGTTACGGGCGGTGCCAATACCATTAACCAGATATTGGAAAGAGACAGCGATAAGCTGATGAAGCGTACCATGAACCGCCCTATGCCCGATGGGCGTATGGGCACTACCGAAGCTTGGATATTTGCGATCTTCACGGGTATCAGTGGTGCTTTACTGCTAGGTTTATATTTTAATCCTCTGGCTGGTATATTAAGCTTCCTGTCATTACTCTTATATTCTTTTGTGTATACCCCTATGAAGAAGATACATCCTATATCTGTATTCATAGGTGCCATACCGGGTTCATTACCTCCGCTAATTGGCTGGGTAGCTGCTACCGGTACCATATATTCAGCAAGTACAGGCTTGGGGGGCATTGTATTATTTGCCATCCAGTTCTTTTGGCAGTTCCCGCATTTCTGGGCCATAGCTTGGGTAGCTTATGATGATTATGCGGCTGCTGGCATGCGTATGTTACCCACAAGGGAGCGCGAAACTCGGTTCACAGGTTTGCAGTGTATGTTTTATAGCATAGTATTGGTGCCTATGGCTATACTGCCAAGGGCTATAGGACTTAGCGGTACCATAGGTATGTTGGTTTGTATGGCCTGCGGAATGTTCTATTTTATTTCGTCCATTATATTTTATTTCAGGAACGATCATAAATCGGCGCGCCGGGTCATGTATTCTTCCTTTATTTACTTGCCAACAGTATTGCTGGCTTTGTTGTTTGATAAGTTGTAATTTATTTTTGTATGAGTATGACGCAGCAGGTAGAAAGAAAAAAAATACACCCGCATAAGTTTGCGCTCTATGTGGCCATGGGAAGCATCGTTATGATGTTTGCAGGGCTCACCAGCGCATACATTGTTCGCGAAGCTCAGGGCAATTGGGTGTATTATAAATTACCGGCTATATTTTGGGTCTCTACATTTACTATATTACTAAGTAGCGTTACCATGCATTTGGGTGTACGTGCGTTTAAGAATAGAGAAATGCCGAAGTATCGTAGTCTTATAACAACTACGTTACTATTAGGGGTTCTGTTTGGTGTGTTCCAGTATATTGGTTTCACTCAATTGTACGCACATAATATCAAAGTAAATGGTAATCCTAGCGAATCTTTCCTGTTTATTATTACAGGTTTGCATTTAGTTCACATACTGGGTGGGATTATTGCATTATTAATTGTATTTTTCCGCGCATTCAGAACACGCATAAAGATATACAATGCAACAGGTTTGGAGGTAGTGGCCAGTTACTGGCATTTTGCGGATGTATTGTGGATTTATTTATTTGTATTCTTTCTGGCAAATCAATAAAATGTTTCGAAATTTGCACCCGAATAATAAACAGGCTTAAACTAAACTATGTCACAAGCAACAGCAACAGCTACCACGGCAACTGAACCCAAACTATGGGGCGGTGGCCATTCTCCTTTTAACGTCAGCTATGGAAAAATGATGATGTGGTTCTTCCTGTTATCAGATGCGTTCACCTTTGGCGCATTGTTGATAGCATATGGTACCACTCGTTTCTTTAGTGCCGTATGGCCAGATGCCAACCAGGTGTTCAAGTCTTTCCCTTTCCTCGAAGGAATGAACCTGCCATTGTTGTTTGTGAGCTTAATGACGTTCATACTCATCATGAGTTCTGTTACTATGGTACTTGCGGTACATGCCGGTCACTATGGCGACAAGAAAAATGTAGTAAAGTGGTTGTTGTGGACTATCGTTGGTGGTATTTGCTTCCTTTCTTGTCAGGCTTGGGAGTGGACACACCTGCACCACGAAGGCGGTTGGTGGGGTTCTTTCACTGCCGATAATACACCTCTGTCTGCTTTCCAGGGTTTCTTCGATGTAAAACGCGACGGCTTGGCAACAGTAGCTGCTAGTGGTATGCGTTCCACGCACGACTTCTTTAATTACTTCTTCACTATTACTGGCTTCCACGGTTGCCACGTACTTTCAGGTGTGTGCTTCAACATCATGATACTGGTAAACACGGTTAATGGTACCTACCAGCGCCGCGGCCATTATGAAATGGTTGAAAAATGTGGTCTTTACTGGCACTTTGTAGATCTGGTATGGGTATTTGTATTCACTTGCTTCTACCTCCTTTAATCGTAACACTCTTTATCACAACTGAACAAAATAGCTTAAATGTCACATCATAACGAAAATAGTATTCAGCATCTGTACGAAGGCGACCAGTCTAAATTATATTCAGGTGTTATGTCGCATCATAGCGATGTAGAATCTACAGAAAGCAAAACCCAGATAAAAAGGATTTGGAAAGTGTTTTGGGTATTGTTGCTCATAACATTGGTAGAAGTTGTGTTGGGTATGTTCTTCAGTCACGAAATGCCGAAGGTTCTTGTGGCCTTCTTGTTCCTTGCACTTACATTACTTAAAGCAGGTTATATTGTAGCTATATTTATGCACCTCGGCGATGAAGTTAAAAATTTCATAGTCACCGTACTGATACCACTGGTATTGTTCGTTTGGTTCATCATAGCATTTTTGGCCGATGGTGGCTTCTGGTTGCACATGAATCAGTCTTTCCGTTAGTTTAAGCGAATAGAGGAGTCCTGTAGCAGACAGGAAAATTAAAAATGGCAAAGAAAATATCCAATTATAGGTTCTTAGGTGGTTTAGCGGTAGCATTTGTGCTACCGCTTTCTTTTTATTTTATAGCACGGGTCATGTCAAAAGACAAATTGCACATGCCTCACTATTATATTGCAGACGGCTTGCGCAAAACCCACGAAAAAGGCAAGAATGATACCTTGTTTCACCAGGTTACAGATCTGAGGCTTACCAACCAGTTAGGGGTGTCAGTATCACTTAACAATGATCTGAAAGGGAAAATACTGATAGTGGATTTCTTCTTTGTCAACTGTCCCACCATATGCCCGCGGCTAACCAGCGATATGCGTTTACTTCAAAAAGCATTTCATAAAAACCCTAAAATGGAAAGCTCGCTAGATACTGCAGTACAACTTATATCTATTACCGTTAATCCAGCTCACGATTCATTTCCTGTACTGCGCAATTATGCCGATAAGTTTGGTGTTGATCATGATCACTGGTGGTTTCTAACCGGCGATAAAAAAGATATTTACAACTTTGCACGCAACCAGTTGTTTATAGAAGTGCAGCCCGGTGATGGCGGAGCGGAAGACTTTATACATACTGAAAAGATTGTGTTGCTGGATAAGAATCGCTTCATACGTGGTTACTACAACGGCCTGGATACAGCAGATATCAAGCGTTGTGCTGATGATGTGGTCTTATTGTCTTTAGAAAAATAGAATACTAATTATACAAAAGCAGGTTATGCTTACACCAACCATAAAAAAGAATGATAAACAGGCAAGGCTGCTTATCTATACTGTATCCTTTGCCGTTTTTGCTGCGGTAGTTGTTATATCACGCTACAAGTTGCCCGTAGATCTGGGTTTTAATGTGCATTACCTGGCATTATTTAATGCAGTTGTGAATTCGTTGGTTTCCATATCTCTTGTGGTGGCGCTTGTAGCCGTAAAGCAAAAGAATTACGTGCTGCATAAAAATGTAATGATGGTGGCTATTATACTTTCTATACTCTTCTTGGTATCGTATGTATGTCATCATTTATTTGCAGGGGAAACCAAGTTTGGTGGGGAAGGTAATATCCGCTATATATATATATTCATATTGGCAACGCACATTCCCTTGGCAGCCATCATACTTCCTTTTGTATTATTTACCGCCTACAGGGCATTAATAGGCGAATTTCCAGCACATAAGAAGATAGCTAAATATACATGGCCGCTGTGGTTTTATGTCAGCGTAACCGGAGTGCTGGTGTATTGGTTGATCTCGCCTTACTATGTACCGCATATATAAATAAGCATCTAAAAAGATGATCAATTCCCATTTAGTTTGTAATTTCATATAATGAGAAAGTGCCTGCTGATAATATTGCTTTGTGTGTTGATAGAGCCAGTTGTGAATGCGCAATGTTCTGTATGCACAAAAACCGCAGCTGATCTCGATGATAAAAGTGCCAAAGGGTTGAATGGCGGTATCATATACTTAGCCTTTATTCCCCTCACTATAATGGGGTCGCTTGGCTATATATGGTGGCGGTATAATAAAAATGCCTAGGTAGTTGTATATAGTATTTTAAATACAGTAGTCATGAAGAATGTATTTCCGGTATTTCTGGTCTTAGTATTATCATTGAGTTCGTGTATGCGTAACGTAATTAGTGGGTCAGGTGTACAAGTGACCGATATGCGTTCTGTAAAGTCTTTCAATGCTATTGAAATTGGTGGAGCCATGGACGTAACTGTTAATCAGCAGGATGGAGCTACGCCATCTATACAGCTATACGGGTATGAAAACCTGCTGAAGTATATAAAGACTGAAGTAAAGAATAATACTCTGAGTGTCTATACAGTGGAAGGCACGGAACTGAATACTGATCAAAAAATAAAAGTAGTAATCACACTTCCAAGTATGTCTTCTCTATCTTTAAGCGGCGCTACAGATGGTGTTATTCACGGTATTGTTAAAGGCAACGATTTTAAACTGGAAGTATCGGGTGCATCAGATGTTGTAGCAGATAATGTAAGTGTTACTAATTTTTCAACTGAAATTTCAGGCGCTGCAAAAGTGAAGGTTAATGGTGGAACTGTGGAGTCTGCAAACTATGAACTAAGCGGAGCCGCGGTATTGAATGCATTTAATCTGGTGACAAATACTACAACCGTAGAGTTGTCTGGCACTGGCATAGCCAACGTAAATGCACAAAAAACGCTTGATGCTCATCTTAGTGGCATAGGAGCTATACGTTATAAGGGCCATCCTGCTGTCACATCTGAAAAATCTGGTATTGGGTCTATCGCCGATGCCAATTAATAATACCTAAATGTCTATATCTTATGCGCAGTAAATTGGTATTTCTTGTTTTGTCTTTTGTTTTTTCGATGTTGGGTAGTAAGGTATTAATGGCTCAAACCGACCGTATAGAAGGTTTGTGGTATAATGCAGAGAAAACCGCTAAAATACAAGTGTATAAGGCCAAAGATGATAAGTTTTATGGCAAAATAGTTTGGTTGCAGGAGCCAAACCGAGATGGTAAACCCAAGCTGGATATATATAATAGTGACGAGAGTAAACGTAACCAACCTGAGATGGGACTTTTAGTGCTGAAAGGCTTTAAAAAAGATGGAGATGTACTTTATGATGATGGTACTGTTTATGATCCTAAAAATGGGAAAACCTATTCATGCAAGGTAACATACAAAACGGATCACCTGGATATAAGGGGCTATGTGGGAATCTCTCTTCTGGGCAGGACAACGACATGGACTAAAGCGGAATAATAAGTGCATTGGAGATATTGAAAATGTCTAACAAAACACGCAATGTGGTCTTGGTAGTAGTAGCTTTGATTTTGGCTCGTGTTGCCTTGTATTTTGTTGAAAAAGATCGATTAGTAAAAGGCAATGCAGAAAATGCTAAAGAGATCTATCATCCAAAGTACTTATACGGTGATACTGCCACGCATGATACCTCATTTGTTCTTACAGTGCAGCCAAACTAATGTTCTGCATTTGCAGTAATTAGAATGTATGCTCCGGAATTACAGGTGATTAAGTCGGAAATAAAGTAGGGGAGATTATATAGCCGCAACCTTACCCAGCACACATACTTGTGTTGGTGTTGGATTACCACCTTCTTTTTCAAGAGATATGGCAAATGCCTGGCTGCCTGTTGCTGATATTGGGAGTTTATTCATGCCATTTACAGAGGCAATCATATCATTAGGTATAACCCCCATATCCACAGGCTTACCATCTTTTATCATCCACATCTGGTATTGCTTGCCTGCAGGGGGCATTGGCATCTTATCTACCATTAGGTAGGTATCGCCTTTTACCTTGCTCCAATAAACGGTGGCCGCCATGGGCTTGTCTTTAATAACAGTCTGCATCACTATAGTTTGCATACTGGTATCGGCCATCATATCTTTCACCTTTTGGAAACTGGCAACAGTGGCCGTCAACCTTTGCTGCTGTACCTGCATACTGTCTGTTTGTGACTTTGCAACTGCAACTTGCTGGTCACTCTGGCTTTTCTGATTCCAAAGTATATAATTGGTAGCTAAGCTGCCCACCAAGGCTATCCAGATTGCTGCGCGTTGCCATTGCACATCGTGTGCCTGGCGCGGTAATACAATGGTTTTAGTTTGGGTTTTCTGGACGGTTGGAGACGTTTGTAGCTGATTGTCTTTATTTAAGGCTTGCCATATCTGCTCCTCCATATGTACAGGTGGCTGTTCGGCATTGCTTTCTGCAAACCTCTGCATTGCAGCTTCTATTGCAGCAACCTCTGTTGTAAGTTCAGGGTACATAGCAATATTGGCTGCCACCTCAACGTGCTCCTCTGCAGAGAGGGCACCTAAGATATAGGCTTCCAAAATTCCTGATTCTATGTATTCCTGTATATTCACTTTGTTTAAATAATTCTTTAATTATTAAATTTCTGCCGCAGCAGGTTTATAGCACTTCGCATTCTTGTTTTTACTGTACCAAGTGGTATTTCAAGTGTTTTAGATATCTCATCCAGTGTATAACCTTTAAAATAAGCAAGGTTAACAATGGTCTGATACTCCGGTTTTAATTCAGATACTATTTTCTTTAATCCTATGGCGTCTGTAGATTGCTCCGTCTTCATTCCCAACTGCACATTATTTACGACATCTTCACCGGTTTGGATTTTACTTTTCATTATTTCACCCTTAGAGCGTAGCTTGTCTATTGCTGCATTGCGGGCTATGTTGATCATCCATGTATATATGCGTCCTTTTTCCGGATTGTATTGGGGGATGTTATGCCATATTTTTACGAAAACTTCTTGCAACACATCTTGTGCAATCTGTTCATCGTACACCACCTTGTTCACGATACCGTACAGCACCGCCGAATACTGGCGATACAGGTAGTTAAATGCGTCCCTGCTTTGCTGTTTGAGCAGCATAACAAGTTCTTCTTCGCTATATGTGGCGGCTATTGGCAAAAACTATTTTTTAAAAATCGTTGCTGAAAATACATTTTTATTTCAAATAAAGCATCTTGTAGTCCACCTTCACTTTCCCAGAACTAATGTCGTCCAACTTTTTCTTTATCAACCTTTTCTTTAATGGTGGTAAATAGTCTATAAAAAGTTTGCCATCAATGTGATCGTATTCATGTAATATGACGCGGGCAGTAATGCCTGAAAATTCTTCGTCATGTTCCTTGAATTGCTCATCTACGTAACGGATGCGCACTTTTGCATCGCGGGTTATGTTTTCCCTTACCTTGGGTATGCTGAGGCAGCCTTCATTATAGTCCCATGGCTGACCGCTTGTTTCTACAAGATGGGCATTAATGAAAACTTGTTTTATGGGCTTTTCATTCGGATACAGTCTTTTATCTTCATCGTCAAAACCTTCAACAATCTGATAGGTGTCAATAACAAAAAGACGTATTGCTTTGTTTATCTGCGGAGCAGCCAAGCCTACGCCATTGCTTTTATACATGGTTTCCCACATATTGGTTATAAGTGTTTCCAGCTCAGGGTAATCGGGAGTTATGTTATCTGCTACTTTGCGCAACACAGCATGTCCATAAGCCACTATGGGTAGTACCATTTATTTTGATGGTTTTTTTTGCAAAGTTATATATTCAAAGCCGGCTTTCAAGGTGTTCCTGCAACATTATGACAGCGCTGGTTACATCTATCAGCTCTTTCTTTTCCCTGTCTTTCTTTTTTAGGCCCATGCCAGCTATTGCCTGGCTTGCCATTGAAGATGTAAGACGCTCATCTATTTTCAATATAGGCATATTGGGGAATACAGCGGCAAATTTTTTTATGAACCTTTCAACCAGAGGGGTTGCGTCGGTAGGCGTATCATCAAAATTGAGCGGGTAGCCAATTAAAATTAGTTCTACAGGCTCTTTAAGCATATATTTTTTCAGGTATCCTATCAGTTCATTGCTATCCACGGTATCAAGGCCTGTGGCTATGATATTAAGGGGGTCTGTGACCGCAATTCCTGTTCTTTTTTTGCCAAAATCGAGCGCTAAGATGCGAGCCATATGAAATTTGGTGTTATTTGCATATCTTACAAACGTTTATAGTCATTTTACCGTCTTTTGAATCTGTATGGAGTTGCGAAGCTATGCAATCAAAGTTGGTTTAAAATTGATATTCTAGCAAAAGAAAATATTTACAATGTCACACACACTGAAAGCATTATCATTACTGGTATTTATGGGCTGGTTAAATACCGCTGCCTATGGCCAATGCGCGCTAACTATTGGCAACTTACCAGATACCATTAATACCTGTAAGAACACGACTGTGCAATTTGCACCGACTCTTATTCCTATCGGGTCTACAACTGCTTTCGTAAATGTGGACACAGTTTGGTCTCCCGCCTTTAATCTATCGAGTACAACTGCGCTTAACCCTATTGCAACACTGGGTACTGCATCTATCAGATACAAACTTAGCATTACATCCATCACACAGTCGAATGGCGTAGCTAACGGCGATTTTAGCCAGGGGAATATAGATTTTACCAGTGATTACACGGATACTACAGGTACGAACTCCTTATGGCCGGAAGGGCATTATGCGGTGACCACAAATCCCGCCCTGGTGCACAACAATTTTGTGTCTATGGGCGACCACACATCGGGTACAGGAAATATGATGGTGATCAATGGTGCAGGAGCACCTGTAAATATATGGTGCCAAACCATTGTTGTATTGCCTAATACCCAATACGATTTTTCGGCATGGGCGGCTACTGTTTCTACAGCAGGTAACCCTGCACAGGTGCAATTTGAAATAAATGGTAATCTTATAGGTACTACACTTACCTTGCCTGTAACAACAGGGACTTGGACGGAATTTCATACGGTATGGTATAGTGGTACTAATACTTCCATAACTATATGTATTCATGACCAGCAAACGGCACTTAGCGGTAATGACTTTGCAATAGACGATATCTCTTTCCGCCAGATATGCACCGTGTCGGATTCTGTATATGTTCATGTTACCAATATGGAACCTGTTATTAATGATAACATAAAGCTGGGGTGCATGCAGGATACTGTGGACGTGACCGCTGGTAATAATGCCGGTGACCAACCTACCCAGTACAAGTGGGACTTGGGAGATGGTACTTACAGCACCCAGGCAAATAATGAGCACATCTATGCACAACAGGGACAATATACTTTGAAGCTTGTAACATCTAACGGAGGCTGCGGTGATTCTGTAACCAAGAAGATAGATACCCGCCATCCAATGTCTGTTGGTTTTAATGTGGATAAAGACACGATATGTGCAACGCAATCTATAACATTTACTAATACTGATGCAACGACAGGCCCTGCCACCTACTTCTGGAACTTTGGTGACAGCAGTGCTGCAGATATGACAGGATCTCCGGTACACCAGTATAACAAGCCGGGTACTTACCTGGTAACGCATGTGGTAAGTGACCAGATACCATGTAGTGATACCCTGAGCAAAACCGTAGTAGTGCTGCCATTACCGTTAATAAAACTTCATGTAACAGATAGCGTGCTTTGCCAAGGTTCAACATCTTTATTCTCGGGAACTTATACATCTGGAACCACATTTGTGAACTGGGATTTTGGAGATGGAGACCAGATAGTAAACCCAGGGCCCATTAACCATGCCTACTATATGGCTGGTAACTATGTGGTAACGCTTACTGCAAATTATAAGCAATGCCCGGCGATAACTGACACTAAAAATATTACGGTACTTAATGTGCCTAATGTGAACATAGGGCCGGATACAACCATGTGCCCTTACTCTGACCCGCTACCACTTGTGAACACAGCTGCCAACAGCGGCAATGTACAGTATTTGTGGAACACCGGCGATACAACCAGTTACACACAAGCCACCCAGCCGGGTATTTACTGGCTGCAGATCAGCAATGCGAGCGGATGTTTTGCTGCTGATAGCGCCCAGGTTTTCCAGTCGTGCTACATGGATATACCTAATGCATTTACGCCGAATAGTGATGGTGCTAACGATTATTTCTTCCCGCGCCAGTTGTTGACTAAACAGGTTACTAAATTCCATATGGAGATATTTAATCGTTGGGGAGAAATTATTTACCAGACCGATAATATTAGTGGTCGCGGATGGGATGGGATGTTTAACAGCAAGCCTGAGCCAGAAGGTGTGTATATATATAGTATAGATGCCCAGATAAATGGTTATCCTGAGGAAAAAATAAAGGGTAATGTAACGTTGCTGCGATAGTTACTCATAGTTATAGGTTTTAAAAGCCGACCCTAAAAGCAGGGTTGGCTTTTTGTTTGTGTGTATTTTAGGAATGTCTTGAAATGTCTGTTGACGGACATTTTGGTTTGGGCTGGAGAGCCTTACCTGGTGTGGATTTGGGGTGTAAGTGTCTGTTTGGATAAGGAAAATAAAATGTCTGTTTGAGGTTGTGGACACTGATGGAGAGGTAACTATAAGCATGTATTTTAGGTTAGAGGGATTTGAGGTGTTCGGGTGTCCGACCTGTCCGGTGAGCGGACAGGGTGTTTTGGAAAGCTCCTTGCTGGTGGCTGGTTTTAGGTGTGGTGTCTTGTCCGGTTTTAAAAATGGGTATGTTGAAAGTTTGTCTGAACTATGATTTTTTTGACGGTGATGATTTGTTATGAGGTGTTGTATTACGTGCGGTTAGTTCTGTGATGAATTTGCGTTAGGTGTCTACCTGTCCGGTGGCCGGACAGTGTTTTTGGGAAAGCTTTCTACACTAGGAAAGCCTAACCAGCTTTAACAGCGCAATTTAAGAATGAAGGACGATAACTGCCTCAACAAGATATGCACAGTTCCACGAAGTGGAGTGTTTCACGGTATTTGTGATGAAGGCAAGAAGACTTGCCGTTTTAAAGCACAAGTAGGAATGACTTAAGTAAAATGTGGCTTAGACCAAGAAGTAGGTTTTAAATGTTGAGGTGAACGAGTATAAGAAATGTATAGGAAACTCTATTTTTTCAGCAGCTTAAATACCACTGTGCCATGTTTTTTTACAATCTCTTTTTCGAGCTGGCGGAGCTCGAAATATTGTTTCTGGATCACGGCTTGTTTTAGGGGATCGAGTTCCTTCATCAATAGTGTGGCCACCTGCTCTTGCAGAATAATGATCTTTTTTAACTCGAAGTAGGCGATGGTACTTTCTACATCGTTTATATAGTTCATTTCGCCGTGCTGCGATTCTATACCGTAGTTGAGTTTCCACTTAGGGCTGATCTCATTATTGGTTTGCAACAAGGTTACGATGCGCTGCTGGGTGGCGGTATCCTGGTGGTTGGTAAAGTAGCTGGCAGAGGGGCGTATTGGCGACAGATCGAAGTAATGCTTGTATATATTGCGTGCCTGGTCGCTTTCGATCACATCAGGATCGATGGTCTGGTATACAAAGTCGGCGGCATCAACATAGCCTTCAAAGGGTTTATCTCCATACTCAACCAGTATGCGGATGAGCTGCCACTCCTGCTCCTCATCTTTTGTAGCCTGGGCAACGGCTTGTTCCTGCTCCTGCTGGTACTCGGGTATGGACGCAGGCAGTTCTTTTTCTTTGCCGTAATGCTTGTTCTCTTTATCTATACGGTCGCGAATGTACTTGTTGATGAGGGTGACCATGCCATTCTCATCTACATCGAGCTTGCGTGAGGCTTCGCGTATATAGTGGCTCTGGAGTGCAAAATCTTCGGCTTTGTTGATGCGCGAGATGCTTTCTGCTATCTCATTTACCAGTTTTGATTTTTTAACGGGGTCATCGCCTGCATCTTTAAGGCCTACCTCCAGCCGGAAGCCAATGACATCTTTTTTGTGCCCCTTTACATACTCGTGAAACTGAGCAGCTCCGGATTTCTGTATATAGCTATCGGGGTCCTCCCCCTCTGGCAGTAATACCAGTTGCACATTAAAGCTCTGGCCCAAGGCCATATCCAGCCCACGGAGGGCTGCTTTAATGCCGGCTGCATCGCCATCGTACAGGATAGTAAGATTCTTTGTGAGCTGCGCTATGAGCCGCAACTGATCTTCAGTAAGTGAGGTGCCACTGCTGGACACCACATTCTCCACACCGCCCTGATGCAGGGATATCACATCTGTATAACCTTCTACCAGAAAACATTCATCGAGCTTGCCTATGGCCTGCCGGCTCTGATACATACCGTAGAGTACGCGGCTTTTTACATATAGCTCATTCTCGGGCGTGTTGATGTATTTGGGCGCCTTCTCGTTGCTTTTGAGTATGCGTGCACCAAAGCCCAGGATACGCCCCGTCATGCTCTGTATGGGGAAGATGACGCGGCCGCGATAGACATCGTAAAAGCGATCGTTGCGGCTTTTTACCAGTCCTGCCCGATCGAGCATGGCTGCATTCTGGCCCTTTGCGATAGCTGCTTTATAAAATGAATCGCCACTCTCGCTATTGTACCCCAGGCGAAAACGCTCTATTATATCTTTACGGAACCCACGCTGTTTGAAGTAGGAGAGACCGATGTTTTGTCCTTCTTCGGTGTGCAGCAGATTTTCGTGAAAGTATTGTGCTGCATACTCGTTGAGTATGCGCAGACCTTCTTCGGCCAACTGCTGCACCTGCTGCTCCGGAGTGCGCTCGCTTTCTTCAAGGGTTATTTTGTAGTAATCTGCCAGCCAACGTATAGACTCAGGGTAAGAGAGCTTTTCGTGGTCCTGGATAAAGGTGACCACGTTGCCTCCTTTGCCACAGCCAAAACATTTATAAATGCCCTTTGCTGCAGAAACGTTGAAAGACGGTGTCTTCTCGTTGTGAAAAGGACAATTGGCGATATAACTCGCCCCCCGTTTCTTTAAACGCACGAACTGGCCGACAATATCAATGATATCGGCACGGCTGAGTACTTCCTGTATGGATTGGGGGGAGATCACGCCGCGAAGTTAATTAAATAACAGGGATGAATATTATCTTGACACCGTACTGTTATGAGGATCATAGTTGTAAAAAGAAGGTAATGGGTACCCCAGGCCTTCCATAATATGTTCCAGGTCGGGTTCGTCGGCCGGGTTATACTTTTGGTTAAGGTTAAGGCCATTTAGTCGCGCCCAGGTTTGCCATTTTATGGCTTTAAAAGGATTTTTCATTTCGAGCGCCATCTGGTAAACATTCACACCAGTTTGTCGCGATATGAGTTTGGTAAGCAAAATGCCCTGTGTGATGTTGAGTGCAGCGACCTTATCCTCGAACTTTGTGCGCATTTCTTCTTCACGGCTATCAATATATTGTTTCCGCTCTTTCCGGCTAAGATTTGGATCGGCGAGTTTGGTATTTATTTCGGTGAACATTTTTGTTGCGGCATCGAGGTAGGGGAGTATAGTGGTTACATAGAACCGCATCTGGTTGTAGCGATAGCGCGTATTATCGTCTGTCCACTTCCTGTCGGCTGTGATGTCCACCTCTTTCAGTTTGATAGTGTATGCAGTATCGGCTATTGTTTGTGCATTTGTATGAGCAAAATTCAACATTAAAATTGCAAAGAAGAGAAGTGGTTTCCTTTTCATGAAAGATATAAATCAAGTTGCGTACCAAAAAAGTTTTGTGGAGCTATTAGATTTTATAAATAAGCCTGTGTTACGTTAAGTGTTTAGTATGTTTTGAAATATTTTTCATAATTAATACAGTAACATCTACTTTTATAGGTATATGGTTTTAGGGGTAAACTTATTATGCGAAAGCTTGTCCATCAATACTATTGCTGTGGTATGCCTCTAATTACAATTAATGTTTTCAAATCATGAAACGTATTTTAATACTTATTACCATTATCGGTTTTACCACTGGTTGTTATTATGACAAGGCCCAGAATTTATATCCTTCTACAGGTAATGATTCCTGTGTACTCACCAATGTAACATATAGTGCTGTTGTACAACCGATAATAGCCCAAAACTGTGCTATAGGCGGGTGTCATGATGCTACATCGAGCAACGGTTTTTTTCTTTATGATTATGCACATGTGAAAACGCAGGCTACGAACGGACAACTGATGGGGACAATAACACATGCCAGCAACTATCCGGCAATGCCACTTTCAGGATCGCTGACCACTTGCCAGATACTGCAAATAACGGCCTGGGTAAATGCAGGCGCGCAAAATAATTAATATTGCGATAGGAGTAATGACCCCCGTAAATGGAACTGCACTATGAAGCAAAATATATGCACTGCACTTTTACTGCCCCTTTTTTTGTTTGTTACCGGTAGGGCCTATTGCCAAACCGACCTTGCTGCAATGCTCAACGACAGTACGGTGAAGAAAAATAATTATGCAACTGCAACATTTAAAGCTACCCGCATAATAAACGGGAGCAGCGTGGAAAACCTGGGTGCCGGCATACTGGACTTCAGGATACTGCACCGCTTTGGGCAACTCAACCAAGGGGCTAGTAACCTGTTTGGTATAGATGATGCAACTACCAAGCTGGCACTTGACTATGGCATAACTCCCTGGCTGATGGTGGGCCTTGCACACAGCACCTATAAGAAAATGGATGATGGCTTTGCTAAAATAAAGCTGCTTCGTCAAAGTGAAGGTGGGAGCCCGGTGACGATTAGCTACCAAGGTAGTATAAGTGTAGAAACAGACCCGCCGCCTACTGTGCCTGCAGGTGATACCTACTACTTTACCAATAAGCTGAGCTTTGTGAACCAGGTGCTGATAGCCCGCAAGTTTAACGACAAGCTATCTTTACAACTAATGCCTACACTTGTACACTATAACCTGGTTGACAGTGTGAAGTACAAGAATGACGTAATAGCAATAGGTGTTGGGGGGAGGATAAAAGTATCGAAAAGGATAGCTATAACAGGTGAGTATTACTTAGTGATACCGGGTACAGAACAATACTTTACAAATAGCAGTGGTGCAGAGGAAAGGTACCACAGTACAGCATCTATAGGCGTGGATATAGAAACAGGAGGGCACGTTTTCCAGTTGCATTTTACCAATAGTACTGCTATGACAGAGTCTGAATTTATAGGGCGGACACAGGATGACTGGACTAAGGGTGAAATACACTTTGGGTTCAACATATCGAGAGTGTTTACTATTAATAAGCCCAGGGAGTTTAGGAAGGGTTAATAACACAATACTTTGTAATGGTGTTATGGCTTTGCAAGGTGGATAGCCAAACATTTAATTACTGTCATAGTGTACTTCCCGAAAAATGCACTTATTTTTAGTCCACAATTTTTTTAACAGTGTGTTGACCATACCGGGTCCGTAAATTGGATATCCCCTTTATATGATTTTGTATAGGCCACCTAAAGAACGCTTTATGAACAATCTATGTAAACAAGTACTGCTGGCTGTGGCTTTGTTGCTGATCACTGCAACATCCCAGAACGCCAGGGCGCAGGATTATGATGACTATGCGCAGAATCAACCTATATCTACACAAACATTTTACGATGACCTGGCGCCGTATGGCCAATGGGTAGAAGACCCACAATATGGTTATGTATGGGTGCCGAATGTGGATGGCAACTTCAGGCCATACTATACTAATGGATATTGGGTGATGACCGACTATGGTAATACGTGGGTATCGGACTATCCTTGGGGATGGGCTGCTTTTCACTATGGACGCTGGACGTATGATGACTACTATGGCTGGCTATGGATACCAGGCACAACCTGGGGACCTGCGTGGGTGAGCTGGAGGCAAAGCGACAGTTATTATGGCTGGGCACCACTAGGGCCAGGCATAAGTGTAAGCGCATCGTGGGGCGGAGGCTATTACTGCCCTGATACATGGTGGACATTTATACCGCCGCAGTACATATACCATCATAATTATTACCACTACTGGTATGGCCCCGAAAATAACAGGACCATCATCAACAATACCACTATTGTTAACAACACCTATGTTGATAACCGTACCCACAATACATATTCTGTAGGACCCCGAGCATCAGAAATAGAAAGAGTTACCAGCAAACCTGTAACTGTTTATCACCTGCAGAGCGCATCGGCAGTGAAGGGTACCAGTGTAAGAAACGGAACAGTGACCATGTACCACCCGATGGAGGTGAAAACGGTTACTCAATATGGCGCTCACCCACAGCCAGCAGTAGTAACTGCTGCGCCACGCCCTGTGAGTCATACCCCACAATCGCCAGGAGCGGGTGGCACCCCGGTTTTTCGCCAGCAACAACAGCAGGAACAACAACGTACAGAACCTATACAGGCACCAGCACGTACGCCCATAATGCCTAAAGCACAGCCAGAACCGCAGAGATACGAGTATAACCCACAAAGAACGCCTGTGCAAAACTCTGCTCCCCAGGAACGCCAGCAACAAAATATAGAACGCCAACAGCCTGTACAAAGACAGGCACCCATGCCACAAATACAGCGGCAGGCACCAGTGCAACAAAACATACAGCGTAGCCAGCCTGCAGCGCCACAAATGCAACGCCCTGCGGCGCCGGTTATGCAAGCGCCAAGAATGCAAGCTGCACCTGCAATACAACGCGCAGAGCCAAATGGTAGAAGATAATACGAAGTGTTGTTAACAAAGAACGTGGTTGCTCCTCAAGCATGGACAGCCACGTTTTTTTGTTAACGTTATTTTATGCAAAAATTAACCGCGGGGACTAGGTGAAGTATGAAACAATTGGATTTTAATAAATACCTTGTACAGGTAATCATTCTTCCATCTAAAGTTTATAATTGATAATGCGGTCGATACTTTATCTTATAGCCATTGTCCTGGTGATTGGCTGGGCGCTAGGTGTTTTTATTTATAGCGCAAAAGGATTGATACATATACTCATTGTACTGGCAGTCATATCACTACTGTTGGGCGTAATCCGCAGAGGATCAATAGACTAGCATCGGAAATTTACAGGAGAAAAAATCAGATCTCAATACCTGAAAGTTGGGTATCGAGGTCTGCCATGCTTATGGGCTTTTCTATGTACTTATATTTTGCGGGATCGGGCATTTGTGGTACTGTGGGGTGAAAAGCGCTTATGAGCACAATAAACATAGAAGGATGATCTTTGGCTAGTTGAGGTGCCGATGTCCAACCAATACCGTCTGGAAGATTATTATCTAAGAAAAGAATTTCGGGGTTTAATTTTTGCACTAAGGGCATGCCTTCTTTGAGACTGTGGGAAATAGATACCTCATAGTCTTTACGGAGCAAGTAACTTTTTAATAAAAGGCACAAGTCTATCTCATCATCAATAATCAATACTTTCCTGGCATCGGGCATGTTTTACATAATTAAGGCTTTAGTGATGCTGTAATTATACGAAAATATATAAAGATGCTGATTGGCTCTATATACTTTGTTACTTAAAAATAGTGCTTTAGCACAATTAGATTGCATGGTGGATACACTGCAAAAATTATGCCCTAAGAGAAATTAGTTGTTGAGTTGTTGTGTGCAGAGGCTGGAATATCGCTTGCATGCATCCAGTAGCTACGGAGCGCAGCAACGGTCTTTATAAGACTCTCAAAATTATGAGGCTTGGTGATGTATGAATTTGCGCCAAGTTCGTAACATCTGCGCATTTCATGTTCGTTATTGGTAGTACTGAATATAACGACCGGTATTTTCTTAAGTTCGGAATGTTGTTTTAGTTCTTTCAGTACTTCGCGGCCATCTTTCTTAGGCATATTGAGATCTAAAAGTATGAAACGCGGAAGCTGAGTATTTTCATCCTTTTCTCCAAGCAAATTATTCAGATAGTCCATTACCTCTACGCCATTTTCCACAAATTGCAGCTTGTCTTTAAAGCCATTTTCTTCAAAGGCAGCTTGCAATAGAAAGCGGTCGTCTGCATCATCTTCTGCTATCAGTATAAAAATCTCTTCCATTCCTTTTGCTCAAGAATATAAAAATAAGGCATTAAAACCGAAAATGGCAACCATTAAGCATTAATTTTATTAAACATAGGTAAATATTAGGTGCTTGATGTGGTTGTAAACCATCTGGTTATAACGCGCTGGCAAAATTAAACTATAATGTTCTTAAAAAAATCACCGATACACAATTATAACAATTGTATATCGGTGTATAGCATAATTGACCATTCATTATAGCAATTCCATTTTCAAAAACCTTGCAGTATGGCTCTCTTTAATTTTAGCAATTTTTTCGGGAGTTCCTGAACCAATTAGTTTGCCCCCGCCTGCGCCACCTTCAGGCCCCATATCTATTACATAATCGGCTACTTTTATCACATCCATATTGTGTTCTATAACAAGAACCGTATTGCCCCGGTCGGTAAGCCTGTTCAGTACCTGGAGCAGATGTTTTATGTCTTCAAAATGCAGACCTGTAGTGGGCTCATCCAGGATATAGATCGTTTGCCCGGTATCGCGTTTAGACAATTCTGTGGCTAATTTTACACGTTGTGCTTCTCCGCCGCTTAATGTGACGGCACTTTGCCCTAATGTGACATAACCCAAGCCTACATCTTGCAGCGTTTTTATTCGCCGATGCAAGAAGCTTACATTAATGAAAAACTCTACAGCTTCATCTACGGTCATATCCAGCACATCTGCAATTGATTTGCCTTTGTATCGGATCTCCAGGGTTTCGCGGTTATAGCGACGTCCATTGCATTTCTCACACGGGACATAGACATCGGGGAGGAAGTTCATTTCAATGACACGCATGCCGCCGCCACTGCATTCCTCGCACCTGCCACCCTTTACATTGAAAGAGAACCGGCCCGCGTTATACCCCCTGATACGTGCCTCTGGCACCATGGAGAACAATTGCCTTATCTCGTTAAAGAACCCACAATATGTGGCAGGGTTACTGCGTGGGGTACGCCCAATGGGGCTTTGATCTATCTCAATTACTTTATCTATAAACTCCAGCCCTTCCACACTTTTATAGGGCATAGGGACCTGCTTGAAGTTGTGGTAGCAATGCTTGCCCAGGATAGGGTACAATGTTTCGTTTATGAGTGTGCTCTTGCCACTACCGCTTACTCCGCTTACGCATATGAGCGTACCTAAAGGCAACTCTATAGAGACATTTTTTAAGTTATTGCCTGTAGCGCCTTTGAGTATCAATTTTTTACCTGTGCCAGCCCTTCTTTCTTTTGGTACCTCTATTTGCAACTTATGGGTAAGATAGCCGGCAGTTGTGGTGTTATCGTTTGCTATAACGTGTGCCGGTGTACCCTGGCTTACTATGTGGCCGCCATGTATGCCTGCGGCCGGGCCGATGTCTATCAGGTAATCTGCAGCCAGCATGATATCCTTATCATGCTCCACTACTAATACGGAGTTGCCACTATCGCGCAGTTTTTTTAATGCATCGATCAAGCGCTCATTATCGCGCTGATGGAGGCCTATGCTGGGCTCGTCCAATATATAGGTAATGCCAGTAAGCTGCGAACCTATTTGTGTTGCCAACCTGATGCGTTGCGATTCACCACCGCTGAGTGTACGGGTCTGCCTGTCGATTGTGAGGTAATGCAGGCCAACATCTAAGAGGAACAACAAGCGATCCCTGATCTCCTTTAGAATATCTTTGGCAATTACATTTTGTTTTTTGTTGAGCCTATCCTCAAGTGCTTCAAACCACGTGCTAAGTTCGGCAAGCGATTTGGCTGATATTTCTGCAATGTTGAGATTGTCTATTTTGAACCACAGGCTTTCTTTTTTGAGCCTTGCACCATTGCATAAAGGACATGTGCTCAACTGCATAAAGCTCTCGGCCCACGTGCGAATGGCTTCGCTTGTGGTTTCGCTGAACCAACGCAATACCATATTTACAATACCCTCATAATGATGCTGCCCCATATGCTCTATGGCTTTGGCACTGGCTTCATCGTCTATATAAGTTATGATACCTTCCTCGTTGCCATACAGCAAAATGTTTAGCTGCGGCGCTGGTATATTCTTTATGGGAGTGGTGAGTGATATTTTATTTTTCCTGGCCAGGATGGTAGCCTGCTGGTATGTCCACGAGTCGCGCTCGGTTCCTAACGGGGCTATACCACCATCGTTAATACTTTTTGTAAGGTCGGGCAATACTTCCTGCATGTTAACCTCGTAAACAGTGCCCAGGCCTTTACACTTTGGACATGCACCATAAGGAGAGTTAAAGGAGAAGGTATTAGGTGATGGTTCCTCATAAGACAGGCCGGTATCTACACACATCAACTGCTTGCTGTACTGTGTTATTTTTTCGGTGTCGGCATCCAGCACAAACATCAGGTCTTTGCCCATTTGCAATGTTTTCTGTATGCTCTGGCTCATGCGGGCCTGTGCATCGGGCTGCACCTGAAGGCGATCCACAATCAGCTCGATGTCATGTATCTTGTACCTGTCCACCTGCATGCGCTCCTTCAGGTCCATCACCACACCATCTACACGTGCTTTTAAAAAGCCCTGCTTCCTGAATTGCTCAAACAGCTCGCGGTAGTGCCCCTTGCGGCCACGTACAATAGGTGCAAGCAGGGATATTTTTTTACCATCGAAGTTTTCGCGCAGATGATTTACGATTTCCTCTTCAGAAAATTTAGTCATTTTCTTACCTGTGTTGTAAGAAAATGCTTCGCCAACGCGGGCATACAGCAGACGCATAAAATCATATACTTCTGTAACCGTGCCTACGGTTGACCTAGGGTTGCGATTGGTGGTTTTTTGTTCAATGGATATAACTGGCGACAATCCTGATATCTTGTCCACATCGGGGCGTTCCAGATCGCCCATGAACTGACGGGCATAAGCCGCGAAGCTTTCCATATAACGACGCTGCCCTTCAGCAAATATTGTATCGAACGCCAGGGACGATTTGCCGCTGCCGCTGATGCCGGTAATAACTACAAGTTGATTTTTAGGGATGTTTACATCAATATTCTTAAGGTTATGGACCTTGGCGCCCTGCACTTCAATATATGCTTCCTTCTTCACTCCAATCTCTGCCGTATCTTTTTTTGCCATTATCTATTCCTCTTCCCGGTTGGGTTTTAGCTTGTCAAATTTATGCTATATACCATTCAAAATAAAATAAGGCGGCACGGAAATACTCTATTGTGACATACCTAAATGTTATTCGCATTTAGCAGAAGTGCTCAGTCATAGAGTAAGTAATAGTACTGCGGCGCTGTAAGGATTTGTTCTTTTAGAGATGGTTAAAATGGTGGATGTGTTTTTTTAGCCAATTTCAACCGATGATTCATTGCAATATATTCTATTTAAGATTTATTCCTGTTGGAATTAATGGAATAAATAATAATAGTAATTTATATTTTAGTCCAATTGCTATTGCTTGCAATACTTCCTTTTAAGTGCCATATAGAGCATGTCAGATCCTTCATCAGCTTCATCTGTCTGGGCATTCAGGAAAATAATTATAGCCCGGTCACTATTGCTAAGTACATACACTTTTGTAAGAAAAGTACCCGGATTGCCTATGTTGTATGTAAAGGGCTTTTTGTTCTCGTCACTATCATTAAACCAGCCTACTCCAAATTGGGGTAATCCAAAATGGAGGAAGTTGAACTCTTCCCTGGTAAGAATATTGCTCTTGCCTTGCAACCCAAGCAATTGCAGTTGTATAAATTTTGCATATCCAGGAAGGGTTACATTGATGTTGCCCGCAGGTAGCAGCCAGTTTAGTTTGTAGTTATCTGCAGGTGGTTCTGGTACCAGTTGCTCGTTGTGTCCCCATGTTTGTTGTTTGTCTTTGAAATTTGGCGGTCCAAATTCGAAGTCTATTCCCATTTGTTTACCCAATTCTGTTACCAATTGCTTGTATGGCTTACCTGATGCTTTCTCCAGCATAAGACCTGCAGCTACATAGCCCAGGTTGGAGAAACAAATAGAGTCCTTTTTATGAACCGGTTCATGTTTAAAGAACCATTGTGTAAACTGGTAGCGTTGTTGTGTTTCATTGCCAGTAAACTGGCTTTTAACTGGTTGTGCATCGGTATAGGTATATGGGAACAATTTTGTGCGGAAGCTTAAAAGATCCAGAAGCGTAAGCGGGTAGTATTCTTTCCTGCTCCGGGTTTTCATTTCAGGAAACAGGTCGAAGAATTTTGTGTTCCATGATAGCTTGCCTTGTTTTACCAGTTGGGCAGCTATAAAGCCTGTTATAGCCTTGGTATTGGAACCTATACGGAACCGATCATTCAATGTTGCCTGCATTTGCGTGCCTTTCTTCCGCACCCCTGTGGCCTGTATTTCAAGAACTGTATCTGCAGATACTACAGCATAGCTGAGCTCAGGTATTCTATAGGCTCTACGTACGCTATCGGCCAGGAAGACTGTGCTTTGTGCATTCCCAGTGGCCGCAAATAGCATAATAAGTAGGGTAATGGGTATGCGCATAAATATTAGAAGTATTGTTTTATTTTCAGGCAAGAAGCGCCCGGTACTTTTTGTTTTGTTCCCGTAACCGATAACATGCCGGTTTTGATGTCGCGTTTAAATACTACAATATCGCCACTGATCTGGTTGGCCACCAAGAGAAATTTGCCTGTAGGATATATAGCGAAATTCCGGGGATGATTGCCAAGTGTGCTTTGTGTACCTACCCATTTTAATTTTCCACTTTGCTGGTTTATTGAGAAGATGGCTATATTGTTTTCCTTACTCCTGTTAGATGCATATAGGAACATTCCATCGGGAGAAATATGTATATCTGCATTGCTATAATCTTTCCGTTTTTGCTTTTTGCGTGTTGGTACACGCTGTATGCTATCCAACTTGCCTGCACTATATGTATACACAGTTACAGTGCCGCCCATTTCCTCAGTACAATAGCAGAAATGGCCATTGGGGTGAAATGTAAGATGTCTTGGGCCGCTACCGGCTACTGTAGTTACATATGGCTGTGCTGCCGCCTGCAAGGGTTGTGTGCCAGAACTTTCAAAAGCGAAGCAGCGTATTTTGTCAGCACCCAGATCTGGCACAAATACATAGTCTTGCTGCGGGGAAAATAGAATTGAATGTGGGTGTGCACGATCCTGTCTTTCTTTATTTACACTGCTATCTTTAAATGATATTGTTTGGGAGGCTGGCGCTATTGTTCCCGATGTATCCAGCAGATATGCTGAGATACTACCGCCCGTATAATTGGCATTTAGCAACCATTTGCCACTTTGATGCACTGACAGGTAAACCGGGTTTTCACCACCACTTTTTTGTGTACTTATAAAAGACAGTACTCCTGTTGCAATATTAACGGCATAGCTGCTTACGGCGCCGCCTCCTTTTTGCTGGGCTCCCGTACACGCATATACATACTTGCCATTAGGCGACAAAGTAAGGTAGGCGGGGTTCAGCACGTTATTTATTGAGGAGCGCATGACGAGTTGCCCACTGGTTGTGTCCAGCTCATAGATGTATATGCCTGCTTTTGTACTATCCCAATTATATGAACCCACAAATACATAACAGTGCTGCGCCTTTATTAGCGACGAGCTGAAAAATACAATGAAAAATACAATGACTGATCGGATAGTGTATTTGCTGCACATTTTGACTTTGTTACGAGCTAAATGTACTTAAGAAAGTAGCAGCTATCATATGGCAGAACTAAAAAAATAAAGGTATCACATAGGTTTTTAGGGTAATGGTATATTCTATTTTGTTGTGCACAGCGTGCGTTTTTTGCATTTGCGGTGTTAAGTATTTAAGTTTACAATGATATTTTAAAAGCCCCCTATAAATAGCATGAAAGCATTCTTGTCCCTGTTCCTTTTATTTGTTGGCCATGTCAGCTTTGCGCAGAACTATCCAGGCGATACAATGTACCTGAATATTAAACTACAGCCATCTACAAAAAGTTATTACCAGTATTATGAAATAAGGAAGCCGGATGCAGTCACCATGGCTCCGGAGCAGGTTGTAAAAGTAACCAGGTACTATAAAACTGGTGTAAAGCAAATGACGGGGTATGTATTAGCAAACGATACCGCAAAACGTGTGGGGCTGTACACTTATTTTGAGGAAAGAGGGCGGATGAAGAGCATTTACCTGTATGATTATAAAAGGAGTATTAAATACTTTGTAAATACATACAGCTATTTTAAAAAGATAGAACCTTGTGATGCCGATGTGGATCTTGGTATAAGCCTGTACCTGGATGGGCACATGAAGAGAAGTGGTTTTTATCTTTCTAACCGGTCATCAGAAACACGTGTCAGCCGGAAAATGTGTACCTGGCAGCGCTACAATCCTTTTACAGAAAATATTATCGAGGTGACAGATTATAATCATGGGGTTATGGATGGCAGGCACTTTCATTATCATGGTAATGGCAAACTGTGGCGCGAGGAATATTATAAGGACGGTAAGAAAACTGGCGTGTGGAAAAAATACTGGTATGATGGGTCGTTGAGAAGGAAAATTACTATGAGAAGTGCAGTATGACCTTTAGCCTGATGTTCGATTTCATTTTTATTGACGGTATTTTGAGAATTTATGCATAGTAGGAAGCTGTTCCTTTTATTCACGTTCCTGTTTTTTTCTATCAGCCAAAGCATAGCACAGGATTACTTGCGCGACACAACTTATTTTGATAAGGCTTGGAATAAATGTACAAAAGCTGATTATCGATACTATCGTTTGATGGTGTATGATACTGTTACCATGCCCCCGGCGAAACTGATCAGGATAATAGATTATTATAAGTCTGGTATTCCGCAAATGGAGAAGTATGTTTTGGCAAATGATACATCGCAGCAAGCTGGACTAAAGGCATATTATGATGTGAAAGGACGACCCACTACCTTTTATTTATACAATTACAAGTATGCAAAAAAATTCTTTGATAAACTCTCCCCATATTTAGCTAAAATAGAACCTTGTGACAGTAATGCTGATTTGAAAATTAACTTGTATAGGAATGGACACATAAAAAGTGATGGCTTTTATTTGTCGGACGATGCATTGGGGAATTGCAGCTGTAGGAAAATTTGTACATGGAATTATTATAACCCATACAATAAACGTATAATGAACTTGTATGATTATAAGCTTGGGAAAAAGGATGGCCGGGCCTATCTATATTATGATAATGGCAAATTATGGAAGGAGAAATATTATAAAGATGGCAAGAAGACAGGGGTGTGGAAAAAATACAAGTACGATGGATCGTTGCGCCGCACTATACATATAAAAGGTACAGCATGATGTGATATTTGGTAACGAAAAAGGCGTTGATGTCTGTAAAACATCAACGCCTTTTTTATGTCTAATGATGTGTTATACAGTATCGTAAGCCCACTTAAGGTATATGGAACCCCATGTGAAGCCTCCGCCAAAAGCAGCCAACACAATGTTATCTCCTTTATGCAAGCGATCTTGCCATTCAAATAGGCAAAGAGGTATTGTTGCGTTGGTAGTATTGCCATATTTATCAATGTTAATCATCACTTTTTCAGCTGGCAGGTTCATGCGTTCGCCTGTAGCTGTGATGATGCGTTTGTTGGCCTGGTGTGGTACCAGCCAGGCTATGTCATCGCTGGTGAGGTTGTTGCGCTCCATAATTTCAGCAGATACATCGGCCATGTTCTTTACTGCAAACTTAAATACTGGTTGGCCCTCCTGGTATATGTAGTGCTCCTTGTTCATTACAGTTTCCAGTGATGCAGGTTTTACTGATCCTCCTGCTTTCTGGTGCAAGTAGGTGCGGCCGCTGCCATCTGTCCTGGTTATTGTATCTAGTATGCCATAGCCGTCGGTGTCAGGTTCCAATAAAACGCAAGCTGCAGCATCGCCAAATATGATGGCAGTAGCACGGTCTTCATAATTTACTATGGAGCTCATTTTGTCGGCGCCTATGACCAGTACTTTTTTGTGCCTGCCGTTTTCTATGAACTGTGAGGCTGTGGTAAGCGCGAATAAGAACCCGCTGCATGCAGCGCTAATGTCATATCCCCATGCATTGGTCATACCCACCTTATCACAAATGATATTGGCAGTAGCAGGGAAGAGCATATCGGGAGTAGCAGTAGCACATATCACTAGTTCTATCTCCTTTGGGTCAATGTTCTTTTTTGCCAACAGTACTTTTACAGCTTCGGCGCCCATGTCTGATGAGCCAAGGCCTTCGCCTTTCAGTATTCGTCTTTCTTTGATGCCGGTGCGGGTTTGTATCCACTCATCGTTGGTGTCCATCATGGTTTCCAACTCGGCATTAGTGAGTATATAGTCGGGGGTATAGCCACCCACAGCTGTAATTGCAGCGTGTATTTTTTGCATTATTTTCTTTTTGCAGAGCGGAAAGTAATATTAAAGTCCGCTACAGGTTAACAATAATAGTGTAATTACTATATACTACATGTTCATACCGCCACATACACTTATTACCTGGCCGGTTATATAATTACTCATCCCTGATGCAAGGAATAGGGCTGTATCGGCTACCTCTTCCGGTTTACCATAATGGCCGAGTGGTATTTTCTCGAACCATTTTTCTGCACCATCGCCTTTCAGGTAGTGTGTCATGTCTGTTTCTATAAAACCCGGGGCTATGGCGTTGCAACGTATGTTGCGTGTACCCATTTCCTGGGCTATAGATTTAGTAAAACCAATAACGCCTGCTTTTGATGCTGCGTAAGCGCTTTGGCCACCATTGCCCTTCATGCCTACAATGGAGCTAAGGTTGATAATGCTTCCAGAGCGGGCTTTCATCATGGGTTTTATTACCTGGCGGGTGAGATTGTACACCGAGCGCAGGTTGGCCTGCATTACATCGTCCCACTGTTCAGGAGTAAGACGCAATAATAAGTTGTCTTTAGAGATGCCAGCGTTGTTCACGCAGATATCGATGGTGCCAAATGTTTTTAAAACTTCTGCGGCCAGATCTTCTGTGCTCTTATAGTCACCAGCATCACATTTATAGCCTTTGGCTTTTACACCCAGGGCTGTAAGTTTTTCTTCCAGCGCTTTGGCACGTTCCTCTGAAGACAAATAAGTGAACGCCACATGTGCGCCGTGCTCAGCAAACTTCAGGGCTATAGCTTCACCTATGCCACGACTGGCACCTGTAATTATGGCTACCTTATTTTCAAGCAATTTCATTAAAATGAGATATTTGGGCGGCTAAATTACTTTATAAGTTGATAAATAGATAGGTTTCTATTAAAAATTGACTTTACGGGTTTATATTGAAGATTATTTAATTTCATCTGTAAACATTTCTCCGGCTATTCTGTCTGCAAATAATTTACCTGCATCAGTAACTATAAGTTTGCCCTCTTTTTCGATCAGCCACTTCTTTTCCCGGAACTCATAACTGCTTTCAATGACCTGCTCTGCATATTCATTGCCCCATTCATTGCGTACTTTATCCAGGTCGCAGCCCCACATAGTTCGCAGCGATGTCATGATGTATTCGTTGAGGTGTTGTACACGTGTCAATACCTCGTTTTCGTACATGAGTGTATTGTCTTGTAGTATGTTCTTAGTATATAATGCATTGTTGGCCACATTCCATCTGCGTTCTTTGCCATTAAATGAATGGGCTGAGGGGCCAATACCTATATAGGGAATGCCGCGCCAGTAATTGGTATTGTGGACCGCATACATGCCAGGTAGTGCAAAATTGGATATTTCATAATGATCGTAACCCATAAGGGGAGCCTGCGCCATCAGTATTTCAAACTGGCCGGCGGCTTGCGCTGCATCAACTGGTATTGCTTTTTTCTTTTTAATGGCGTGATCCAGTGCTGTGCCCTCTTCAACAGTAAGTGCGTAAGCTGAAAAGTGTGGTATCTGCAAAGCTGTTAGCCTGGAAAGGTTGTAGAGCCAGTCGGCATCTGTGAGCCCCGGGGTGCCATATATAAGGTCGATGGTAAGATTTGTGAATCCGGCATCCTGTGCCGCTTTTATGGAATAGTCGGCCTGTTGCACATTGTGTGCCCTATTCATATAGAGCAAGTCTGTTTCCCGGAAAGATTGAACACCTACACTTAGCCGGGTGACTGCTGTAGTTTTTAATGTTTTAAGGTAGGCTGTATCGAGGTCGTCGGGGTTGGCCTCAAGGGTAAATTCCTTCAGATCAGTAACATTATAGTTGAGGTAGATGGTCTCAGTGAGCCGTTTTATTTCATCGGAAGTAAGCAATGAAGGTGTGCCACCGCCAAAATAAATGGTCTCAATGGGGCGATCCTGCAGATAGTGCCGTTGCATTGTGAGTTCGCGTAACAAAGCCTCCAGCATTTCGCCCTTGCGTTGTAAAGAAGTAGAGAAATGGAAGTTGCAATAGGTGCAGGCCTGTTTGCAAAAAGGAATGTGGAGGTATATACCAGCCATAGTGATTACTGAAAAAATTAGGATAGAAGTATAAAAAAGACAGGGAATTGCAAAATTACTACTAATAAGCATGCCGAAATTCAAGACAAAGTTTTTCTAAATGCTTTACCTGCCTGTTTTAAAAATGTAACTTTGCCGGCATTGACTATATGGGGCTATTAAAAAACTGTTGCAGGACCATTTTTTTTATTTTTTTATTTTTTGCCCTGCGTGCTGATGCAGCTATACAGCCTGCCCATTATGGTTTACATACTGTGGCAGACCAAGCTACCATTGAAAAGGGAACATCGCGGATGATGGACAGCCTTTTGCACGGACACCCCCAAATGCTGGGTAAACTGACGGTAGAAGGCTATACGCATGCGCACACAGGGGCAGACCGAACGCTTGATTTTTATGTATTGCTGTTCCTCTGTTTTGTGCTTGGTTTTATACGCCTGCTAGACCCCAAATATTTTTATAACCTGTGGCGCGCGTTTACCAACCCCACTCTGAGCAATAGGCAGCTGAAGGAGCAGATACAAGGGGCGGGCATATCTAACCTGATGATGAATGTGTTTTTTACTATATCTGCAGGGACATATTTGTACTATGTGATAAAGCTGCTTACGCCCAATAGGGTAGGGAGCATATCATCTTTCCTGCTTATAGTAATGCTTATAGCTGGTACAATGCTTATATATATAGCTAAGTATGCTGCGGTGCGCTTTAGTGGCTGGGCTTTCAGGGTTGAAGGAGTGACAGATCATTACCTGTTCAACGTATTCCTGATGAACAAAATACTGGCTATTGTTCTACTGCCCTTCATAGTTATTATGGCTTTTTCTGAGCCTATGTGGGCGCATCCCATCATTGTAGTGTCGTTTATTGCTTGCCTTCTTTTGTTCGTAAACAGGTATGTAAGGTCGTGGCAGGTATTTGGGTCATTCTTCCAGTACAGTAAATTTCATTTTTTTACGTACCTTTGCGCCTCGGAATTATTGCCATTGGCAGTGTTGATGAAGTTGTTAATACGCGGATTGCTGTTCTGGTAGTGTGTTTGAAGCGTTAATAACAATTATTAACTTAAAATAACCCCGATTTATTCATCATATGGCCAAAGCTGTTCGATCGCAAGGGAAAGTTGAGCAAAAGGTAGTCAATAAAGTATTGATCACTCAGGCGCGCCCTGAAACGGAAAAGTCTCCATATTTTGATCTCGCCCGGAAGTACGAACTTCAACTTGATTTTTTCCCTTTTATACGTGTTGAAGGGCTTAGTGGTAAGGATTTTCGCAAACAGCGAGTGGATATTAACGAGTACACGGCGATCATTTTTACCAGTCGTAATGCTGTAGATCATTTTTTTCGTATATGTGAAGAACTGAAAGTAAAAGTGTCTCAGGACATGAAATACTTTTGCATTACCGAGGCCGTAGCATTATATCTGCAAAAATTCATTTTATATAGGAAGCGTAAAGTTTTCTTTTCCGCCGATGGCTCTACTGAAGGCTTGCTGGATGTGATAGGTAAACATAAGAATAACGAAAAGTTTATACTTCCCGCATCGGATAATGCAAAAAATGATATACTGAATTACCTGGCGAAGCACAGCGTTGTATTTGCAGAGGTAACCCTTTATAAAACAGTTTCGAACGATATTGCCCCTATAATGAAGGCGCAATATGATATGATCGTTTTCTTCAGTCCGTTTAGTGTGCAGAATCTATTGGAAAATGTGCCTGACTTCAAGCAAAATGGTACTGTATTTGGCGCTTTTGGCCCTACTACCACTAAGGCTGTTGAAGATGCCGGTATGAAACTGCAAGTGAAAGCGCCTGCTCCCCAAACACCTTCTATGATCTCTGCCCTGGATAAATTTCTGGGAGACCAAAGGAGTACTGCTTTGCCCACCAAGAAATAATTTAAGCATCCTCACCTAAGGAAATAAAATTGCTGTAAGTAGCATTCTCTGTTACTTCTCTGGTTCATGTGTCGCCACAGGTCCCTAAATTGCATGTTCAAAGCTGTGGTACACAGCAAAACAGCATTATTATGGCTAACAGGTTGATAGATGAACTAAGCCCCTACTTATTGCAACACGCACATAACCCCGTGGATTGGTATGCCTGGGGCGATGAGGCTTTTGAGCGTGCCGAAAAAGAAAATAAGCCTGTGCTGGTAAGTATAGGTTATGCGGCGTGCCACTGGTGCCATGTAATGGAAAAAGAAAGTTTTGAAGATGCTGCTACGGCAGCATACATGAATGAGCATTTTGTGTGTATAAAAGTGGACCGGGAAGAATATCCGGATGTGGATCACATGTATATGGATGCAGTACAAGCCATTAGCGGCAGTGGCGGGTGGCCTCTAAATGTTTTTGTTACCCCCGGCAGGGTTCCATTCTTTGGCGGCACTTACTTTCCTGTAAGGCCAGCTTTTAACCGGCAGTCGTGGGCGCAGGTGCTACAGCAAATGCACCATGCCTGGCACAACCGGCAGGAAGATGTTGCCGGACAAGCAGAACAAATGACTGCATACCTGCGCCAGGCCTCAGCTACGCCAGCTAAAGGTGAGGGCGCTACGTGGGATATGGATACCTGCAAACTGATGGCCGAAAATCTTTTAAAACAAGCAGATAAGGGAAAAGGTGGCTTTGGGCGAGCACCGAAATTTCCGGGTACAATGGCCATTAATTTTTTGCTGGAACATTACCATTTTACACAAAATGAAGCAGCGTTAAAACAAGCATTGCTGAGCCTTGACAGTATGATATACGGAGGTATCTACGACCAATTAGGTGGCGGTTTTGCCAGGTATGCCACAGATGAGGACTGGCTGATACCACACTTTGAAAAAATGCTGTATGATAATGCACTGATCGTGTTGTCGCTATGCGATGCATGGATGATCACCAAGCAGCCACATTATAAAATTGCCATACAAGAAACGATAGCATTTACTGAGCGTGAACTCAAAGATATTTCGGGCGGATATTATAGCGCCCTGGACGCCGATAGCGAAGGTGTGGAAGGGAAATTTTATACCTGGACGTGGGCTGAATGGCTGGATACTATTGGGGAAAATGATGAGGCCGTAGCAGCCTATTTTGGTGTAAAAGAAGATGGGAACTGGGAAGAAACAAACATACTGCATGTGCCCATGAAAATGGCTGCAGTGGCTGAAGAGCATCACATTCCTATTGAAGCACTAACGCAGCGAATAGATCAAGTAAAGGCGAAATTGCTGGCCCGGAGGAGTGGCCGTATACGGCCAGCTACTGATGATAAAAGTCTGCTCTCGTGGAATGCCTTGATGAACCTTGCTGTGTGCAAAGCAGGTGTTGCTTTGCAAGAGCCGGCATACATAAAACGCGCGACAGAACATATGCAATGGATGCTGCAGAATTTCTCTACAAAAGATGGGCTGATGCATGTATGGAAGGCGGGAATAGCCCGTATTGCGGCCAACCTGGATGATTATGCTTACCTGGTACAAGCAATGCTGCAACTGGCCTCAGCAACAGGTGATGAGGCGTTGATTTTGAAGGCGGCACACCTTATTGAGACCGCAAAAAAAGATTTTGAACATGAGGATGGAGATTTTTTTTATTATTCATCAGCATCCCACCAAGGGGTACCGGTAAGAAAAGTAGATGTTTATGATGGAGCTACACCTTCAGCAAATGCTGTTATGGTGTACAATTTCTTTGTTTCCGGACTTGTTATGGAACGAACAGAATGGGTGGAACAGGCAAAAAGAATGATGTATAAAATGAATGTGACAGTGTCAAGATACCCATATTCATTCGGATTGTGGGGTGTGTTGCTTCAGCGATATGTTGCCGGGATAAAGGCTGTAACCATTACGGGTAAAGGGTTTGAAGAAATGAGAATAAAACTGGAAGGCGAATTTTTATCACAATGCTATATTGTCAATTCAACAAAAGAAATATCTGAATTGCCGATATTGGAAAATAAAAAAAATGACCGCGAATTGTATATATTTGTTTGCACAGAGTTCTCCTGCAATGCCCCTGTCAATGATTTCGAAAGCGTGAAAAGATTAGTGAGGTATTGACCCTTTTTATATCAAGAGACAGATTTTTAGAGAAAATAGTTTGGATTTATTTAACAATTTTTCTTTTGAAGCTTGCATTTTTGGAAAAAACTTTAAATATTGTGCATCGGTTACCAGTAAGAAGAATTGATAACCAAAAATTATTTCATTTGCCGAACCGCAAAAACAACAATAACAGTAGTATGAAACAACTTTCCCTGAAGATCTCAGCTATAGCATTTCTCGCATTGGCTGCAAGCTGTGGAAAATCGGGTTCCGGTGGCCAATTGGTAGGAGCGCCAACAGTGCTTCCATACAAAGCCCCTGTACCGCTTGGCATGGTGTATGTTCCTTCCGGTGTGTTAAAGATGGGGGCCAGCGACCAGGATATCCGTGGTAAAAATGACGCCTTGATACGGACCGCCCAGATCACCGGTTTCTACATGGATGCCACGGAAATATCAAATGCTGAGTATCGCCAGTTCACAAACTACGTTCGCGATTCAATAGCGCATACGTTGTTGGGTGATTTTAAAGATAACGCGGATGGTACACAACGTGTTGATATGTCTAAGCGCATCAACTGGAAAGACCAGGATCTGCAGGATCAACTGTCAACCCTTTTCATCCAGGCCGACCAAAGTGGTTGGGGAAGGAAAGAGTTTGATAACAGCAAACTCCAGTATCACTACGAAGTGTTCAACTACGAAGACGCTGTGAGAAATCCAAGCCAGCCTCGTACTAACTTCATTGAGAAAAATACAGTGGGCATATATCCTGACACTGCTGTTTGGGTAAAACAGTTCATGTATTCTTACAACGAACCTATTGCACTTCAGTACAACTGGTTCCCAGCCTTCAACAAATATCCTGTTGTAGGTGTAAACTGGAAACAGGCAAATGCATTCTGCGCATGGCGTACACAGACATGGAAGTCTGAGCGTGACAGAACCCGTCAATATTTTGAAGGTCAGTTTACGCTGCCTAATGAAATGCAGTGGGAGTGGGCAGCACGTGGTAGCCGTAACGAAGCTCCTTATCCATGGGGCGGTCCTTACATCGTAAACAAGAAAGGTTGCTACCTGGCTAACTTCAAACCACAACGTGGTAACTATGCAGCAGATGGCGGTCTTTATACTGTACCTGTTGACAAATATTATCCTAACGACTACGGTTTGTATAACATGGCCGGTAACGTTGCTGAATGGACAAGTTCATCATACTTCGGTAATGCATACTCAACTGTTGCTGACATCAACCCTGAAATAGAATACAAGATGCGTGAAAATGATCCTCAGTGGATGAAACGTAAGGTTGTACGCGGTGGTAGCTGGAGAGACGTAGCATTCTACCTGCAGGTAAGTACAAGGGATTATGAATATGCAGATACTTCAAAAGCATATATTGGCTTCCGTTGCATCTACCAGGAAATTGCTCCTGCACTTACCAACAGGCGGACATTACGCTAAATTTATGCACCTGAATAGCCAATTAATAAATTAACTCAACTTATAACATAAGAATAGTATGAAGTCGATAACCATGTTTTTTGAAACCCCTAAAGGGAAATACGTAAACAACTTTATAATAGGTATAGGTGCATCGGTGGTTTTGATGGGTGCTCTATTTAAAATACAACACTGGCCAGGTGCTGGTGGTATGCTTACTGCAGGTATGATGACAGAAGTATTCATATTTGCTCTTATAGGTCTTTTGCCTCCTCACAAAGATTACTATTGGGAACGCTTCTACCCAGGTCTTGATGAAAGTCCGCATTTGGAGGCTTACCAGAAAGCTAAAAAAGGTGGCATAGCTGGTTCTCCATCAAAATCACTGGATAAGATGCTGGAAGAAGCAAACATTACCCCTGCTAACCTGACTAAATTAGGTGAAAATTTCCAACGCTTTGGTCAGACTGTTAACCAGATAAAAGACATCTCTGAAGTTACAAGTGCAACAAATGCATATTCTTCAAGTGCACGTGAAGCTGCTGAAGCTTTGGGCCAGATGAAAACTACTTTTGTAGGTGCTACTAATACGATGGCTGCATTCAATAACGCTTCTGAAGACACAACTAAGTTCCACGAACAAGTGGTTGTATTGTCAAAGAACCTGGGTTCACTGAATCAGATCTATGAAGTAGAATTGTCTGATGCGAATAATCACCTGAAAGCGATGAACAAATTCTATAGCAACCTGGTTAATGCATCTGATGCTATGGCATCAAGTGCTACTGATGCAGTTGCAGCTAAAGAACAAATTGCTTTGTTATCTAAAAATCTTACAACGCTTAACAGCGTGTATGGTAACATGCTTGCTGCAATGCAGGGACGTTAATAGCAATTTTAATTATATTTTGATTGTTTGACGAGTGCAGTTGTAATCTTATTCAATAATAACCTTAGTAAATATAATTCAGGATGTCTCTACCTAAAGAGCCACGGCAAAAGATGATTAACTTGATGTACTTGGTGCTGACAGCATTGCTGGCACTGAATGTATCAAATGAAATCTTACATGCCTTTAAAGTGATCAACAAGAGTATCAGTGGATCTAACGAATCTATTGAAGGGAAGAATAAAGAGCTCTACGATCAGATTCAGACTAATGCTGCACAGGCAGGGCACGAAAAAGTAATACCGTACAGAGATAAGGCGTTTGCAGTGAGAAAATCTGCAGATTCTATGTATAATTATCTGCAAGAATGGAAAAACCGTATCATTGTAGCTGCAGATGGCGCAGATGAAGAAGGGAATCCTAAAAGAGATGATAACATCAATATTGCAACCGACATGTTGGTTGAGAAAAAAGGTGGTGATACGCTTAGGGATAGGATAACAGAAGTTCGCAAATTTATGTTAAGTCAACTTGATCCTAAAGACACTGCAGAACTTTCAAGGCAGATATCTTTAAAGATCGATTTACCTAAGAAGACAGAAGAGAATCCTAAGCAAGACTGGAAAGCAGGTTTCTTCCATAATGTACCTACCATTGCGGCAGTTACTATGTTTGCTAAGTTCCAGAACGACGTTCGTAATAGTGAAGCTTTAATTATCAGTAAAATATTTCAAGAAGCACACTCTACAGAAGTTCGTTTTGATGCCATCAAGGCGATTGCTGTACCTAAAACCAGTTATGTACTTACTGGCCAGAAAGTAGAAGCTGAGATATTGTTAGCTGCTTATAATAAGACTTTGCAACCAAATGTTTCTACTAGTTCAGGACATATAACAACTACAAAAGATGGTGTTGCTGACTGGGAAGGTGTTGCAAGCGGTGTTGGTCTGCAAACTGTAAAAGGACAAGTATCACTTAACGTTGGTGACCACACTATTCAAGAGCCTTATGAGTTTACTTATGTTGTGGGTTCAACAGGTGCATCAATACAGTTGGATAAGATGAATGTATTCTACATTGGTGTGCCAAATCCAATTACTGTAAGCGCTGCCGGTTATTCTGTAGAAGATATATCAGTTAGCATACCAGGTGCGCAGATCACCGGAGAAAAAGGTCATTATGTTGTAACCGTATCTACAGCTGGTGAAGTTACTGCTGGTATTAATGCTAAAACCCCAACTGGCCCTAAGGAAGTAGGTAACATGAAGATCCGCGTGAAAATGATACCGGATCCAGTGGGTGAAGTAGGTGGTAAATCAGGTGGTGGCATGTCTGCTGCAACCTTCAGAGCGCAGCTCGGTGTTGTTGCTAACCTTAAAAACTTCGATTTTGATGCACGCTTCCTGGTAACCTCATTCCAGTTTGCAATGTTGCCTAAACGTGGTGAGTATATCGGTCCTTATACTGTTACCGGTAATTTGTTTGCCAGCAGCACAGATGTATCTAAAGTTAAGGACAGGTGCAAACCAGGTGACCGTATCTTCATAGAAGAAATTAAAGCAAAGGGTCCTGATGGACGTACACGTGTACTGACACCGATCACACTACTTTTAAATTAATAAATTAAACAGTAATAAACAGCAGAAGGATTATGACAATCTTACAATCATACAGACTTGCAGCTTCATCCGCTTTACTTTTGTTGAGTGGCGCAGCAGCCTTTGCCCAGAGTCCGGTTATGGATCCTAACCAGCCCCAGAATTCAAACAGTGGCTACGTTAATACCTCCTGGCAGACTTCTTTAGTTAAAGACGGTGTCTATGATCGTACCCCCCATGTTAGCTCGGCTTTGGCTTGGCAGCCTATTCGCGAAGCGGATATCATGTGGAAGAAGAGGGTGTGGCGTGAAATAGATACACGTGAAAAACAGAATGTTGCCTTCCGTTTTCCAGGTGATGAAAATACTGGTGGTGGTTATTTCATAGAAATACTGATCGATGCAATAAAGAGAGGTAAAATCAAAGCATACTCAAACTTTGACGACCGTTTTACTACTGCTCTTACTAAAGATCAGATAACTGAAATGCTTACCGGTAAGTCTGATACGATCTATGTTGACGATCCTACAACTGGTAATAAAATAATGAAGGTTACCCGCAGGGATTTCAATCCAGAAGGTATCACTAAATATCGCGTTAAGGAAGATGTGGTATTTGATCGTAACCTTGGTCGTATGGTTACCCGTATCATAGGTATAGCTCCATTTAAAGATATCTATAATGACGATGGTACTTACCGTGCATCACAGGCTATGTTCTGGTTATACTATCCTGAAGTACGCCCTGTTATTGCGCAATATGAAGTATTTAATCCTGATAACGATGTTGCCCGGATGACATGGGATGATTTCTTTGAAGGTAACTACTTTGCAAGCAGGATAATAAAGATGAGCAATCCGTTCGATGCTTCCTTTAAAGAAGCAGGTTCTACAAACATGGAAGCTTTGTATGATGGCCAGCGCGCAGCTGAAAAGATCTTCAATAAAGAACATGATATGTGGGTTTACTAGTATCCACAATATTATATTAGAAATGGCTGACCTTGAAAAGAGGTCAGCCATTTTACATTTATTCAGTACCAGTTGTTGTATACATGGATATCAGGCTGCAATACTTGTTTCAGGTAATCTTCGTGTATCTTGCACCGCTTTTAAACGAATTGTATGAGTGAGACAAACAAGCCAGGACTTGAAATATGCCTTTCGCCGGCATTGCTGCACCTGCATGATACTGTGGGGAAGATCGTAGTGATCATAGATGTTTTCAGAGCTACATCTACCATTGCAGCTGCCATAGATAATGGTGCTGAATGTGTGATACCTGTAGCTACAGTAGCAGAATGTATAAATACCGGTGCCGCTATAAAGAACAGTATTACTGCGGGTGAGCGTGACGGTAAAATTGCTCCGGGATTACAGCATGGTAATTCACCATCAGAATATCCCTCTTCTTTTGTTGCTGGTAAGACATTGGTACTTACAACTACCAATGGGACACGTTTGCTGCATATGATAAAGGGAGCTGACACAATTATAACAGGAGCTTTTTTGAATATTTCTGCTGTTTGTGATTATCTTTTACAACAGAATAAAAGTGTGGTATTAGGTTGTGCTTCGTGGAAGGACAAATTTAATATGGAGGATACCTTGTTTGCGGGTGCAGTTGCGGACAGATTACAAGGTGACTTTTATCATAATGATGACAGTGTAAGGGCGGCAATACACCTGCACAGGTCGTCTGGAGGTAAGAATTACATTAACTTCCTTAGAGATAGCGCACACTACAAGCGGCTCTCTGCTTATGGCTTAGAAGCCGATATGGAATATTGTGCGAGCACAGACCTGCATCCCGTTGTGCCAGTATTAAAGGATGGGGCATTAGTAAGTAACACCCGCATAATGACAGAAGCTGTAATGCCGTTATTGTAAAAAAGGGTTTGACTCCTTCTCTTCTTTTATTGTTGTGCTTGGGCCGTGGCCTGGATAAATAACAGTATTACCTGGCAATGTGAATAGTTGATTGGTAATACTTTCGTGCAAGACAGGGAAACTACCTCCTGGGAGATCTGTACGGCCAACACTGCCTGCAAAGAGCACATCGCCACCTATAGCAAAGCCACCTGCTGCATAGTAGAAAATAACACTGCCAGGTGAGTGTCCCGGAGTGAACCTAACTTCTATTTCATCATCCCCCATTTTTATAGGTTCATTTTCAGAGATCAAGAAATCGGGTTGTGGAGGGGGGGGCGGCATTTCGAACCCGAACATCATAGCAGCAGTGGCTGCATTTTCAAGTACTGGCAGATCTTTTTCATGGAGGCCAAACGGGATGTTGAACCGCTCAATAACGGCATTGAGGCCGAAAATATGATCTATATGGGCGTGCGTATTTATGATAGCTAAAGGCTGTAGTTGTTCTTTTTCGATGTAGTTGATGAAGCTCGCAGTTTCTTCAGGGCCGTACATACCAGGGTCTATAATAAAGCACTGCTTTCTTTCGTTTATGAGTAAATACGTATTCTCCTGAAATGGATTGAATGTAAAGCGATGTATATTTATCATGCGTCTTTGCCGGGATTTTGTAAATTGGTAAATTGCAATACAAACATAAGCGTATATTTATTAAAATTAGGTTTACGCGCAGTAGAAATTAAACACAAGAGCCTTATATATATGGTCGGCAAAAAGCGATTCATTATACCTGCAGGTATAGCTATTTTATGTTTTACCTGTTTGCCGATTTTTGTAAAGGCACAAGCTGCTTATCTTGAAACTTTTGGACAGAACCGAATACAGCACCGCAAATTTTTAATGAAGTATTTCGACACGAAACATTTTCGTGTTTATCATTATGACCAGGCCGGCAGGCAGTTGGCCCGGTATGTGGCGGAAGAAGCAGAGCGTGACATAGCCGCAATAGAAAAAAAGATAGGGGGGCAATTTCCAAAACGTTTTAATATTATTCTTTATAACTCTTATGAAGACTATAAGCAGACAAATATAGGCCTGAAAGATGATTCACAAATAGAAGAAAACTCCCCGGGGAATACAGTTGACCTTGTAGGCGATAAACTGGTAGTTTATTTTACAGGTGTACATACAGACCTGAGACACCAGATAAGGGCTGGTATGGCAAAAGTAGTAATGGAGCGGATGATATTTGGAGACAGCTTCAGACAGATAGTGAAAAACTCTTTATTACTGAATTTGCCACAGTGGGTGACCGAAGGATACATATCGTATGTAGTTGATGGCTGGGATACCAAGACGAACAGTAAGTGGAAGAGCCTGATGGAGGCCAATCCGGATAAAGGCTTTTTTGAATTAAGCGAACAATATCCTGAAGTAGCCGGCAAAGCATTCTGGAAATTTGTATCGGAACAATATGGGGAGCATGCAGTAAAGAATCTGCTATATACTATGCAGGAAAAAAGCAGCTTGAATAAAGGCATGAAGGAGCCTCAAACACTACACATGAAGGTGCGTAAAGCCTACGATTCATGCATGGCATTTTACAGGGCTACATATGCCCATGACGCCCTTGTACAAGAAAGCCCGGATAGCACTAAAGGTGTAGTGGAAATAAAGGTTGCTCATGATAATATTACAACCATCAGGAATTTTAAGGTCTCACCTAAAGGCGCAGATGTTGCATACGTGCAGTGGCGGAATGGGGAATATGGTGTTTACATTAAAAACACTACTGGCCCTCAGAACGCTATTACTATAATGCAGGGCGGCCGACTTGATTTTAATGAGGTAGCAGATCCAGATTACCCGCTGCTATGCTGGTCTAACAACGGGCTGAAACTGGCTATTCTATACAAGCAAAACAACCAGACACGCCTCCGTATCTATAATTCGTTAAAAGCAAGGATAGAGAATTACCTGATACCGTCTAATCGCTTTGATAGGGTATTGGGTATGACATTTCTAGAAGAAGATGACGATCTTATCTTTTCGGCAATAAGGAAGGCACAGACCGACCTTTATGAATTTAGGATAAAGGGCTCAAAGATGACCAATATTACCAATGATCTGTGGGACGATACACAACCTGTATATGTAAGTGGCGGTACGCGTCATGGCATACTGTTTCTGTCGAATAGGCCCAAACCGAATATGGATGTGACGCCAGAAGTAAATGAGCTGCCTGCCGGCCCTATGAACATGTTCTTTTATGATACAAAAACAAAAAGAAGAGAATTACTGAAATGCACCAATATTAAAGACGGGATCATTACACAACCTATACAATATGGCCCCGAAAACTTTGCATTCCTGTATGATTCTAATGGTGTACAGAATAAATATGTAGTGATGTTTGGCCGTAATCGACTGAATCATGACTCTGCATATGCTGTGCCTATTACCAACTACCGTCAAAATATTATAAGCCACCAATACAGCGCTGCCAGCAATACGGTATCTGATATAGTGCAGATAGGTGAAAAATATAAGGTTTATACTCACGAGCTGGAAATACCCGGTGTAAACGTGACACCAAAGAAGTTAGTGCCAACTGCACTTTCAATAGAAAAGCCGGAACCGCAAACACCACATCGTACGCTATCTTATAACGATATAAAACGCGGCAAACGACACCGTGAAGAAAATGAAGATAATTATAAGCCACCGGTAATAACTGGCGGAACTACTTATCAAACTGAATTTACAGATACAGCAACAGCAAGACCATCCAGTGGCAGGCCACATCCTATACAGGTGACGGAAGAGCCAGAACCTGAAGACAGCAGTAAGTTGACGCTTATAAACGACAGCACTTACCTGAAAATGAAACCTGCGACGTATAGGCTAAGTTTTGCGCCAGATTTTTTTACTGTACGCCTGGATAATAGTATTCTGTTTAACCAATACCAGATCATACAAGATAATGGAGGACAATATACCAATCCATCATTAAGCGGGCTTGTTACGGTTAGCCTGAACGATGTAATGGAAAATTATAGGTTTACAGGCGGTTTTCAATTGCCTATTAACCTATCGGGTACGGCATACTTCCTACAGTTTGAAAACTTCAGGCGTCGACTGGACTGGGGCTTGCTGTACTTGAGAACGCAAAACACATATACCTATAATGTAACCTATACGGATACGGTTAACAAGCAGTCGACAGTAGAGCAACAGCCTGGTAAGACGGTTACCAATCTGCTTCAATTTAATGTAACAGATCCTCTTGACCACATACGGAGCATACGTTTCAGAACTGCTTTGCGGTACGACCAGATCAGCCTCTCGCCCGTAGACCCCATAAGTCTTACGGCAGAGATACCCAACCGAAATAAATACTGGTCTATGAGCCGGATAGAGTACGTTTTTGACAATACTACTAATCCTACACTCAATATCAGGAACGGGTTCAGGTATAAATTCTATGCAGAATACCTATATGGCATAAACAGCAACAAGCTAAGCTGCTACAATTATGGGCTTGACTTCAGGTACTATAAGAAGATATATAAGAATTTTATCTGGGCGAATCGTGTGGCCTATGCTCACTCTGACGGTACTGCTGAGGTTGAGTATTCATTGGGTGGTGTGGATAACTGGATCAATTATACTTACGATAAATTGGCTCCGGCATCCAACGGTAATTATTATTTTCAATCGCTGGCTACTAACTTACGTGGGTATGGTGAAAATGCAAGGAACGGCAACAACTTTGCGGTACTGAATTCTGAATTAAGATTGCCTGTGTTAGCTACATTCCTAAAACGTCCTATACAATCTGCTATATTAAAGAATTTGCAAGCTGTAGTATTTGTAGATGCGGGCAGCGCATGGAACGGATTTTTGCCAGATGCGCAAAATTCATCAGCCAATTATTATTTTACTAATCAGAATGGTGCAAGTGGCACAACGCCAATTGTGCCTATAAGCATACAGGCAACAGTGCCCGGCAGTGGTGGGCTGGCAATTGGGTATGGTGGTGGATTGCGAACTACACTGTTAGGCTATTTTTTGCGTGCTGATGTAGCATGGAACAAAGACGGTGGTGCCGTAACGTATTATTTTTCTTTAGGTACTGATTTTTAAGGGCTGAAGTCAAGGATGTGTTGTTTCAAGGCTGCAAATGGCTTATATGGGGCTATTGTATTTAATAATTATAATGTGGTACGCTTTTTACTACTTTTGCAGGGTAAAAGGTTTGAACAAAGTCTATGAGTTTATCTAGGGAAGCAAGGATTGGGTTACTGGTTACTATTTCACTACTCGTGTTTTTTGCCGGTTTTTATTTTCTGAAAGGGTCGAGCCTGCTTTCAAGCGAGAAAACTTACTACTGTTTTTTTGCAAATGTGCAAGGGCTGCAAGGATCCTCAAATGTGCAGATACGTGGACTAAATGTAGGGCGTGTATCACATACACAGCTTATAGATAATAAAGGAGTAAAAGTATCTATTGCCATATCTAAAGATGTAGAGATACCACAGGGTACAATAGCAAAGTTGGCCTCTGCAGATCTGCTGGGCACAAAGATCATAAAACTGGATCTTGGATCAGGACCGGGGCTTGTAGCGAAAAACCAAGAACTTCCTACAGCCATAGAAGGAGGCCTTGTTGATAATCTTTCTGCTCAAATGACCCCGCTGCTAGTTGATGTGAGGGGGGTGATAAGCACGCTGGATACTTTGCTGGTGGGCGTGAACAATATAGTTAGTGTTCAGAATCAACAGGCTATTACAGGTAGCATAGCATCGTTAAATACTACTACAGCAAATTTTGCCGCAATTTCTGCCTCACTCAGGCAGGAAACCGGAGAGATCAATGGTATTATACACAATGCAAATAGCATAACAAATAACCTGGCCAACAATAATGATAAGGTGCAGCAGATACTAGCCAATACCGCTGCTGCCACAGATAAGCTAGCAAAAGCACCTATAAAAGAAACGTTTGAGAACCTGCAAAAGACAACAAATGAAGTGCAAGGGATATTGAACAAAATAAATAATAACCAAGGATCGCTTGGCGCAATAGTAAATGACAAAGCGCTGTATACCAATCTTACTAATTCACTGGCATCTCTTAATCTCCTGATGGCAGATCTGAAAGATCATCCGAGCAGGTATGTTAACATAAGCGTATTTGGAAAGAAGAAAAAATAATGGTTCCGAAGTTTTGTAAATATGCAGGTATTCATCAGTCAGCTAAATAGTTATACCCGGAGCAACTTTGTATTTTTTCTTGTAGTGATATTGACAGCTATTAATGGCAGCTTGTATGCGCAGAAAACGGATACCGCTAAAAAAGTCAACATTAGTATCCTAAAGACCATTAGGTTTGAGTCTTTACAGACAGATTCTGGCGTTATTAATAAATTCATTGGCGATGTGCAGCTACAACAAGCTGAAAGCATCATGTATTGCGATAGCGCATACCTAAACCAGAAAACCAATAACCTTGAGGCTTTCAGCAATGTAAAAATAGTACAGCCAGGTGGCACAGAAGCCATGAGCGATTATCTGCGCTATACCGGTAACATAAAGCTGGCCTTTATGAAGGGTAACGTAAGCCTTACAGACGGTAAAAGCAAACTGTGGTGTACCGAGCTTACTTATGACCTGACTACCAAAACAGGTACTTATGACCAAGGCGGAACGTTACAAAACGATGCTACCACAGTATCCAGCAATTCAGGTGTATATGATGTGAAGAATAAGGATTCCCGCTTTAAGGGTAATGTGATAATAACAGATCCTCAATACAACATAAAATCTGACGACCTGGGTTATAATACTGAAACTAAAGTGATCCGGTTTTTTTCTCCTTCAGTAGTTTTGGGTGATAAATCGAAACTGGTTACCAGTAGCGGAACCTATGACAGTAAGAATGAAATTGCACACTTTATAAGCCGCTCATCAATAACAGATGCTGACCAATACCTGGAAGCAGACACAATAAACTATGATAAGCACACAGGCAATGGTGATGCTACAGGTCATGTTATATCTATAGATACAGCCCAGCACAGCACGTTGTACTGCGGTCATGCTGATTATAATGGGAAAAACCATAAACTGCTGGCCGTAGATAAACCTGTTCTTAAACAGATGAATGGTGCGGACAGTCTATTTATGCGTGCTGATACTTTTTATTCAGCACCTGTGCCGAAAAAAAGCTTTAAAAAGGATTCTACTATAACGACTGAGAAAAGGACCGAAAAATCGTTGCGCCATACAGGAAAAACTAAAAAACAGATAAAGCGACAAGAGACAGAGCCAGCAACAGACACAACCGTAGCTATAGATTCTACAAGCCCACGGTTCTTTATCGGGTATCATCATGTGCTTATATTCTCAGATTCACTACAGGGTAAGTGTGATAGTATCAGTTACAGCCAGGCAGATTCTATACTTAGGATGATGAAAAGCCCTGCAGCATGGGCACACAACAGCCAGATAACAGGGGATACCATAATACTGAAAATGGATAGCGGCAAACTGAAAAGCATATTTGTGCCCAACAATGCATTGCTGGTAACACGCTCTGGACCACCTAAAGCACAAATGTTTGATCAGGTGCAAGGCAAGACATTAACTGCACATTTTGCGAATAACGCCATTACCTACATGGTGGTTTATCCTAATGCTGAAAGCATCTTCTTCCCGAAGGACGAAAAGAACCAATACCTGGGTGTGAATCAAGGAACAAGCGAGAAAATGAAGGTTTATTTTAAAAATCAAAAGGTTGATCGCATTATACTGGAGCAGGAGCCTCATAATACAATGACACCACTCAACCAGGTCAACATCTCAACTACAAGGCTTAGTCGTTTCATTTGGCTGGAGGATGTGCGGCCCAAAAGCAGGGAAGAGTTGTTTAAGTAAAACAGTATTTGCAAACGTTCCCGGTCTTATTTTAAAAATTGTTGGCCGATAATAAGTTTCACGTGTTAATTTTGCACACTTTATTTTCTGAATATTTTCATTTATGCAAGTTTACAAGTTTGGAGGTGCGTCTATAGCTGCGCCTGGTAAAATGGAGGCATTGTTACCTATAATAACACAACCGGCAGCACCATTGGTGGTGGTGGTATCGGCAATAGGCAAAACTACCAACGCGCTTGAGGTAGTGGTAAATACAGCCTGCAAAGGTGATAAGGATGAAGCCCGTAAACTTGCAAAAGATATAGAACAGCAGCACCTGGACTACGCAAAGGAAGTACTGGACGATATGTATTATAAAAAAGCAGCTACCGCACTGGATGTTTTTTTTACAGAACTGCTATGGGCTATAGATGATGCCGATGCATCTCGTTACGATTACTCCTATGACCAGATAGTGAGCATGGGAGAGATTTTCAGTACCCGTATATTCTCTTTTTACCTGCAGCAGCAGGGATATAAAAATGAATGGGTAGACGTACGTGATGTGATACGTACGGATGATACCTACCGGGATGCAAAAGTGGATCTTGAATATTCCCGTGTGCAGGCCCAAAAAGTGATAGGCAGCCACCTGCATGCAGGGGTAAGTGTGATAACGCAGGGCTTTATAGGGGCGACAGTGGATAATGCAACAGTTACCCTGGGCCGTGAAGGATCTGACTATTCAGCAGCTTTGCTGGCCTCTATGCTGGGTGCTGAAGCTGTAACAATATGGAAAGATGTGGAAGGGTTGCAGAATGCCGATCCTAAGATATTTAAGGATACTGTGAAGATAGAAGCTATTACCTACCATGAAGTGATAGAAATGGCCTACTATGGTGCGCAGGTAATACACCCCAAAACGATAAAGCCGCTACAAAACAACAATATTCCACTTTACGTAAAATGCTTCCTGGACCGCAACCAAAAAGGTACAGTAATACAGAACGAGGTAAGCAGTATATTTTATCCGCCACTGATCATACTGAAGAAAGACCAGATACTGGTGCAGGTCACCACCCGTGATTTTTCTTTTATCACGGAAGATAACCTTAGTAACCTATACCGCATCTTCCATGATATGAAGATCAAAATAAACCTGATACAGAATGCAGCTATTAGCTTTGTGGCCTGTATAGACAATAAGGAAGATAAAGTACAGGAACTTATAGAGGCGCTGGGTAGTGACTATAAGGTGTTTACCAATGAGAACGTAAGCTTACTTACTATACGTCATTTTACCCCTGAAATACTTTTTGATCTTACCAAGAGCCGTTATATACTACTGGAGCAAAAGACGCGCCATACAGTGCAGGTGGTAATAAAGTAAGAATTGACGGGAATACAGATTCTAACTAGATAGGGTATATGGCGGCTGTAATGATACGGCCGCCATTTTCATTAGCTTAATTTTTCCTTGTAATATTTCAATAGCCCATCTAATGGGCTTTTTTCTATTTTGCCAATTTCAAGTTCGTACTGGCTGCAAAGGTTTATGATAACATCCTTGAATTCATATGCAATGGAACCGGTAAAGTATAAAGGAAGCTTCCAGCTTTGGCGATACTTTAAAATATGGTGGTGAAAAAAGTCATTCAGGCAATCTTCAACAATGTTTTGTACCATAAAATGCTCCCGGTTCTGCGTAAGCAATTGTACAAATGTAGCCAGGTAGCGGTTGGGGAAAGGCTCGTGGTACAGCTTGTTGAGTATAGCTGACACACTGTTGCCAAAAAGCTGTTCAAAAACCATGTGCAGTTCAGTGTCAAAAGTGTTGTAAGCATAATATTGCAATACCCTTTTACCCATATGGTTACCGCTCCCTTCATCGCCAGCTATAAAGCCCAGAGATGCGGTTTGCTCTTTTATTTGCTTGCCATTGTAATAGCAGGAATTACTGCCTGTGCCCAGTATGCAAACTATCCCTTTTTTGTCGCCACATAACCCCCGTGAAGCGGCCAGCATATCGCTGTTTACGCTTACCTTCTTTACGCCAAAATACTGTTTAAGTACTGTTGCTACCTCTTCTTGTTTTAGCTTACTGGCTGCACCTGCGCCGTAGTAGGAGACAACGTCGGGAACGTCTTTCTTGCTATTCCAGTCTAACTCGTTGGTTAGGATGGTCAAAATATCATCCTTGGTTTGCAAGTAAGGATTGATGCCCCCGGTCTTAAAATGCACAGGTTTCTTGCCTTTCTTTAAAAGGCACCAATCAGTTTTGGTTGACCCACTTTCGGCTATTAGATATGAGGACATAAATACAATTTGATAGTACAAATGTGCATTTCATAATACAATTTTCCTAATGGTATTTTGCGTTTTATGATTTCGATGTGATATGGTATTGTAACTGGTTGACTTTTAATGATTGACAATTTATTGTAGGGCCAATACACGCAAAAAATTATGGCTTGATATTTATTACCTATGGCATTGTAATATGAATAACTACTAACTTTAGTACTTTGAGCTGAACAATGAATGAACGTGGTACGGGCAGGTACAAGACATGGACGCCGCTACTTTTCTCTGCAATACTGATAACTGGTATTTTAATTGGTTTCTTCCTCCGCGACAAGTTGCGCTACAAGCGCGACTTTCAAACTATCGTAGATCGTAACGATCGCCTTGAAGAGATAATAGACCTCATTAATGAAAAATATGTTGATTCGGTAAACATCAACAATATTTATACTGATGCGATAGGCGGCATATTGAAACACCTTGATCCGCATACGGTATATATACCTGCAACTGATGTACAGGAAGTAAACGAAGATCTTGAAGGTGGCTTCTTTGGTATTGGGGTGGAGTTTACCATTGTAAGAGATACTATACAAGTAACATCGGTCATAGAAAACGGGCCTTCGCAAATAGCCGGGGTGCAGGTGGGGGATCGAATGATAAAAGTGGGCGACAGCCTGGTGGCAGGTAACCACATTAATACGGAGCGCATTATTTCGTTGTTAAGAGGTAAGCAGCATACCCATGTATCTGTAACCCTGGAGGATGCTGAGGATACAGAGCAAAGAGAGGTATCTATAATAAGGGATATAGTGCCCATATTTAGTGTGGAAGCCACATTTATGGCAGATAGCCTGACAGGCTTTATAAAGATCAACCGGTTTAGTGCCACCACTTATGATGAATTTGTAAAGGCGCTGAAACTGCTTAAAACTCAAGGGATGCAGCAGCTGATAATAGACCTGCGCGAAAACCCGGGTGGCTACCTGGATGCTGCAACATCTATTGCCGATGAGTTTTTGGATGATAACAAGCTAGTGGTATATACCCAAGGCCTGCATGCGGTTAAAACAGAATATAGAGCGAGTAAGGACGGACTATTTGAGCATGGGCGTATAGCTGTGCTGGTTGATGAAAGTTCGGCATCAGCAGCGGAGATATTTTCGGGGGCCATACAAGACTGGGACCGAGGGGTAATATTGGGCAGACGTACCTTTGGAAAAGGGCTGGTACAAGAGCAATACGACCTAAGCGATGGTGCAGCTTTAAGACTTACCATTGCTAAGTATTACACGCCATCAGGTCGGTGTATACAACGCTCCTTTGCCAATGGTAAAGAGGCTTATGAGCAGGATTATACCAATCGGTTTGAAACAGGTGAACTGACCGGAAAAGATACTACTGTGTTGAAGGACACAATGAAATATTATACATCTACCCATCGTATGGTATATGCTGGAGGGGGCATAAAACCCGATGTGTATGTGCCTTACGATACCATGCGCCTGAATACCGGCTTCCTTAACCTGATATTTAATGATGAGGTAAAAGGCATATTATGGGATTATTTTATTAAGAACAGAAAAAAACTGCAAGCATATAAAACGGTAGATAGCTATGCAAAGGGATTCAATGGAACCGATGAAATGATAAATCGTTATACTGCTATGCTGAAAGGTGCGATGCATAATGAAGCTGTACTGTTGCTGAATAATCCTGTAAATATGCAATACTTCAGGAATGAGATGAAGGCCCAGTTGGCACGTTTTATTTTTCATGATAATGGCTACTATGCCCTTTCTGTAAAACGCGATAACGTAACCCAAAAAGCATTGCAGGTATTGTATAGTAATAACTATCTAAAACTGATAGGCAGGTAAGCTGGCGACCCACCTTATATCGTTGAGGTTGTAGGCATCTGCACAGTAGGTTTGGTGCCCGTTTGTAAGTACCCAATAGCTGCACTGAACTGCGTTGTTGTACGATAATAGTTGGTATAATGTGTTTTCGTCCACCGGCACTTCAGGTGCTTTACACTCTACCAGCAGCCAGGGCAGGTGCTGGCGGTTATAAACTACAATATCGAAGCGTTTTATCCTATTGTTTATTTTTAGTTGTTTTTCAACTGCCAGCATGGCTATGGGGTATAGGGCGGTGTTTATCATATAGTGCAAAATGTGTTGTCGCACATACTCTTCGGGTGTGAGTACAAACCATTTCTTACGCACAGGATCGAAGACGCGGGTAATACCTTCGTCTTTCTTTAATTTCAAATCAACTCCCGAAAAGTCTAATGATATCATAATAGTTGTCCAAAATTAAAAGATATTAACTTTATAAGCAGAAAGGATATTGCTATGAAAACGAAGGAGGAAATAGTAAGTAATTGGTTGCCCCGGTATACTGGACAGGCGTTAAAAGATTTTGGGAGTTATATACTACTCTGCAACTTTAGTAATTATGTAAGTTTGTTTGCAGATATACATGGTGTGCCTATTGTTGGGCTGGATAAGCCAATGCCATGTGCAACCGCTAATGGTATTACCATTATCAACTTTGGTATGGGCAGCCCTAGTGCTGCAACCCTTATGGATCTGCTATCTGCTATAAGCCCTAAAGCTGTACTGTTTTTGGGCAAGTGCGGTGGGTTGAAAAAAGTAAACAATGTGGGTGATCTTATATTGCCTATAGCTGCAATACGCGGAGAAGGTACAAGTAATGATTACTTCCCTGTAGAGGTGCCGGCATTGCCGTCATTTGCTTTGCAGAAGGCTATTTCCACTACCATACGAGATTATGCACTCGACTACTGGACAGGAACCGTATATACAACCAATCGCAGGGTGTGGGAGCATGATGAAGATTTTAAACTATACCTGAAGCGCATACGTGCCATGGCCATTGATATGGAAACGGCTACCATTTTTTCTACCGGATTTTTTAATAAAATACCTACGGGAGCATTGCTGCTGGTATCAGACCAACCTATGGTGCCTGAGGGCGTTAAAACGGCTGAAAGCGATGTGACGGTTACTAAGAATTATGTAGATACTCATTTGCGTATAGGTATAGACTCGTTGAAACAATTGATAAATGACGGGCTTACTGTAAAGCACCTTCGGTTTTGATGCATGGTAATGAGCCCATATTAGCTGTAGAGGATGTTGCAATAACCTTTGATGGTAAGCAGCCTTTTACTGCTGTACACCAAATTTCTTTTGCTATAGGCAGGGGTAAAACGTTGGCGATAGTAGGAGAGAGTGGTTCTGGCAAATCGCTAACTGCGCTCTCACTGATGGGGCTGCTACCTGCTACTGCAAGTGTAAAAGGAAGAATGTTTCTGAATACTGTTGATGATACATATGCATTGCATGAGCTTAAAGATACACATCAGTGGATGCAGGTGAGGGGCCGTAAGGCAGGGATGATATTTCAAGAGCCGATGAGTGCATTGAACCCGGTGCTAAAGGTGGGCAGCCAACTAGCCGAGGCTATACTAGCGGGGCATGATGTTACGCTGCATGAAGCTAACAAACTCGCGGTGTCGTGGCTGGATAAAGTGCAGCTTCCCTTTCCCGAAAAGATATACCATCGTTATCCGCACCAGCTATCGGGCGGGCAAAAGCAGCGTGTGATGATAGCCATGGCTATGTGCAATGACCCGGTATTGCTGATAGCGGATGAACCTACTACAGCGCTTGATGTTACTGTGCAGGCCGATATAATACAGCTGATGAAACAACTGCAGCAAACGCACCACACTGCAATGCTCTTCATTACGCATGATCTTGCTTTGGCATCTACCATTGCAGATGAAGTACTGGTGCTGTACAAGGGCGAAATTGTAGAGTATGGCGCTACTGCACAGGTGCTGCATGCACCCAAACATCCTTATACAGCGGCACTATTGGCATGCCGCCCATCGGCACAGCAAAAGAATAAAAAACTGCCTGTTGTAGAAGACTTTTTAGATACAGGTGTAAGTACGATAAAGCCTGAAGGAATGCCGCCAGTGCAGGTGACGAATGCAGAGTTGTTGAAAGTGAAAGACCTGAATGTATGGTTTGTAGGACGGAAGGAACCGGGTAAACCAGTGTCCTACTTTAAGGCTGTGGATGATGTTTCTTTTACATTGCATAAGGGTGAAGTACTAGGTTTGGTAGGTGAAAGTGGTTGTGGTAAAAGTACGCTGAGCCGTAGCCTGATAGGGCTATTGCCGGTGCATAGCGGCAGCATTTTGTATAATAACAAAGAGCTTGCCCATGCAGCACCAAAAGTATGGTATGATGTGCGACGCGACATACAAATGATATTCCAAGACCCGTATGCATCATTAAACCCGAGGCTTACGATTGGTGACGCTATTATGGAGCCGATGCGGGTACATAATATAGTGCCGGTGAAACAACTGCAACAGGAAATGCTGCGCTTGTTAGACCTGGTGCACCTTCCCGCCGATGCTGCCCATCGTTATCCGCACCAGTTCTCGGGTGGGCAACGCCAGCGTATAGGTATAGCCCGAGCACTGGCACTACAGCCCAAGCTTTTGATATGCGATGAAAGCGTATCGGCACTGGATGTAAGTGTGCAGGCGCAGATACTGAACTTACTGAAAGAGCTGCAATACGAATTTCAACTCACCTATCTTTTTATATCGCACGACCTGGGGGTGGTGTATTACATCAGCGACCGGGTAATGGTAATGCAGACTGGTAAGATTGTAGAGGCTGGAACTGCGGAACAGGTGCTAAAGCACCCCGTGAATGAGTACACGGGTAAGCTTGTGGGGGCGATGCCTAAGTTGCTGTAGCATCAGATATCTACTTGGTATTACGTATTTGCGGGAACCTTCATTTCTTTTGGTTGACTGTAGTTAGCTATGGTGGATTTTATGAGTTTATTTTTTACTGTCTGGTGTGTCCGGTACCGGACAGGGGCAGGGGACTGTGGAGTATTTTTTCTGTAGAATATAACTTCACTGCTTTTTAGCAATATTTTGGATTGGCTTTTATTATTTCAGAAAAGATGATAATTATCAAAAACTACAAAATGTCTGTTGGGCTGGAGAAAATGGGAATGGACATTTTAGAGGTTAAGTGGCGCTGAAATGCGCTGTGGTGGCTGACGTTGGTTTGCTGCGGTATAGATGGAATGTCTTAAAATGTCCGTTGACGGACATTTTTGCTATTTGGATGTTTTGTGTTTTTTTGAATTTCCATTTTGATGGGTGAGGTTTACAGGTTTATAAAGCAGGTGCAATTTACGGTGTACGTATATGCTTGCCTAAACAAGATATGCACCGTTCCACGGTTTGGAGTGTTCCACGAAAGATGGTTGTAAGCAGATGTTTAGTGAGCATTAGCAGGATGCACGAGGAACATAAGGGAGCACTCAATAAATCTGGCGTAATTAGCCCCCTAAGTTGTCATTTGCGCCCCTGTTTATGCACTTTGTAATGAGTAAATTTGTAGTACATATTTTACTAAATATTGAAATGTCAATTACACTCATCATACAACATAAAGCAATGGACATCCAAAACGCATACAACGAAGCGGACGAAACATTCACGGCCTTTCTTGGCGAGTTTTCAGCAATAGATGAAGGGAAGGTAAACATTGTGCCGTTTACCGGTAGCTGGACAGCGGCACAGCTTGCGCAGCACATCGTTCTGTCGGCAGGTAGCTTTGTGCAGTTACTTAGTGGCCCTGTGAAAGATACCGACCGAGATCCGGAAGCAAATGTGCAGCAACTAAGAACCATCTTTCTTGATTTAAACACTAAATTTAAGTCGCCTGATTTTATTGTGCCTGAAGATAAAGACTACGATAAACAAGACTTGCTAAAAACTTTGAACGGAATAAGGGGTGGCCTCTTAAACGCTATAGAAAGCCTTGACACTACTAAAACATGTACATTGTTTGAGCTGCCTGGATCCGGTTACATAACTCGTGCTGAGGCTATAACATTTGCGACGGTGCATACAAAAAGACACATATACCAACTGAAGAACATAAGCGCGCATTTGTAGTATTCGGTATGTCTACATACACATGCCGGCCCGACAAAAGAGATTGACGAAGATATACAGAGACTAACTTACGGGGGCAGATTGATTAAAATATCCATTTTTAAAAATTTAGGACAGCAAATATGAAAACTGTATTTGACCAAACGACAAGAGAGGAATTGATCAACAGGATCGAAACTCTTGACGAAAACAGTAAAAGCCAGTGGGGCAAGATGAATGTGTACCAGGCACTGAAGCACTGCACACTGTGGGACGAATGGATACAAGCTGATAAAAACAACAAACAGGTATTCATTGGCCGTTTGTTTGGTGGAACGGCTTTAAAAAAAGTACTGAAGGATGATGGCCCTTTGACACGGAATACGCCCACGCTTAATGAATTTAAAATAAAAGAAACGAGCGGCGATATCGCATCAGAAAAAAAGAAGTGGATGGCTTTGATCAATGCATATGCTTATTTCTCAAACCCTGGGTTTATCCATCCATTCTTCGGGAAAATGACAAAAGAACAGGTAGGACAGGTAGCCTATAAGCACGCCGACCATCACCTGCGGCAATTTAATAGTTAGGTAATGTAGCGGTTGGTATTTTGCCTGAATGTACGTTCACAGTTTCATTAATTGCCAATCCTTATCTGAAATAAAATAATCATCATGAGAAATTTAATTTTCGCAATCAACATTAGCCTGGATGGGTGTTGTGACCATGCCAAGTTCAATCCTGATGAGGAAACGCTTGCGTACTTTACTCAGCTTACTCGAACTGCTGACACATTTGTTTATGGGCGTAAGACCTATGAATTGATGGTTCCTTACTGGCCCGATATAGCGAAAAACCACTTAGGACAGACACGAGCGGACAATGAATTTGCCGAGGCATTTGAGGCTGTAAAGAATATTGTTGTTTTCTCAAAGTCGCTGGATAAGGCTGAAGGAAAAAATACAAACATTGTTCGGACGGACCTCCGGGACGAAATACTTAAATTGAAACAGGAGCAAGGCAAAAATATCTTAACCGGTGGGGTAGCTATTCCTTCGCAACTTATGGAGCTTGGCCTTATTGATGAATATTATTTCATTGTTCACCCAATAGTTGCAGGAACAGGGAGACGTTTGTGGGAAGGCGTTAGCCTGCAGGATAGTTTGCAATTGAAACTTGTTGAATCAAAGATATTTAAATCGGGAGTTGTGGTTCATCGGTATGTGAAGTAGTGGCCGGGAATTACATTCATCATCAGGTTAGCCCTCCGCATTTACTTTTTAAATTCCGGTTATAAACGGCGACTTTAGAAAGGGAATATGGTCATTTATTACAATGATGGCATTTTGAAAATGCTTAACAAAGCGGGATATAGTCAAAAGGTTACGTCCTGCATGGAATTTGAAAGGCAGTATAACCGACCCTTAATTTAATATTATATGAACGTACAGGAACAAATCGAAAAGTATATTGCCAGTCAACCTGAACCAAAACGCAGTGAAATGAAAGAGGTGCACCAGCTCATACTCCAAGCGCTACCAGGTTGTAAATTATGGTTTGAAGATGGTAAAAACAGTGAAAATAAAACTGTTAGTAATCCTAATATAGGATATGGATCTTACACCATAAAATACGCTGATGGGTCGACCAGGGATTTTTTTCAAATTGGTTTGAGCGCAAACAAAACCGGAATTTCTATTTATATACTTGGTATAAAAGATAAGACCTATTTAGCCCAAACATATGGAGCAAAACTGGGCAAGGCAAGCGTGACTGGATATTGTATTAAGTTCAAAACGCTAAAAGATATAAACATTGATATACTTGAGGCCGCAGTACGATATGGGGGTGGGGCTCAGAATGAAAATGTGAAATGAGGATCTTTAAAAAATAATAAACGAATGAGTAACGATAACAACTTGATATTAAAACCGACGAAAGTTGAAGATTTGGAGCATTTGTTTCAGTTTCAACTTGACGAGGAGGCGAGCTACTTAGCAGCTTTTATGCCTAAAGACCCAACAGACAAAACTGCATACATTAAAAAAATGACAAGCCTGCTCGCATACCCAACCGTAAATATGCGGACGATTTTTGTGAATGATAGAATTGTGGGAAGTGTTTCAAAATTTGAAATGGAAGGTGAGGCTGAAATTACTTACTGGGTAGATAGAAACTTTTGGGGCCAAGGGATAATGACACAGGCACTAAAGGATTTTCTTACTATTGAACACACAAGACCTATTATGGGACGAGTAGCGTTTGACAATTTGGGTTCGCAGAGGGTATTGGAAAAATGCGGATTTGAAAAAATAGGTAAGGATATAGGGTTTGCAAATGCAAGACAAGCGGAAATAGAAGCGTTTATTTATAAGCTTATATAGCCGCGCTCGATTGAGTCCTCATTTGGAAGAACGGTGAGACAGCCATGGTGGCTTGGCTTGTGTTCTAAAGATGGAGTATGGGATTACAATCATCTATTGAGCGGCCCTTCAGCATTGCTTTTCAAATTCCGGTTATAAACCGGCAGCTTTAGATAGACACGGATGATCCTTCGGAACATCCGCGCCAGAGAGAATTCTGAAGAATGCCTAACCGATTAAGACGTAGTCAAAAAGACTACGCCTAGCATGCACTGTTTTACCTATACCCATAGTTGTTGGTTGCCACACAATTATATCAAGGGTATAGTAACCAGGAACCCTTTTTAGTGAAAGTTGATCGCTGAGTTATTTAGCAAGCCCTATTTATATCCCAATTTTTTAGCACAATGGTATCAATTGCTATTTTTTATAAAATTGCTAAAGCCGAAATTGAAACCACCTAGCGCAAATATTTTCTTCGGATCACTGTAGTGTATCGAGTTTCCGTCAAAATTGCTTCCGAGTGTAATTTTAAAGGTTACAAAAGCATTGATTTTATAATCAAGAGAAAAATCAGCTCGCCATGTCGAGTTTGACTTCACCGTTTCTGGCTTATCAGTTAAAACTCGCAGTACGTACTCAGAAGATATGCTGATCTTATTATGCGTATATTGAAGTTGGACACCTCCATCAAAATAGTTAGATGAATCAGCCATTTGGTTATTTAAAGTCAATCTCGCTACTGCCATGATATCCAAATAGTCGATAACGGTTGCATTTTGTTGCGGCCTCGTATTTATTCTCCATGAAGGAGTAAGCCATATCATCCCTTTGGCATTAGCAGTAGATTTCCATTCGTTATTTTGAACGATGACGGCATCTGCAGCCGCTAGTTCTAACATAAACCCCTCTCTAGTTAAAGGGACTTTGGCAGCATTCACCGATTGCAATATTGCAGCTTGGCGTGAAATAACTATATTGTCCAAGGTTTGAATAGCTGCAATATCCTGTTGCGTAACCGTCTCTTTTCCAATAGCGGCTTTTATCGCAGATCCAGCCACGTCCATAGCGGTTGTAGCTAATGGGCCTTGATATCTGTTTTTCCAATCGTCAAGAATTTCGTCCACGTCAACAGATGTTGTTTCGTGAGTTTGAATAGCAAGTATAATATTTTGATAGGCTTGGTGAATTGGAGCTTGTGTGTAATAGTAATTTTGAAGAAGTGTAGATGTTTTTTTGCTAAGCTTCCCCGATGCCAAAATAATCCTCGCCCCAAAACCCAAGCCAGTACCCTGGTTTAGTTTCCCAAAGGTAAATGTGTCTGAAGAGGACGTTGCAAATGAAAGGGTAAAACTTTCAGCAATGGTTTTTCTGAAATTTTTCTTTTGTAAATATTCAAATGGCTCAACCCGTAGTGAGTCTGTATTCTTGAGATGCTTCCAGTAATATGGTGTAGTCTCAAGCGCAAAATTGGGCTGGAGTTTATCGTTTACTATTGCAGACTGTGCACCAGCAATGAAATCTGTGGGCGAATTCGGTCTTTGAATATTTACTGGGTCAACACCAAGAACAGTGAAGCCTGGTGATGAATTTAATTTCAAGGTCTCGTAACTAAGCTGTTGAGCCGAAGCACTGGAAAATAATGAGATCGCTATGCAAGTGACGTAAATGAGCTTCTTCATACTATACAAATTGGAGTTTGGTTATGAAATCAACTGGATTATCTGTACCACTTGTATTTGAGTAGCTTTGGAGAGTAACGCCGTTGGCTTTAATTTCAACCGTATAGAGAACTTTAGAAGGTACTGCGGTCGCTGCGCCATTTCTGATTTGCGTTACTTGGGAACTGATTCCCATTTTTTCGCCTTTTAAAGTAGACCCGTTTCCTAGCGGTAGGTCACTAGGTTCGACGTTGTTGTTATACTTGTCTTTTCCGGCAATCACTATTAGATGACTTGCATTGTATTGCCAGCCTGCATCTAACAACTTGATGGTAATAGATACTGTAATTGCATCAGTTGCATTTATATTCAGCGGTACAAAATCTCCGCCTACACCTATCGAAATTGGATTATTTGCCATACCTTTTGATTTAAATGATTAGTGATTTGGATTAGAGAAAAAATAGCTTTGATATTTTTAGTTGTAACCTGGTTTATTCGTGTCTTCCATAATCACGGCCATATCGTGGATTGTTGTGGATTGTTATAGTGTCCTCCTCGATGGAGCCGCCTCCGCTGCCAGATTAACTTTCGCAGTAACAGTGAAAATGGTGTCCTCTACCGTAATTTTTGTCATAAAAAACTGTAGTTAGCAGTAAAGTGGCTGCGCAAAATATCGCTTTCTTCATAAATAAATCTTTATACAAACGTATAAGTATTTATTAATTAACACAACGAGAAAAATACCCTTGTTTTTTTCGTTTCTTTTTATACATTCCTTTGTATTTGATGCATACAGAGGAATTATTGATTTCAATGTTTTCAATTTTAGTGAATCTCTTAATTCTCGAACAGAAAGAATTCATTCATCAATGGTTATTTAGTTCATACTACGAGATATACTAAGCCCACACCACACCCAACAGATTAAAACCACCAACAGCGCACCCACCACATTTAACCATAGAAAAGAGATGATGTTGAGCAGGTAGATAATGACTACGCAGGCTTCTGTTATAATAGCTGCGGTGAAGACGGTATTGCCTTTTGCCTTCTTCATGTAAAAGGCTACCAGGAAGATACCGAGTATGGTGCCATAGAATAGGGAGCCGAGGACATTCACAGCTTCTATAAGCGAGCCCATGTGCGTGGCAAACATGGCAACGCCAATACAGAATATGCCCCAACCCAGGGTGTGCAAACGTCCGGTTACTAACTGCGCTTTCTCATTCATTATTTTCTTACTGCCCGATAGTTGTATGTCCATCATGGAAGAGGCTGTGAGTGAATTGAGTGCTGCGGATATAGAACCCCACGATGCCAAAAATATAACTGCGAACAGCAAACCAACAAGCCCTTTGGGTAGGGTATGTTTTACGAAGTAGAGAAATATGTAGTTGGTATCGCTGGTATCTGCGCTGTAGTGTTTTTGGTTCATGGTTACGATCACACTATCGCGCAGGGTTTGCAGTTGTTGTTGCGAATGTTTGAGGTCTTGCACAATAGGTGCTGTAGCTGTGTTGTGTCTGCCCGCATCTACCAGCGCCATTGCCTGCATTTGATAGATGGCATGCAGTTGGTTGTAACGGGTTTCTATTTGCTGTGATGCAGCGGGTTCATGTTGTTTATACTTATTGTAAGCGCCATCGTTAAAATATAAAGGTGCTGGCTGGAAGCTATAGAGCGCAAACAACAGTGCACCTATAAGCAGTATGAGGAACTGCATGGGGATCTTTACCAGTCCGTTCATGAGCAGGCCCATGCTGCTTTCGCGGGTGTCTTTGGCGGTGATGTACCTGCCTACCTGACTCTGATCGGTACCGAAGTAGGAGAGTGCCAGGAAGAAGCCGCCTATCATGCCGCTCCATATATTGTACTTGTCCTTCCAGCTAAAGCTGGTAGTGATGACATTGAGTTTGCCCGATTTCCCTGCCACATAAAGTGCATCGCTAAACGAAACACCCTCAGGCAGTTGGTGTACCACCAGGTAGCCTGCCAAGCCTATGGAAGCAAGTATAATAAGAAATTGCAGCTTTTGGGTATGTGCTACTGCCTTAGCGCCGCCGGTATAGGTGTATATAACCAGCAGCCCGCCCATAATAGCATTGGTGAGGTAAATGTTCCAACCCAATATAGAGGAAAGTATAATAGAGGGCGCGTAAATGCTGATACCTGTAGATAGACCACGGGATAATAGGAACAGGAACGCGGTAAGCAGCCTTGTTTTGCGATCGAAACGCTGCTCTAAATATTCGTAAGCAGTGTACACATTGAGCTTGCGGAATATGGGTATGAATGTAACGCAGATGACGATCATGGCCAGCGGCAAGCCAAAGTAATATTGCACAAAGCGCATACCATCTGTATATGCCTGACCCGGTGCAGACAAGAATGTAATAGCACTGGCTTGTGTGGCCATAATGCCTATGAGCACTATGTACCAGGGCATGTTCTTATCGGCAAGCAGGTAGGTATTTACACCATGCTGGCCACGGCTTTTATATACGCCGTATATGATGGTGCCTAACAGGGTGGCAAGCAGTACTATCCAGTCCAGTAAACTCACGACCAGTGTTGTGTGAACCAGTAATAGAATATAAGCTGCAGCAGCAGTGCTATGATCACTGCTGCGTACCAGCCCTTCCAGCTTTTATGTTGCGTATGCGCCATAACTTTATTCATAGTCTCTTTAAAATCTGTCCCTCATTTCCTTACTTTCTTTTTGATGCCAAAAAGAAAGTAACAAAGAAAAAGGCAGTCGGCAGCTATGACAGCTGCAGCCGACGTAGCTTTGTGCAGGCAGCAGTACTACTGTTCTGCCGGGCTGGAGGAATTCTATGCCATGTTACGGCTCATGTTACCTGCTCGTGCTTGTGCCATTCCCTCATTACTTACCGACAGATATCATGTTCATGAATAGACGTATAGCGCCTTTATTGCCGGCAGGTAACTGGCGAGAGAAAGAAAGCGAGGTATATATATAGTTGCCTTTGCCAACTTTGGTAAATAATGTAGACCCAGTTAATGGCGCTTCCCCTTCATCATTCATGCTGAAAACAGGTTGATACTTATCATCCCACTTAGAGGCAAAGTAAAGGCCGCGCTCTTGCACCCAGCCCTTAAAGTCGTCTTGTGTTATTTTGTTAGGGTAGTTCAGTAAGCGCATCTTTGGATCGATAAAGTTTACGGTTGCATCTTCTTCTGTAACACGCTTGTCAGAAATAGTAAACGGATACGGGCCTAACTGGGTTGTGGACAGGTCTTGCAGGGTGTTGTACTGCATCACCAATGTGCCACCATCGCGGGCATACTGCAGCAATACGGGGAGCCATGCAGCCATGCGTTTTTCTACATTCACGGCACGTATACCAGTAACTATGGCATCATATTTTTTTAGGTTAGCAGGGTTAGCCATGTCGCTTTCCTTCAGCACATCTACCTGCAGACCTGCAAGGCGTAAGAATGTAACTGTGAAATCGCCGGGGCCTTCAACTACACCGATGCGTTTTGCAGTACACTTCCAGTTGGACCTGACGATTTTTATAACAGGCGAAGTGAAATATTGCAGTACAGGCAAATGGCTATATTGTATGACGTGTTGTGTACGAGCATAAAAATCTTTACCCGCTGTAATGGAAGCGGTTATCTCGATGCCATCATTTGGATCAAAAGTCTCTTTTTCTGCTTTGAGCAATTGTGCATTAGCTAAATGAAAAGTCAGTAATGTGTCGTTGTATGCTGTAAGCGTAAATTTTTCCGTTGTCGATATTTCACCTGCCATACCGCGTAGCATAAGCACAGCTCCTGTAATATTTTTAAAAGGACGCAAGCGTACTGTAATATCCGCAGAACCATCAGCATGCGTTATCTCAAGTCCTGTCACAAACTCAATAGATACATCGGGTACTATACGTAGTTGCTCCACGACATCTCCCTTAACCGGGTCGAGTTTCTTGTAAGACAGTGGAACAGGAACATCAAATATAGTGTTGCTGATCTTCAATTTTACTATGGCATTCAAATCGTTTGGTGTTTCTGGCAGGCCCAATAACTTATTGTTCCGTATATTATAGAACGCAGGAGTGCCTTGGGGTTCGGAAAGCCAATAAGGTTGTGTAATAGGCAAGTATGCAGGTATTGTAATGGTATGTTGCATAGTATATAGGCTATCGTTCCCAAGATTTAGATTGGCGGTAGTGTCGCCCTCGTGGCCTGCTATCCACTGTACAGACAACATGCTAACGGGGGTATGTGAGCGTGCAATAACATGCAGTGTAAAAGGGAGTGCAGCGCCTATTGTAGCCTGTGGTTTATTTGTATAGAACTCAGCCATAAAACCACTACAGTCGAGGATGATATCATTGATCTCTTTCAGTTTTTCATCGCGCCAGTATGTGTCTGCTACTGTTTCTATCTTACTGCGTACCGTCAATAATGCAGGAATGCTGGCATCAGGACGGTTGTAATTATAATCTTCGAGGATGGTTTGTATCTCTTCTCCAATGTCTTTCCTATCTACGCGTCCCCATGTGATGTCAATACCATCGAACAGGGAATTGATCAGTGTGTCGCCATCTACCAATTTAAAATATTCTGTTTGTACGCCTGGTACTGATGGCGTGCCTGCGCCCTGGCTTTTGTGAACGCTTCGGCTTACACCGGCCAACTCACCACTGCCCATACCCAGTAATGGCAGGTATTCGCCTACACTTAATTTGAACTGACTCTCTGATGTGGTATTGCGATCGCCAAAGCGGAATGAATTAAACAAGATACGTTTTGGTTGCCATGGTTGTTGCTTGCAGGCTTTAAAAGCTTCTTCAGCAATAATAGCAGATGAGGCATGATGGCCGTGTCCTGCTTGTGTGTTTGGTGGAAACCTGCAAATAATAACATCAGGTTTGAAGCGCTGTATTACAGTAACAGCATCACTTACCAGTGTTTTTTCGTCCCAATGCTTGAAAGTTTCCTGGTACGATTTGGAAAAGCCAAAGTCAACTGCACGGGTAAAGAACTGACCTGCGCCATCTATTTTGCGTGCTTCCATCAGCTCATGTGTGCGTATTAGCCCCAACGCGGGGCCTTGTTCGCTACCTAAGATGTTTTGGCCGCCATCACCACGTGTGAGCGATAAATAGGATGTGCGTATGTTACGGTCGTTTACCAGCCAGCCTAGTAGCCGGGTATTCTCATCGTCGGGATGGGCGGCGACGTATAGCACACTTGTTAGGTGTTTAAGTGTTGCTATCTTATGATATATTTTTCCTGAATTGGCGGGGCGAACCTGTTGTGCGTATGTAGTACCAAAGGTGCAAGCAAGCAGAAGGCAGATGATCTTATTCATGTGGTGTATGTGAATGAAAAACACCGGCAATTTAAGCAAATGCCGGTGTTTATAATATAAATAGTGATCGTGTAAAGTTATAAGCCTATAAGTGCTTACTTACTCATTTCGTCTATTATCTTCTGGTTGTTATGGATGTACTCAGCTTCAAGTGCCTGACCCTTAGCTGTTTCCATTGATTTTTTAGCGGCTTCGATAGCTGCGTGTTTGTGGCCTAGTTTCTTTTCGATACGAGCTTTCAGATACCACATATAGAAAGCACTCTGGTTATTTTCAAGCGCTTTGTTTACATAGATGTTCGCAGTATCCAGGTTCTGGTTGGTTTCGTAATAGTAATTAGCCGCCTGAAAATAAGGTGTATTTGGCGTGTAAATTGCTTTAGTGATAGCAGCTTTAAGGCGTGCTTCGTTGTTAGCCATTACAGGTATAGTCAGCCTGGTGTTTTCCCAGCTCAATTCAATTTTGCATGTGTTGAAAGTGATATTGGTTACTTCGATAGTGAAGTTCTGCACTGGTTTTTCAATGCCACGTGGTTTGATCTTAAAACGGGCGACATCATCGGCACGATCATAACCATTGGGACCCATTGGAGCGTTGCCTTTATTGAGGATGAATTCCCATTCTTTTTCTCCTGGTATGCTGTAGAGTACATACTCACCTGCTTTTACACTATTGTCGGCTATCATAACATCTTCGCCAAACTTGATCTTGGTAGGGCCGTTTGCGCCTGTACGCCATGGTTTGCCATAAGCAACCACATCACCAAATATCTTGCGGTCGCGCATTCCGGGGCGGCTGTAAGATATTTCTATATTGGATGTTGAAAATTCCTGAACCAGCTTTTGTGTAGGGCTAAGGGCAGGCAATTTGAGGTCTTGTGCATTCATGCCGAACGCCGAAGCCACGAGGCAGGCGGAAAGGAAAAGATGTTTCATTATAATGTGTATTTTTGAATTTTATGCAAATTACGGGTATCAGCGGAAACGTTACCGGAAATTTATTGATGGCAATATTCCAATATTTATTTAACCGGATGCGGTGCCGCAATAAGCCCATGCTTTGCCATAATGGTTTTCATTTCATTAGAATCGGGAGGGGTACCCTTTGTAAAGGCTTTGACTAACTCACGGAAGTAAGCAGGGCCGATACTTGCGGGGGTAAGCACACACAAAGAACGTGCATCTTCATGACCGAGGTTTTCATGATGATGGACCGCGCCACGGGGGACAAATATGTGATCACCTGGTTTAAGATCGGTACTTTCGCCATTGATGGTGGAGGTGGTAACACCTTCCAGGCCATATACTATTTCATCAACTTCAAGGTGATAGTGGGGCACGGGTACTTTTGCGCCATAGGGTATTACCATTTCGAACATTACACTTTCGTTATTGGTGTCGTCGCCATCGAGCAGGAAGCTCAGTTGTATCTGGCCGACCGTGATTATTTCTTTTGGTTTCATAGCTATAAAATTTACATGACAGTAAATTTATAAAAAGAAACTATTATCTGTCTATAGCCAGTGAACCAAATTTGAAGAAAGGTTAGGATTTAATGGTAAGCACATTGCCGCTTTGGGTAACCGTATATTGTTTTAATGCAGAAGGTGGAGGCCCACTTATAACTGCCCCTGTTTGGGGGCTAAACTGTCCGCCATGGCAGGGGCAGGATATCTGGGCGCTAGTTGCATTATAACCTACACTACAGCCTTCGTGCGTGCATATGTCGGAAAAAGCGTTGTAGATGCCGGATGAGACATGGATAACAATGACACTATTGGACACGAGGTAGCCGCCAACATTCAGCAATGCCGCATTAGCTGATACTGAAAGGTCTATGGTGAAGTTTACGTTTGAAGGGGCAGTGGTATTTGATTTACTGCAACTTTCAAGTACAGCGGCAGGTATCATAGCCAAGCCACACATTGCAAATGTTTTCTTCAAAAAGTCTTTCCGTTCCATTCTGTAGATATTTATTTGATGTGTAAGAACGTGAATTTGTGTCATTTATTTCCCGCTGTTGCTTAAGTACTTGTTAAAAGCTATTGGAGGTACGATTTTTAGGACGGGTCAACTCAAACTTTTATCTTATGGAAGTCCAGGAAATTGACAAGGTGTCGAGTATTACCAGGAAAGAATTTGAATCAAAGTATTTAAAGCCATCGCGCCCAGTAATTATTACGGACATGGCGCGCCAATGGCCAGCAATTGAAAAGTGGACTTGGAGCTATTTTAAACAAGTAGTAGGTGAAACAACAGTCCCGGTATATAATAATACCCGTGCAGGTGCAAAAGTTCCGGTGAATGGAGGCGATGGGTTTATGAAGTTTGGCAATTACATAGACCAGATAAGCCTGGGCCCTTCGGAATGGCGCATTTTTCTATTTAATCTATTCAAACACGTGCCGGTGTTGAAGCAGGATTTTACCTTTCCAGAGGAGTTGCTGAGTGGTTTCCTGAAATCGTACCCGATGCTGTTTGTGGGCGGTAAAGGTTTTATAGCCCATATGCATTATGATCTTGATCTTTCGCACATTTTTCACACTCAATTTTTAGGTCGCAAGCGGGTGCTGTTGTTGCATAATAACCAATCGCAACTTATTTATAAAATGCCATCAACAGTTGAAAGTGCTGCAAGCTTTGTTAACTGGCAAGATGGAGTACATACAAAATCCTTCCCTGCATTAAAATATGCCAAAGGATATACGGCAATATTGGAGCATGGTGATACGCTGTTTATGCCCAGCGGCTATTGGCATCATATGCAATACATGGATAGCGGATTTGCAATGAGCCTGCGGGCAATACCAGCAGGGTTAAGCGCTAAATTCAATACACTATACCATTTGCTGGGGATGAGGGGATTTAATAACATGCTTATTAAGGTAGCCCCGCAGTGGTGGTATGACTATAAAAGGAAATTTGCCCGTAATCAAGCTGAGAAGGCTATTAGCGCTTTAATATCAGTTAACCACCCTCAGCAAGTACAACCATTTTTTTGAAGATGTCTGCACAGCTTTTTTGTTCTACTTTGTTTGCAGACTGACCTGCCCAGAGGTTGGTGAAGTCTTTGTTGTTTTGTTTCTGGGCCGCTTGCCGCAACGCTGTAGTGATGCTGTTTTGAATTGGGTAAGGAGGTATGGCCAATCCAGACTCTTGAATTTTCATCATCATCTTGTTCGGGATACCACGTGCCCACCGACCGGAAAAAGCCTGTGTTAATTGAGTATCTGTATCTGCTGCGATGATAAGTGCAGCTTTGTAAGCGGGTATAATGGAGCTCTCAAGGCTGGCGAGAAATGCAGTCCCCACCTGTACACCCACAGCCCCTAGTGCGAGGGCTGCCCGAATGGTTTTTCCATTATTTATTGCACCAGCTGCGATGACTGGTTTACTTATATGATCGGCTATGCTAGCGACTAGTGCAAATATGCCTACCATTGGTAGTGGTTCATCATTAAGGAAACTGCCTCTATGCCCGCCCGCCTCAATGCCCTGGGCGCACACCAAGTCTATATTCTTTTCATTCATTACAATTGCCTCTTTTATAGAGGTGGCGGTGCCTATTAGAATAATGCCTTTTTCATGTAATCGTTTTATAGTAGCATTATCTATTATACCGAACGTAAAACTTACTATAGGTATGTTTTCGTTGATCAGGATATCGATCTGCTGTTTGTAATTGTAGAAGTGGAAAGACTCAATGTCCTGTACGTCAAAAGTCAACTCGTTTTCTGCGCAGAGCTTTACCAGGAAAGCCTGCATTTTTTTTGCTTCGTCCAGATGGTAGGCAGGAACATCATTTGTAAACAGATTTACCGCAAATGGCCTATCTGTCAATTGTTTTGTATGCTGTATTAGCGCTAATGTTTTTTCGGGAGATAAGCCGCCCACCGGCAATGACCCAAGGCCACCCTCATTTGAAATTGCCGCTACCATTTCTGGAGTAGTTGCGCCAAGCATTGGGGCTTGTATGATAGGGTATTGTACCTGTAGAATATCGGTTAATTCATTTGTCCATTTCATGGGATGATATTAAGGTTTAGCAAAAATACAGGACTGTATATTCAGAGGCGAAAAAAACTATAATTCCTTATTGACTTGATTTATAAGACCTTTTTAATTTAATAACAGCAGCTTGTTACATAAGATGATTTTATTGGTTAAATTCATTTAATTGTATGACAATGAATAAAGAGAGAAATGTGGAATCAATCAAGCCTGTCATATCGCCAGGTGGTCATATATCGCTCTTCACAGAATATGATATTGAACTATTTAAGGCAGGATGGCATTACCGGTTGTATGATAAGCTAGGGTCGCACATTATAACGGTGAATGGAATAGTGGGTACTTATTTTGCTGTATGGGCACCGAATGCCAGGCAAGTATCTCTAATAGCTGATTTCAACAATTGGAATACCCAAAATCATGCAATGAGTATAAGATGGGATGGGTCGGGGATATGGGAGCTATTCGTTGCAGGCATAGGGAATGGGGAACATTATAAATATCATATTGAATCGCACACAGGGTACATGGCAGATAAAGCGGACCCATATGCAGTGCATTGCGAAACTCCGCCAAAGACCGCATCTGCTGTGTGGAACAGTGCGTTTGAATGGACAGATGCTGCGTGGCTGGAACGCAGAAAAAGAGGCAATTGGCAGGATAAGCCGTTGTCTATTTACGAATTGCATATAGGATCGTGGAGGCGGAAGAGTGATGCAAAATTTGACTTTCTGAGCTACAGGGAACTTGCAGCAGAACTGCCTGAGTATTTAAATGAACTTGGCTTTACGCATGTAGAGCTGATGCCGGTAATGGAGCATCCTTTTTATGCATCGTGGGGATACCAGATAACGGGTTATTTTGCACCGAGCAGCAGATACGGGCGGCCTGAAGATTTTATGTATCTAGTAAATGCACTGCATAACGCGGGTATAGCAGTGATACTGGATTGGGTGCCTTCGCACTTCCCAACAGATGAAATAGGGTTGGGGTATTTTGATGGTACTCATTTATACGAACATGAGAGCCCACGTAAGGGCTTTCATCCTGAATGGAAGAGCTACATTTTTAACTATGCCCGAAATGAGGTGCGCGGTTTTTTGATCTCGAATGCGCTTTACTGGCTGGATAAATATCATGTAGATGGGTTGAGGGTAGATGCAGTATCGTCTATGTTGTATCTTGACTATGTGCGTGAGCCCGGTGAATGGGAGCCCAATGAATTTGGTGGCCGGGAAAACCTTGAAGCTGCCGGCTTTTTAAAAGAATTTAATACAGTGGTACATACCAACTACCCAGATACAATAACCATTGCAGAAGAGTCGTCTGCATGGCCTGGAGTAACGCACGCTGTAAGTGAAGGCGGACTTGGATTTGACCTGAAATGGATGATGGGCTGGATGCATGATACATTGAAGTACTTTAGTGTGGATCCTCTTTATCGCAGCAATCACCAGAACAATCTTACGTTTAATATCTACTACATTTTTGACGAGAAGTTTGTGCTGCCACTATCGCATGACGAGGTAGTGTATGGAAAGCGTAGCATGATCAATAAAATGCCGGGGGATACCTGGCAGCAATTTGCCAACCTGCGGTTGCTGTATGGTTATATGTATGGATGCCCCGGGGCAAAGCTGATATTTATGGGCAGTGAGTTTGCCCAGAACTATGAGTGGCAACATGATTATGCACTGGACTGGCAGGATAGTAAAGGGGCGTTAAATGTTGGTGTACAAAGGCTGCTTTCAGATCTAAATACTTTGTACAAAGAGCCCCAACTCCACGAGAATAGTTTTTCTTACGAAGGTTTTGAATGGATAGATTTTAATGATACAGTGAACAGCGCCATGAGCTGGGTACGCAAGGCAAAAGACGGAACCTTTTTCCTTTTTATTTGCAATTTCACTCCTGTGGTACAGTATGATTATCGTATAGGTGTTCCTCTTATGGGACAATACAATGAATTGCTGAATACGGACAGCGCAAAGTACGGCGGCAGTAATGTACTGAATGGCGTATTGCAAACAACAGATATTGCTATGCACGGGCAGGCGCATTCTGTGCTGGTGACTTTGCCTCCACTTGGTATGATGGTGTTGCAGTGGCAACAGGGCGATTAACTAGCACTTGTCAAGATGCATTTGTATTTCGTGTTTGCGAGAACCTTCATTTCTTTTGGTCGGCCAAAAGAACGAAGCAAAGAAAAGTCTGCCCCTCTGCCAATCGCTCCGCGGGCAGAGGGGTTAGCTCTACTGTGTATGATGTATTGGTTCCCTGATTGTGAGCCACTGGTTTTTGCAGGCGATGACGAATCGCTGCAAAAAAGCGGCTGAATATAGGCCGAACTTTTCTCCTGAAGATTAAGAGATGCATTACGGCTTATCCAGTTTTCTGTTTGCTAAGCCATTACCGGTTATACATTTTAGCCCAGGTTAGCAGATGCATTTCAACCCAATAGTTAAGTGCATCGGGCGCTAGGCGCCACTGCCAATTGCCGTCGGGTTTGCCGGGGGTATTTATTTTGGCATGTTCGTCGAGGCCCAGTACATCTTGTATGGGTAGTATGGCAGTTTGAGCGGACGATGCATAGGCCATACGCCACATTACTTCGTGTGCATTTCCTTCATGCACATGCATACCGGTGTATTCTTTTACCTGTTCCTGTATATCGTGTGTTTCGGTTTTAAACCAACCTCTGGTAGTATTATTGTCGTGCGTGCCGGTGTAGACGATGCTGTTAGGGCTATAATTATGCGGTATGTGAACAGATGAAGGCATGCACCCGCCCCATGCAAACTGCAGTACCCGCATGCCGGGCATACCTAACTGATCGCGGAGGGTATATACGTCGTCCAGGTCAAGACCGAGATCTTCTGCGACAAAGGGGAGTGTGCCGAGCACCTTTTTTACTGCGTCAAAGAATCCTTTGCCAGGGCCTTTTATCCACTTGCCATTTATTGCTGTTTCTTCCCCTGCGGGCACTTCCCAATAAGATGCAAAGGCCCTGAAATGATCGAGCCTTAATACATCGAACAACTCTAGATTTTTCTTCAGACGATCTATCCACCAACTGTAATTTGTGGCTTTCATTTGCTTCCAATTATAGATGGGCATGTTCCACAACTGGCCAGTTGCACTGAAATAGTCGGGGGGGACACCTGCGATAGCCGTCATAGCTCCATTTTTATCCAGCTTGAATAAGGGTGGGTTCGCCCAAACATCAGCAGAGTCATAACTTACGTAAAAGGAAAGATCGCCGAATATTTTTATTCCTTTTTCATTACAATAAGATTTTGCTGCCTGCCACTGTGCGAAAAAAATATATTGTAGCCATTTTATTTTTGTCACTTCTGCGAGGTGAGTTTGCAAAAGGGCATTAAGCGCATCTGCATTGCGGTCTTTATAGGTTTGTGGCCATTCGTACCACGGGGTATTATTAGTGCTATTTTTTAAAGTGACGTAAAGTGCAAAGTCATCCAGCCAGCCAGCTTCTTTTTGACAAAATATTTCGAAATTCTTTTCGTGAATTGGGAAGGTACCTTTGCAAAAATTATGATAAGCTTCATCGAACAGTTTGCTTTTTATCGCTTCAACATGTGCATAGTCGATGTATTGCGTGAACGGGATCTGTGATGCAGTGAGTTTTTCTTTATCGAGCAATCCTTCTTCGGCTAGCAATTCCGGGCTTATGTATAAGATATTACCCGCCATACTGGATATGGAGCTATATGGCGAATGACCGCTCTTGAGTTCGGTAGGATTGAGTGGTAGTAGCTGCCAATAGGTTTGGCCACTCTTTTGCAAAAAGTCTGCAAACTTATTTACCTCCGGTCCCAGATCGCCTATGCCAAAAGCGGACGGTAGTGAAAATAAAGGCAACAAAATACCTGCATTGCGCTGTTTCATAATTCCTGCATTCATCCAGATAAAGATAATGCGATGAGTGGTGAATGAGAATTATTTCTTCTTTAATTAGGGCTACATGAATAAACTGAAAATGCCATAAACGCCTGCTGCGATAAGGGCGCTTACGGGTATGGTAAGTATCCATGCCCAAAGCAAATTGATAGTAACACCCCAGCGAACAGCAGAAAGCCTTTTAGTGGCACCTACGCCAATTATAGAGCCGGTAATAGTATGAGTGGTACTCACAGGTATTTTAAGATTTTCGGTAAGGAACAATGTGAATGCACCTGCAGTTTCAGCAGCTACACCTTCGAAGGGGGTAACTTTGGTAATGCGTGTACCCATTGTTTTGATGATCTTCCAACCACCGCTAAGTGTGCCCAGGCTTATGGCAGAATAGCAAGCCAAAGGGACCCATATAGGCATCTCGGCAAAAGTTTTGATGTTATGAGAGGCAATCAATGCTACAGTGATAATACCCATTACTTTCTGGGCATCGTTACCGCCATGGCCAATACTAAAGGCCGCAGAGGAAACCAGCTGTAAACGTTTGAACCACTTGGTGGACTGCGCCATGTTGAGACTGCTGAGGAAGAGCGTAAATACGCTCATCACAATGGCGATTGTTCCCAGCAAGAGCCATTTAAGGTTTTTGGGATCCAATATGATATTTATGACGTTGCTGCTGAAATGTCCTTTCAGTTTTGTGGGGTCAGTTTCTAACGCTCTCGAAACGAGGAAAACAGTAAGCGCAATGATGGAAAGCGATACCAGCTTGGGATATGGGCTCTTTTTAAACGCATTGATGAACCATAGCGAAATAACGAATGCCATAAACATGCCAATGAGTGGGGCGACAACAATAAATAGTACTGTTTTAAGAATTGGGTCAGGGTTAATGGAATGCATGCCTGCATGTGCAATGGCTGCGCCCGCAAAGCCCCCTATAAGCGTATGCGATGAACTAGATGGTATGCCATACCACCAGGTAAGCAAGTTCCATGTTATTGCAGCGAGCAATCCGCATAGGATGACAGGGAGGGTAATGAAATCTTCATGTACCGTTTTGGCAATAGTATTGGCGACACCATGATCTTTAAAGATGAAGAATGCCACAAAATTGAATAATGCGGCCCAAAGCACTGCCTGGAAAGGCGTTAGTACCTTAGTAGATACGATGGTTGCTATAGAATTAGCAGCATCGTGAAAGCCATTAATGAAATCGAAAATAAGTGCAAATGCAATAATAACAAGCAGGAAAACCGTCATGATAAAAGAGGTCGGTTAGGCGTATTTTATAATGATGGATTCGATGGCGTTGGCCGCGTCTTCACATTTGTCAGTCACGGTTTCCAACATCTGGTATAAGTCTTTCTTTTTAATGATCTCGACTGCGCTGAGTTGTGAGTTGAATAATTCCATCATGGCTTTGTCCAGCATGTCATCACTGTCGTTTTCAAGACTATTGATGAGTACACATGCACTGGTGATGGCGCGCAGATCTTTCATATCGCGCAGGCCACGAACACAGGTGTTGAGTGCATAGATGGATTTAAGTATAACATCAGCAAAACCGTGTAGTGTAACGTCTTCATCCATTATCTGGTAGTTGACCATGCGTTTTGCCGCACCCCAAATATAATCAGCCACATCATCAAGCGAGGTGGCGAGATAGTGAATATCTTCCCTGTCGAACGGAGTGATGAAGTTGCGACCCAACTCTACGAAAATAGAATGTGTGGTGTCATCATTCTTATGCTCGAGGTTTTCCAGGCTTTTAAGCAGTTTCTCCCTGATAGCCATATCGGGTTCGTTTACAGCTTTTGAAAATACTTCGCCCATGCTGATCAAAGTAGCGGAAACATCTTCAAAAAGGCCATAAAATACCCTATCCTTGGGCATAAAAAATTTGACTATAGAACTGAATGGCATAACAATTAATTAAAGAAACGATAACATTGGGTGGCAAATGTATTGTGCATTGACCTGTTTAACCTAAAAAAATGAAAGGAATTAATAATTTCTTAACCTTGGGGTAATGTGAAACTTATAAACATGGGAGTGTTGATGTGTTTATTTTGTTTAATGTATTTGCCTTTGAATATGATTAGTTGTCTATACAACACGCTGAATGGCAAACTACCATTACTTTTGTTTGAAAGATATATAGTATGAAAGCAGCCATATTACACCAGCTTGGGGAGGCACCCCGATATGGAGATTTTCCTGATCCTATTGCAGCGAATGATGACCAAGTAGTGATATCTATGAAGACTGCTGCAGTGAAAAACCTGGACAAAAGCAGGGCAAGTGGCAGCCATTATTCAGCCTCGCAGCTGAAAGACCCGATAGTTGTGGGTATAGATGGGGTTGGTGTGCTGGAAGATGGCACCCGCGTATATGCAATGGGGATAACGGGCATGATAGCAGAGAAGGCTATAGTTAATAAGCATAGTTATGTGAAATTGCCTGATCATATTGATGATGTTACTGCGGCAGCACTACCTAATGCCGTTTTAGGGGCCGCAGCAGCATTGCGCTTCAGGGCAGGAATAAAAGCCGGAGAAACAGTATTGATAAATGGAGCAACGGGGGTTACCGGTATGGTTGCGGTGCAGATAGCCAAGCATTATGGCGCCAAGAAGGTAATTGCTACTGGGAGAAACCAGGAAGCCCTGGAGCAACTGTTGCAGTTAGGGGCAGATGAGATCATTTCTCTAAAGGGAGATGATGAGCAAATAATGAAGCGGCTGAAGGAAATACACACAAGTACACCAATTGATGTGGTGATAGATTATATATGGGGACATCCGGCAGAACTTGTGCTAGCTTCACTGCTAGGTGTGGGAGGGACAACCCATAGGGTGAGAATAGTTACCGTGGGCGGGATGGCTGGAGACACCATACAACTATCTTCTGCGGTGCTCAGAAGTTCTGATATACAGATATCAGGCTCAGGCCTAGGCAGTATACCCAAACATGAAATGCAAGCATTGTTTACAGAGGTACTGCCCGAAATGCTGCAACTGGCGGGAGATGGGAAACTTAAAATAGATACTGTTACGGCGAAGCTGGAAGATGTAGAAGCTGCCTGGAACCAGGATGTAGGTGCGGGGAAACGTTTGGTAATAGTAATATAATATAGGTGTGCTTTTGCGGGAGGTGAGTATATAAATTACTCACCTTTCCATTATCATAGTTACGCCCTGGCCACCCGCGGCGCATACAGATATAAAGCCACGGCCACTTCCTTTTTCGTGCAACAGCTTAGCCATGGTAGCCAGTACCCGACCGCCTGTAGCTGCAAAAGGATGACCAGCAGCAAGGCTGCTGCCATTAACATTGAGTTTTGTTGGGTCTATGCTGCCGAGGGCGTGGTCTATGCCAAACTGCTGCATCAGATCGGGGCTTTCCCATATTTTGAGTATAGCCAGAACCTGTGCTGCGAAGGCTTCGTGTATCTCGTAAAAGTCAAAATCCTGTAGTGTAAGCCCAGCTTTTTTTAGCATCCTATCGGCTGCGTAAACAGGAGACAAGAGCAAGTTGTGCCTGTTTTGTACATATTCTATTGCGGCTACTTCGGCAAAGGTGATGTAGGCCAATACGGGTAAATTATGTGCTTGGGCCCAATCTTCGCTTGCCAGCAGTATGCAAGATGCACCATCGGTAAGTGGGGATGAATTGCCTGCTGTAAGTGTGCCATTCTGTTTGTCGAAAGCAGGTTTCAACCGACCCAGTTTTTCCAGGCTGGTATCGCGGCGCAGGTTATTGTCGTGGTCGAGACCCATGTAAGGGGTTAGCATACCATTGAAGAAGCCCGCATCGTAGGCCCTTGCCATTTTCTGATGGCTTTCGAGTGCATATTTATCCTGTTCTTCGCGAGTGATGCCATAATACTTTGCTGTGATCTCGGTATGACCACCCATAGAAAGGCCAGTGCGAGGTTCTACATTTTCGGGCGCCACAGGGTGAAGGTCTTTGAATCTTATTTTTAAGAATTGTTTAATGGTTTCTCCTACAGTTTTTGCCCTTCGCAATGCCAACAAGGTTGTACGGAGGTGCTCGTCTAATACCAGTGGGACATTGCTCGCAGAGTCAACGCCACCGGCTATACCGACTTCAATTTGACCCAAAGCAATTTTATTGGCAATATAAATAGCAGCTTCTACGCCTGTATTGCAGGCCTGCTGTATATCGCAGGCAGCAGTAGCAGGATCTAAAGCGGTATTCATGATGCATTCGCGCATCATATTCACCTCGCGGGTGTGTTTTATAACAGCCCCACCGGCTACCTCGCCCAATAGTTGCCCTTGAAGGTTATACCTTTCTATTAGCCCATTAAGCGCCGCCGACATCATGTCGATATTGCCTACTTCGGTGTAATTGGTATTCTGATGTGCGAATGGAATGCGATTATATCCTATGAGGGCTACTTTGCGAGCCGGTTTTTCATTGTTCATAGTGGTGACTTATGAAGAAGTTGTATTAAAGGTATGGATTTTGGCAGGTATATTAAAAGTGCAAATTGAGCACAAAAACAAGTTGGTTTTTGCGCCACAAGTACACGTGCTTTGAACAGGCTTGGCTACCTGGTGTCTAGTGCATCACGAAGACCATTGCCCAGTATATTGAAGGCGTAAACCAGTAACATAATGGCGATGCCGGGAATAAGTGCGAGCAATAGGCGGTTAGTGAGCAGGAAGCTGTAATGCTCTTTAATCATGAGTCCCCAGGATGGTTGTGGTGGTTGGACACCAATGCCCAGGAAACTTAGTCCTGCTTCTATAAGTATAGCAGCAGCAAAATTGCTTGCGGCAATTACCATAATAGGGCCGGCGATATTAGGCAATATGTGCCTGAAGATAATACGCATGTCACCAAGGCCCAATGCTTTGGCGGCCGTAATGTATTCCATTTCGCGAAGGACGAGTACCTGACCGCGTATGAGGCGTGCAGCACCTACCCACATGGTGAGGCCAATAGCCACAAATATCTCCCAGAAGCCCTTGCCGATAGTAAGGGTGATGGCAAATACAAGCAATAGGGTAGGCATAGCCCATAGTATATTGATGAGGTACATGACCATATTGTCTACAGCGCCTCCATAGTAGCCGGCAATGCAACCGAGTAGTATGCCAATAGTTAGTGACAAGAACACTGCTACAAAACCTACTGCAAGGCTCACCCGTGCGCCGATGAGGAGGCGTGAGAGTATATCGCGACCATAACGGTCTGTGCCGAGGTAGAAGGTGCGCGGCCTGATGAGCTGTTGAATAGCTGCCTGTTGCTGTGCTATTGTTGCAGTAAGCTGGCCTGGAGATAGGAGTTGTTTGTTCGTATATGTGAGGGTGTCCTGCAGGCCATCGTCGATATAATGATATACAACAAGGCTATTGTTGCTGAATTGGTAGCCATTGATAGGTACTGCCTTGAAGGCGGCAGGTGTACCGCTGAACCACCGGGTGGCTTTTGGAGGCATTGCCACCTGCCGGGCAGGCAGATATAATAACTGTTTTGTGAAGCCAGGAGGACGAGCGCTTAGTTCCACAATAAGGGTATTCCCTGCCGGGGTATTGTCTGGGGCCAGTACATAAGCAAATATAGCTACCAGACTGGTGAGCGTGATGATGGTGAGCGCAACGATAGCAGAAGGCCGCTGAAGCAACTTCTGTAATACCGATGATGGTGCGCTGTAACTCACTTAGTTTATATTTTAACTACTAAGTTCACAAAGAAAAGGCAGAAAGACTACAATAATTAAAGCCCATGCTCATCTACCAGGTATATGATCTGCGCCAATGTGGTTGCGCCCAATTTCAGTTCGCGATGGTTGACGTTCTCAAATACGTCGTTATTGGTATGGTGTAGATCGAAGTAACGTTGAGGGTCTGGCAGCAAGCCCATGAGTGGGACGTTTAGTTTTGCTAAAGGGCTAATGTCTGTTCCACCTTCGCTCTGGTTGAAATCATATACACCATAGGGTAAGAATAATGGAGCAAAGCTGCGGATTTTTTCCTTTTTTGCCTCTGGCATTTCCAGGCCCAAACCGCGTGGAGAAAAACCGCCGGCATCTGTTTCTATAGCCAGTATATGCTGTTCATTATGTGCTTTTGCGGTGTCTCCGTATGCCAGGCCGCCCCGCATGCCATTTTCTTCATTCATGAACAATACTGCGCGGATAGTGTGTTTGGGCCGGATGCCTAAGGCTTTAAAGGCACGTAGCACCTCCATAGACTGTACGCAACCAGAACCGTCATCATTAGCGCCTTCACCAACATCCCATGAATCAAGATGGCCGCCGACTACAATTACCTGTTCTGGGTGCTCGCTCCCAAGTATCTCGCCTATTACATTGTAAGAACGTACAGGTTCGGGCATCATCTTACAGTCGGATTGTATCGTAGCCATTATTTTGCCCTTGGCATATTCCTGTTCCATTTTGTTGGCGGTAAGATTGCCGACAGCTACGGACGGTATTTTGTTTACAGAGTCTTTACGTATGGCACCTGTATGCGGTATATCATCCTCGCCGGTGGATATGGACCTGATAATAGCACCTACTGCACCTTTTTTCCCCGCCCAGGTTGCGGCAGAGCCACGTATCTTCACTGCGTCGCCATAGCCCTCGAACGTGTTAATGATATCTTGCCGGAACCTATAGTTGAAAAATACGATCTTGCCTTTTACTGCGCCTGAGGGAAGGGAATTCAATTCGTCCTGGTCGTGTACCATAACAACCTGCGCTTCTACAACTTTTCCGTTTGTACCATAGCTATTACCCAGTGAAAGCATGGTTACATCCTGATACACACTATTGCCATATTTAAGCCTCAGCTTTTCTTTGCCACGCACCCAATGCGGTACATCAACCGGTTGCAACCATACTTTGTCTGCCCCGGTTTCCTTCATCGTTTTTTCTCCCCATATCACGGCCTGTGCAGCTTGCGGTGAGCCGCTTATGCGCTTGCCAATGGTTTTGCAGAGTACGCGCAGGTTGCTATAACATGGACTGTGAAGCAGAACTGTATCGGCTATGCGGCGCAGCATTAAAGAGTCCTGCGCATGAGCGCTGAATACAGAGCAAGCCAGAATGGCAAGAAGTAAGCGAGATTTCATACCTTAAAAGTAGCAGGCTAAAATTATAAAACCCAATGCATGTGCAATATCCCCCAATAGGGGATATAATTAGTGTTTTATTTAAGCCGAACGCTGGCCTGTTTTCAATATCGAAATTCAATTAATAGTTACCCTCTTTATTTAGATCGCTATGTTTTTTGAATTGATAATATTCATTAAGTAAATATTTTTTTGCCTTTCAAGATTTATTATCTGCTCGTACATTTCTTGCGTCGTCATTCGACAAAGATCTGCATCATTAGATGTCGCTAAATGTGATTCTAACGATCTAAATATCATCTTCTCATCAAAATTTTCGATTATGATCTGATCGATATTTAGTGATTCTGAAATTCGATTTAGCGTTGTTGGGCTGATTTTTTCCGACTTTTCGATTTTTGAGAAAGCAGCCTGGGAAATACCTAACTGGTTGGCAAGAACTTGCTGTTTTAAGCCTTTAATATGTCTTAAGCGCTCTATGTTACTTCCTATATGTTTATTTTCCATGGTTAAGGGTTATAAAATATTACATGAGTAGAATAATTTAGAACTAGCTTTACTTATAGAATAAAATTTTAAGTCTTTAATATTGTATTTAACCATAAAAATATGATATTATGAACAAAAAATCAATTTTTAAAATCAGTGTAATCCTTGTGTTATTAGGATCAATTACATTTTATGCATGTAATAAGGAAACGGTTAAACAACCAAATGCTACTACCAAAAAACTTGCTCTTGCCAAGATCGATGACGGGAATCCTTTAGACTCGCTAGGCACTATCCATAATAATGGATTAGACTATTTTATAGCACATACCCGACAGAGAAGTTCCTCGTCTGTACCAGCTATAACTGCCGATTTTATTGATAGTTTAGGTCAGGACACAACTGGTTATATTTATACGTTAGCGGTAGTAACATCTAAGACTGTGAGTTTGACTTCAACCGACGACCTGGATAAATACTTTACGGCGAATAAGATGAGTACGGAAGATGATTACTATGGTAAAATTAAAGCCATAATAAATGATACAACGACAACATACGACTCTGTGCAATCGGAGCTTGGTAGTTTATTGGTAACTATACAGGGAGATAAGACACTGCCTTCGAGCAGCATAACTCTTTTTGAAGCGGGAATAGCTGTATATTCTCATAGCGCAGAATATTGGTATGGTCAAATTGCATTAGGAGAGAAGTCGCCGTGGTATAATGGCACTCCAATGCCTGCTTTCAGATGGAGACTGTGGATGTCTGTAGATGCAGGCTATGCACTTTGGGGCGTTATCTGTGCCGGACCTTGGGGCGCACTTTTTGGTGTTGCCTGCTCTGCACTTAGTGCTTTATGATAGGCTTGCAAGAGGTACACGCGTTTAACTATCTTCGTTCAGATTGATAAGTTAGGCTGGCTAGAAGAAGATAGCAGCGACAAATAAAACCAGTTAATCATGTAGCAGTGCCAGTCGTTTTGACTGGCACTGCTATTTTTAAATAAGTCGGTTTGTTCCATAGTTACACTGATAATTTTCCGAGCCATTGAATTTGACCAGCAGGGAGAAAGGTAAGACTTGATGGTAGATTGCAAGAAAAGCGTTTATCTACAAAATTATAATCAAAAAAAGCGCCATTAAAGGCGCTTATATTTTTAAGATGATAGATCAGCATGTTATTCGCTGCTTCCGGCATCAGCTGACTTCTCGAGCTTATCGAAAGCAAACAGAAGCGAGAAACGCAGTGTATTTGACAATGGGTTGCGGGAGATACCTGAACCTGAAGGGATGAGGTATGATGCATTGAGCTGGAATACATTGTACTTAACACCTATACCAGTAGTGAAATACTGACGATCTCCATTGTCCGGGTTTTCGTAGAAATAACCGGCCCTGAGCGCAAACTGGTTTTGATACCAGTATTCAGCACCCAAAGAGACGTCTATTTGTTTCATCTCGCCGCTAAAACCACCTGGGGCATCTGTGAACGAGCCTAATATACCTGAAACTACAGATACTTGAGTGTCGGCACTATTGAGTGCGGGTACCAACAGTTTGTTTACATCTAACGCGAAGGTGATAGCGTTGTACTCATCAAACTTAGACGTGTAAGCAATGCCAACACCGAGATTCATAGGTATGAAATCTTTACGCGTGTTGTTGTAAGATATTTTGCCACCTATGTTGCTAGCTACTGCGCCAAAACTGAACGTACGACTTTTTATGCCATCAATATCTTTTGTGCGGGTATAAAATACGCCAAGGTCTGCAGCTAGCGTGTTGCCGGGTTTATAGTCTGTTCCTGGCTGAGCACTAACGCCTGAAGCAATAGCCGAGTGTATATAACGCATGGTAACACCAACACCCAAATATGGAGATAAGCGACGGGAATAACCGGCATCGAAAGAATATTCGCGTGGCATACCCGTACCTATAGGGTTAGCATTGAAATCGGTATAACTTATATTACCAAGGGAGAAATAGCGCATAGATGCACTGATAGCCTGGTCGTCGTTTTCTCCGAATTTGGCATAACCAGCGATGTAAGCAAGGAATATATCGGGTACGAGATCTTTAAGCCATGGCGTATATGTTGCAGATACTCCGTATTTTTTATCAGAAAATGGGATCTTGGCAACATCCCAGTATTGTGCGTTAGCATCGGGTGACACTGCTATAGAAGCATCGCCCATAGCACCTGCGCGGGCATCGGGGCTTATGCGCAAAAAGGGAACTGCTGTAGTAACAAAGTCTGTTCCGGTTTGCCCATTCACATTAGCTTTGGTAGATGTCTGACCAAAAGATGTAAGTGTTGTTAACCCGGATATAAGTGTTAAACCAATAAAAGCAATGCGTTTTGACATTCTGTAATTATTAATATTTATTTTAAGGTTGGGCAAAATTATCCCTTTTTATGCAGTCTGCAATAATATTTGCTGGCAAATTAATTACCAGTGAGTTTGTTTAACACAATTAACGTACCAAGACTGCTTTTTCGTATGCGGTAGTCTTTATTCCTGATTCTGTTGCCACTTGCATCCGGCAAATATATACGCCAGAGGGTAGTTTAGCACCACTGTTGTCGGTGCCATCCCAAATAATTTCGTTGCTGCGGCTATTAGTGGAAGCAAATGATTGCTGGAATATTTTTACCTGTATGCCTGAAGTATTGTATATGGCCAATGTTACATTTAATGTCTCGTTGGGGTGGTTATGTTCAAAAATAAAGTGGGTTTCATCTTTAAACGGGTTAGGGTAGTTATAGAGATCAGCCACTTCTACAACTTTACCATCTACAACCACGAAATCTACAGTGCCTTCTGCATGATTATCGTTTACATCCCACGCCCGAACGGTAATACTGTGCCTGCCGTTGGCAAGACCCGATATAGGATAGGAAACATACCCCTGCTGATAACTGTTTGTGATAGTCTGGTAATAATCGTTCAGTATGTAAGGTTGCGCAACATCGCCATCCAGGATACCTATCAAATCGTGCCCGACATTGGTGCCTGATACGTTAATACCTGTCTGATCGAACAAAGACACAAACAATACTGTGTTTGGGCCTGTGATGCCACCATTGATGAAGAGGCTATCGCCAATATATGGTTTTACGATAGGTGGAGTAGTGCTAGAAACCGGGTGGTCTGAATAGCCACCCACTACATAACCTGAATCTGAGCCTGCGGCATCGGTTGTGCCATTGTCAGCATAAGTGCTGATCTTGCCTGCGCCATTTGTATAGTTGATGTCTTTAGGTGTAATGAAGGTGAGTGTATAAAGCCCATTAGTGACAGTGGCTTTACCGCGGTATATTACATTGTCTTGTATGTTGTATAGTTCGTTAGTGCCACTGATGGTGCGTACAGTAGTTGGTTTATCAAAAAAGGAAACTGATATGGTGCCATTGAAATCAGTAAGGATATTATGATTAGCATCTGTAACGCTACCCTTCAAGACATAGGTGCCGAGGGCTTTTACAGAGTCTGCCTTCTGCATTGTAAAGCCATCTACTACACTGTCTATACGTACTGCATACTTAGGGAAATCGGGTTGCAGCCCTGGATCGCCCAGGAGGGTGAACTTGCGGTAGTTGGCAAGTGTAAAAGCATCAGCAGTATCGTACCTGTAGTTTACGTTTTTGCCCATCCTGAAAGCATCTCCAAAAGTATTCCAGTGCAGATCTGCATAATGCTGGAACTGTGCTGAAAGGTATTGTATGTTAAGCTCATGATTAGGTGTTGCATAAACCGCTTTAGTAGTGGTAATTGCGGCTATTACACCCCCTGTGTTCCTGATCACCAATTGCTCTGCTGCAGATACGTAAGCGGGTTGATCGAATTGGCCGAAATCGCAAGTGGCTGTTACCATAAATGGCAGCATGTAGAGATTGTTCCAGTTGTTATAATCATCGGCAGTAAGTATGCGACGTGCAGACCATACCGTTGGGTTACCGTGACCATTGTAATTCATAAGGAAATTGCCTTTATACACCTGGTTGTCGAGGATGGAGTTGGCATCTGGACAACGTTCGCCTGCGGGGGTTGATGATACGGTCATCGCATCTAAGTACACCTTGGTTTCGTTGTAGAGGTTTTTGCTGCTGGTTTGTATGTTTGCTGCCATTGCCTCTGCATCGTCCATATGTTCACCGGCTTCATCGTTACGGTCTGCGGCGAAAGTAGCTGCGATGCGCCATGGGCCCAGGGACTGTGTGCTTTTGTATGCTTTAATTTTGTTGACCATAGCCAGCGCATCTGATGCATTGCGTGCAGGTAAGCGACCCACACCAATATCCATAGCGTTTACAATAGTGGTGTTCTCTATGTATTCATTATTATCGAGGAAGCTGAAAAAATCATCAGAGCAATAACTGTCTGTAATGCTGTGTGAATAGGCTGATTCAAACGTAGGGACGTAATTACTATTGTTGGGTACCCTGTCTTTGTAATCGTATGATGCGCCACCCAATAAGAGCAGGTAGCGGGGCATTTGTGCAGTGTCGTTGCCTGCACGGTCGTAAAACATTTTTGCGAAATCGCGAATGGCACTGAGGTCCTGACCGCCAGAAGAAAATTCGTTGTAAACCTGGTTGGTAGTAGCTACCGCAACTGTATAGTTGTCGGCAGTTCTATGAAAATCTGCAAGTTGGTTTGCAGCATCGATAAACTCAGGGTTGGTAACTATTATCATATTGACCTGAGCGAGGGCATGCAGGTTTTGATTAGCAACCGGACCGGAATAGGCAGGTAGTGGAAACGCTGTAGTATTTAACGCGGCGAACTCATGAAGATATTGCGCAGCGCAGGTAAAGGTATAATTGCCGCTGCCATCAAGGGAGCCGTTCATAAGCACAGGTACCTGAGGATTAGTGACATCCCATACTTGCGTTGTTGCATTAGCACCCTGCACTACATATTTTGCTACGTTTCCGGCACCTATACTACGCCAGTCGCGAAAGCTAAGTTGTGAACCGGAAATGCCCAATGGGCGACGCATATTGATCTCTATGTAATTGAGGTAGCCAACAGATGCATAATCGACAGGTGTATAAGTAATGGTGAATGCAGCAGTACTGCTACCCAGAGCTACTTTGAATGCTGGGGATATGTTTTCAGCTATGGGATCATCGCCAGTGGAATTAGCATAGAAGGTTTGTGTTGTTAACGTTTGGTTGTTTAATGACACACTAAACCGATTATAATCAGCCGCAGAGACATCACCTAAAGCGACAGAGCAGGAAATAGAGTCGGCTACAGTACCCAGATTAAAAGTAAATGTTTGCGTGGAAGGCTGTCCTGGGTTCTGGCTGAATTGTTCACCATACCATTCCTTACCTAGCCCTCCTGGGTTTTCCAGATCTATATCGTGCGCTGCGTAGTCGTTAAAACTAGTAACGTTTACATTAGCTGAAGGTGCAGTACCCTGGCTGCTGATGCGTAAACCAGCGCCATTATCGAATGTGAGAAAGTAGTAGCTGCTGTCTGCATAGAGGTTATTATGATGGACAAATTTCTGATTAACGCTGTCCTTGCTCCATTGTGTTGGGCCTATGGCATAAAATGTCACAAAATCATTCGGATCAAGCTTTCCATCGCCACCATCATTTACCCATAAAGCATTTTCCAGAAGGTCTTGCGGGCGGGGAACCGCATTGTTTTCGGAAAGCATATTGCCACCGTTACCGAATAACCTGATGTTTGCCGTGTTGATGGAAGATGCATTGACACCAAGTTTGGAAAGAAAGCTCGCATCAATTTTATAAAAGCCGGTTGTTGGGATCGCTATTTTATAAAAAGTGCCACTGCCCAGCACAGAACTTGTGGCAGAGGTGGTTTGTGTTGTTTTGCCTAGGGCTGATTCAACGGGCTTTTCGGTAACAGTAAGTGTGAAATCGGATAAGCGATTAGTACTGCCGGAAGCGTTGTCCTTTATATATACCGGGATGTGTATTACGGCAAATGGACGTTTGCGATCCATACCCAAACTTAGGCTATACTGCCCTTGTGCAGCAGCAGAAACTTTTGCCGGCAGGGATACGGCATTGGCGTAGGTAATGTCTTGAAAAGAAATGTCGGGCACGGCATAATTATCGAGCCAAATGGTTTTGGTGATGGTGCCATTGTGTATAGATAGGGTATCTACATGACAGGTATAGCTTGCAGCAAAGCTTGCTGATGGGGCTGATAGCAATAAGGATGCAAAAAGGCAGAGAAATATTCTTTTCATAATTTACGGTGCGTAAAGTCTAAAAGTTCAACGTATCAAATTTACGTAATAATGCTGTCTGAATAGTATTTACAATGGTTTCAGTAATGTTAAAACGATAATATCATTGAAATATTATAGGCTTTAAAAAGAAAAAAGGAGTTTTTTTTATTCAATAGGATTTGAAAGCTTGACATTTTGAAAAGAATGCTATAGTATTGTAATACTTTTAACAATCTTTGCTAATACAAATTGTAGAAAATATTTTTCTCTGATTATGAAAAGAACACTCATCGGCGTGAGCTTGCTGTGCATCGGGGCAGCTACTATACTTTCAGCATGCTCTTCGAAAAAATCAACTGGTACTGGTGTATCCTCCAAGACAGGTTGGAATTACAACGACCCTAAGCTGGGCGGTTTTGACGTTCCAAACTTTACCGGACAGAAACTCGGGCCAGGTCTGGTTCTGGTTGAAGGTGGTCGTTTCACAATGGGGATGACTGAAGAAGACCTTACAGGTGAGCGCAATAATATTCCACGTACAGTGTCAGTATCTTCCTTCTATATGGATGAAACTGAAGTTGCTAACGTTGACTACCGTGAATATACATACTGGATGAACCGTACATATGCATCGGATTATCCTGAAGTTGTGGCTAAATCAATGCCTGATGAAACAGTATGGCGCCAGGCCCTTTCTTACAACGAGCCATTGGTACAATATTATTTCCGCACAGCTGCGTATAACAACTACCCTGTAGTTGGTGTAAACTGGAGCCAGGCAAACGATTATTGCAAATGGCGCAGCGACCGTGTTAATGAGTACATACTTATTAAGAACGGCCAGCTGAAGAAAAATCCTAACCAGGTGAATGAAGATGAGTTTTCTACTGAAACATATGTTAATGGTCAGTATGATGGTGCTGCCGGCACTCACAAAAAGAAAGACCTCGATCCAGGAGGATCTGGCAAACGTAATAGTACATATGCCGATGGTTACCTGTTGCCAAACTACCGCCTGCCAACAGAAGCAGAGTGGGAATATGCTGCCCTTGGCCTGATAGGCAACAATCCTGAACCAGCTACACGCCGTCGCCGTGGTGAAGAAGTTATAACAGAACGTAATACATATCCTTGGGGTGCTAAGAACACAACCCGTTATGGTCTTCGCAACGAATACCAAGGTGAATTCTTAGGTAATTTCAAACGTGGTGAAGGTGATAACATGGGTATTGCCGGTGCACTTAACGATAACGCTGACATACCAGCACCAGTTTACTCTTATCAGCCAAATGCATTTGGTTTGTATAACATGGCCGGTAACGTGAGCGAATGGACACTGGATACTTACCGTCCAACTTCTCACCAGGATGTTAATGATTTCCGTCCTTTCCGTGGTAATGTTTACACTGCTTACAAACGTGTTGCGGAAGATAACTCACTGGAAGATAAGGATAGCCTTGGTCACCTGCCAGTACGTACTTTAACTCCTGATGATCTAGCTGCCAACAATCGCGTTGAAAACAGGAATGCTGACGTAAGAGGCTTTGAAGATGGTGATAGCACATCGAACTATGTTTACAATTTTGGTAACACAACCCTTGTTAACGATGATGCTAAAGTTATTAAAGGTGCATCATGGAACGACCGTGCATACTACATGTCTCCAGGTACACGCCGTTTTATGCAAGCTAACCAAGCTAGTGCTACTGTAGGTTTCCGTTGTGTAATGGATCGCCTGGGTAGCCCAGATGGTAACGAAGAACGTGGTGGTAACTACTTTGGCAAAGAAGGTAAGCACACTAAATAAACATACTAAAGTAATACATAAAAAAACCTCCTTTTAAGGAGGTTTTTTTATTTTTAGGAAAGTTTACGACTCTCATCAATAATTCAGTGTCTATTGGAAATTTCAGCTTTATACCAGATCTATCTCAGTTATCCCTCTGTGCAGACAGATACACGCAAGCTTAAAGAAGGGGATATTTACTTTGCATTAAAAGGCCCTTCTTTTGATGGTAATACATTTGCGCTGCAAGCGTTGGAGGCAGGGGCTGCCTATGCTGTAGTTGATGATATAAGGTATGCACAAAATGATAAGTGTATAGTTGTGCCAGATGTGCTGGAAACGCTACAACAGCTAGCCAGGTACCATAGGATGCAGTTTCAAATTCCGTTTATAGCAATTACAGGATCTAACGGTAAAACCACTACAAAAGAGCTTGTAACAGCAGTGCTGAGCAGCAAGTACAAGGTATATGCTACAGAAGGTAACCTGAACAACCATATAGGTGTGCCACTGACCTTGCTGAAGATCAAAACTGATGCGGAGTTTGCTGTAATAGAAATGGGGGCAAACCACCAAAAGGAGATAGAAGGATATTGTAAGATAGCCCTGCCCACCCACGGAATAATAACAAATAGCGGTAAGGCGCATATAGAAGGCTTCGGCGGCATTGAAGGTGTAAGAAAAGGGAAAGGGGAGCTTTATGATTATATAAGAGCTACAAATGGAACCATCTTCAGGAATACAGATCTTGACTACCTGAAAGGCATGGCTGCGGGAATAAACAGACAAGTGACGTACGGTAGCGCTAATGCTACATATATTGGACAGCCAATTTTGTCTGGGGTATTTTTGAAAGTAGCAGTGTTAACCAGTCATGCAGAAGCCATGCTTGATACACAACTGGTAGGAGCCTATAACTTCTCTAACGTAATGGTGGCGGCAGCCGTTGGCTTGCATTTTGGAGTAGGAATTGACACCATGAAAACAGCGATAGCAGCGTATAATCCAGATAACAGCAGATCGCAATGGTTAAAGAAGGGTAGTAATAGTGTGATACTTGATGCATATAATGCAAATCCTACCAGTATGGAGGCTGCTATTACCAACTTTGCCAAGATGGAACTACCGCACAAGATGCTGTGGATAGGTGGGATGAAAGAAATGGGGGCTGATGAACAATTGGAACATGCTGCTCTTGTGGCTTTGATAGGTAAGTATGACTGGCAGGATGTACTATTGGTAGGGCCAGAATTTAAGACTATACAGACTACTTATAAATGGTTTGCTGACTCTGCTGCTGCTGCTGAATATATAAGGCAACAGAGGCCGGCTAATAGCTCAATATTGATAAAAGGATCGCGGGGGAGTAAGATGGAAGTGTTATTGGCAGCCATCCCAGAGGCTTAACTAGAGAAGAAAGTAATTGCTTGGTGATATTAAGGTGTTATTCTTCCTTGCCAACAACTGCATCTATTTTCATGCACATGTCGTTAAGTTCACTTTTGAGGTAGGGGCTATTAAAAGCTTCTGTGGCGCTGTCTGCGGCATACATGAGCAGGCACATAGCTATAAAGTCCTGATCGTCTTTGCCCGCATAATGCGTTCTCATTTCCGTTATTTTATCGTCGGCAAGTTTTACGGCGGTACGTACTGCGCTTTCTTCATCAGGCTTGATGCGTATGCGGTAGCTGCGGCCAGCGAGCCATAGATTTACAGGTATGAGGTTGTCTGCCATAAGATAGCTTATTGTGTTACTGCTTGTACAGGCACTCTTTTATGTATGAGCCTTTTCTGGAAAAATACCAGCGTAAGGACACCTACAGAAATTGCGGCATCGGCAATATTAAATACAGGCTCGAAAAATACAAAATCGCTGCCACCGATGAAGGGAACCCAGTGCGGCATGCGGGTATCGACGATAGGGAAGTAGAGCATATCGACCACACGGCCGTGCAGGAAGTGTGCGTAGCCCTGGCCTACCTGGGCTACATTAGCCAGGTGATAAGAGCTTTCAGTGAATATCATGCCGTAAAACATGCTATCTATAAGGTTGCCCAAAGCGCCAGCAAGGATAAGCGAACCACAAATAATGGCGCCCTTGCTGTATTTCTTTACGACAAGGCTTTTTAGCATAAAGAAACCAAGAATAACTGCCACAAGGCGGAATAGTGTAAGTATGACCTTGCCGATATCAGCATTGCCAAGTTTCATTCCAAATGCCATGCCTTCATTCTCAATAAAGTGCAGCCTGAACCAGTGGCCTATGACATTTACTTCCTGGCCATAATAGAAATGGGTTTTAATATAATATTTTAATAGCTGGTCGCAAACAATAACTATAAGGACAATAAATATGGCACTACGATATTTCACAAGTAAAAAGCTTTGAATTCAAAGATACAGTTGTCTTTATTTAAATCAGAATTATTGCGTTACTGTTTGTTGCGGTAAAGCTTATAAAATTGTTAAACAGGTTGGGCGGTATCGTAGATAACCTGCAACAGTGTCTGCCCTACAGCCTTCAGAGTACCTTTGTCTATTATTTGTATATTGTCGTTGTGGGTATGCCAGTGTGGTGCAAAAGGAGAGTCACTCTCATTGAGATTGATGATATCCACCGTAGGTATATTTGCTATTTTATTCACAGGCAAATGGTCATCGGTAATAGAAGGCCCGTTAACAAAAGGGAAATACGATGAGTAACCTGCTTTAACTGCAGCCTGCCAAATGTTTTGCTGTACTGCAGGCGCGTATTGCTGAGAAAGCCCTTCCATGGGGAAACGTGCATTGGCAGCACCTACCATATCGAGCAGGATACCAAAGCTGGCTTTGTAGCCGGGTACATGTGGGTTGTTGGCCCAGTATTGGGTACCTAGGCAGTAAGAATCTTCGCCCCATTCAGAGCGCCCATAGTCTTCAACGTCTGTAAGCAGTATGTCAATGCCCAGGTTGTCAGGGATTGGGGATGTCTTGAGTATGTTGGCTATTTCTATCAGCACAGCTACGCCGCTACCGCCGTCATCAGCTGCCAGTATCGGCTTGTCTTTGTCTTTTGTGTCCATGTCGGCCCATGGGCGGCTATCCCAATGGGTGAGCAGCAAAATGCGTTTGGTAGCGTGGGGGTGTATAACTCCAATAAGATTGATGCAAGGCATTACTTTACCGTCTCCGCCTTTTACGGTTGTTTTTTGAGTGTAAACGGTATCGCACACTTTTTGCAGCTTGCTGCGCATCCAGTTGGCGCAGGTCTGTTGAGCCGGAGTGCCCGGCACCCGTGAGCCAAAACTGACCTGTGTGGCTATGTAGTTATACGCGCTATCTGCATTGAACTCGGGCAACACAACTTGTTTGGCCTGTGTTGTATCAGTTGTTGTGGTAGCTGCGGGATGATTGTTACACCCAGTGCCTGCCAGGCTAATGCTAAGTGCTACAGTGATTATTGCAATGCGAAGTTTCATGAAATACTGACCTTTATTATTGTAAAAATGCCTTGTCTGTGCAGACAAGGCAAATAATTTAATACGCTTAAGTTTTATTAATTACCAACAAAAGGAGCTTGTGTTGTTTGCAATACATCAATAGTGCCTGTTGATGCATCTGTAACAAAAGCTACAACCCTGCAGTGTCGCGGATTGAATAACACTTTGGTTGAAACTTTATACAAGTAATATAGTTTTACTACACGGCCAGCTTCTTTGCTGCTCACAGAAGGCAGTATCGCATCGCCGGAAGGTACACTTGTTACCAAGTCACGGAATACGCCAGTGTATAAATAATTGCTATCAACAGTAAGGTTCTGGTCTTCCTGTAAATCGTAAAGACTATCTTCTACTATAGCAACATTAATATTTTGATTGGTGCTATTAGCCTGTGTGTAAGCTATAGTGACAGCTATAGTATCTGTGGCTGAGGCTGCATTGTAATGGCTGGAAACATACAGATTAACACCACTTGCTACGGATGTGCGTGCTGCAATTGCTGCAGGCCACTTATCTTTTGTGAGCTGCAGGCCAGTACCATAGACAACCCTGTCTATACCACCTTCGGGCATACCCGTTATGCCGCCATATATTTGTGTGCCTATTGCTGTTCCGGCATCTGTACGGAAATCATATACGCTACCTGGATAAGGATCGCCCTGCGGGAAGTTTTTAGGGTGAATGCCTATAGGGATAAGCTGGCCACCATATGTAGTGAGTAAGGTATTTATAACATCGTGTGCTGCCGGACAATTGGAGCAACTGCAACCAGTGAATTCTTCCAGCAATACATTGTGTGTTTGCGGTGTTTCGGCAGAAGCTACATATGTAGTATCGTTAAGTGTTTTAGAGCCGCCTATAAGTGGCAGGTCTGTTTCTTTGCAGCTTGCCAGTAAAAGAACAACGGCTGCGGAAAGTAATACTGTTTTTTTCATGAATATGTACTGTATAAGACAAATTTAAGAATATTATTAATGCGGCGCGCATTGTTTGAAATGCAGGATGACGGTTTTCAATTAACTTTACCCATTATGGAAGAAAGTAAAAGACAAAAGCAGGTAGCCAAGCTGATACTGGAAGAGATGAGCGCTATTTTTCAGCGTGAGGGGATGAATATTGTGGACGGAGGAATGATCTCTATATCGAAGGTAGTGGTTACACCTGACCTACTAGAGGCGCGCATATATGTTAGCTTCTTTCAGATAAAGGACCCTGCAGAAATGCTGCATAAAATTGTGGACCGGACCTCTGAATGGCGCAAATTTTTGGGACTGAAGGTGAAAAACCAACTGCGCAGGGTACCTGAGTTACAGTTTTACAACGATGATACGCTGGACTATGTGGCTAAAATGGACGAGATCTTCAAGAAAATAAATGAAGAACGCGACCAGACAAAAACAGAGACAGAACAATAATGAACGGAACGCTGGTATGGAGCCTGGCCAGCAGGTACCTGCTGGGCAAACGGTCGGCCAATGCTGCGCCGTTGCTTTCGCGCATCAGCATGGCGGCAATAGCCGTAGGCAGCGGGGCCATGATTGTATTGTTCTCGGTATTTAACGGGTTTGATTTCCTGGTGAAAGACCTATACAAATCGTTTTACCCGGAGATAAAAATAACAGCTGCACGTGGCAAATTCTTTAGTCTGCCTGTAGTGCAATATGATGCAGTACAACATACAGCAGGCGTAAAATACGCATCGTCTGTAATAGAAGACAATGTGCTTGCCAATAGCGATGAAGAACAAATAGTTGCTACCCTGAAAGGTATAGACAGTAATTACTTTAAAGTAAATAACATTAAGCAATATATTATTGCTGGTAGCGATTCTGTTGCGACCTTTCCCAAGGCAACAGCCATATTTGGTGCAAGGCTTGCCAACCAAGTGGGGGCAGATGTAAATAACGCGTTCAGCACTGTAATGCTTTACTACCCCAATACAAAGCTGACCTCTCCCACACTCGACCCATCTGCGGCATTCCAGTCGGTAAACCTGAAACCAGACGGGGCATTCAGGATACAGGATGACTTTGACAGCAAGTATGTGCTAGCAGCAGCAACGGTGGTGCAAGACCTTTTTCAAGAGCCGGGTAAATATTCATCGGTAGAAATAGCCCTGGATAAGGGGGGGGATGCGGATGATGTGAAAAAACAATTGCAGCGTACACTAGGGGCCTCTTATAAAGTTGAAACACGTTTTGAACAAAACAAGACTTTGTACATGGTATTGCGTACCGAAAAGTGGGCAGTGTATGCCATTTTGCTGCTTGTGCTATTTATAGCTTCTTTTAACATGGTAGGTGCATTGTCTATGCTTGTGCTGGAGAAGCAGAAGGATATGGCTATACTAAAAGCAATGGGCGCGTCAGCGGCATCAATACGTATTGTTTTTCAGTTAGAAGGCATGCTTTGGGCGCTGACTGGTGGGGGAATAGGTATATTGCTGGGTACATTGATATGTTTGGGGCAGCAGTATTTTAAATGGATAAAACTAGGTGGCGGCTTTATTATAGATGCATACCCTGTGCTTTTTCAGTGGAATGACTTTGCACTTGTGCTTGTTACTATTATAGTGGTTGGCTTCCTGGCTGCCATTTACCCCTCTTACAAGGCTACACGCACAGAAAATGTAGGGTTGCGTGGGGCGTAAAATTAATAGCTAGTACAGCATATTTATGACATGATATTTATTTCGACTTCTTTCTTCCGGGACATTCACGTATATAGGAGTAAAAAAGCGTCTAAATCTACTTTAGACGCTTTTTTACTTTGTAATGTTAAGGCTGGTTAGCGATAATAATTATGATTAAGCCACCATGTAGTTACACATTTTGTACAAGACTCGTGCGCCGGTTATGCTGTCCATGCTGTCTCCATAGCCGCCAGTAGAAACTTCGTTAAGGTCGAAGCCAATTAACTCGCGGCCACTGGCATGAAGTAATTTAAACAAATAAAATACCTGCTCCATCTCAAAGCCACCAGGAACAGGAGTGCCCGTGTTAGGACATAGTTTTGGGTCGAGTCCGTCAATATCGAAACTGATATAGACTTTTTGTGGGAGTACAGTCACTATATCCAGGCATATTTGTTTCCATGTTTCGCCTTCATACTGGCGTTCTTTTATGTTTTTATCGAAGAATGTGGTTACTCTTCCATTGCTGTTTTGTATTACCTGCAGCTCTTCATCACAATAGTCGCGAATACCTACCTGGACCAGTTTGCTTACCTGCGGTACTTCTTTCAGTACGTTGTACATAATAGAAGCGTGGGAGTAAGTGAAACCTTCGTATGCATTGCGCAGGTCTGCATGAGCATCGATCTGTAAGATGCCGAAGTCGCTGTGGATGTCTGATAATGCTTTGATGTAACCCAGGGGGGTGCTGTGGTCGCCACCTATAAGACCTACTTTTTTGCCACTGCGCATCAAGTTGCCGGTGGTTGTGCGTACCTGCTCTATGAGTTGAGTACACTCATTGTTTATTTCGGCCAGCTGATCGTGCAGTTCAATAGATGCTTCTTCGTCGCCTTCTTCAAGGCTCGCAATGATCTGTTCGGCAGCATTGCGCAGGGCAGTGCTTACATTTTGCATTTCAGTATCGACAGGCTGCATGTAAAAGCCTTTCTTCCAGCCGTCTGTAACATCGGGATCATATAAATCGACTTGCAAAGAAGCATCAAAAATATTCGCTGGGCCATCGGCGGTGCCTGCCCTGTAAGATACGGTTACTTCCCATGGTACAGGAACCAGTACCAGTACAGCGTCAGCTTCAGTAAACGGTAAGCCAAATATATTGTTTGCTTTTAAACCTACAGAGTTGGGGTCGAATTGCGAAAGATCTGCCATAAGAAGGTTTTGAGGAAGCAAAAGTAAGGGATAATATAGTAAAGATGGTGTACGTGACGGATAAACCTAATTGCTTAATTTTGCAGTATGCAAGAGGCATTAAGGAATATAATACCACAACATTTTGCAGATGATGCACGCGTGTGGGTCTATCAGAGCAGCAGAAGATTTAATGAGCAACAAGAGGCCGAGATCAACGAACAGTTGTTGCAATTTTATAGCCAGTGGCAGGCACATGGTGCCCCGGTGAAAGGGTGGGGTAAACTGTTGTTTGGCCAGTTTGTAGTAATGATGGCAGATGAAACAGATGTGAAAGTAAGCGGGTGCAGCACAGATAGTTCTGTACGTGTGATAAAGAGTATTGAGCGACAGTACAGCGCTAACTTGTTTGACCGAATGACCATTACCTTTTTGGTAAAAGACACTCCGCAGATGTTGCCCTTTGACCAGGTGCAGTATGCTATAGATAAGGGGTATATTAATAAAGACACACTACTATTTAATAACGTAGTGAATACAAAGAAAGAAATACTGGAAAACTGGCTGGTGCCGTTGCACCAAAGCTGGCTAGCCAGCAGGGTGAACCTGGATGTGACTGCATAAAAAAAGGTGCCAGATTATATCTGGCACCTTTTTTAGTTTTCATGGATGCCTGTTAAGGCTTTTTTTGGTGGGAGAGTCTACAACCTGTAGATTCTATAGGGGCGGCATTATTTAATCTCTAAAATCAAGGGGTATAAGTACTTTAAAGCTTACGTTACGACCCATGTTGTAAACGCCTACGCGATTTACGCCGTTGGCCAGATTTGCATCATAATATTTAAAGCGGCTCATGTAATCTATATATGGCAGATTGGCGAGGTTGTTTACAGACACATATATAGAGCACATTTTACGACCCTTTTTAAGTATGTCTGTTCCTGCACCAGCATTCAGCAATAGGTAACCCGGAGTGGGAGTGTTGCTGGCTTTGAGTAATAAAAGATCGGTGGTGCCATTATAAACGCTGCTAGCGTAGTATACATGGCTCTGCTGGAATGTATACGCGATACCAAAGCGTACATAGCTGTTGCGTACTATTTTGCTCTTTTTCTTTAATGATAGTGTAATGTTAGATATGATCTTTGACGGCGGAGTGAATGGCAAGTACTTAACGCTGTCTGGAACGTTCTTGAGGTAAGCATTTACGCCGCTGTAGGCTGAATACCATTCAAACCACTTCCAACCAGAGGGGTGAATATCCAACATAGCTTCCATCCCGGTGAGGCTTGCATTGCCCTGTGAATAAAGAAACACGGGGGCTGACGCATAGCCAGGTACATCTGTGCGTATAGAATCGCCTCCCAATTTGCTTTGAACCTGTTTTGGGAAGATGTAATTATTGATAGAATTGCTATACAGATCAACCTCCACCGAGAAATTCTTAGTTTGTACACCCGGTGCGAAGTCAAACTCGAGGCTGTTTTCGGGCTTCAATCCGGGTGTTCCTACTTCGTAAACAACAGTACCATCGTGTACACCATTTGAGCCGGATTCAGCAACATTTGGTGCCCGGAACCCACGCGCAACGTTTGCCTTTAGGTATAGGCTTTTTGTAAACTGATAGGTGGCACCTACACTGCCAGATATGCCGTTGTAGTTTGATGTATATGCAGAGAACTGGTGAATGGCACCGCTATCGTTTGCAGATACGTGGTTACCATTGATATCCACATAGTCATCGTGGCCGTTGAACCTGCGTATATCGTAGCGCAGACCACCACTAATATCCAGTTTGCCCAATTTTTTATTTGCTATTGCAAATGCACCAATATCGAACAGATTATATTCCGGTATCAGCAACAACGTGCCCTTATTTTTACTGTCCTGGTACATGCCGTTTATGCCGGCTGAGAAATCGAAATCGTGCCTGGTTTTGGAAGCGTACCTGAAGTCGTAATTTACTGTGTTGAGGAGATAGTAGATGTTTGAGGTATTGGGTTGGGTGATGTCATTATTTTCCTGCCTGCGGTTTTGCTGAAAGGCAACCCGAGCTATTATCTTATCTTCGCCCAATGCAATACTATTATCCCACACCAGCTTGTAGTGACGTACATGCTGGTTGATGAGGAAGGGCGTATAGGAACGTAATTCCTGGTTGGTAGCTATCTGGTATATTGGGTTGCCATTGGCGTCAACATTCTGTTTTACAAAAGCGCCAGTTGCACTGTCTCTTGCGCCTTCTACGATGCCTGTTTTGAGATCGAAGAAGCTATAATGCAATTGACTGAAACCCCACCTGCGATGAATGCCAATAGTGCCATCCCAGTTAAAATTGCTGAACTGGGAATTGAATACATAACCATCGTACTTGTTTTGATAGGCGTGCGCCATGATATTGCTGATACGTGCACTGAAGCTGATGCCTTTGACAGTGCCAGCAATATGGCCGGTAGTGTTTATCAGGCCGTTGTTGGTCTGGTAGTTATAAAGCAGATCACCTTTGACCTGGCCTTCGGGCAGCGTTTCTTCGGGCAGGAAGTTGATAACACCATTGAGCGCATCGGAGCCATATATAAGTGATGCAGGCCCTTTCAGTATTTCAACCCTGTCAACAGAATTTTGATCTACCTCTATGCCAAACTCATCGCCCCATTGCTGGCCTTCCTGACGTACGCCATCGTTTACTACCACAACCCTGTTGTAGCCTAAACCTCTAATTACAGGTTTTGAAATACTCTGTCCGTCTGAAATGCCTGAAACACCAGGTACATTGGACAGCGCATCTATTATGTTGGTAGATGCATTTTGCATGAGATAACTGTTGGGTATATCTACTATAGGCTGAGGTGTTGTCCTGAGCATAGTGGCAATAGAGTTGGCTGTTACTACCACTTCATCGTTAGTGTAAGTGGCTGTTGACAGGGCAAAATTGGTAGTGGTGATGTTTTTACGTGTGATCCTAACTGTTTGCACCTGTGTGCTGTACCCAATAGAACCTGCTGAAACCACATAGGTGCCTGCTGGGATATTCTTTATGATGTAAAAGCCATTGTCATCGGTAGTAGTACCGATCTTAAGGTCAGGTATATATACAGTTGCAGCCTTAACCTGGTGGCCGTTGCGGGCCATGGTGACAATGCCTGTAAGCTGGTTTTGGGCTTGCACATTGATGCCCGCTAACAGGAAAAATAGTATAAGTATATGTTTAAGTTTCATTGCTGAAATTTAATTAGGAGTGGATGGGAATGAATAATAGTAACTACTTATAGCGTATGATACACAAAGCCATTAAAGCATGTGCTCAATAGATAAATTGCTATAAATAAATGGAATGGAACTTATTAGCACAGCCTAGGTGGTGGTGTTACTATGTTGAGACAACAGCCTACATAATAACCTGATTTGTGATCAGTAAAGAAGGTGTAATAGAAATCAGGACCAGATATGGTTTGCCGGTATCTTTCGCAAGGTGTAAATACTTGAATGAATATTTTCAGTAGCTTTTGTGCATTGGGATTAAGCAAAGTGTTGCCTTGCTGTGTAGTCAGCACCTTATTTATAAGGTCGCAAACTTTAGTTTCTTTCTCATCGCTGAGACAGTAGTACGTTTTTTTGCCGTTGTGAATCTCTATGCGTGCGACATCGTACATTGCGCCTTTAAAGCGGAATTCTTCATCTGCTTTTTCCCATACTATTGCAGGATTGGAGTCTATATCTGAAAAAGCAGTTAATTGCTGTATAGGAAGGTTTTGTTTAATGCTATCTTCCATCCGCTCTGCTGCCTGGTATTGCAACACTTTAAGGGCAGGATACAGCCCCAAAAGCAACAAGCTCATGGTGGCTATCATTAGTATGGAGAATATTTTTACCAGGATATTTGGGTATTTGCCCGACAAAATATGAAAATATTATGGGAAATAGAATAAAGTAGTTCAAACAGATGGCTAGATGTCATTGAATAATTAATTAAAGTTGCTGTTTTTTATTTATTAATAATTATTGTTATTTTTAGTATGGCTGATTTTTAAATTATTTATTTGCCAATATTGTTCTGGTTAGGCTATATATAATACTATTGTGTTAGTTGCAGAACAGAGTAGGGTGTTTGTATATTTATAGACAAATTATTTTATGAATAAGGTCATAGCCATAATTGTCTGGCTTTCGATACTGCCATACGGTGCAAGAGCTGTAGGCCCTACTGATAGTGTCGTGAACTGGAGGGTGAACATATTTTATTTCAGCAAAACAGATACCCGAATTTTTCCACCAAAACCCAACGTTATGGGGTGGATGGTAAATTTTGCCAACCCGCTATCAATTGCTGCACTAATGGTGTTGCTTGGTACTATTAGTTGGATTGCCTGGAGAAAGGAACGGTATATAAAAAAAGAAGAAAGTAGGTTGAGTGCCATAAAAGATGATATTGATAGATTCAGTATTTATGGGGATGTACAAACAAAATATGAGGGCGGAGGGATTTACAATCCTCTATATCTTTACCGCGATTCTTAACCATTTCATCATTAACTTTGCCAAATAGGAACCATTTCTTGTAGTTATTGTTAACTAGTTAATTATGAAGAGAACGCACATTGTTCTGTTACTTCTTGTTGCTGCTGCGGTATGTGTCATTGTTTCGATGTTCGGGAATTTCAGCACTTATGAAACTTTTGCATCGGCAGGTAAACAACCCGGTAAAGCATATCACGTAATTGCGGTGATGGATAAAAGCAAAGGGACAGTATATGACCCGCAAGTGGATCCTAATCATTTTTACTTTTATGCAAAGGACAAAGCCGGGAATGAAAATAAGGTGGTATTTAATGGCGCCAAACCAACTGACATAGAAAAAAGCGAACAGCTGGTGATGAAAGGTTATATACAGGATGGAACTTTTCATTGCTCGGGCATACAAATGAAATGCCCAAGCAAGTATAAAAAAGATATGGTGGTTGAAGGTAATGCCAGTTAAGTAACGTATGCACACAGTATTAAACACAGTTTTGAATTTTTATAAATGAATACACAGTTCATTGGAGAGCATTTGTGGCCCGGGCAACTGGGTCATTTTTTTGCAATCATTTCGTTTGTAGGTGCATTGTTCAGCGCCATTAGTTATTTTATATCCGTAAGGGCTGAAAAGAACAATGTTGTGCTGAGTGCACAATGGCAGTGGCTTGGCCGCGGGAGCTTTATAGTGCATGTGCTGGCTGTGTTCGGCATTTTTTCTACACTGTATTATATTATAGCGGGGCATTTGTTTGAGTACCATTATGCATGGGAACATTCATCATTAACCTTGCCTACCAAATATTTGCTAAGTTGTTTTTGGGAAGGGCAGGAAGGTAGCTTTATGCTGTGGACCATATGGCATTGTGTGCTTGGTCTGATAGTAATGCGTACTGCTAAGGTGCTGGAAACCCGGACTATGGCTATAATAGCGCTGGTGCAAACATGCCTGGCAACAATGCTCCTTGGTTTTTATCTGAGTGCAGATTCACGTATAGGTAGCAATCCATTTATGCTGTTGCGTATGCAGATGCAGGGCGCACCGGTGTTCCAGATGGCTAACTATATGAGCTTTATAAAGGACGGGAACGGCCTTAATGTTCTACTGCAGAACTACTGGATGGTAATACATCCACCAATATTATTCCTGGGATTTGCAAGCACACTAATACCGTTTGCTTATTGTATAGCCGCTTTGTGGAAAGGCGATTACCAATTGTTTGTAAAGCCTGCGCTCAACTGGTCTTTGTTTGCCGGTGGAGTATTAGGCACAGGTATTATGATGGGCGGTGCATGGGCCTATGAGTCGCTGACCTTTGGCGGGTACTGGGCGTGGGACCCAGTAGAGAATGCGTCGCTGGTGCCCTGGCTGGTACTGGTGGCGGGACTACACACATTGTTAGTATATAAGGCTACCAAGCGTACGCTAACCATCACATTCATACTGTACCTGCTTGCTTATTGTTTGGTATGGTATTCAACATTCCTTACCCGTACGGGCGTATTGGGCAATACCTCGGTACATGCGTTTACTGGAGAAGGGTCATCACTATATTGGCACCTGCTTGTTGTTTTGGGTATTTTACTTTTATTGTCGGTAGTATTGTTGGTGTACAGGTGGAAATCGTTGCCTAAAATAAAGAGTGAAGAAGAAATATCATCTCGGGAATTCTGGATGTTCATAGGGTCTTTTGTATTGCTGCTGTCTGGTATGGAGATCATATTTGCAACATCCCTGCCGGTATGGGCCCCACTGTATAAATGGCTGACCAATAAGGACATTGCGCCACCAGTAAATCCTGTATTGCAATACAACAATATACAGGTATGGGTAGCTATAATAATTGGGGTGCTATCGGCCTCCATACTGTACCTGAAGTTTAAGCATACCAATATGAAAACGGTGCTGAAGCACCTGGGGATCACGGTAGGTATTGCAGTGGTAATGGGGCTAATTATAGGTTTTGGCCAAAAGATAGATGCATGGCAGTATGATATATTGCTGTTTGCTGCATGCTATGCTATAATAGCCAATATATATTATGCATTTGTAGTGATGAAAGGCAAGCTGAAACAACTAGGCCCATCTATAGCGCACTGGGGATTTGGCACAGTGCTGCTGGGGATATTGCTGTCGTCTTATAATAAACAAACCATATCGTTCAACACTCTGGGTATGGTGATGGACTTTGGTAAGTCGGCATCTGAAAATGCCCGTGAGAGCAGGGAAAACGTATTGCTGTTTCGCAACCGCGCTGTAGCTATGGGCGATTATTTTGCTACTTACAGAGGAGATTCAACATCGCCCAGTGACCCACGTACATTTTATAGGGTCGATTATGAACGCAGGGATTCTGTAACTCACGAAGTAAAAGAGTCATTTACGCTATATCCGGATGCATTTATTAATCCTAAAGGACAGCAAGGGCTTGTGGCCAACCCAGCATCGAAACACTATCTGACCAAGGATATATTTACCTATGTGACCTCTGTGATAGACCCCTCTAAAAGGACAGATACCAGTACCTACAAGAGCTACATGGTGCACAAGGGCGATAGTATTTTTATAGACAATGAATACATAGTATTTAAAGGATTTAATGCTGATATAAAAGACCCACGCTACACCGCACAGCAAGGTGATATAGCTGTGGCTGCGCAATTAGGATTATATAACTATGACGGGCCGGTGCAAGATATGAATCCTATATACCTGATACGCAACCAGTACGAAAGCACAATTGATGATACTGCAAAAAAACTGGGGATATACGTGCGCTTTGCCAAGGTAATACCGGCGCAGCAAACTGCAGAGATACAGGTACGGCAAACCAACCCCAAGGATGACTACATAGTGCTGAAGGCTTTACAATTCCCGTATATTAATGTATTGTGGCTGGGTGTTATTATTATGGTGTTGGGCTTCTTCATTAGCCTATATAATAGGGCTACTGCAAAGACGGTGGTGGTGAGCATAAAAGGAATGAAGATAGAAGAGTAGTTTGCTTTCTGGTTTATCAGCAGGGCTAACACTAATGCAGACTTACATTAAAATCTAGCTGGATCATAATACAGGTGATATAGGTTATTTAGCGTTGAATGACTATTTTGGAGGCATATACAAGTATCTATGTCGCACAACTCTTCTGAACCCAAGATATGCCCTAACTGTGGATACCCTGCTGTTGAAAATTATTGTGCGCAATGCGGGCAAGAAACCCACTTGCATAAAGACACATTTGGCGCATTAGTTGGCCATTTCGTCGGTCATTACTTGCATTACGATTCCAAGTTCTGGAAGACACTGAGGGCATTATGGTTTAGTCCGGGATTATTGACAAAAGCATACTGGGAAGAAAAACGCATGCGGTACATACCGCCGATATCATTGTATATTTTTGTGAGTTTTGTTTTTTTCTTTATTAGTGCCATTATGTCTAATAATGGTTCTGATAAAGGACCTATTTCTATAAACGATTCTACCTACAAGAAAAAAATCAGAATTGAGTATAATGCGGGACCTGGAATGTCTAAAAATAGTAAGGTTGATTCTATTGACGATTATGATGCGGTCGCGCGAGCGATCAAAAAAAGATGGATTGGTAGTTTGGATTTACATAAGATAAAAGAAAAGCACCCCAACCTGGATGAGTATTTCAATGAACAATTCATTCATCTTACACCTAAGGTATTTTTCTTCCTGATACCTTTAATGGCATTAATATTAAAACTAATTTTTTTCAGGCGGGCTGATGCTTTATATGTGAATCATGTTATCTTTTCTCTGCATTGTCATGCTTTTTGGTTTTCATTGTGGCTCCTGTCGGTTATTAATATATTTTCGTCTATAGATAATGCCCTAAGTGTAATATTATTCTTTGGTTCTGTTATTTACCTGGTTGGTGCACTCAAAAATGCGTACCATGTAGGTACGCTCAAAGCAGTACTTTATTCAGGCATCATTGCTACTTTGTATGTTGCATTTATGGCCATATCTATGTTACTTGTGTTGCTTTTTATTTTTGGGATGGCCTAATATAGAATACTTAAGCGGAGCTTTACTCCTGCCCTTTTTCTTTCTTCTCACGTTTGCGTACAGCAATCCATTCATCGAGGAGCACATTAAAAGGCAGGTTGCCTATTTGTACTATAGCGCGTTTATCTCTTAACTCTACCAGCTTGCCTACCTGGTGGTTGTTTTTATTGCGTACCATGTCACCAATCCTGGGAGTGCCCGTAACTATCTCGTAGTTCTTATCAGCCTTCTTAGCTGCGGCAGCATTGCCTGTTATCTGCTTCTTTTTGAAGAGTATGTTTTCTGCACTGTCGATCACTTCCTGTTTGTTGGTCGATTTTTTCCAGTCCTGTATGATCTGCTTGAACTTGCGCTCCATATCGCGCAGGTAATCGAGCTCTTCTTTTTTTATTTTATTTTGAAGTTTTAGCGTTTCCTGTTGCTGTTTTACTGTTTCCCTGTCTGTAAGTTCCTCATAGTTCTTTTTGAGCCGGATATTCTCTTTCAGCAGCTTATTCAGTTCGTTCTCTTTTTCTGATAATTGTACAGATTGCTGCTCTGTTTGTAAGAGCATTTTATCGAGGCGGAAGTGTTCTCGCTGGGTGAGTTGTCGTGCCCGTTCTATGATAAAAGGAGACAAACCGCTACGCTGTGCAATAGCAAACGTATATGAACTGCCGGGTTTGCCGGTAGTTAGTTTATATAACGGTTCCAACTTGGTTTCATCAAAAGCCATGGCACCATTCATAATGCCATTGACTTTGCCTGCCATCACCTTTAAGTTGAGGTAGTGGGTGGTAACTATGCCTATAGCTTGTTTCTTGGCCAGTTCTTCAACTATAGCCTCGGCGAATGCACCACCCAGGTTTGGGTCGCTGCCGCTACCCAGCTCATCTATAAAGAACATGGTTTTGCCGTTGGCATTTTCCATGAAGTACTTCATATCTCGCAGGTGGGCGCTATAGGTACTCAATTCGTGTTCTATCGATTGTGTATCGCCGATCTGTATCATGATCTGCTTGAAAATACCCAGTTCGCTGTCGGGACTAGCAGGTATCAATAACCCGGATTGCAGCATCATTTGCAGCAACCCAACAGTTTTCATAGATACTGTTTTACCACCGGCATTTGGCCCGCTAATGATGAGTATGCGTTGCTGCCGATCGAGCTTTATATTAAGTGGTATGGTTGGTTTTTCACTATTTCTGTTGTGCAACAGCAATAATGGATGATAAGCTTTTATGAGATTTACGGTGGCGTTGACGCTCAGTTTTGGCATACTGCCATTCATGTCTATGGCCAATAGGGCCTTGGCGCGAATGAAATCGAAAAGGCCTACGAGGTGGTAGTAGGCATCAAGTAAAGGGTGGTGTTTGGCCAGGTTAGCAGTAGTTTGCATAAGTATTCTATGCACCTCACGCATTTCTTTCCGTTCCAGCGAAGCTATATCGTTATTGAGCTCTATGGTTTCTTCTGGTTCTATAAATACTGTTTTCTGTGAGTCACTTTCTCCATGCAATATGCCTTTTACAATGCGTTTATATTCAGCCAGTACAGCTACTACACGCCTGCCATTGAGGAAACCCTCGGCAGTATCGGCCAGGTATGCTTGTTTGTTCAGTTTGCGTAACACACCCTCAAACGTACGGCGTAATTCCTGCCGCCGACTGCTGAGTTCGCTTCTTATCTGCATCAGTTCTTTAGATGCATTGTCTTTTACCTGGCCACCTTCATCAATTACATCATTTATGATCTCAACGATCTGTTTCTCATACGTGATCTTTTCTGTGAGCGATCGCAAATGAGTGAATAGGTCGTTATGTTTCTTAAACCAATTGAGTATATCCCGTATGTTGGTTGACAGGCGCTGCAAAGAAAGTAATTGCTCACTCATCAATACTCCTCCCGGTATGGTGAGTAGCTTTAGTTCTTTATGCAGGTTTTGCGTAAAATCGTTAGGGAAGTAGTCGCCGCCCTGCAATATCATTTTAAATTCGCTGGTCTGCATTAATTCCCGTTCCACGTAGTCTATACGTGTATGGAAACGAATATCTTCTACACGCTCCCGTGCAGCATCTGTGCGGCATTTATAGGTAAGTAACTGGCTTACTTTATTGAACTCTAAGGCTTCTGCGGCGTGTGCCGGATACAATTGCATCATTATATAATCCCCTGGTAATATCTAAACTCCGCTGCAAATTTACGGATAGGTGCACATTGTTTAGCAACCGCGCCAGATTAATAATAGATAACATAAATCTGTAGTGTCAAATACCGTTCTAATACTAAGTTAAAAGGATGGCAAAGCGCCTATTTTAATTTATATTGCATGTATAGGAGATTTTATGACGAATTACGACTGGCTCATATCGCGTTTGGATGCTTTTATCCGCAAGTACTACGCCAATAGCGTGATACGGGGTACGCTTATATTTTTAATATGTTTGCTGTTTTATATACTTACTGTAAGTGTTAGTGAGTACTATTTGTACCTGCCTATATGGCTTAAGGTATCTATCGTTTCTATTTTTATAATATTCGGGCTGGGGGCACTGGTGATGTGGGTGATCATCCCCTTGACCAAAATGGCGCGGCTGGGTAAGGTCATTAGTCATGAACAGGCGGCAACTATTGTCGGCAAGCACTTTCCTGAAATAAGTGATAAGCTGTTGAACATACTGCAATTAAAGCAACATGCATATACCAGCGAGAGCAGGGAGCTTATAGAAGCCAGTATAGACCAGAAAGCCAGCCAGATAGCCATCATCCCCATAACTACTGCCATAGATTTTTCTAAGAACAAAAGATTTATTCCTTACTTGCTACCGCTGTTGCTGGTGGGTGTTTTCATATTGGTGGCAGCACCAAATATATTTAAGGATGCATCGGCAAGGTTGCTGCAGCCCACTAAAGCGTTTGAGAAACCGGCACCTTTTACTTTTAAAATAAAGAGCCTTCCATTGCAGGTGGTACACAATACCGACTATGTTTTGAAAGTGACCACAGAAGGCAGTGCATTGCCAGGCGACATGTTTGTGCAGATGGGTAACGAAAAAATATTGATGCAGACAACTGGTAAAAATCAGTTTGAATATACCTTCAGGAATGTAACAGATGCGGTGACCTTCAGGATGTTTGCTGCCGATTTTTATTCTCAGCCATACACACTGCAATTATTGCAGAAACCATCCTTAAAAACGTTTAAGGTAGAGATAGATTATCCCTACTACATTGGTAAAAAGAATGAGACACGTAGCAGTCTGGGGGATATGACGTTGCCTGCCGGAACAACCGTCCGCTGGGCTTTCTTAACCGAATTTACAGATCAGGCTACCTTGCGTATGGGTGAAGGCGCTGCAGCGAATTTGCCCAAAACAGGCGCTCTGTTTGCTGCCCAGTACAGGTTTATGAATGATACTACATACATGCTGACGCTTGTGAACAAACAAGCCGGAGTAGCGGATAGCTTTCGCTATGCTGTGCAGGTAATACCCGACCAGTACCCGGTAATACAAATGCAGCAATACAAAGACTCTATTGCCGGCAAACAGATAGTGCTTACGGGTACTGCAGGAGATGATTATGGCATCACCAGGGTAATGTTTAACTATGATGTAACTGATGCCAGCAATAGGAATTTGGGACACAAAAGTGTACCGTTAAAAACAACGGCCGGAGCACTTACGGCCTTCCAGGAGTATTTTGATATACAGTCGCTGAACCTGCAATCGGGGCAAAAGTTATCTTACTACATAGAGGCCTGGGATAACGACGGTGTACACGGCAGCAAGGCATCACGCAGTGAGGTGATGACCTACCAGCAGTACAATACAAAGCAGATAGACTCTGCTATAAATGCAAACAGCCAGCAAATAAACTCTGGACTAAGTAATAGTGCGGAGAAAACGCATGAGCTGCAAAGCGACTATAAAGACATGCAGACCAAGATGCTGCAAAGTGAGAACATGGACTGGGAGCAGCAGCAGAGCTTGAAGGAAATGGAAAAAAAGCAAGACCAGCTGAAAAGCCAGGTGGAGAACATAAAGAAAAGACTGGATGAGCAAAAAGAGCAAGCAGATAAGAAGCCTTATAGTGACGACCTGAAGGAAAAACAGGAAGATATGCAGAAGCAAGTGGACAACTTGCTGAACAAGGAACTGAAGGAGCAGATGGAAAAGTTGCAAGAATTGATGCAGAAGCTGAATAAGGAACAAGCTGTGCAGACCATGCAACAACTGGAAGAAGAGAATAAACTATTTAATATGGACCTGCAGCGTATGCAGGAACTGATGAAGAAAATGGAATTGCAGATGCGCATGGAAGACCTGGCCAATAAAATGGATGATATGGCCAAGAAAGAACGCGACCTGAATAGCCAAACAGATGCGGGCAAAAAAGACAATGCAGCCTTAAGCAAGGATCAGCAGGACCTGAAAAAGGAGCTGGACAAGGCTATGAAAGAAGATATGAAGGATGCTGAAAAGCTGAATGCTGATATGAAGCAACAGCAGCAAAACCTGGATGCACCTAAAACCAAGGGGGCTGAAGCGCAGAAAGATATGCAGCAAAGCAGTGAGCAGCTACAACAGAACCAGAAAAGTAAGGCTAGTGATGAAGAAAAGAAAGCTGCTGAGAACCTGGAGCAAATGGCAGCATCTATGCGCGAGCAGGCAAGCGGTATGAATATGGAGCAGATAGAGATGGATATACATGCAGTGCGCCAGATATTAACCAATTTAATTCGCCTGTCTTTTGATCAGGAAGACCTGATGAAAAGTGTGTTGAGGACACCCACAACCAGCCCCACTTACCTGACCAACCAACAGGAGCAAAACAGGCTGCACAGCAACTCTTACATGATACGTGATAGTTTGTTCTCGTTGAGTAAACACCTTTCTAAACTATCTGTAACTGTAAATAAGGAAACTACGCAACTGGAACGCAATATGGCTGCAGCTGTGGATAAACTGGAAAACAGGCAAGTGGCTGATGCTGCTGCACGCCAGCAATATGTGATGACCCATACCAATAACCTAGCCTTGATGCTGAATGAGATATTGGGCAACCTGCTGGAAGCCCAGAGCAAGGCGCAAAAGCAACCAGGTAATGGTAGTTGCAGCAAGCCAGGCGGAATGAATCCTAAGCCAGGGGCTGGCAAGCAACTGAGCGATATAATAACCAAGCAACAAAAGTTAGGCAGTGCTATGCAGCAGATGCAGGACGCCATGGCTAAGAAAGATGGTCAGAAACCTGGAGAAAAGCCTGGGGATAAACCCGGGCAGAAGCCGGGACAAGGTAAACCTGGACAAAGCGGAAAAGATGGCCAGTCTGGAAATAAAAGTGGCAGTGGTAAACAAGGCCAGGGACAAGGAGAGGCCAATGGTGAGAACGGCGATGCAGAGCAAATAGCCCGCATGGCCGAGCAGCAAGCATCTATACGCAGGCAATTGCAGGAACTGAACCGTTTACTGAATAGTAAGGGCCTGGGTAACAGCAAGGAGATGCAGGATATACAGCAAAAAATGGATAAAACTGAAACGGACCTAGTGAACCGCAGATTCAATAGCGAGTTTCAGCAAAGGCAGCGAGAGATACTGACCCGCCTGTTGGAAACTGAAAAATCTTTAAGGCAGCAGGAGGAAGACGATAAGCGATCTTCTAAAAGTGCACAGGAAATAAGCAGACCCATACCGCCTGAATTACAGAAATATATACAGGACAGGCAACAACTGCTGGAGCTGTACAAAACAGTGCCGCCGCAATTAAAGCCTTATTACCGCAGCATGGTAGAACAATATTTCCAGATGATAGGGAATAAGTAATGCCAATTTTAATGATGGTAAATAAATAATATGTAGAGGATGTAAATTTCGGTACACGTATGTTACCGGAAAATGAAAAATCGCATTATCTTTGCCGACCTCAATAGCAATATTCAGATTTTAACATCAACAAATGCGGCGATGGCGAAATTGGTAGACGCACTACTTTGAGGTGGTAGCGCCTGTAACGGGCGTGGGAGTTCGAATCTCCTTTGCCGCACTTTGGTATTAGAACCCGCTACATAGCGGGTTCTTTAATTTTAATCAATACTTTCGGTTATCTTATAGGTATTATCATGCTCCGTCTCATACTCATCATCATATTTTTTCTTGGGTCCTTATTAACGGTATTCCCGGCGCCGATTCTGTTTTGCTGGTATGTGGCTATATTGGTTACGGAGTTTCCGTGGGTATTCATAGCTGCCACATTGTTGTTGGTGATATGGGGCTTTGGCATAAGAGGGACAGGCCTTGCGGGAACGATGCTAGGGACGTTTGCACTAGTATTATTTTTACGCCCAATAGTCGGTGCCCATATTATATCTACCAAACTAGATGAGAGCCTACAAGAGGCGTTTGGTAAATATGAAATAAACGATGCAGTTCCAGCCTTTAACGTAACAGGTATGATAACTGGTATCAATGCCCCGCAACTGCCTTACAAAACATTGATTTATACACCCGCTGGAATTGCGCCGCTTACCCTTGATTACTATGCAGCACAACAAAGTGACAACCGGCCATGTGTTGTAGTGGTACACGGCGGCTCGTGGGCTGGTGGTACCAGCCAGCAGTTGCCTGAGCTGAATAGTTATCTTGCTAAAGCGGGTTACAATGTGGCAACTATTAACTACAGGCTGGCCCCGGAGTTTAAAAGTCCGTCCCAGGTTGAAGATCTGCATGTCGCAGTAGATTATCTGAAAAGGAATGCGCAAATGCTGAATATAGATACCAGTAATTTGGTATTGCTAGGCCGTTCGGCAGGTGGCCAAATAGTACTGGAAGCTGCCTACACCTTTAATGATCCGTGTATAAAAGGGGTTGTCAGCTACTATGGCCCGGCAGATATGATATGGGGTTACCAGCACCCAGCAAATCGAATGGTCTATCACTCGTGCGAAGTTTTAGAAAACTATATTGGGGGTACATATAGCGCAATGCCCCAAAAATATGCTGATGCTTCACCTGTACTAGCCGTTACTCCTAGATCGGTACCTACATTATTGATACAAGGTAAGCTGGATGTACTTGTAGCCTACCAGCACAGCCCACGCCTGGTTGAAAAGCTAAATGCGGATCATGTGCCTAACTACCTGTTGAGCCTGCCCTGGGCTACCCATGGCTGCGATTATACGCTCAATGGACCCAGTGGGCAGTTAGCTACCTATGCGGTAAGTCGGTTTTTAGAAAAGGTGTGCAAGTAGATGCTCTGTCAGATTGATACACAAATCTCAAAAGCTTTTTAATTGCTAAGCCTTATTTTTGCCTCGTTACAAATAATTTATTGAGATGAACCTTATAGCTGAATTAAAGGCAAGGAACCTGGTGCAGGATGTGATACCCGGTACAGAAGAGCAGTTGAACAAAGAAATGACCAGTGGTTATATAGGTTTTGATCCTACATCAGACAGCTTGCATATTGGTAGCCTGTTGCCTATAACCTTACTGATGCGTATGCAACAGGCAGGACACAAGCCCTATGCACTAGTAGGTGGGGCTACGGGGATGATAGGTGACCCTTCAGGTAAATCGGCAGAGCGTAATCTGCTGGACATGGATACTATACAGCATAATTGTGCTGGGATACGCAAGCAGTTGGAGAAGTTTCTTGATTTTGATGAAGCGCGGCCCAATGCGGCTGTGATGGTGAATAATTACGACTGGTTTAAAGATTACAGCTTTCTCGATTTTATACGCGAGATAGGTAAGCACATATCTGTAAACTATATGCTAGCTAAAGATTCGGTACAAAAACGCCTGGAAACGGGGTTGTCTTTTACCGAGTTTACGTACCAGCTGATACAAGGATTTGATTTTTACTACCTCTACAACAATAAGAATGTAAAACTACAGATGGGTGGTGCTGACCAGTGGGGGAACATTGTTACGGGTACAGAACTGATACGTCGCAAGGGCGGTGGAGATGCCTTTGCAATGACGTGTCCATTGATAACGAAGAGTGATGGCAGCAAGTTTGGTAAGAGTGAAGGAGGGAATGTATGGCTGGATCCTGAAAAGACATCACCATACCAGTTTTACCAGTTCTGGCTGAAGCTGCCAGATGCTGACGCAGAACGCATGGCGCTGACATTTTCATTTAAGGCAGTAGAAGAATTAAAGACTTTGATATCCGAACATCAGGAAGCTCCTCACCAACGTAAATTGCAAAAAGCGCTTGCGGAAGAACTAACGATATTGGTACACAGTAGCGAGGATCTGTTGTTTGCACAGCGTGCGTCTGAAATATTGTTTGGGCAATCATCGCTGGAAGCGTTGCAGACATTAACTGAAAAACAGTTGCTTGAGGTGATGGATGGAGTGCCGCAGGTAATAGGTGCAAAGGGCAATCTTGCTGAAGGTTTGGATCTTATTACCTTCCTTGCTGACAGCGGAGTGTTTGCATCGAAAGGTGAGGCAAGAAAAATGGTACAGAATGGAGGGGTTAGCATCAACAAACAAAAAGTAGCGGCAATAGATTTCTTGCTGAAAGAAGAGCATTTGTTGAATGATAGTTACGTTTTGATACAGAAGGGTAAATCAAATTACACACTGGCTATTTTTAATTGATGGCAGTGTAGTACTTTTGAATGGGTATGCCTCCTAGGTTATTGCGTTATATATTAATTACACTGGCTTTGGTAGCTGTAACGCTGCCTGCCTTTTTTTGCAATAGTCCTAAAAGCAGTGTGCCCACTGAGCATGCTGAAAGTGATTGGCGCAATGTGTATGACAGTAGTGTGCATTATGTAGGCATGCAGACTTGCCGTACCTGTCACGAAGGTGTGTACCAGACATTTATACAAACGGGGATGGGACAATCTTTTGGCCCTGCTACCCGACAAAAATCGGCAGCAGATTTCTCACCTGAACATGCATTGGTGTACGATAAAGATCTTGATTATTACTACCACCCTTATTTTGCAGGCGACAGTCTTTATATAATGGAGTACCGCCTGCAGGGTAAGGACACTATACACAAGAGGATACAGCGTATAGACTACGTGGTGGGGTCGGGACAGCATACCAATTCACATATTTTCAGCACTAATGGATACCTATACCAGGCGCCTATAACCTTCTATACTCAGAAACACAGGTGGGACCTTGCTCCAGGCTTTGAAAAAGGCGCTAATAGCCGTTTTCAACGATTGATTCAGATAGAATGCATGAGTTGCCACAATGGGTACCCCGATTTTGTGAGCAACAGTGAAAACAAGTATGTGACGTTGAAAACAGGTATTGACTGTGAGCGTTGCCATGGCCCGGGCAGCCTGCATGTGCAAGAAAAGCAGGCCGGTAAAATAGTGGATACATCGAAAGGGCCGGATTATAGTATTGTAAATCCTCGTCGCTTACCTACGGAGCTACAAAACAACGTGTGCCAACGTTGCCACCTGCAAGGCATTGCCGTGCTGAATGATGGTAAAACATTCTTTGACTTTCATCCAGGCATGAAGTTGAGCGAGGTGATGAATGTTTTTATGCCTGAGTATGAAGGTGCGCAAGACAAGATGATAATGGCATCGCACGTGGAGCGGATGAAGAAAAGCCAGTGCTATTTACAAAGCGGCAAGATGAGTTGTATTACTTGCCATAACCCGCATGTAAGCGTTAAGTTTACTCCGCGTACCCAATATCTTAATGCCTGCCAAAGCTGTCATGGTGGTATGCCGGGTCAGCAACAGTGCACTGAAAAGCCAGAAGTACGTGCCATAAAAAATAACGATTGTGTAACCTGCCATATGCCGCACAACGGCAGTATAGATATTCCTCACGTGGCGGTAACGGATCACTTTATCCGCAAGCGGCCCGTAGAGGATAGTATGAAAAAAGAGATCACAGCATTTTTAGGTTTAAAGTGTTTCAATAACAATAATGTTGATGCTATAACAACAGCGCGTGGGTACATGGAGTTTTATGAGCGCTATGCACCTAATAAACCATTGCTCGACTCGGCATTACTATATCTAAGCAAGCAGGCCGATGCTGAGGCCAGGCTAAAACAGAATAGAGATTATATAAGAGTGTACTACCTGCAAAATGATTTTGCCAAAGTAACTGGGTATACCGATAATATGCAGCCTGCAGATATGAATGATGCCTGGACGGCTTATAGGGCAGGGGAAGCGTATTACCAGCTACAGCAGCCACAAAAAGCATTGCCATGGTATAAAAGGGCTACTGAAATTTGGCCGTATGCCCTCGATTTTGAAAGTAAGTATGGCAATTGCCTGTTAGCAATGCATCAATATAAAGAGGCACAAAAGATATTCACCTTTATTGTTGGCGAGAATCCTGATTATGTAATAGCAAATACCAACCTGGGCTACTTGTATATGCAGCAGGGTAACCAAACTATGTCTTACAACTATCTGCTGCATGCTAATCAGCTGGACCCAGATAACGAACAGACACTTATTAACCTTGCCGTATGGTTTCATGGTACAGGAGAACAGGAAAGGGCGGCGATGTACCTGACGCAACTATTAAAGAAGCACCCGGAAAACCGGCAGGCAAAGGCTATGTTGCTAGACTTGAAATCTAAATAATATAGAAAGTATGCTTATGTACGAGCGTGTTTACTATCGACTTTCGTATTTTTATTAGTCATAAAAAATATTGTTGAATATTGTAGCGCTGGTTTATATTGTCAATTGTAAATCATAACTTTGAGAGATAGCTATTTTTCGTCCTGTATGAAAAGTTTTATTCTTTTGTTGTGCATGTTGCCTGGTATGCTAAGCGTACTGGGGAAGGATACCGCAGCAAAAAAGAAAGACGCTGTGGTAGTACCCGATAAATGCCCTAAAGCTTATTTTGGCGTGGGGACCGGGGTAAATAACCCAAATGGTATTTTGGGATTTAATGTTGATATTCCCATCAAATTTGTGTCAGTTTGTGGTGGGGTTGGTGTAAGCACCTGGGGTAGTAAGATATTTGCCGAAGGCAGGTATTACTTGAAGCCTTGCCAGCATGGTTTTGCATTTGGTGCGGGTATTACACACAATACCGGAGCAAGGGATATTACACTTAAACACAAAGACACAAACCTGGGCAGGCAAGACGTAAGCATGAATCTTTACGCACAGACAAACGGCTATATTGCTGCATATCATTTCTGGAGTTTAGGTAAAAGACACAATCGGTTTTATGTTGATCTTGGATATTCTGTACCACTGCAATCAGCACGTTTTAAGCAAATCTTCCCGCCAGGGCAACAACAACCACAAGGGGTACTTACACAGTCCGCTAAGGACAGAATACGTAACATGTCGCCTGGAGGCTTTATGGTCGGTGTGGGCTTTTGTTTTGGCTTGCGATAGTATAGTGGAACAAACTGTAAAAAGAAACACCTGATAAAATACTGAAAGACAGCCTGATTTAACAAAGCTTTATTTATGATCTATATAGCTTTGTAATACTTTTATTAACAATGGGTAGAAGGCTACGTATACCGTTCTGTTTATTTTTGTTTTTTCTCGCCTTCCTTGGTGTAGAGAACAAGAGCCCTATTGAAGGTTTGCTGAACCGAGATGTATCGCAATTTATCTCTTCTGCCAATCTATATCCCGCATCTGTAGCAAGTTCGGCTATTAAAAAGCCTTTCGTGTCTAATTTCAAGATAAAGGTGCGTTATTTAGGTGGGGATTGTGCTTTTGCAATTGCATCCCTGCCAATTGTAAATGCTATTCCTTTTTTCTGTAACGATGTTAAAAAGAGCATTTACTCCGTAGTCTTATATTCTTCAGACTATCATCTCATTAGTTTAAGGGGGCCTCCCGTTTTTTCTGTTTGTTGAGTTTTTTTGTATTTATTGCGCAATTGTCTCGATATCTCAGTGTAAGTGTATTTCGCTGCATTTAAAGAACACGATATGCGCAGCTATACCACTTACTATGTGTAGCGCATCCACAAACATTTAAAAATATTCCCCACTTAAAAAACTAAAGATGAATAATCAGTCATCCAAATATGCATATTTAATGGTTTGCTGCCTTTTTGTATCTACTCTTTTTTCTTGTAACACTAAAGATGGTAACACAGCACAAAATAGTATGAATACACAGCCGGTGAGCGTTGCAGCTACCAATACGGTTTCAGATACATTGCAGGCGCAGTATGACAGAGCGAGGGCCCAGATAGATGAACTAATGACCGAGCGCAGCCAAATGGATAGCCAATTGTCTATAAAGAACGCAGAGATTGCCAAAGTGAAAGGTAAACTGAAGCACGAACAGAAAACCAACCATCAATATGCTGCAAAACTGAAAAGTGAAAGAAAACTCGTAGAAAAATTAACCAGTGAAACCCGAGACTATGCAGATCGTATTGGCAGACTGCAATCGCAAAATGATATGCTGGTAGCCCAAAAGGATTCGTTGATGCATCAATATCTTGCACTTAAAGAACTGGGCTCAGTATTACATGCCTCAAATATACGGCTTGCTGCTTTACACCTGAAACATCATGGGACAAAGGAAAAGAGAACAGTTAAGGCACGTAAGGCAAATATACTGCGTATCAACTTTGATATAGATGAGAACCGCGTAGCTGAAAACGGTATCAAGAAAATATACCTGGTTATTACCGGCCCCGACGGCCAACTACTTAGTGACAATGTGATGGTAGCTGGTATGATGAGTACTCCTGATGGCAATAATGTAAAGTATAGTGTACTTAAAGAGATAGCCTTGAAAAAAGGTGAACCTGTAAAGGATGTAACAGTGGACTGGAAACAGGAGAGTAACTATAAAAAAGGTATATACAATATAGCTATCTATAATGGTGGTTATAAAATTGGCGGTGGCAGTGTAGGTCTTATCTAAGCAAGTTTACCATACTTTTCTGCGAAAATAGCTCAACCAAAACAGCTACAACATCTTAAATGGTCTTAAGTATGTGGGTGCGTTTGGAAAGGGGGTTATTCATAACTCCCTTTTTTATTTTTCTTTTAAATAAGCAATTTTGGTTCGTTAATTGATAGATAACTCAAAAACATTTTCAGATGAAACAACTGAATATTCTTTTTTTGTGCCTGTTGACTGCAACGAGTATTCAGGCACATGCTATGCAAGACACAACCTTGGTAGCAGATAATGTAAGAGAGAAGATACTAGGGGAAATAAGGCAGAACTTTGACTATAAGAACAAAGCTATAGATAGCACAATAGTACGTTTGGACGGCCGGGTAAGCAAATTGGACAGCGTGATAAAGTTGACCGGTAATCCACGTGAGCGCATGGATAAGCTGGTGGAGCGTGTGCAGGTGCTGGAAGAGAAACAGAAGGCCATGGAGCAAAACGAGATCAACGTTTATGAGGCCAATTACCAGAGCGCAGTTATAAACCTGGCATCTATGGACAGAGAAATAAAACCATTAGTGCTGTTCCACACCACAAGAGATTTTTTTAATGCTCTTACTGAGACCGGAAATCCCATGACTTATGATGGCTATGCGGCAGGTTTTGTGAAATTTAAGGCATATATAGAGAAGATAAAAGACCATAGTGCAACACTGAAAGCAGTAAGTGAAGTGGTACAATCGACAGGCAATATATCATTTGGGATACCTCTGGTAGGCGCATACAGCCAGCTGCTGTTTAGCGGGATGGCAGATTACGTAAACTCAATAGGACATAAAAAACGGGAGCAAAAAGCAGAAGCTGAAAAGATGTTTGCCCTTACCACTACACTGAGCCAGTTTGCTACAGATAAGAATCTAGTGGAGAACGAGTGGGGAGGGATAACCCAAAGCCTGGAAGAAATGGAAGTGTATTATGACTCTACCCTGAGCCGTAACCTGCGTATGGTGAATGTAAACCGTAGTGAACTGACTAGCGAATTTACCCGCGAAAGTGATGCCAGCAAAAGGTATATATACCTTACTGTATTGCGCCAGAAGGCTGCAGATCATGTACTGGAAATGAAGGCAAAAAATCCTAAAGACTGGAAGGAGGATATATACTACCAATTGATGGATGTGCAGGCGCTGAAAATGAAGTATGGCGACCTTACCTACCGCATACGTACACACATAGGCAAGTATAGTGTACTGATAAATAAATACAAGACCAATAAAAACATTGGTACACATGTAGCACAATTAGATGAAAAACTGAATCACTTGAAAGCGACGTTTGACGATGCTTTTGAGCCCACACAGTATGTACATGCCGCAACACAGATGTATAAAGTGATGTAAGGATAATTTGGCTTAATACTTGATATTGTATATTACAGCACGAATGTCTATGAGAAAATCAAATCAGGTAATGCTCACTGCCGCTTTTGTGGCTGCTATAGCATCTTACAGTGCCAGGGGGCAAGAACTAAAATATGAACTAAAGCGTGACGACGTTGCAAACAACAACTCATCGGTTGAGGATACAGTTTTACACGAACATCGACATTATTCAGGTTCAAATGCAACTCATAAACATCGTGGCTTCTTCGGTTGGATGAAGCGCAGGAAGAATAATACATCACAACCTGCTGTTGTTCATAATGGCTTTGGTAATACTATGCGCCCTATCGGTGCCTCTAAAGCCGGTTCCTAATATGCTACAAAATACTATAACCCACAAATGCAAGTTGCATGAAACGTCATACTATTACTCCCCGTATCAACTGGGAGCAGATAATGCAGGAACAAGGCTTCCTTTTCTATAATGATGAAGGATATTATAATGAGTCTGCAGTGTATGAGTTTTCTGCAGTGGAGATAGCCGAGGTCGAACGCGCTACTGCGGAAATATACAGGATGTGCCTTGCAGCAGTTGACTATGCGATCAGCAACAAGCTTTGGAAGGAATTCATTATCCCTCGCAAGTACTGGAAGCTTATAGAATGGTCGTTGCGTCGGCAGCAGCCTTCATTTTATGGACGCTTTGATTTGGCGTTTAATAAAGGGCAGCTAAAATTGCTGGAGTTTAATGCTGATACACCCACCCTGCTGCTGGAAAGCAGTGTAGTACAGTGGCGCTGGCTACAGGACCATAATCCTCAACTGGACCAATATAATCGCATACACGAAAGTCTTTTAGTTCAGATGTGCAATTGCCAGGCACAGCTGTTGCCGGGTAAATTGTTCTTTACAGCGCCGGATAACCCGGAAGACTATGTAACGGCACGCTACATGCAGGATGTGGCAATGCAGGCGGGTATTGAGACTGAGTTTATTTATATACACGATATAGCGATAGACCATAAGAAGAGATTTGTTACGCCAGCAGGGGAGCCAATCAACAACATTTATAAATTATACCCCTATGAGTGGTTATTTGATGAACCTTTTGGTAGGTATTTGCTAACCAACATAGATACTTGCTATTGGATAGAGCCACCATACAAAGTTTTACTATCCAACAAAATGATATTGAAATATGTGTACATGCTCTTTCCGGATTCACCTTATATATTGCCATGCAAAAGTAGTATGCCTAAGCCCAATGAGCCACTGTTTACTAGCTACGCAAGGAAGCCAATATACTCACGCGAGGGCGAAAATATACAACTGGTTACTAAGGGCCATACGATAGAAGAAACACATGGTGAGTATGGAGAAGAAGGCTATATATACCAGCAGTATTTTGAGCTTCCTGAATTTGATGGCAGGCATCCTATACTGGGCAGCTGGGTAATAGGTGGTAAGCCTGCAGGTATGGGCATAAGGGAATCCACAGGCCGTATAACTAATGTAACCAGCAGTTTTTGTTCTCATTATATTGCGCCATAGTTGCAGTCCTAGGTAACTAGGAAATAGATATAAACAAAATTGGTTACCCTTATTAGCGGCGACCAATTTAATATTATTGTAGCTTATTGATTAGTTCACTTCTTCTTCACTGTACACCCTAATTTCATTGTAAAGGGTATCGCGCTCTACGGGGGTTTTACCAACGGCTTGTATCAGATCGCAAAGATCTTCAGTGCTCATAGATGGTGTTTGCTCTTCGCTCCCGGCCATGCTATATATTTTGGTGGTATCGTCTATAGTGCCATCCAGATCGTTTACTCCGAATGATAATGTGAGTTGGGCGGTTTGCCTGCCCAGCATAGGCCAGTATGCCTTCAGGTTACGGAAATTATCCATAAATATACGTGCAATAGAATACAGCCTCAGGTCTTCAACAATGGAAGACTCTGCAATGTGCGACATGTCGTTATCCTTATTGCGGAACTTAAGTGGTATGAAGCAATTAAACCCACCGGTTTTATCCTGCAACTCGCGAAGGCGATTCATGTGATCTACGCGGTGGCTAAAGTTTTCAACATGGCCATATAGCATTGTTGCATTGGTATGCATACCCAGGTTGTGTGCAGTTTCATGTATGTGCAGCCAGCCCGTACCATCTACTTTATCGGCACAGATCTGCTCACGCACTTCAGGGTGAAATATTTCGGCACCACCGCCTGGCATTGACTGAAGACCTGCGTCTTTGAGCTTTTGCATGCCTTCAAGTGTAGTAAGTTTTGCTTTACGGAACATGTAATCCAATTCCACGGCTGTAAAGCCTTTCAGGTGTAGATCGGGACGATGGGCACGTATTTCGCTCAAGAGTTCACAGAAAAACTCCAGGTTCATCTTAGGGTGTACACCTCCTACTATATGTACTTCAGTAACTGGTTGGCCATCATACTTGCGTACTATGTCCATCATCTGTTCCTTAGTTAGTTCCCATCCATCGTCCCGGTTTTTGTAAAGGCGCGAGTAAGAGCAAAAGTTGCAGGTAAACATGCAGACGTTGGTAGGCTCTATATGGAAATTACGGTTGAAATATACTTTGTCGCCGTGCAATTGTTTGGCTATGTGTGCAGCCAGCGAACCTACAAAGCCCAGTTCTCCTTTTTCAAACAACAACACTCCTTCTTCCTCGGTTATGCGTTCTTTGTGTTGTACTTTTTCTGCAATCTGGCGCAGATTCTTATCTAAATTGCTTTGTTGTAATACTTGTTCTAAACTGAATGTTCCTGTCATTGTAAAATTATTTTCCCGGAAACCATGCCATCTTTGAAATAGCATTGTACAAAGTAAAGGCCTTTCTGCATACCAGCCATATCAATAGTATAAATGGAGGCGTTAGCAGATGGTATAATGGTTTTAACTACCTGCCCTAATATGTTTAATACGTTTATGTTTTGCAATTGCGCCCCATTGCCAGTATTTATATGTACTGAGCCTGTGGTAGGGTTAGGCGATATACTGAATGTATGCATCGTGCTGACTTTTGCCACAGCAAGGTTAGGGCAACCTTGCCCTATTAACACCGCAGGGTGTGTTGTAAGGCTGTAAGACTCGCCCCCTGGTATTATGTTGGACTGCATTTGTAACGCCTGCTCTTGCGTGAACAGTAGTGCGTAAGGGTCATCAGGATAATCCATAAAGTTCATATACATAATGCCGCTGGCACTGTCTGAGCAATTATCTGTAACGGTAGGCAATGGCATATTGTAACTTCCTGAGTGGGATGTGCCTTCCGGAGGTGTGTCTGCAATGCCATCATCTTTGCCACTTGGATCCCATGGACAAGCTCCATTATCATCGCCCCAGGTATGCCATATCTCGAAGAAGTGTCCTATTTCGTGGGTAAGCGTACGGCCACCTGCGGCCCCATTCAGAAAGTACTGTACATTTGGGCTTTTTACCCCAAAGCTGCCATAGTTAAGTATCACACCTTCTTCGGCAGATGAAAAGCCCGATGCCCCGCCAATGTACGAGAGGGGTACTGTAAGCCCCAAAATGCCTGAAGGGCTTGTTGGATTAATGACCCAAACGTTGAGGTAAGTGGAAGAATCCCAGATGTCGGCGCCACCTGTGCTGCTGTACTTGGCATTGCTAAAGCCCTGTTGTGAACCTGCTGTGCCATTGTAATCGAACCCGGGAGCCGTAGTTGTGTCGATTTCAAACCCCGAGGTGCAATCGCCAGTTGGGGTGAGTCTTGCCAACCCGAATGTAATACCAACATTTCCATACACAGGTTTAAATGCGGAAGGGATAAGATAGGCATCTCCATTGCCTGCATTGTAATCACGATTGAGTACTGCTACCTGGCTGTCGGCACGCTCCTGTATTCCTTCTATGCCACCTAACTGGGCTATTTGTGCAGCATTGAGTACAATATGGAATATTATGGGAACAGTACCAGTTGAAGTGGTTTTTTCGGCAACTCCATATAGCTTTGCCTTTTTCAGGGCGGCTGCTTGTGCGCTTTGCACCGCCTGTATCCTGTCTAGCTCCGTTGCAAAATCAGGGTGATGGGCAATAATGCTTTCCTTTAGCATCTGTGCACCGCACTTATCCTGGGCGAAGGCAGCTGTAACACAAAGGTTGCAAAAAACTATAAGTAATATCTTTTTCATCAAGCTATTAGACTATAACGCTGTTATAAAGTTACACACATCATAGGTCACAGCAATATAATTTTGCGCGTTTCGGTGGCATTTGTAAAGTAGCAGGTAACAAAATACATACCCTTGCCCAAGCCAGACATGTCTATAGGGAAGTATGATGTTAGCTGACCAATCATATTTTGATCGATTACCGTTTGTCCCACGGCATTTTTGATCATAACATGCTGAAACCCGGTGGGCACCTGATTAAAGTTGATGTAAATAAAACCTTTAGAAGGGTTAGGAGTTATAATAAAGCTATTGTCTGATACGGGAATAACGTTACCGGGATATTGAAGCACATCTGGATGAATGGTCAACTCATGAGATTCTCCCCCTGGTTCTATTTCTGCCTGCATTACCAATATCTGGTCGTGGGTGAACATATTCATACATGCGTCATCAGTATAGTCCATGTAATTATTGTACATGATGCCGTTGCCCTGCCCGGGCACAGAACATATGTCATATACAGGAAATGTTGGGCAACCATAGTTAGGGCCACCTTCGGGCGGGGTGTCAGCTATTCCATCATCCTTGCCGCCATAATTCCATGGACATAATCCACCGTCATCGCCCCAAGGGTGGAACAGACCGAAGTAATGTCCCATTTCGTGGGTGAGGGTGCGACCAAGATCTATGTGGGTATAAAAGTATTCGTTAGGAGAGCTGCGATGACCGAACGCGGTGTAACTGAGTAATACCCCCATTTCGTTAATGGGAAAGCCATTGATGGTATCGACAGTGAAAGATGGAGGTACAGTAAGCCCAAGTATTTGGGAGGGCTGATTGCCATACTGGAGGAAATTAATGACCCATATGTTTATATACTTATTGACATCCCAGGCATCAATGCCGCCCGAGTCTGTATGCTTGGCAAAACCACAAGGGTCGTTGGCGCTAGCATCAAAACCTGTAAGTGGGGTAGTTACAATATCCCAACCATTGGTAGGTTTGCCATCGGGCGTAGTATGTGCCAAGGCAAATTTAATATTTACGTTACCATATAAAGATTTAAATACAGACGGTATCAAGGTGCTGTCTGCGTTGCCACGGTTATAGTCTTCGTTTAATATCTGTACCTGGCTGATAACACGGTCAGCAATGCCTGCGGAGTCATTAATTTTATGCAGCTGTGCCGTGTCGAGTACGATATGGAAAATAACAGGTACTGTAACACTTAGCGTAACTGGGCCGGTAGTTTTGGCGTTGGTCAGGTTGACTAGTCTTTTTTGCAGATAGCTATCCAGTTGCTGCTGAAAGCCCCGGTTGCGGGCAATAATGGCTTTTTTTACAAGATCGAAACCACACTTGTCTGCATTGGGCTGTGCATGTAACGAAAAAGAACATAATAAAACCAACCAAAACAGCGCCTTCTTCATCTAGCAAAAGATATTGTTATAAAGTTAACGCTTTTTTGAGGATAGTTTGCCTGCATGGTTATGCTTGATTGAGTGCCCACTTTGATCAGGTTAACAGCAAATGTTACGTTACTACACAACTGGCCTGAAAAGGCAAATTTATACCGCCACAAGAACAACAATGAAGGACAACTACTTGTTTTTCCGGTTGTTTATTTCGTCGCGGATGTTGATGGCGCGTACGTAATCTTCCTGGTCAAGCACCTGTTGGAGGAGTTTATTAAGATCTTCCAGGTTAAGGCTTTTGAGGTCTTTATCTACAGATGATGTAATGGCCGGCGATGCAGTAGGTGTCTGGCGTGTTTCGGCACTTTCTGCTGGGGTGCCTTCCGTCTGGTCCAGGTAAAGACCTGCAGTTTCCAGTATATTCTCGTAAGTGAAAATGCGGCAACTGGCGCGAACGGCAAGTGCCAGTGCATCAGAAGTGCGGGAATCTATTTCAACAGGTTCGCCCTCGTTTTGGCATACCAGTTTGGCGAAAAAGATGCCTTCTTCTAACTTATATATAATAACCTCTGTGAGCTCGATAGAAAAAGTGGACATGAAGTTTGAAAAGAGATCGTGGGTGAGGGGCCTGCTGGGCTGCATACGCTCAAGAGCGACTGCAATTGCCTGTGCCTCAAACCCGCCTATCACAATGGGTAACCGCCTTAGTCCGTTTACTTCGCCAAGCACCACTGCATAAGAATGTGTCTGGGTGATACTATGAGACAAAGCCACAATTTCCAATTCAATCTTTTTCATCTATATCGATCTTTCAGAACTCAAAACTATAATGTGTGAAGATAATAATTCTTACTAAAATAACCATCTAAATAACCCATCAAAATAGAGTTGGTGCATCATTTTGTGCAGCAGCATCGTTAGCGGTTACAGGCAAGGCTATTTCTTTAAGATCGCCGCCGGCTATACGTGTGCCAATGGTTTTCCAGCCGGTTATATCCACCAATTCGTGCAGGGCTGTTTCCTGCTCGGTAAGTTCACTTTTTTTCTTGCCTGTTTTTATGATCACTACAGGTTCCTGCAGAGTGGTCACAAATTGCAAATAGTTGCCTTCACCTTCTTTAATAACGCTGTATTTTGTTTTTAAGGTTTGGGTTTCAACCAGGAAACGTTTGGCGTTATACTGATCGTTTTTGGCATCGTAATATACTGCTGTCACTACCTTTTCGGGGTTGAACTTTTCTATGAGCAATAAATTATCAGCATCAAAGCGGTTGGTCAGTTCAAAGTCTGTAAGCTCGTAGGTGCCATCTTTATAAAATGTGATGATGCGATCTTTATCTTCAAACCTGCCCAGCAACTGGCCGTTGCCCTCTTTGTTGAGGCGGGCAACAGCGGGATCGTACCATATTTTAAGTGCAGAAAGAGTAGAGCGGCCCTTTTCTTTCAGTTTTACCTGTTTTATTGGATACTTGGTCACTTGGTTGCCCTGTGCGCTACGGTTCTTAATATCCAGTTCTTCAAAATAATAATCCAGCGTTTTTACCCTGGCCTTGCTACCGGGGTGCAGGGTAATGGCAACACTCTCCGCCTCTCCATTAGGGTTGGTGGTGAACCATGTTACTTTACTGCCCGGGTTGCCACGGGTAAGGTCGTACTCCCTGTCGCGGGTAATACCTGTTACGTTAAAACGTTTGGCATATGTAATACCTGTTTTGCCATCAAGGTACATGAGGTTGTAGGTAGTACGCTCATCGCCCTTCTGGAAAATAGCAACGTGGATAATGTCTTTGCCGACAAAGGTTTTGTCGGCCACCTTGGTTACCATCATCTTGCCATCGCGGCGGAAGGTAATAACCTGGTCGAGATCAGAGCAGTCGAAAACAAACTCATCTTTTTTAAGGCTGGTACCAATAAAGCCGTCCTTCTTATTAATGTACAGTTTGGTATTGGCTATGGCAACGGTGTTGGCCTGTATGTTCTCAAACTGGCGTATCTCGGTTTTGCGTTCCTTGCCTTTGCCATATTTTTTCAGCAGGCCATCGTAATACTTAATGGCGTAGTCGGTAATGTGCTCAATATCGTACTTTACCTGTTCTATGCCCTGTTCTACGCCACGTATGTGTTCGTCGGCCTTAAATGCATCAAACTTTGATATGCGTTTGATCCTTATTTCAGTAAGTTTTATAATGTCTTCCTGTGTCACCTCGCGGCGCAGCAGTTTCTTGTAAGGGTTCAGGCCTTTATCTATAGCTCCGAGTACACCCTCCCAGGTAGTCTGTTCTTCAATGTCGCGGTAAATACGCTTTTCAATGAATATTTTCTCGAGAGAAGAATATTGCCAGTCCTCTTCCAGTTCGGCCAGCTTTATATTTAATTCATCCAGCAACAACTGTTTGGTATGTGCTACAGAGTGCTTTAATAATTGTGTAGCCCCTATGAAGTGTGGCTTATCGGCGATGATAACGCATATATTGGGGGATATAGACACCTCACAATCGGTAAAGGCATACAGGGCATCAATGGTCTGATCGGTAGATACACCGGGTGCCAGGTGCACCAGTAGCTCTACATCTTTTGCTGTATTATCAACAACGCTTTTTATTTTGATCTTACCACTGTCGTTGGCCTTTAATATACTATCTACCAGTTGTGTGGTGGTAAGGCCATAAGGCACATCTTTAATAGCTATGCTCTTTTTATCCACCTCCTCTATGTGCGCACGTACCCGTACCTTGCCCCCGCGGTTCCCATCGTTATAGTTGGCAACGTCTATCATGCCCCCGGTATTAAAGTCGGGGTAGAGTTCGAAAGGCTTGTTTTTCAGGTGCTTTATGGCAGCATCCAGTATCTCGCAAAAGTTGTGTGGTAATATTTTAGTGCTCAAGCCTACAGCTATGCCTTCGGCGCCCTGTGCCAGCAGCAGTGGGAACTTCATGGGCAGGGTGAGTGGCTCGTTCTTACGGCCATCGTAGCTGAGCTGCCAGTTTGTTGTTTTGGCATTAAAAGCCACTTCAAGCGCAAACTTAGATAGGCGAGCCTCAATGTACCTTGCTGCTGCTGCGCTATCGCCCGTGCGGTTATCGCCCCAGTTCCCCTGGGTTTCTATCATCAGGTCTTTCTGCCCCAGGTTCACAATGGCATCGCTGATGCTTGCATCACCATGGGGATGGTACTGCATAGTTTGGCCTATTACATTGGCAACCTTGTTGAAACGGCCATCGTCCATTTCCTTCATGGCGTGCAGTATGCGACGCTGTACGGGTTTTAGCCCATCTTCTATGGCGGGTACGGCACGCTCCAATATAACATAGCTGGCATAATCCAGGAACCAGCTCTGATACATGTCATTAATATGTACCGTGTTGGGTGCTAATTCTTCGTTGTTCGAAATTGGTTCTTCAGTCATAAAATGTCCGGTTTTGTCCGGTGTCTGACATTTTAAAGTTTTTTATAAGACTTTGCTGGAGCGCATCTTAAAGAAAATGTCCGTTAGAGACGGTAAAATTAAATGTCTAATTCCGTACTAAATGCTGCTGAAATGGTGCAGTACTCCTTTGGAATATGCAAGATACAAAGTTGCTGGTTTGGTTGGTGATGGACGGGGCGGAAGATATCCACAAATATTTTAGGTAAGGGACGTAAGCACCTAGCGATGCATCCTATACAAAGTCAGATTATAGTTTTATCTGTATCTTCATTAATGTAATGAGACGTTCAGTATCCTTTACATAGAAGTTGCAATGAAAAATGTAATAATAATATTACTCCTTTTTACTCAGGTGACATATGCTCAGTTGTCAGAAGACTCTTTGAAGAAAATATGCGTAAATGATTATGCTCGTATTTTAGACCGTCAACATGCAAAATCGCAAAATGAAATAAGATTCGGAGCACATACAGATACCGTTCGCGAACTTTTTAGTGGTTATTTTAAAGATATCAGGGTTATGCTCCTTCAATGTAATGCGAAGTCACTTATTGACTGGAAGGGGAATGAAATAGAGGTTTCCGACGTTCCAATGTCTTATTCAAAATTATATTTCCTGGATGCACGCACCGGCCAGCCAATTGATGCAAAACGCTATAAATCGTTTAATGAAATAGTAAATACAGCCAATAAGAAAATAACTAACCTGGATAAATGTTATCTGTATCTCTTTTTCTATAATATTGAACCTGAGAGATATGGACTTACAAGTCTCCATATGTATAAAAATGGGTTAAACGATAAAAGCATATTTTTAGCTGAGGAAGAATTTGTATTTAATCATTTCAGCCCGGTAGGTGGGCCTACCCCTCCTACTGGGTATTATGACGATGAATTCGATGCCGTAGCGGAATCTAATAATAACCAAGTATATATTTTTGTAAATAAGTCAGTTGGTCTGAGAGATACAGCTTACTTCTATCAGTTTGACTTTAATAAAAAGGGTTTGAAAGATGTGCGCGCCCTGCAAATTAAAGAATGGCGAAAGGGCTTGCGCTAAATGAGTGTCTAGTTAATATTAAATGTAAGATTACCAATTGTTTTCTACAAAGCTGTTGCTGTAATTTGTGCATAATTACCGAGCACCAATGAAATCATCTGCTAATTTCTATATCGAGCAATTAGGTTTAACGGCACACGTAGAAGGTGGAGCTTTTAAAGAGATATACCGCTCTCCACTTGTATTGCCTGAACATGTGCTGACACCTGAGCATAAAGGCAACAGGAATGCAATGACCAGTATTTATTTCCTGCTTAAATACGGCGATTTCTCGGCGTTTCACCGCATTGCATCTGATGAGCTGTGGCATTTCTATGATGGAGAACCGTTGTGCATTTATGAGATCAATAAAGAGGGCATACTAACCAGGCACCTGCTAGGTAAAAATATTGCCGCTGGAGAAAGCCTGGTCGTTTGTATTACAGCGGGTAGCTGGTTTGGATCGAGAGTAGAGGAAACGGATGGTTATACTCTGTGTGGTTGCTCGGTTGCACCAGGTTTTGACTTTGAGGATTTTGAGCTTGCAGACCGGATAACATTGAAATTACAGTATCCTCAACACGGTAATATTATTGAAGCGCTTACGCGTTAGTAAACCTGGGTTGCAAACGCACATCATTTCGTCCTATTGTATAAAATTAATCCTTCACCAACGTTTTTCTATTCATTACATTTCCATCCTCATCCATAACGCTAATAAAATAAAAGCCGGGCGCCCAATTGGAAGTTGAGATCGTGTTTTTGCCAGTATTACTTTCTATGGCAGATGAATAAACATTGATGCCCGAGGCATTGGTGATCCTTACCTGGGCGGATGCGGTGCCGCTGTAGTTTATTACAATGTATTGATTGAAGGGATTGGGGGCTACGGTTATGCTGGCTTGAGTAACATTGGTAACGCCTGTTCTGGCTTTAAGTTTTATAATTACGCTGTCAGTTGCTGTGCAATTGCTGCTGTCTGTAACCCGTAGTGTATATTTAATTGGGCACAGGTTGGCAATAGCAGTTGTGGTAGCGCCAGTGCTCCATAAATAAGTGCAGGCGCCAGTGCCCCCGGTTACCAGCGCCGTAACAGTGCCTGTGCAGCCGCCTGTATCGGGCGTTTGGGTAATGGTGATTGCGATTGCGGGCGGCTGCGATATTTTAATGGTATCGAGCGCGTAGCAGCCGTTTGCATCGGATATCGATACCGGGTTTGCACCACCTATCAATGTACTGTCTATATTGCCTGTAACTACAGGGTTTGTCCACGTTATATAATAAGGCGGAACACCACCGAACGGAAATACTTCGCCGCGGCCATTATGCAGGCCATAGCAAATAAGATCTGTTTTTTGGCTGCTGTCTGAAAGTAAAGGGGGCTGGGTAAGTGTTACAGAATCTGATACTATACAATTATTACTATCGGTAACAGTAACAGTATAAGTACCGGCAGACAGGTATTTTATAAGCGTTATGGCCTGGGGAGGAGTAGTGTTCCAGCTATAAGAATAGGGTGGGGTGCCACCTGAGGCAACTACATCTATTACCCCATTGTCGCTATTGTAGCAGGTAAGGTTGAATGGAGAGAAAGTAAAGGTAATAGGGGTAGGTTGGGAAACATACGCTGTATCTGTAACCACACAGTTAGTAGAATCTTTTACCGTTAATACATGCATTCCGGCTGATGCATGGTTGAGGTTGATGGAGTCCAGTGCTGTATTATTATCCCATTCGTAACTATAAGGGGCTGTGCCACCAGTAAGAGTAGTGGTAATGCTGCCTGAACTGCTATCATAGCACAGTGTGCTGTGCGACACATTGTTGAAGGTTATTTCTGTAGGTTGCAGGATAGTAAATGTATCTGTTGTTGTGCAGCCATAGGCATCGGTGGTTAATACTGTGTTTACACCTACGGGAAAGTTAGTGGCGGTGTCGCTTGTTGTAGCTGGCCTGTTGTTCCAAACATAGCTGAACGGGCCAAGTGAAGATGTTGCAGTGATAATTGCAGTATCAACCCCGTAATTTCGGCAGCTGAGGTTGGTATGGGTGATAGTAGCGTGTACCGCATCTATAGGAATGGTAACAGTGCTGATGGTGGAAAGGTTATTAGCATCCAAAATGGTTACCCGGTATGTGCCAGGGCACAGGTTGAAAGCAGACGTTGTTGACTGAACAGGTGTAGTGTTCCAAAACAGGCTGTATGGAGGTGTACCGCCGGTTATCTTTACGCGTGCGTAACCATCGCAAATGCCATTGCACGATGGCTGCATGGAATCGATAACGGAAGAGGGTGCTTGAGCAACAGCAACTTGAAAGCCCAAAATAAAAAGAAGGAGGAGTAAATATTTTTGCATCGATAATAGGGACAAAAGCTTTGAATAGTTGTATAAATGTACTGATTTTAGCTGGGCCACGATGTCCCCGATTTATACCCTTTTTTTAAAAGCATAATCACCTAATTTATAAACTTTTCCAAATTGTCATCAAAGTATTCACACTAAATAACCGTCTATAACATATATTAACTTGTTGCCCGTGGTTATGATACTAAGTTTGTAGAATTATAAAAAAAAATTATTCTACCCCATAAGTCCAGTATTATACCATAGGGACAAGGTTGCTCACCGATTATCCTTATTTTTATATTATTGTCACTATTGTCTATATAGAGCTGATGAAAAGTAAACTACTACCTATCCTTTTTTTGTTTGTTACTTTTTTTTGTTCCATCCAAAGTTATGCCAGCCATATTGCGGGTGGAGAGCTTACCTACACCTGGAGGCATGACTCTACCTATCATTTCATCTTCAAGTTCTACCGCGATTGCTCGAGCACTGTTCAAGCACCTGCTGATATACAAATGTGCTACAAAAGCTCTTGCAACGCATTCTTGGGTAATAGTATAATTCTGGCGGAATCAATTTTGATCAATGGAGCAGACAGTAACGGTACGCCTGTCAGTTCAGGTTGTTCAGGATATCCCACAACGTGTACCGTGCCATCGAGTACTATACCTGGTTATCAGGAGTTTTGGTATGAAGGCGATCTGGAATTACCTTACCGTTGTGCCACATGGACCTTTTCAGTAACACAAAGTGCCAGGAATAGCAATAGTAACCTGTTGAATGCAAACAATACCAGCTTTTATGTTCAGGCAACTTTAAATAATGTACTTGCCCAAGGTAATAGCTCGGCAGAATTTACAGTGAAGCCCGTACCATATGTATGCGATAACCAGCCGTATGCATACAATAACGGCGCTTATGATGCGAATAATGACTCTTTGGGATACCAGATCATACAACCGGAGTCTGAAAATGGGTGTAATGATGCACCTAATAATATTCAATTCCTTAACGGTTCATTTAACCTTCAGAATAATCCTATAGCGACCAATAATACTTTTGTGCTGGATACTGTTACCGGGCAAATGAATTTTGTCCCTTCAGCAATTGGATCTTATACACTTACATTGCGGGTTACAGAATACCGGAATCATGTTGCCATAAGCTCTACCATGCGCGATATACAGGTACACGTAATAGCGTGTAATATATCGTCGCCCATTGTAGAGCCAGATACTACAACAATACACCTTGTTAATGGTAAAATACACGACTGTGGCGGTAGCCCTCTACACTTTTGTTTTACAGCCGTTTCTGCCAATAGGTCGGCAGTACTTGTACCATCAGATAATCATGCTATAGTTGCGCCAGGGTCAACGCTTACTTATTCGGGTGCTTTTACAAACGCTATGTATGGCTGTTTTTCATGGTCGCCTACTACCTCTGATACAGGAATTAAGATACTAACCATAACGGTAACTGATTCGTCGTGTGCACCTCCCGGTATAACTGAAGCAAATTCCTTTACATTACCCTTATACATTTTCCCCGTTGCACATAGTAATATAACTGAAATTGGCTGCCTGGGTAGTAAATTTACGCTTACGGCCAATGGCGTAAGCTCATATACATGGACGGCTTTGCCGGGAGGGTCCCCCATAAGTGCATTGAGTTGTACAAATTGCCAGAACCCAATTGATAGTCCCACAATACCAACTACTTATATTGCAACCTCAACCTCGGGCAATGGATGCCCCAGTGTAGATACGGTAGTGGTGGTCACAGCGTTGCCGCCACCTTATCCCTCCCTTTCAGGCACACCACTTCTTTGCCTGCATGATACTTTAAAATTGTACGCCGGTACCAATGCTCCCATTTACTCATGGACGGGCCCGGCGGGCTTCCAGTCGTCAGCGCAAAACCCGTTACTGCTCAACTTTCAGCAGGCAGATACAGGAAAATATTATGTTGTAACCCAGAATACTTATTGCACATCACCACCAGACAGCATCTACGTATCTATTTACCCGCCAACGTATTCTACCAATGCAGATACTACTATATGCCAGGGAGCAAAGGTGTTCTTGTATGGGGTAGGTGATACTTACATATGGTCGGTACTGCCTGGGGGCTCACCGCTAAGTACATTGAGTTGCACGGCATGTACCGATCCCCAAGCTGTACCTGCCCTTACCACGTCCTACGTCATATCGTCTAACCAATCAGGGTGTAATACGAGAGATACAGTTGTGGTTACGGTGCTTGACTACCCGGCACTGCCGAGTTTGTCATCCAATACGCCAATATGTGTGGGGGACACTTTAAAATTATATGCAGGCACAACTGCCACCTCTTATTCATGGACAGGTCCTGGTAGTTTTACGGATATCCTTCAAAATCCATTGTTGGTCAACGGCCAAGTAAGTAATTCAGGGTCGTATTATCTCAGTGCGAGGAATGGATCATGCATCAGTACAGATAGTATTTCTGTTATGGTGGTACAACCACCGCCGCGACCTGTTGTTGCAACAAACAGTCCATTGTGTGTCGGCTCTGTATTAAATATAGTACCACAGTCCAATCAGAATATTAATTACAGCTGGACAGGCCCTAATGGTTTTGTCGCCTCCTCGCCCGTAATAGCAATAAGTGAAGTATCTACCCGGTATGCAGGAACATACACCGTTACCGGCACTTATCCTGCTGACGGGCTGTGTATAAGCCCTGCAGATACCTTTGTGGTGGTTATAAAGCCTAAGGTATATGCCATTTTTCAGTTTGTAACAGATTCTATTTGTCAGGGTTATCCCGTTGCTATTAACTACAGTACACCAGGTGCAGACTCTGTGATCTGGAGTTTTGAGAGTGGTACACCACAAAGCTTATCTGCCAACCCACTGCAGGTTGTTTTTACTACTTCTGGTTACCAGACAGTAACCCTTAATGCTTTTAATGGTGTTTGTGCGGATACTGCCGCACATAAGATAGATGTACTGACAACCCCTCCTGCCTCATTTACGGCTACCCCCGTAACCTGCCCTGGAGCGCCTGTTATTGTAAACAGCTATCACGATTTTACTACGGATGTAAAATATATATGGAATTTTGGGCCGGCTACAATGACAAGTGGCAGTAATGCAGGGGTTTACACTATATATTATGCTACACCAGGCAGTTATATCATCAGTCTTGTTACCAAAAATACTTATTGTACATCCTTGCCTTATTACGATACAATAGTAGCACAGCCCTATCCTGATGCCTCTATTGTATATTCTGATGTAACGGACATATGCAGTGAAGACAGTGTGCACTTTGAGGCTGTGCAAGTGCCAGGTTACCGTTATCAATGGAAGCAACCTGTATTCTTTAATAATGATACCCTGTATGATACTTATGCATTAATACGAAATAGCGGCTATATATACCTGGATGTAACTGATCAGTATGGCTGTATTTCTTCAGACAGTTTATATATAATACCCCACCCATGCTGCAATGTCTATTTCTCTAATGCATTTACACCAAATGGCGACGGTAAGAATGATGTATTTAAACCGATCACCACCGGGCATCATGATGTTGCATACTTCAGAATATTTAACCGATGGGGGCAGTTGATCTTTTCCTCATCAAACGAAAATAATGGGTGGGATGGAACCATTGATGGAAAGCCTGCAGATCTGGGTACATATTTCTATAGTATCCGTTACCAGTGTGTGAATGGGATATATTACGAAGATAAAGGGGAGGTGGTTCTCATCAGGTAGAATGGTGTTACTTATATATAAAAAGAGTGGGCATCTTTTGAGATGACCCACTCTTTTTATTTGGGGTAATTAGTAGCGTTCTTTTACTTTTTCTACACCGTTCTTATCCTTTATTTTTTCTTCGGGTGTTTTCAGTTTTGTGTTACCGTTGGCCTTTTGTTTGAACTTCTCTTTTCCGGTAGTAGTTTCGTCAGTAGCAGCGGGGTTGCTTGTAGTGGTTGACGCTGCGTTGTCAGCTGTTGTTGTGTTACTCATATCAGTTCCGCTAGTCATTCTATTTTGATCTATGCTGTAATTGCCGCTTTCGTCGCGGATGATATAGTTATTTGCAGGAGTACCTGTTTGGCCATAAATGGTATCTGTTCCTGATACGAAAAGATCCAGTGGTTCGCTTGTTTCGCTGTTAACAAGGATACCCGTAGTGGTATCTATACGCACACTTACCTGCCTTTTGGTCTTCAGGTCCAGGTACTTCATATTGGGCTGTGGCTGGAAAGTGCCTGAATAAGTGTGGCGTGTTGTGGTAGTAGTGGTGGTGGTAACAGTTGAATTGCCCATTGCAGCAGTGCTGTCTGTGTTGGCTGTGGTGCTCGTTGTGTTGTTTGTACATGATGCTATTGCTATGCAGAGTAGTAATATGCCTGATTTTTGTAATGATGTCATAATTTTTTGTTTTTTGTTTGCTTTATGTATATAAAACAATAATGCCAATGTTTGCCCTGATGCAGTTGCGCATAAAAAAAAGGAACCATTCCTGGTTCCCTTTTCTTGATTATAGGTTGTGTATGAACTTTTACATAGATAATACCTGGAATTCTGTACGGCGATTTTGCTGACGATAAGATTCGTCGCAGGTTTCGCAATTATCACATTTGTATATTGGTTTAGATTCACCAAAACCTTTACCCTGCAGGCGGTTGGCCTTTATGCCTTTGCTGATGAGGTAATTTACTACAGACTGTGCCCTTGCCTTGCTTAGGCGCATATTGTAAGCGTCAGAGCCACGGCAATCGGTATGGGAATTGAGCTGTATGCGCATGTGTGGGAAAAAGTGCATGAACTTCAGTAACTTATCCAGCGATGGTAAGGCATCGGTACGGATGGTAGCCTTGTTAAAATCGTAGTATATACTTTCTATCTGGCATATAACACCAACACCCAATCTGCACATCAACATGGTATCAGAAAGCCTGATAGTGCCAGTCAAACCCATAGTGCTTACTACTTTTTCATCGCTATAATAATTGTCTTTCACCGCATTGATGTGATAAACAGCATTAGGCTCCAGCATATGATTAAAGGGGGTACCTGTGGCCATATTGATGGTATCTGTATGATTGCTGCCTTCTTTTGATATTACCATGAGTGGGTTGTCAATAGGCTTGCGAGTTTCTTCATCCAGTATTTTTGCCGTGAAGGTGATGTCTTGCTCCGGTTCCAGCTGTATGGTTTTATAAAACGTATCAACATCGCGCAGACGTTTTATATTGCTGGTAGAGAAAACTGTATTAAGCTCTTTATAGCCTTTTTTATTTATCGTAACCTTGTACGATGATAGAGGGACTAGTGGTGTTGTAGCGCTACCCTGGGCATCGGTAATAAGGTTATGTGTGTCTTTTGTGCCTTGCAAGGTTACCGTAGCATCATCAATAGTATTACCCGCAGATGAATTGACCAGGTTTAGCTTCAGCACTAATTTTTGGCGGTAATAATGGAAAATGTTCTCACTTCCTTTTTCTGCAGGTCTGTTGCTGGCAAAGTAGCCGTTCTGTCCGTCAGCATACATGGTCAGCGACATGTCATCGTAAGAAGAGTTGACAGGAACACCGGCATTTACCACATTGCCCCAGCCTTGGGTAGCATTATTCCATGTAGCGTAGTAAATATCTTCACCCCCAAGACCGGGATGGCCGTTAGATGTAAAGCTAATGGTGGTATTATCCAGGAAAACGGGTAGCAACTCTGCACCTTCAGTGTTTATGGTTTTTCCTAAGTTCTTAGGCTCAGTCCATTTGCCATCATTATCCTTCCTGCACATGTAGAGATCAGTTCCACCTTCTCCACCCGGCATGTCTGATGTAAATATCAGCATATCGCCATTTGGATTAATGGCCGGATGTGCAGTGGAGTAGTCTTTATTATTGTAGGGAAACGGTGTAACTGTTTCAAATTTATTGGCTGCTTTATTGTAGTCGCTTGCAATCATTATTTGCAAATGCACCTTATTCCTGTCATCGGGTACACTGCTCTGACCGAATATGTCGTTCTCTACATTGTTGCGGGTAAAATACATGGTTTGCCCGTCTTTAGTAAAGGCACAATTAGCATCGTGAAATTTACCTAACCCCTTTGTTTCAACCGCTTGAAAATCGTTGCTGCAATGGCCTTCTTCGGTAGCAGTTACCTGGTACAGTTTGAAAAAGTATTCACCGGTGAATTTATCCTTTTTTTTGTAGGTTACCGGTGTAGTGTCTGATGTATAGACAAGGCGCTGGTCGTTTATGACCGGGCCATATTCAGACAGATCGGTATTGAGCGAAAGGAATGTTTCTACGCCTTCTGGCATGCCACTGTGTAGCGCTACAGCATGTTCGCAACCTTTTACAAGGTTGGCAGCACGGCGATCATTTGGAGTAGTGACCAGGTATTCACGAAGCCACATAGCAGCGTCTTCGTAGCATTGCAGTGTCATTAATACTTCTCCATAGTGCAAGGTCACATCATTTGGCAACTGGGCGTTTGCTGTGTTCTTATTGATGCCTGCTTTAGCCGGGCGTTTGCCGGTAGCCGGGTTTGCATCGTTCAATGCCCTGGAATAGAAAGCAGCAGATCTGTCGGGTTGCCCGATAAGACGGTAACAATCGGCTATGCGTGCGCAAAGCAGTGGGTTTTTTTGGCGTGGCGATTTATCCAGCAGATCAGTATAAAAGGCAAGCGCTTTATTATAGCCATGATGGGAGAAGAAATATTCACCTTTGGCATTATCTTTTTCAACACTTTTGGCAGCCGCCTGGAAAGGCATTTGTATCAGAGCTGCTGCAAGCATAGTGTATAAATATTTTTTCATTTTTGACTGTTTGTTGTTCAAGATCAGAAATTGGAAACAAAGCGTGGGTCTGTATAGTCTCTTATATCCCTGATGAAGTCGAAACCTATAGTTAACTCGTTAGTACCTTTTGCATATGGCGAAAGATCGGATACTGAATAATCGTAACTGTAACCTATGTTTAATCTTTTAGCAACCTGCAAGTGTACTATACCTTCCACAGAACCATCTGTACGGTAAGTGGCGCCAATGAGCAGGCGCTGATAGAAGATAGCAGATAGGTTAAGATCAGTATTGAATGGTACAGAGTATTTGCCATCAGCTGTATAGCGCATAATGACCTGTGGCAATAATGAGAAATGCTCGCTTACAGGTAACGTATAGCCGCCACTCAGGAAATAACCTCGTACCTCGCTTGCTTTTTGTCCGTTGCTGTAAGTTTTCTCGTTTTTGTCAAAGTAGTCTTCCAGTATATTGGGGCATGACAAGCTTAGGTAGAAACGTTTGTTGTACCAATAAACACCGGTACCAAAGTTGGGAAGTATAGCATTCTTTATGTCGGTAGCCAGTAATGGATCGTTCTTGTCTAGTGGGTTAAGACCGCCATACTGTGCATTATAAACAGCTACACCAGCCTGCAAACCAAAAGAGAGGGTGCTCTTCTCCATTTTTATTCGGTAGGCATAATTAGTAGCTATGTTTGTAGTAGCTATCGGGCCTTGCGTTTCTTTATTAATGACCAGACCTACAGCTACAGGATTAAAATCTTTAAGCTTGCTGCCTACAGGTGCATCTACAGATAAACTGATGTCGGTGGGGGCACCGTCGATACCCGACCATTGGTTGCGGTACGAGCCATTTATAGACAGCACATCGCGACTACCGGCGTATGCAGGATTATATATAAGCTTGTTATACATAAACATGGTATAGTGAGGGTAATTCTGGCTAAAGCCTGCCGCAGGCAGTAATAGTCCAATCGCAATAAGTATTCGTTTCATCTGCTATTTTTTATATTTTATTTGCCGGATGCTCTTAACAACGCTGGCATCAAAATGTTCAACTTATGAGGCAATACCACTAGTTTGGGATATGGTACTTATCTTTTTATCAGTAGTGTGCCTGTGTATTTTTGCTGACCGGTTGCTATATTTGGTTTTCCAAGGTCAACTATGTAATAATATACACCCGAAGGCACCTTGCCACCATCCCACCATGGGCTGCCGTAATGGCTTTGTTCATATACCTTGTCACCCAGTTTATCAAATAATTCCACCTTTACATCGGGATAGAATTTCAGGTTATCAATTTCCCATAGATCGTTCTTGCCATCTCCATTGGGGGTGATCACATTGTGTATATCCACATCATAATCGCATACGTCAGGGTTAACAATAACAGTCAATGTATCTCTTGCACTTTCGCAGGTTTTGTATACCTGACTTACCGTATATACAAATGTACCCGCAGTAGCCGTAGATGGCAGAACCGGGCCGGGGATAGGGTTATTGCTTTCATCGTACCATTTAAGGTAATTAGCGCCACTATCCAGGTAGGCTGCAAGTGTACTGTCTTTAAAATTGCGGCAATAAACAGCTAAAGAGTCACCCCTGCGTGGTTTGTATGGAAAAGGGCCACTGTCAAAGATATCCATAGGGATATAGCTGGTGCAGGGCAGGCCTGTGGTTTGCAGTATAACAAAGTAATTGCCTGGAGCCAGGCTGTCTTGCACGGCTGGGGTGTTGGCAGGCTCAGTATAAGTCTTTAATGTGTCGGTGCCTTTGAGCAATTTTAACGTATAAGGTCTGCCACCATTATTTACATTGTATTGCATAGCTGCTTTGTATATGCAGTCTGTTGCAGAAAGTACATTGTAAGTAAGGTCTCCCGCATCACCGATTATGATGGTGTAGGTATGACTGCTCACACTTGGTAGCGGGCAGCTATTTATGGTGAAATGTGGTGTTATTGTATAGACGCCATATGGCACCCCCTGAGTATTCCACGAGAATGAAACAGTTGGGCTAGGTGTATTGTTGTTATTTACAGAAACAGAGCTGCCTCCGATTATATCGTCAAAAGTAACTTTAATACTGTCAGAAGTTAGGTCTTTGGGTGCTATATTAAAACTAACAACGCTCCCGGGGCACGTATATAAAGTGTCAGTACCTGTAACCGTTGCTCCCTTAATACTTGCAGTATCAACACCTGCTACGAGAGGGCCTCCACCCAAAGCAAAGAAAAACAAGGTAAGCTGCCTTAATGTACTGCCCACATAGACGCCATGCCTGAATTCCATAACAGTTGTACTTACAGCATATCGTCCTTGCAAACTCGGTGTAAATGCCATATTCCCGTTCGTATTGTTGAAATTGTAACTCCCAGGAGCAATGGCTGCTGCAAGTGGGTTATTTACACTGTATCCGGGCATGAACGGTTCTATTAGTAAATTGAAACAGTTTGCATCGCTTGCCTGGTAAATAAGATCAGTATAGTAGTATAAGGAATCCCCATCAGGGTCAACACCGCTCTCCACAAACGTTGAAGGCACACCTAATGAATATACAGAATTGTATGTTTTTGTGCTGAAAACTGGTGAAGAGTTTGCTATGTTATTGGTGTTATTTATTACGTTAACAGCATTGATATTGTCATGCCCATCGCTCTTGAAATTAGAACATTTTGTGCGGCCGGTTGGGTTATTGCAGGATGGGTTCAACGAGGTATACTCAATAACCCAGCCTGTGGAAGCATATGGCAACACCAAAGTACCGGTAAATACAAATCGCTTAACTCCGGGATACTTAAAAACTGTTGGCATATCGCATGAATTACTATCAGCCAACAACTGGCAGTACGGGCTAATATTTATTGGTGTATCCGGCCCCGCCAATAAATTAGCATAACGCATATTAGAACTAGAGCTTTGTGGGTATTTCGATATGGTACTGTCAAATACATGGATCTGCGGTTTCCCCGCGTCCAGGTTGGTTATATTGCCTAGGTATGTATTTACCTCATTTGCATCCGTACCACAGTTTCCATATAATACTAATGTTATCTGGTATGTGTTGGGACTTAAATACTTATAAGACATTTCAGCTCCCATAACGTGGGTTGCTCTTGCGTGAAATGGTACCAGTGAGATGGCAATAAGAATCAAAAAAAGAAAACGCTTCATATTATTACTTTGTTTGTATGCTAAGAGTGATTACTCACTTTTCAGACGAAGACAATTATAACGTTAATTGCCGTGAGTTATATTTATATGACAGAAAAAATTTGTGCAATCGATGTCAACACTAGGGGCTGTGGTTACTAAAGTAAATATAAAAAATAAAAACCCCGAATGATTAAATTCATCGGTTTATGTATTTGCTTTTATCTAATCAGCATCACTTCGCCTTTTTCTTCAAAATACTCACCATCTACACACCTGTACTTCATGGTGAAATAATAATCGCCCGCATCCAGGGGTATGCCGTTATACTTACCATCCCACCCTTTCTGCTCTTCGCGCGAAGAGTAAACTAGTTGCCCCCAGCGGTTGAAGACCCTGAAGTAAGCTATGTCATGATGACCTGTAGTAATGGGGCGGAACACGTCATTCTTCCCATCTTCGTTTGGTGTAAATGCGGTTGGGAAGGATACTATGCAGCAAGGGTGCGGGGTAAAATATAGACTGTCTGATGCTTTGCAACCAAATGTATCTACCACATTCAGGTATATATAGCCGGCATTGCGCACTAGTGCATAGGTGCTTGAAAGGGTATCATTCGCAAAAATGCGCGATTGTATCCATTGGTAGTGGCTGCCCGAAACAGCAACGCCATCAAAGTGTACACTGTCATCGCTGCATATATTATTAATGTCGGCAGTAGTAATGGCTGCGCTCGGTATGGCATCAACGAGTAGTGTGTCTATAATAAGAGGCGAAGTACAATTGGGGTTTTGTGTGATAAGCGTAACCTGGTAGGTACCTGGCTGTGCATATTGCAATGCATATGGCCCTTCGCCAGTGCCGCTGAGTACAGTAGCAACACCAAAATTCCAGTTGAATTGTACATTGTGATTAAAGTCGTTATTGGAAACCACGGTTATAGGATCGCCAAAACAAGTAATAGCCGGTGCAGAGAAAGTAGATGGCGGGGCATCGTACACGTGTATAGTATGACTTACTATATCAATACAGCCACTATCGGCGGCAGTAAGGGTTACAGTTTGTGTGCCGGGTAACAAGAACTTTACGCTTATGGGGTTATCGGCCAGTGTATCGAGTGGTATGCCGCTTGCAAAACTCCATAGCAGCGAATCGGAACCACCTGAATTATAGTTTATAGATACAGCATCGTACTGGCATATGCTGTCTTTTGAGAAATGGAAATCTGCAAATATGCCTGCACTTACGGCAACCGTATAGCTTGCTGCTGCAGTAACACAGGCGCTGTTTGACGGGTAAGATGCGGTAACGTTATACGTGCCTGAATACTGGGTGCCCGCGTTTTGTATAATTACATTCTGGCTGCCCGAAGTAAAGCCATTAGGCCCCGTCCAGTTATAATTGACATTGTTACTAGACTGTGCGAAAAGATTGATAGTGCCACCGCTGCATATTGGGCTATTGCCAGTAATGATTGGGAATTTGGGTGTAACTGTAACGGTTACATAAACACTATCTGCAGCTGAGATACAATTACCATTTTTAGCCCGTACATGATACCAGCCGGTGTTAGGTACCTGTATATTATTTACTACCGGGTTTTGAACAACTGAATTAAAGCCAGCCGGCCCTGTCCATATATAACTATTTGCTGTGGTACCTGCATAGAGGTCCATAGTAGTATTGGCGCATAGAGGGCTGTTGCTGGTAGGTAATGGTTTGGAAGGGACTGTATTTACTGATACAATAACGGTATCTGTACTGTTGCATGATGTTGATGTTGTTACATTGGAGGTGACAACATATTTAGTGGTGACGGATGGCGTTGCAACCGGGTTTGCACAATTTGTGCAGCTTAATGAGCTTATAGGTGATCCGCCAGGTAATACAGACCAAGTGAAACTTGTACTTCCAACAGCAAAAAGAGCTACAGAACTACCCAGGCATATGCTTGTGTCATTACTTGCCCGAATGTTTGGGTTGACATAAATAGGTATAGAGTAGGTTTCTGCAATAGCAATACCAGCTGAACAGGTAGAGTCTTTAATAGTTATGGTTAATATTTTAAGGCCAGTATCAGCATTAGATGGTGTCCATGAAAAACAGCCTGTAACAGAATCGGTTTGTTGGCCGGAATAGGTGATTGTAGAACCCGGAGCTTGTTGTAAGTGATTATCAGACACTACAAGCACGGCTGCAGCGTTTGCCGATTTGCTCTTAAAGCAGAAGTTTAATGGGACATTTGCACAATTCTCAATTATTCCATTATTCAGGTATCCACCTGATATATTTACAGAATCGGGTGTGAAAGGTGGTGGCTGTATGCTGCAGTTTGCCAATACATATATCTGTATGTCGCGAACGGTAGTTGCTATGGCAATATGGTTCCTGTATTCCGTTACCTGTAGTGCAACTACGTATTGGCCTGTTTGGTTGGGTGTAAATTGAAGCTGTCCTGTTGTGGGACTTAGCGTAAATGTATTGTTGTCTGCGAGGGGATTAGTAGTCAGGTTATAAGGCGGAGTTGCGGGCTTATAAGGAATATTACTTGGCGCGCCGCATACAGTTGGTGAAGAGCGGGGTTGAACTAATGCGAATGCCAAAGAATCATTATCAATATCAACTGCACCATTGTTATATACGTATTGATTGTTAATGCAAACAAATGGAACAGGTTTAACTGTAAAATCTACTGAAGAGTTACCTTGGGCAACCACATTATTAAGCGTTGCTTCAGTATAAATATTTTGATTTCCACTGGTATTCAGGTTGGTGATTTGTGAGGTGTTTCTAGAATTGGCCCATACGGAGAACGTCCATTGAGCACATCGTGCAGGAATGGTGAAATCGCCCTCATACCAGCATTCCTGGTAACCATCCAGATCACTATGGTTGGGACTGCCTGGATTATCGCATTGCGAAGCCACCCCCCCACATCCTGTACTTACAGGGCTGCAGTTAGGCCGGCCGTCGGGAAGTATATTATCTGCTGTTAAATCTACACTGGTATCGTTTGTTGTGCCACAAGTGTTATGGCAGCACAAAGTCATTACGCCATTTGGTACTACATTGCTGCCCGACAAACCAGCGCAGTCACGATATATTTTATATGTAAAGTGATAAGTGGAATCGTGTACCCATCTGTAGGTAAGCTCCGCGCCGGCATAGTGACTTGCGTTTGCATTTAAATGTATTGAAAGAAAAGCTATGAGTAGAATGGCAGTGTGTACAGTTTTCTTCATCAGAGTTACTTTGGATAATAAATATTTGCGTTTTTCACGGAGGTGAGTGTTTACTCACCATGTAGCCAAAATTAAGTAACAATAAACAGTTTTGATGATATAACATGATGGGAAGTCATATAAAATTTACGCAATCGTTATCGGTACCGATTGCACAATTGAATGTATTTCGTAAATTTATACAGTAATAAAATTATGTTTTGTAGTTAAATATGTATAGAGGAATATTGCATTTTTTGGGAACGATTGCGGTAATATTTTAAATTCGAAAGAGTCTTACAAAGTCTTTTATGTTTAATTTGTAGCCTTAATGAAGTGAGCACTCACTTAGATTGGAATAAAATGTCTTCTTTGTATGAAAAATAATTACATGAATTGTGTGGCGGAAAAAGAGATTAAAAAAATATTGAAAGGTTTCGCCATAACCTGCGCTATCATAGCACTTCATTCAATACTAAACGTTAGTTATGCCCAAACGTATACTCCATTTGGTTTCGAGGATGGCACATCTGGCGGATGGGTTGGTTCTTCCAATAGCGAAAGTGCTGTAGTAAATAGTAATGCCACTTATTCACGTACAGGGCTATATTCTATTAAGCTGAATACCACATCTAATTCGAGCAACAAGAGGTGGTACACCAACAGTACATATGATACTGCTTATAATGGTACTACTGTTTTTTTTATCTACTGGGCCAAAACAGATGTTGCAGGTACGATAGTAAATGCTACACTAGGGCACGAGACCTCATTACCACTATCTGGTAGCCCCTCAGCAGATGCAGCTTCTTACACGGTTGCTTTATCTACCTCTAGCTGGTTGCGTGTTACGAATGCAATAACCTATACCAGCAATAGTCCCCGCTATGTTTTACCTTATCCGTACAAAACATCTGCGGGATCAACCCAAAGCGTATATCTGGATGATGGGATCATTTATTCTTCTACTAGTTCAACTACTGTCGATACGGTTAAACCAACTGCACCAACTTCTTTGACAGGGATAGCAAATGGTAATCTTGTGCAGTTGAACTGGACATCTAATACTGATAATACGGGAGGAACAGGTGTGGCAGCAACTGTTATTTTGCGAAATAGTAATACATCGGCCGCTGCGCCCGTATTAAACGATCAGGCACAATATTCTACTGCTGGTGGCGCTAATGGACCAAGCAGCGCTGGTAGTGGATGGCAGGTGCTCACCACAACTGCAGGTGCTTCAGATGTTAACTATCTAGATGTTGCTCCCGGCGCTGGGAATTATATATATGCTGTAGTACTGAGGGATTACGCTTATAATTATTCTGTTGCTGCCGTTTCTCCTAGTCTAACTGCCGGTAATCCTTCTCCATCTATTTTCATAAATCAAGTGGGATTCAATAGTAACTTTGGCGCTGTAGTTGCGCATGGTCAATCAGGTGTAAGTTCTTATAGTCTTACAGCGTATAATCTTACGGCTGGCGTTACTGTAACAGCACCGGCGGGCTTCCAGGTGTCGCTTAGCGCTGGTTCTGGTTTTAATACATCAGTAAGCATACCGCAAGTTGGGGGCATTATTACTGCTACTAACGTATATGTACAATATGATCCTGCTGCTGCAACAGGTGCCACTGGCACGCTGAATATTACCAATACCAGCACCGGATCGAATACTGCCAATGTGCCTGTGAGCGGGACCGCTATTACTACGCAGCCAACTACTGTAGGTAGTATATCGTTTGGTGCCGTAACCGGAAGTACTATAGTAGTAAACCTGCCAACTATAGGTAATGGCACGAATAGGATAATAATTGTGCACCCTGGTAGTGCAACAACGTTTGTACCTGGGGACGGTACCCAGATGGCGGGGGTAAGTGCAGATTATTCCTTAGCTACAGACCAAGGCGGTGGGAATAAGGTAGTGTATGACGGTGCGGGTTCGGGCAGCAATGTAGTTACCGTAACAGGACTTGCGCAGGCTACCCCATATTATTTTACAGTTTATGAATACAATGTCGCTACAGGAACTTCGGAAAATTATCTGGTAAGCCCTGGTGTTACAGGTAATGCGAGCACTATTTCTATAACACCTACTATTTCTTTAGACCTCACCGGGTTTACAGGTGGTTTTGGTAATACCGCTGTTGGTAGCCGGTCTGCACAACAACAATTTAATGTAAGTGGTATATACCTTACAAATGATATTACTATTACGCCCCCTCCCGGTTTCCAAACTTCATTAACCAATGGCGGACCTTATAGCAGCGCAGCAATTACATTAACACAAAGTGGAGGGCTTGTAGCACCAACACCAATATATGTAGTAATGGTGCCAACAATACCAAATGGTGCTACAGGAACGCAAAATATAGCGCTTATAAGTGCAGGTGCCATTTCGCAGAATGTTGCAGTAAATGGCAATGCCCTGGCTGTTGAGCCAACGTTAGTAGGTACTATCACCTTTGGACTGGTAACATTAAATTCCATAGTCATAAATCTGCCAACTGTAGGTAATGGCAGCACCCGTATTATAGTAGCTAACCTGGGTAGCCCTCCTGCATTTGTACCCGTTGACGGTGCTGCAGTAACAGGCGTAAGTAATAACTATACTCTTGCAACCACACAACCAAATGGTGGCAAAATAGTGTATAATGGTACAGGTTTAGGCACCAGTGTAGATACGGTAAAAGGTCTGGACTCGGGTACGCTGTACTATTTCACTGTATATGAATACAATGTAGGTACGGGAACATCTGAGAACTACTTTACCTCAGCTCCTTGCGGCAGCGATATCACTACTACCTTAACAGGAGTAGGCGTGAAAAATGTTACAGCAAATACTCCTGAAATAAAATTATATCCAAACCCTGTAACTAATTATGTATATATTAATGCATTGATGCCGGTAAATTATGTGATACACGATATGCAAGGACGTGCCTTAGCAAGTGGTGCACAATCCAATAACGTGAACTTGGAAAACCTGGCAGCCGGTATGTACATAATTACCATTACCGATGAAACAGGGACTGTGCTGAAAGTGGATAAATTAATTAAGACCCTATAATAATATTATTACTAAGGATGAAAAATAATTCTATGAAATTGAATTTTAAAAGTGTAAAAAAGGTGTTGTCTGGTTTGGCTTACTGCGGTGTATTTGGTGGGCTTGCGATAGCGCCAGGCATTGTAAACGCGCAAACAGCTAGTCCGTATGGTTTTGAAAATGGTTCTGTAAGTGCATGGGCCGGATATTCGGGAACAGAGAGTGTGTCTTTAAATACTAATGCTATCTATACACGTACCGGAGTAAATTCTATAAAGTTAACAACAACATCAACCTCCAGTAACAAGCAATGGTATGGTACGTCACCTTCCGACAGTTCATTTAACAATGAAACCATTTTCTTTATTTACTGGGCGAAGGCTGACGCTGCAGCCTCGTCTGATGCCTCTTTCAGATACTCCAGTTCTTTCCCTATAAGTGGTAGCGGGTCATCATCGAATGCTTCGGGGGGCGTAGCACTTTCTACTACTACATGGACAAGGGTGACTAATTCTATCAGCTCATCAAGTACAAGGTATTATTTCTCTGCCCCGCGTAAGACAACATCTGGTGCGGCCAATATATACCTGGATGACGGTATATTATACACTTCATTAGCCAGCAACCCTACAGTTGATACAATAAAACCGGCCACACCGAGTGCTGTGACAGGCACTGTAAGTGGTAATCTGGTATCTCTGGGCTGGACCTCAAATGTTGACAATTCAAACGGTACAGGCGTACAAGCAACCATCATACTACGCAACTCAAATACTTCAGCATCGGCGCCAGTACTTAATGATCAGGCCCAATACTCAGTAACCGGCGGTGCAGCAGGCCCTGATTCTGTGGCAGGCGGCTGGAAGATAATAAGCACTACAGGTGGCGCTACAGACGTTAGTTATTTAGATGCTACGCCTGCTCCAGGAGGCTATATATATGCTGTTGTACTACGCGACCTAGCTTATAACTATTCTGTGGCAGCAGTATCTGGCGTTATTACTGCGGCAGTGGCAGTGCCTACCATATTCGTAAACCAGGCTGGTTTTAATGGTAGCTTTGGAACCGTAGTAACGGGCCGTACATCTGCACTGCAACAATATAATGTAAGTGCATATAACCTTACCAGCAACCTGGTAGTAACGGCCCCCGCTGGTTTTCTTGTATCAACAACGCCAGCTCCAGGTGGCTTTAATGCAACTGCAAATCTTGCTCCTGTTAGCGGTACCATTGCCGTAACGCCTATTTATGTAGAGTATGCGCCAACAGCACCATCAGGTGCTACCGGTACTCTAAATATCACTAATGCCAGTACTGGTGCTGCAACTATCAACGTACCCGTAAGCGGCAGTGCGCTGGATACATTACCCACCACAGCAGGCACACTTACATTTGGTACTGTAATGGCTACATCGGTAGTTGTAAACCTCCCTACAATAGGCAATGGCAGCAACAGGATCATTGCCGTAAGCCAGGGTGGCAGTGTAAGTTATGTACCGGTAAATGGGGCAGCAGTAGCAGGGGTAAATGCCAATTTTACATTGGCAACAGACCAGGGTAGCGGCAACAAGGTGGTGTATGATGGTACAGGTAGTGGTAACAATGTAGTTACAGTTACTGGTCTTACTCCGCAAACACTTTACTCTTTTGCTGTGTTTGAATATAATAAAGGCACTGGTGCTACGTCGCAGGCATACTTGCCGGTATCTCCAGTTACGGCACTCGTTAAAACAGATAGCGTGAACCTTGCAGTAGGCAATATTATCAATGCCGCAGATATAAAAGTGTATCCTAATCCCGCCCATGGCGCGGTACATATGCAGTCGCCTGCTGCTGTCAATATATCACTTTGCGATGTAACCGGCCGTGTCATATATACGCAAAAGAATGTTTCAATTGCAGGTGTAGAGCATCTGGCCAATGGTTTGTACATCCTAACCATCACCAATAATGGAGGTGAACTATTAAAAAGAGAAAAGATAGTGGTGCAGTAAACTATAAGGTGTATACTTAAAATTCGACGGCATCTGGTTTCCCAGATGCCGTTTTTATATGGTCGTAAGATTGTAAGTAGAAAGGTGTTTATCCTGCAAACTGGTAGTACAGCAAAAAGATGGCAGCTACACTCATAAGCACCAGGGTAGTTGCGCCGGCAATATTTGCATAACGGCTATTGGTATAGTTGCCCATTATTTTTTTGTTGTTAGAAATATGCAGCACAATTGCAATGATAACGGGGGCAGTAATGCCATAAAGTATTGCAGAATATAGTAGCGCCTGTATAGGACTAATGCCGGCATAATTGATAAATAACCCAATGACTAATGAGGCCACAATGACCAGGTAGAAAGGGCGTGCTTCGTGAAACTTTTTTTCCAGACCGGCTTTCCAGCCCAGTGTTTCAGATACAATATAAGATAGAGAACCACTGAGTACAGGTATGGCCAGGAACCCTGTACCTATTACACCTACAGCAAATAGCAGGTAGGCCCATTTGCCGGCCAGGGGTTCCAGCGCCTTTGCAGCTTCTTGTACAGTGTCTATCTGGTGTATGCCACCTTTAAACAAAACGGTGCCTGCAGTAAGTATAATGAAGAACATGATGATATTGCTGAATAGCATGCCAAAATCTACATCCACCTTCATGTTGTGTATGCGTTTTTTATTCACCATCACCACCTTTCCCGTCTTTTTCATGTCTTCTACCTCCATTGTTGCTTGCCAAAAAAACAGGTAGGGCGATATGGTGGTGCCAAGTATAGCGACCAGTATATTTATGAAATCTTTATTGAAGTGTATAGTTGGTATTACTGTTGCTTTCGCAATGGCTAAGAGATCTTGTTTATATAAAAAGGGTACTACCAAGTACACCAGTAGTATGGCACAGGTATATTTAAGGATGGCTGCTAATTGTTTGTACGACAGGAAAATGATGCTAAGCAGCAAGATGCCTGTGAACACCACGCTGAACAACATAGGGTTCACCGAGGGGACAAGCAAATTAGCTACAGCGCCCATGCCCGCTATATCTGCGCCTATGTTGAGTATTATTGCCGGGAAGCTAAAGAGGAGCATCAGGTATAGAATACTGCGAGGGTAGTGTTTTTTTAAGGTTCCGGTAAGTCCCTGGTTAGTTACCATACCTATACGAGCGCACATTTCCTGTACTGCGGCCATCAAAGGGAAAGTAATAAGAGCCGTCCATAGGGTAGCAAGGCCAAATTGTGCCCCGGCTTGCGAGTAAGTTGCTATACCACTTGGGTCGTCATCGCTGGCACCTGTTATGAGACCGGGCCCCAATATTTTCAAGAAACGCAATGTTTTTATCAGAACTACTTTTGAGCGTTTCATTATGTCCCCATGTTTTCGGAAAATATTTGCTAATGTAGCTGTATTTGGTTGTTATTTGAATTATGTTATGCAGGTTTAAAACTTCTGACCTTATAGCTGAATATTAGCATGAAATATCGATGCAGTACATCGGTGTGAGTGTCTTGTATGTATAGGTCGTTTATGGAATGTTGGATATTTGTACCTTGATTTAGAATGTCATAGGCTAAGATTCTTATATCGGCAAGCCTTTTTCGGCCAAACTTTTTGCCCACACTCATGTTCCACAGTAAATAATCCTGGTTATACCCTGCAGATAAGCCAGAATTATTCTGGTAGTTAAATTGTGTGTTATATACAAAGCCCTTCCAAAAAATAATATTGATATTGCCTTGTGTGGTCTCATTTACAGTTAGTGAATTGAGATTAGGATTCAATGCATTAGTACTTGATGCCAGGAAACATGATGATCTGATCGTAAAGTCTATATTCTCACTGATATTACTGCTCAGTGTTATATTTAAGCCTCCGTTTTGGGTAGTCTGGGAGCTGGAAATGCTGTTAATGATGATGGGGGTATGATTTAAACCTGCACTGGCATTAACATTGAGGTTAGACTTTATGCTTTTAATCGGAGTTCCATAACCTGAAGAAACGTTTATCATCCAGTTGCCATCTACATTTACCGGCATTACCAGTTGCGCCCCTTTTGGTAGCAATATATTTTGCTGTATCAATGTATCATTCTGGCCAATGATGGCACTATTGGTAATGAAATGCTGGGTATAGCTGGCATTGCCGCTTATATAAAAATTGGATGCATTTTGTGTATTTGTTGCATTGTACCGCAGTGTTACATTGTGCTGATAAGGTTGTCTTAATTCGGGGTTTCCTGTGGTAAGGTGCAGTGGGTCGGTATTATTGATAACACTCTGAAGTTGTGTTATGCCAGGTACCGATGTCGCTGTTGCGTAGTTCGCTTGCAGGTTGCGTGTTTTAGATAATTTATATTGCAGGGAGGCGGTTGGCAATAGATTCTGGAAGCTATGACTGAATTGATAGGTATAAGGGAAAAACTGGCTGTTTGCAAAATTGGTGGATTGATAATATACACCCAACGACAGTGTATATTTTTTACCATGGACCTGGTAGCTGCCTCCTGCTTTTTGCAATAAAGAGCGGTTACGGAACGTGTTAGATAAAAGTGTGTCGGGTAGGGTATAAGCATCGGTAATGTATGAGTAATTGTAAGTGTTATTATCGGAGTGGGCAGGCACGTACGTAGCTGTATATTGCAATTCCAATTGGGTGTTTTTTGATACTTGTTCCGTGTAAGCTGCATTGGCAGCTATATTCCAGGTGTTTTGCACGCTCGGTGTTAGCTGATTTAATGTATCGTTTATTAAATTGTTACCATAGTATTGGTTCAATGCATTTAGGGTAGTGTTGCTGTTGTTGTAGTTATTGCTTCCCGTTATATTTAGTGAAAAGGTGCGCCCTGCCTTTTTAAATTTATGCCTGAATAACAAGTTGCCCGAAAAATTGTAGCCTCTTTGTGTACCAGAACTTGTATTTGACGTTTGGTTGAGCAGGCTGTCTGCCTGGGTGGTTGCACCAGTATGACTATTGTTTCTATTGTTATTTTGCAACGATAGCTGTGGCTGAAAAAGCAAGCTATTAGCGCTGTCTATTACATAGTTCACCCGTGCATTAAACCTGTGACTGTAGTTGGTGCTGTGTGCATTATTACTCTCATTATACAACTGGCCGGAATCGGCGGTAGCTAGGTACCTGCGTTGTAACTGGTTGGTAGCGTTGTTATCTGTCTCGTTGAAAAAATAGCTGCCGCTGATATCTAACTTCTTGCCTAATTTATTAATATAGTTAATGCCCGCAGCATTGGTGAGTGCCGTGCCCAACGCTTGCGCAGGCCCGGCTACTGACTGGTTGGTAAAGTTCTGTACGTTTATATTATTGCTTTGCCCGGTTACTGTTATTCTCTGGTCTTTGTCAAATTTGTTGAGGTTGATATCTGTACTGTATGTATTATCTACTCCTGCTCCGGCATCAACTTTTCCAAAAATACCATTGCGTTTGCTGGCCTTGGTTATTATGTTGATCGTTTTTGTGGTATTGCCCTCACTAAACCCGGTAAACAGTTCTTGCTCGCTTTTTTCATTATACACCTGTACCTTATCTATTACTTCGGCAGGCAATGTGCGCAGAGCAGCGTAGGGGTCGTTACCGAAAAATGGTTTCCCATCTATCAATACCTTGGTTACCGCTTCTCCTTGTGCTTTCACGGAGCTACCGTTCAGCTCGATGCCTGGCATTTTCTTTACCATATCAGCAGCATCGGCATCGGGGTTGGATTTATAGGCTCCTGAATTGTATTCTGTAGTATCATTTTTTTGTACTACCGCCATTATCTTTTCTACAATCTTCACTTCATCCAGCATAGTGCTGGTATCGTTCAGGAATATGGTTCCGAGTTGTACATCCTTATTCTGGACTGTGATATCTTTTTTGAAAGGCGCATACCCCGTACGGCTGATGCTAATGCGGTAATTACCCGCAGGTACAGACCCAGAAAAATAACCACCCGTATCTGAAATGAAAATAAAGTTTGTACTGCCTGTAAGCCTTACAGTGCTGCCTTGCAGTGGAATGTTTAGGTTCTTGTTATATACCTTCCCCTCTATTGATTGGCCATATAAGCATGTTGCACCCAATGCAAAAAGCAATAAAAAGGAGAAGTATTTTAACGTCATAAAGATGTGCTTGTAAAATAATAATAATTTTTCAAGGACAGTTGTAAAGAATGGTTTTTAAATGGTTTTATTATCAAACATTGCATTAACAAAATATTTTCATATATTATATTTAGTTTATTAAAGTTTGCAATAAAAGGGTTAAAGAACTCGCTTTGATGAAAATGAATGAGGAAACCTCTCTTTATCGATTTTGAATAAGGCTACTTTATTTCTTAACCTAAAAAAAACTAAAAATGAAAAAATATTCTTGGCTTTTGTATTCGCACTATCTATTTATAGCGTTAAAGCACAGTCTGTTAACTTTGATAACTAGCCGGGTATAATACAGTGTATTTCAACTTCAGTATCAGGATGCCCATGGTGGTTATACTAGTAACGTAAGTCATGTATCTCCTGCACCTTTTGGTGTGGTTGCTGTAAATTTTTCTGGATTAACGTGGATAAGTGGTCTCCATCTGCTGGAGGCGCATTTACTTACTGTATATTATATGATGAGACACAATAACGTGTAACGGTGTTAATAGTGTTACAATTGCTCCTTATAATTCATCTGTTACAATAAATCCACTATCTGGTTGTGAACATTTTCAGGGACTAGTTGTCCTGCAGGGCTAAGGTATATATGGACTTTCTTTGATGGTAATATCTGCTTATATCTGAGTTGTTTTAATTAAACTTGATTTCTTAATCTTGTTAGGCTATCCAATTTGGATGGCCTTTTTTATTTTATCTACTAACCTTACCCTCACTTTCTACGTCTGTTATATATTCGCAAAATCTGTTATTGTATCTGCGTAATTTAATTTACAATTATCTATTGATTATGTAAATAATAACCAATAATTTTATTAAATTGGCAGAATTAACAGTTTGTGTATAGAAATTGACCTTTTAAATGCATAGTATGAAAAAATTTACCCACTCTATTTTTAAGAATCTATTGTTTGTACCCGTGCTTTTGTGGCTAGTGGGCACATCAAGTGCTTACGGGCAAACTACGGTGTTCTATGAGGGCTTTGACAACCCTACAGGTGCGCCAGGTTACTTACCATCTACGTGGACAACTTCAAATTATTATGAAAATACCAGTGGTACTTTTGGTTCTGGTTATGACCAGGGCATGTGGGGGAGAGACTGGAACTATAACTGTTATCAGACATATAATGGGGTTAGTTATCAAGGCGATTATCCTCTAGGCTCCCCTCCTTATCAATTTGCGTATAGCTATAGTTCAGTTACCTACGGTACCCCCTATGGCCACAATAGCAGCTCTTGCTCCTCTGGTTATATGTGGTATGGTTGCTATTACAATAATATTGGGTCGTTTGGTGAAGCAGCTACTCCTGCCATCAACTTCAATAGCACATATAGCGCTACCCATACAGGTGGTTTCCTGGTATCATTCTGGGTATGGGAGTATAACTATTCCTCGTCTTACAATGCAAAGCTTGACGTATATGTTAATACCAGCAATTCATCAACAGGTGGCACCCAGCTTGGCGGAGATATAGTGCCTTATACAGCACTGGGTACGGTAGGCCAGTGGGTAAACTATACTTATACTATCCCGGCTGCTTATAATACTGCAAACAGTGTCTATATCATTTTCCGTGCTAGCATGGCCACATCGACTTATACTTTCGATATACTGGTGGATGATGTTTCGGTTACTTATGTGCCACCATGCACTGGGACACCTAACTTTGCACCTGTTATTACTTCCAGCCCTTTAGCTACCGCAGTTTGCGCAGGCGCACCAGTTTTAATAACAGCTACTGATGCCAACCTTAACCCAGGTATCGCCTATAACTGGCAGAGCTCGCCTACAGCTACCGGGCCTTGGACGAACATGACAAGTGGTGTAGGCTTAGGTACACTTAACTATACTGTACCCGGCGTTACAGATACTACCTATTTCCGTGTAGTAGATTCCTGCACACTTAGTCACGCAACCGTGGCAAGTACAAACGTATATAAAATCCCCGCAATAAAGTATTATCTCCCTTATCTGGAAAATTTTAATAGCACTGCTTCCGGTAGTGCTCCACCGTGCTATACTTATAATGATAATTATGGTACTAACTGGGCGGTAGTAAGTGGCATACATGCTGCAGACCATACCGTAATGACCGCAATGCGTGCCAGCGACCCAGCCAGCAATGCTGCCCATGGTAAAAATGATTTCTTCACAGTGCCAGGTTTTACGCTTACTGGTTCCCAGGTATATGCTGTTCGCTTTAAATATGCAAGAGGCAGGCAAGATGCTATAGCAGACACAGGGAATTTGTATCCTGAGCACTTGCAAGTATATGCAAGCACGCCGTCGCCTGGTTATACTGTCAGTAATGTAACCGGTGGTACACTGTTATTCGATCAAACCATTACTTTCAATAACGTTGCCGATACTACCATCTACTTTGCACCACCAACTAATGGTAGTTATTATTTCAGTTGGTACAGCAATACAGCACACCCTGCAAGCGGTACATCAACGCCAATAGCCGGTGGCCATGTTATTGTAGATAGTATATACATAACTCCTTCAACATGTGTAGCCCCGGCCCTAACTACGCAGCCTACTATTGTGAATGCATGTATTGGTAGTCCTACAGCTCTTACTGTTACAGCATCTGGTACTGCTAATAGCTTCCAATGGTATAAAAATGGTGTAGCAATAACCGGAGCTAAAGCAGCATCTTATAGCCGCACAGCTGCTGCATATACAGATACCAGCAGTTTCTATACCGTAACAGTTACAAACCCTTGTGGTACAGTCACATCATCCAACATTACTCTAAATGTGATTCCACTACCGAGTGCTACAGTAAATCCAAGTGGTCCAACCACATTTTGTGCTGGTAGTCCGTTCTCTCTTAATGGGGCTATCGGTGGTGGCTATTCATACGTTTGGCGCACAGGTGGCGTAGCAAACGGTGGTACTGCATCCAGCTATTCACCTACAGCATCTGGCGTATATTCAGTTATAGTAACGGGCCCAACCGGTTGTACTGCCACATCTGGCAATACAACGGTTACAGTAAATCCTGTACCAACAGCAGTTATTACTCCGTCAGGTCCAACATCATTCTGTAATGGAGATAGTGTTACTTTGATAGCTACTACCGGTGCAGGTCTTACTTATCAATGGTATCAGAATAACTCTGCTATACCTTCCGGTTTGGGTGGCACAGCAGTTACTTACGAAGCTACGGGTGCCTTTGCATCTGGTACTTATAAGGTAGCAGTTTCAAATGCAAACTGCACCATTACTTCTGCAAATACTATTGTGCAGGCTGTGGCACCACCAACGGCGTTAATAACAGGTGGTGGTGGCAGCAGTATATGTTCAGGCTCAAGCCTGACCCTTACTGCATCTAGTGGAACTGGTTATAGATATCAATGGCTTTACAACGGCAATAATATAAGTGACACTACAAGCACATATGCGGCAACTAATGCTGGTAATTATGCTGTTATAGTTACTTCTGGTTCTTGCAGCGCTACCTCTCCATCAGTTCCTGTGAGTGTAATACCATCGCCTCCTGCGTTTGTTACATCATCTGCATCTACTATTTGCGCTGGTGGGTATATTGTATTGAATGCAGATACAGCAGCTACTGCCACCACTTATACTTACCAATGGTTTAAAGGTGGTATATCTACAGGTGTTACTTCTTATACAGATACCATAACCGTAGCAGGTAATTATACAGTTACTGTAGGTAATAGCAGCAATTGTTATACTACCTCACCGGTTACACCTGTTAGTATCACACCTATTCCCCCTGCTGTAGTTACAACAACAGGTACGGGCACAGCATGTACAGGCAGTACAGTAACTCTTACAGCAAGTGCGGGTCCTGGTTACCATTACCAATGGTTGGGCAACACTGCAGGTGTTATAACAGGCGCAACAGGGCAGTATTATAATGCTACGGCTACTGATGTTTATAAGGTAATAGTAACAGACTTGTTTGGTTGTAATGATACTTCTACTACAGGGGCAACTGTAACCTTCAACGCAGTACCGGCAATCAATATCACAAGTAACAATACCTCGTTCTGCCCTGGTGGAAGTGCAGTATTATCTGCGAGTCCTGGGGGCGGCTCTGGTTTAACTTATATCTGGTATAACAATGGTGTGAATACCGGCATCACAGCAGCTACATATACAGCCACTACAACTGGTGTTATAACTTTACAGGCTACCAACGGTAACCTTTGCAGTGCAATTTCATCACCAGTTGCCACTACATTAAATACGCCACCCGCGGCTACTGTACAGGCCAATGGTTCCATTAACTTCTGCCCGGGCGGTAGTGTTGTATTATCTACAACTTCTAGTCCTCTATATAGCTACCTGTGGAGAGATAAAGCAGGTACAGTATTAAGCCTTGGCTCTACTTATACAGCTACAGTAACCGATTCTATAGATGTGAAGGTTACGGATAATAGTACTACTTGTTCTGCCACATCAGCATTCCTGGGCGTAACACTTAATCCTTCACCTGGTGCCAGTGCAGCGGCAATAGGTGCTACCACTATTTGCTCAGGCAATAGCGTTACCATTGCAGCTGATACAAACTCAAGTGCAGGGATTACTTATCAGTGGAAGCTCAATACCAATGTATTGGGGGGTGCTACAGCACCGACTTATACGGCTTCAACTGGCGGTAGCTATACCGTTGTAACTTCAAATGGTAGCTGTACTACAACTTCACCTCCTATTGTTGTTACTGTTAATCCAACTCCATCTGCAACTATAACACCATTGAGCAATCCTGTAATTTGCTCAAACGAGTTTGTTACATTGAGTGCAACTACTACAACTGGCAGTACTTATAGCTGGAAGCGTAATGGCAACCCAATCTCAGCAACAGGTGCTACTTCACCTAACTTTACAACAGACACTGCTGGTAGTTATACTTTGGTTGTTACAAGTAGCTTAGGCTGCTCAGGTACATCTGTTCCTACTGTAGTTACTGTTTATGCCACACCATCTGTAAGTATTCAACCAGTTACAGCTACAACGGTTTGTGAAGGTGATACAGCAAAACTGTATGCTAATGTTACCGGCAGTGGTATTGCATATACATGGTTGAATGGAACAGTTGCAATACCAAGTGCAATAAACAGAAGTTTTGCTACTACAAATGCCGGCAATTATACAGTTATAGCTACTAATACCAATAATTGCTCTGATACATCTACCGCAATTACAATAGCAGTAAATCCTGCTCCTAAACCTTTTATTGCTCAAAACAATACTGTGCTGAGTGTGTCGGGTGGTCCTTTTGCTACTTACCAGTGGTACTTAGAAAACGTAGCTATAAGTGGTGCAAAGAGCAGTAGCTATACAATAACCAAACTGGGTAAATACAGTGTGTTCGTTTCAGATAATAGCTCTTGTGCAGCTATGTCTCCAGCACTTAATGTTACTAGTTTCACTGCAAGTGGTGTAGCGAATGTGTCGGCAAATGCAGACATCAAACTGTATCCTAATCCTACTACTTCTATAGTGCACATTGATGCTTCTATGCCTGTTAATGCTAAAATATCTAGTCTTGATGGTAAGTTATTAATACAGGCGCATCACGCTACATCTGTAGATCTGAGCCAGCTTGCAAATGGTATTTACATGATATCATTATACGATGACAATGATTTGCTCATTAAAGTTGACCGCCTGGTAAAATCTGGCTGGTAAGCTAAACTGATACTAAATGTTTAAAGCGCTTCCTTAACCGGAGCGCTTTTTTTATGCTTTAAGGAAATGGCTGTTGATGAAAGTAGGTGAAATGCAGTTTGATGATTAAACTTTCCTCTATGATGTTGGATGTGTGGCGAACTTGCTAGGGGAATGCCCTTACAGTGTGCGTAAACTCTTTAATGAATAATATTACACACACATACACAGCCAAGTATAGGCTTAACGCAAAAAGAGGAAGGCTTACTGCCTTCCTCTTTTATTGATGAGTGTTATTATCTACTATGGGAATATGCCCAACTCTTCGTATGATACCCCAACCTTATTAATAGCTACTACAAACGCTGCAGTACGCATATCGTTTATGTTCAGAGATTTCAAAGAATCGCGGATCTCATGATAAGAACCTATCATAGTATCTTCCAGACCGGAGTAAACAAGATCTACTTCATCTGGACCATGAAGTATCTGCAGGCGTTCTATATCACTTACTTTTTTACCGGTAAGGTTTTCAACTGTATGCAGTATGCTTCCGTTTTGGTTTTCACTGAAACGTTTGTCCAGGCGGCCAAAACGTACGTGGCTCAAGTTCTTCAACCACTCGAAGTATGACACCGTAACACCGCCTGCATTCAGGTACATGTCAGGTACTACTATTACACCTTTTTTGTTTAGTATTTCGTCAGCATCTGGTGTTAATGGACCATTTGCACCTTCGCCTATTATTTTAGCCTTTATGCGGTCTGCATTGCTTGCGTTGATCACGTTTTCAAGTGCAGCAGGTATCAGTATATCGCAATCCATTTCCAGGGTATCAGCGCTTACTGGTATATTGGTAGCGCCAGGGAAGTTCTTTAAAGAGCCATTGGTCTTACGGTAGTCCATAAGCTCATAGATGTTCAATCCCTTTTCACTATAAATACCGCCTTCATACTCAGCAATGCCCACTAATATAGCACCATTGTCATAGAAAAATTTGGCAGCATGGTAGCCCACATTACCCAATCCTTGTACTATTACTCTTTTGCCTTCAATGCCGGTTTCGAGTCCCAGCTTTTTCATGTCTTCTGCTATGTTACATACCTCGCGAATGCCATAGTAAACGCCAAGGCCTGTCGCTTCTGTACGGCCACGAACGCCACCCTGTGTTACAGGTTTGCCGGTTACACAGGCAAGTGCATCTACTTCGCCTGGTTTCAGGGATGCATACGTATCAGCTATCCAGCTCATTTCACGTGCACCTGTGCCGTAGTCTGGGGCAGGTACGTCTATGCCTGCGCCAATGAAGTTTTTCTTCACTAGTTCAGATGCGTAACGACGTGTTATTTTTTCAAGTTCAAAGGGAGTATATTTCTTAGGATTGATCTTGATACCTCCCTTGGCACCGCCAAAAGGTACATTCACAATAGCGCATTTGTACGTCATGAGTGCAGCAAGCGCCATCACTTCGTCTTGATTCACGTCCATGCTGTAACGAATACCACCTTTACATGGCAATTTGTGGTGACTGTGCTGTACTCGGTAAGCTTCAATCACTTCAATTTCCTCTCCTATGCGCACCGGGAATTTCATCCGGTACACTGAGTTACAGGCTTTTATTTGTTCCAGAATGCCATTTTCGAAACGGGTATGTTTCGCGGCCTTGTCAAAATTGCGTTCCACACCGTGGAAAAAACTATATTCCTGCATTGCTGTGGCTTTTTCAACTGCTGTATCCACCATAAAATTTGATTAAATAAAGGGGTTAAGATTTCTTTTCTAGCCTGGTAATTTTACGTTCGATGCGTACCAGAAACGTAATAATTCCCGCAAATATAGTGGCTAATACTATAACCACAACGTATATTTTACCATTTGAACGCATAACGTCAGCCATATCGGCATCGTTTGCACGCGCATTCAATACTGTAAGTATAGATAGTAAAAGCGTGATTGCTGCTGTTTTACGCATGTGCATTGTTTTTTTCAATGTCATATTGATACCTGTTTTCCTGCTTGTACCGTACCATGTTAGTTCTTATGCATATAGATGCTATCCAGAAGCCCATTAGTATCCAACCTATAAATGCGGGGTACAAAACTATGGTCATGGAAAAATCGCGATCGTAACTTTTAAAAGCCGGATTGCCACCATTGCCCGGGTGCAAACTGTCCACCATACGGGGTAATATCCATATAAGAGGAATGAGTAGCGCAAAAGCAAATATATTATACACCGCGCTTATCTTAGCCCTCTTCTCTTCGTCCTTCATGCCGTTGCGTAATACTAAATAAGCAAAGTATATAAGCATGCTCAAGGCTGTACCCAGTTGCTTAGGGTCATTGCTCCAGGCTTCGCCCCAGGTATATTTGGCCCACTCCATACCCGTTATCATGCCAAACACGCTAAATGCAATGCCGGTGGCGGTAAGTTGGTAAGCAAAAATGTCGTCTTTTAGCTTGCCAGTACGCAAGTATTTAATACTGTAGGCAAATCCCGCCATGTACAGCATCATCATTGTTATCCACATAGGTACGTGGTAATACAAATTACGTATGGTCTCATTGAGTATGTTTAGGCGCGGTACAGGCAATAGCATGCCGCCAATGGTTGCAAATGCCAGGCAGGCTACACATAGCGCCTTCCACCACCAAAGCCGCATCTGGGTGTCTATGAAGCCCTGTAAACCGTTGCTCCTACTGCTGTCGCCTGCCATAATTGCGCCGTGTAATTTTGCCAAAGGTAATAAGGTTATTTGTAAGTTATAGTACTCCTAAGTTGCAAGCCGCGGGTTAAAAGTAGTTTCTTGTCATACATCTTACAAAAGAGCTTGCGATTTACAACCGATGACTCGCAGCTATTTTTACTCCTGCCACAAAAAAGGGAACAATACTATACCTAATATGATTACTAGTAGATCTAGCGCTACCAATACAATTGCCAATACCCACCAGCCCGGCTGATATACTGGGCTTATAGCTTTAAGGCTTAGATTGCTGAGTATCATCAACACCGGTGTAACAAGAGGGAAGCCGAGTATTGCCATGAGCGCGGAGTTTTGTTGTGCACGTGCTGCTATTGCGCTTAAAAAAGTAAATACTGCAGATAGGCTTACACTGCCTACCAGACTTATGAGTACAAAAAGGCCACCTTGTTCCAACGGCCACCCCAATAGGATGCTATAAAGCAACAAGCTTATCAAACTCATTACCAACATCAGGCTAGAGCTGTATATCATTTTTGCTATTAAAAATGTAGTGGGTTTCACTAACGTAAAATAATAGCGAAATCTGTTGGGATGCTCTTGTAAAAAGCTTTTTGCTACTGCGTTCACTGCCACAAATAATTGTGTAAGCCAGAACAATGCATTCCATTGCTTGGCCTCTGGTTGGCCGCTCATCATATATATAGCAAATACTGTGCTGGCTACATACAGCCCTACACCATATAGTGTATGCTTTTGGCGCCATTCCATCAACATATCTTTACGTACAAGTATCAGTAGGTTGTTTGCCATATTCAGGTGCAAAGTTATGTCGAAAAAAATGTCGAAAAATTTTTAAAACAATTTGGAAAAATGGTTGTGACAACTATCTTTGCACTCCCAAAGTTCTTAAAACAATAGCGGAAGTAGCTCAGTTGGTAGAGCACGACCTTGCCAAGGTCGGGGTCGCGAGTCCGAGTCTCGTCTTCCGCTCTTAAAGATTCCAAGCCCCATGGTTTGGAATTTTTTATTTGCAAGCATTCCTACCGATGTTTGTATAGGCAGCCCTGGTGGCGGAATTGGTAGACGCGCAGGACTTAAAATCCTGTTTGCCGTAAGGCGAGTACGGGTTCAATTCCCGTCTGGGGCACAAAATGAGAACGGGAGTGCAGAGCGTAGAGCGATGCCTCCCGTTCTCATTTATTCTTTCAACCGCCTTAAGTTTTAGCAATGGCGATTACTACTGTTCTGTTTCTCGTTTTTATTAGCAGCTTTTATATTGGCTATCTCTGTACAGTTGGTCCTGCAAAAAACGCTATGGTCGATTTTTTTTTTAAAACAGTTTGTAAAGATGTTCCAGACCCCTATCTTTGCACTCCCAAAAGTTCTTAAACAATAGCGGAAGTAGCTCAGTTGGTAGAGCACGACCTTGCCAAGGTCGGGGTCGCGAGTCCGAGTCTCGTCTTCCGCTCTTAAAGATTCCAAGCCCTATGGTTTGGAATTTTTTATTTGCAAGCATTCCTACCGATGTTTGTATAGGCAGCCCTGGTGGCGGAATTGGTAGACGCGCAGGACTTAAAATCCTGTTTGCCGTAAGGCGAGTACGGGTTCAATTCCCGTCTGGGGCACATTTAGCTTTATCAAAGCTTTTAAAAGCCTGCAAATCCTTGATTTGCAGGCTTTTTTCTTTTAGTCTAATCGTCAAAGTTTTCAAAGATAATCAAAGTCAAGTCGCGTCATTCGTGGCGTCTTAAAATTTTTAAAAAAGACGCAACCAGATTGATTTAATTAATTGATTATCAAGATGTAAATGAGGTTTACATCTTGTTTAAGGGCTTTTGTATTTCCAACTTTAATTAACCTTAAAAATTAATGTTATGTTGGAAAAAAGCTTTGGATTGTTCTTCTTCTTGAAGGCTACCAAAAATCAGAAGAAATGTGAAGAGCGGTACATTTATTTACGGATCACAGTTGATGGGATAGCGAAAGAATTATCCCTTAAAAGAACGTGGGATATCAGCGCTAAAGGCACCAAAGAAGATGCCTTAAAGCTTAATGCTTATATGGACGGTCTTAAGGCACAGGTATATAGTACCAAAAGTCAACTGACGCTCGCCGGTAAGAACATTACTGCGGAATTACTTAAGAATTACCTTAACGGTACCGGAGAAACAAAGAGAAACTTGCTGGACATTTTTGGACGGCACAACGAAGAGATATTAGCGCTGGTAGGTAAAGACTACTCCTACAGGACTTATCAGCGTTACAGGACCACCTATGATCATACGCAGGCATTTATAGAATGGGAATACCAGGCTGAAGACCTTGAACTCAAAGACCTAAATTATGAGTTCGCTAAAAATTATTCGTTTTGGCTAAAAACAGTTAAAAACTGTAATCATAATTCTGCTATGAAGTACATCAGTACTTTAGGGACAGTTATTAAAGAATGCATTAAGAAGAAGTGGTTAATGGCGGACCCTTTTAGCGAATTTAGTACGGCCCAAAAGGAGGTTGAAATTATCCCTCTGTATGAAGACGAACTCAGTGCAATAGTGAATAAAAAATTTTCAGTTGAACGATTAAATCTTGTAAAGGACATTTTTATTTTCGCTTGTTACACGGGGCTTGCATATGTTGATGTTGGCAATCTTAAAAGGAGTCAGATCGTTAGTAAGGGTTTAGATGGCGAAAAATGGATAATTACTAAAAGGCAAAAAACAGAGACTCCACAACGTGTCCCTTTGTTACACCCGGCATTGGAAATTATTGAGAAATATAAAGACCATCCAAAATGTGCAAACAAAGATTATGTCCTGCCTATCCTAACTAATCAAAAAATGAATGCTTACTTAAAAGAGATTGCGGATACGTGTGGAATAGATAAGAAGTTAACTTTCCATATTGCCCGCCATACGTTTGCAACTACTGTTACCTTAAGTAATGGAGTGCCTATTGAAACTGTGTCAAAAATGCTGGGACACAAAAACATTAAGCAGACTCAGCATTACGCAAAAATTGTGGATTTGAAAATCAGTGCAGATATGGCCGCATTAAAGCACAAACTTTCTATTCCATAGGCTATTATGGGGCGTGTATTTAATTAATACACGTCCACACAATCACTGTAAGCATCCCCTTCACCGGCTTACAACTACTTTTCTTCTAATTGTCAATCGGTAAGTGAATAGAATAGCCGATTTTTCCTGTTCACTTAACCAAATGCAGAATGGACAGTTTACAACATGCTATTAATGATTTCTTACAACATTGTAAGTATGAAAAAACCTAAGCGATAAAACAATTTATTTTTATAAGCTTGATTTAGAGCAGTTCAAATTATTCGTTGACAAGAATGATTATCCTAAAGTTATTGAAGACATAGATAAATTGCATTTGAAACATTATCTACGAGATATTTCACAATGGAAAATCAAAACGATCAAAAGGAAAGTAGCCACATTGATGGCAATGTTTAATTATCTGGAATACGAAGACCTATTGACTACTAATCCAATTCGACGTATTAGGATTAGTTTAAAAGAAGCTAGTGTGTTACCCAAAGCCCTTACGAAGTTAGAAATAAAGGCAATCCTTGACGAAGCATATAAAGCTATTTTTAAAGCGCATAAGACAACGTTTTCATATCTAGAGGATATTAGAAATGCCACCGTTATTGAACTTTTATTCTCTGCTGGCGCCGTATACTTAGTATCTAAAAATGCAAAAGTGATTAAGAATGTTACTCCACACACTTTCCGGTACTCCTTTGCCACACTCTTGCTTGAAAATGATGTGGACATCAAGTACATCCAATCAATGCTGGGACATAGTTCTATAGTCACCACTCAGATATATACACAAGTGAATAAAGAAAAGCAAAAACAAATTCTTGCTGATAAACATCCCAGAATGGATTTGTCGATGTGATAGATGCAGGATAACTGATTATTATCAATGATCGAAAATTCCGTTATCATACCCGTGTTTGGAAATGAAAAACTTGTTCATAACCTATCACTACCATACTTACGTTGAATTTAAGTGCCGCAGGGACTCGAATCCTGGACCCGCTGATTATGAGTCATGCACCAATCACTGTATCTAGTGCCTCATCAGTATCTTTGTGAATAAAATTAGATTGATAGCCAATGGTCGTTGTAATACTGCTGTGGCGATAAAGCTTTTGCAGCATTTGGATAGAGATTTTATCCCTTGCTAATTGGGCGAAGGTGTGCCGGGCAATGTGCATTGTTAATTTCTTGTTTGTTTCTATAGCATCGGCAACATCGTCACGTAGCAATTAATCAATTGAATGGTTGCGTGTGGCAATAGCTCGTTGAACTTCATATTTATCTACTGGGTTGACGTCGCGCAATTCAGTAAATACAAAATCGGACCTTTTATTTTTAAAGACTTCATATTTTTAAAAAATAGAAGATGTTCATTTGCAATTTTTCAATGCTTTTACCAACATATCTATAGACACATTTAAAAGGTCATCATTTGCGCTGCAATCGGTGTTAGTGTCAAAAATAAAGTCCATCTGCACACCTCTCAAGGTAATTGCGCAAACAAGCGCAACAGCGTCTAATTGTTTATTTCCATTAATGCCAAACTCCTTATTTTTAATTCCAAAAGTTAATATCTCTTTTATAATTTCCAATTCTATAGAATCATATCTTTTCCTGATCATTTGAAAAAGGCAAACGTTATCCAGGATATCATCGTGAATTATTTTATACAGAATTTCCCGTTTTTTAATTTCATTAAACTTGGTAAGTGCAAACACTTTGAATTTTTCTTCTGCAGTATTTGCTTGAGCCATCGCGGTTTTAATATCATTTAAAATAATATTCTTTTCTTTTTGAACTACGGCTTCGAATATCTGTTCTTTTGTAGTAAAGTAGTAGTACAAGCTTCCCTTGCTCTTATTTAGAGACTTGGCAATATCCTCCATAGTGGTCTTGCTCAGGCCATAATGCTGAAATAGTTTTTGCGCAGCTTCTATTATTGAAGCTTTGATTATTTCATCTTTAGTTAATTCCATTAATGTAAAATTACATTATTTTTTATCGAGGTATAGATATTGACTATGAGAATTATGTTAAGTATTAGGAAATGGATTTTATGCTTTTATTTAAAATGTTGAAAAACCATTTATTGGATGATATAGTATAATTGAATGCGAAGATGCCAAGTATGGCGCAAAGAATACCACAAAGCACATCGAGCATATAGTGGTGGCTGTTGTATATGGCAGAGAACCAGATGCCTATCATAATAAAGGCAAAAAGTATGTTTATGGGGCCTAACTTATTCTTCAGTCCATAATACAAAACAATTACTGGATAGGCGGAATGCAGAGAAGGCATTGCCGCAAAAACATTAGAGCTTTTCGCATAAAGAGAACTGAAAATATTTGTATGGAAATAAGTATCAAACCTCCCTAGTCCGGCAACGTTGCCCGGAGTATGTGGATTGAAAGAAAAACCTGAGTATTGTACATACCACGGCGGTGCTACAGGGAAGCAATAGTAAATAATGAAGCCAAGACAGTTGACCAACAGAAATGTGCATGAGAAATAGAAAAACTGACGTTTATTGTCAAAAAATAAATAAGCTGCCAAACCTAAAGGAACTGGTATCCAACATAGGTAGAAGAGGCCAGTAATGACATTTAGGGTACTGGTTTGAGATAGCCGAAGATACTCGTTAGGTGTAAGCATATTTGCACCAACCCTGATACCAAAGAGACTCTTCTCTGCCAGGTATATGTCTTTGATGTGTACGTGGCTTATTGAGTAGTTGGGGAATGCCTTCATATAATCGAAGATCACCCAGTAGATAATAAATATTGAAAACCCTTTAATGAACTTGCGGGTTTTTAATGACAAAAAATATAGTCCGTTGACTATTGTCATCAAGAATACTTGTTCTGTTTTAAAGCCTATAAGCAGCCAGGACAAAAGGAAATACCCTACGGTGATAAAAAACATCATAGTGACTGTCTTTGCAGCGAATAGTTTATCTGTACCTGCTTGCTTGATTGTTATGCTCATAATTCTATACTGCAACTATTGGTCAGTCAATTTATGATTCTGTTATTTCTTGTATTTTGATTCCTTTCTTGTTTTTCCCCCTGTTATCCCTGGCCATGCGCGAATGAACCGACAGTTCTTTATCGAATAAAAAGCGGAACAACAATATAGTGTAAGAAGTATGGAAACCCAATGTGGTGTAGTAATTGCCAGCTATAGCCTTTATTTGAGGTAACTTATTCCACGGTACAGAGGGAAAGTCATGATGCTCATTATGATATCCTACATTGAGATTTACAGAATTTAGTACACCATAATAGCTTTTTGTTTCCTGGTCACCATGGGTTAAAAAGTGTTCTTGTATCCACCGTGCACCTAATGGGTGAAGTCCAATGGAAAAGAAGAAGCTGGCTACAAGAAAGCAAGTGGATTTTGCTCCTAAAAAATATACTACCAGTGCCAGGAAACTAAATTGAATGATCCAGTTAATAATTGTCCACCCGTCGAATATTGATATTTCTTTAGTAAGACGCATGGGGCGCAATAACTGGAATACAGGGTATAATAGTAACCAGAGTGCTTTTCCTAAAACTGAATTATCTATCAACCTGGCTTCCCAGCGGAAAGGCATATCTGCATCTAATGCTTCTACTCCCTGAAAAGAATGGTGTTTGAGGTGGTACTTTTTAAATGAAACAGAGCTAGGGAATACAAGTGGCAAGTTAGCAATAATACCTGCAATGATATTTAAAGTTCTGTTCTTAAATATGAGGTTATGTGCGCATTCATGAATGCAAACAAAAAGCGTGTGACAGGCAAATGCACCCACGCAATATGCAGACAGGAGCGCTACCCACCATGGCGCGTCTTTTAACATAATGGCCAACCCAATTTGCATTGTAACACAAAGAAGTATTACAAGGAAAGTATAGCGATTGCGGCCTATGAGATTGCGGATATCAGGATGTTTGTGAATGATCTCTTTGGTACGCTGTTTATGCGGTTCACTTTCATCTGACCACCTGAACTGTTTTTGCAAAGCCATAACTTAAATATTGAATGAGTTAGTTGAGTCTTTTAGTTGAGATTTGATTGAAAAATGTTATCCCATAAAGGAGAGCTTACTCCAAATGCTTTACTCGAATTTGAGTAATGATGCAGCATATGGTGTTTCTTGATCTTTTTCCAATGCTTACTTTTAAAGTTGAAATGATGAATGGCATAGTGACTTATATCATACACCAGATACCCGGTAACAAATCCCGGGAAAAAGGCATAGAGGTTGCCAATTGAGAGGAACAGTGAAAATAAACAGTAGAACAAAATTGCAAGAGGTAAACTGACTGATGGGGGCATTACTAAACGTTTGGCATCGTTTGGATAGTCGTGATGTACACCATGGAAAATAAAATGGAGGCGAGAGCCCCATGATGACTTAGGTATGAAATGAAAGAGGAATCTATGCAGTATATATTCCGTAAATGACCAAACCAGGATCCCTAACAGAAAAAAGCCCGAAAATGAAAACAGTCCTTCTTTATTGATCAAAAAATCTTTTATAGAAAAATAAAGGACAATGGGCACGTAAATGATAAGCGGTACGCTGTAGTGGACTTTGGACAAGCGTTCTAAAAAATTGCTTTTAAACATCCTGACAGAGTCAGGTGAATTTGAAATAAAGTTTTTAGGCATTGTGCTAAGGTTTTATTTTTTCTGAAACAGGTTTTCCGGTTGTGGCATTAAGTCCTTTTAGTTCTATAAATGTCACATTGGGATACCAGAAGGTACCGCCATCTATATTGATGAAAATGCGGTTAAGTATTGCCAGTGTATTGCTGATGTTTGTATATACGTGATACTTATTATCAATTCCCTTACGCAGATACAGCACCTTCTTTGCGTAAGCCACAGATCGCACTTCATAATTGTCGCTTTGAAGCTTTTTTACTTTAAGGCCGTAAGCAAATTTTCTTTGGATAAAATTGAGCTCCTTACGTTTACCCTGTTCTTCTGCGTACCTGAGCCAGAAAGGATGAATGGGATCATCAGTATTCAACTGTCCGTCTTGTGCTATATTCAGTTCATAACAAATGGTATTAGTATTGGGGGTACGTTGTATATAAAACATTAGGTGTTCAATGTTTTTAGGCACCGGGAAGGTGTCTTGAGGATCAGAAACAGGTAATGTGCCATGTATATCTTTGCCGGTAACAGTAGCGACGAAGAATATAAATAAGACTACTGATAAAATGTGTATTGCAGATTTATAACTAACAGCTTTTTGCTTTGGAGCTGATTCTTTTGCAAGCCCCTCTTTGCTTTCCATTGCTTTTTTTGCATCGCGCAATCTATTGATGGCGGTAATGTTGGTAAGGACTGCCATAATAACAATAGGAATAGTGAAAATAGACATGGTTTCGAAAACATGAAATGGAATGCCGGTTACAAAAAGTTTGTAATTACCACCAATATATGCAGAGGTTATACCGCATACGCTTGCCGATATACCGATAAGTATAATGCGCTCGGGGCGCTGCATCAACCCACCTTTGCTTTCAATACCTAAACCTTCTGCACGGGCTCGTGTATAGCTTACCATCATAGATCCAATAAGCGCTATAAAGGCTGATAAAGAGCTGAGAAAATAATGATGTGCAATTAGGTAATAACAGATGCCCAGAAATAGTATAAGTTCACTGTAACGATCCAGCACGGAATCGTAAAGTGCGCCAAAAGCAGAAGACATATTTCCAAGACGCGCAACCTGGCCATCGAGCATATCAAACAAGCCGGCAAAGAGCACGAGTGCCCCGGCCCAACCTACATATGACAGGTCTCCCCGGTTGCCTTCTTCTGCACCTATTACAAAAATAACTGCAACCCCTATATTTAATACCAGACCAATGGTTGTAACCATATTTGGTGTAAGGCCGACCTTTATCAATAGTCGGACAAACGGGTTTATGACTGTATATATGCCTTGTTGCAGTGATGCTCTGAATGATCTGTTCATAACTAATTTTTTCAGTAACATTAGAAAATGTAAGTAATAGTTAAATTCCCGTATGTATGGCTGTACGTGTTTTTTACTAATTGCGAATTGTGTGTTTGCGTAAATGATATGCTTAAATGACCATATACCACTTCAAGACTATAGGACAAATAAGTAACGAGATTCTCTATTGCAGGATGAGGCTCCCGGGTGTATTGGTCGATGAGGCGAAAGGCAGGATTGCCCTGTTCTGAATTGATACTAATATTCCTTGCCGAATAACCCCTGCTGAACATGCTGCCTTCGACCATAGAGTTCCATGCAACTGCTTCCATGCCAGGTTTGATTTTAAAGTATATCTGGGCTCTCTTTCCCTGATTTGTGGTTGAATGATGCCCCATAAATCCATTGAAGTAAGGGTTCATTAGACCTGCCTGCAGAACAGGCCCAAAGTCAACTGCATCTATCATTGTTCCCATCAAAATCTTTCCGAACGCTATAAGTTCAATGTTGTTTTGGAGATGCCATAACTCCTTTTCGGCTGTAAAATTTAGGTTTACCAACAAATTATTTTTAAATTGATTGCTCCAACCGTTTGGTATAGAAGGATCAGAAATAATGTGATGCACTATTACCTGGGATGGTTCAGCTAAGGCAGCCGGCCCTATAACTCCAGCAACTATCTCTGTCTGATAATCATATTTTTTTATAGGATTGTATGAGTAAAGGGTATGTGTTAAATACATAGCACCTGACCAAGCGTAATCATTTGGTTGATAGTATGCATTGGTTATATCTTTGGGAGTGTACATTAACTGCACCAAGCCGAGACCAAAAGTATTAATGCTGTTATCCCCAGCTTTAGGCATCACACGGTCAACTATAAATTTTGAATCATGCTGCTTATTGTAAAAGAGGTCTATTCTCGTTCCATTGGTATAAGCATCATCAGTTCCTTTGCCGATGTCGTTAATAAAATCATTGTCTTCATAAATCCTCAGCATTAAATCGGCTTTTTGATTTTGAGCAGACATACGATCGGAGAAGCCTATACACAACAAAATTATTAGTATCGTATAATTTCTCATAAAGGTTATTTTTATGAAACCATTTATTTAAAAATCAAATTTGAAACGTCCTCTTATTCCTAAGGTGGAAACATTGGGCAGATCGAGATAGGTAAAGCGTTTAACAAGGTCTATCCTGAAAAATTTGAGTATGTTGCCTACGCCCACACTGCCTTCTACATATGGTTTGCTGTTAAGGGCAAATGTTACAGGGTTACCATAAGCATCCGTTGGGAACCTTAGTAGTCCCGGGTCATTGCCCGGTTTGTTTTCATTACGCAGTCCCCCATATAAAACCTTTGCATCCAGATACTCTCTGAATTTCAGTTTTTTGATCAAAGGGATTTTGTTGAGGAAAAAGCCATTGAAGCAATGATCGATATTTAGGCTTGCATAGTGATCGCTAACAAACTCAAGAAAGTTCATCATGTTGTAAGATGACAACTGGTATGAATAGCTCTGGTTAGCACGATGTATGTCCAATAATGGATATGGCAATTTGTTGAAAATGTAACCACCCTCAAGTATAACATCTGTGTATCCTAGTTGGGAAAGGTATAGATGCTTATAAATGTTTAAGCTTATGTTTTGATAATTATATTCGCCATTAAATACACCTTTCACACCCAAAATAGAACGCAATGTAAATATGGGGTACTTATTGTATATAGGTGTACGATATAACTTGCCCTGGTAGAATTCTTCATGGGGAGCCCACCTTAATTCCAGCCCTATTTCAAAAGTTGTGATACTTGGTATTTGCTGTATTTGCCCGCTTACGTCTTTATTATATATCAATCCGCCTGCAGCTTCCTGTTTCCAGTTTTTGAAGTTTATTTTGTAGGAAAAGTGGCTCGGGAACTCATCCAGGAAATCGATATTGTAAATATTATTGTAAAGCCACTTGTCGTTTACGCCTCGTTTAAAAGACAATAGAAAATTATCTTCCTGTATAAATTGCAGCTCCTGTCCCGGTATTTTTGTGTCTTGCTCGTAGTTGGCATGGAAGGCTTTTACGGGAAATTCATAAATAGATCTCCCGGTGATAGAATACGTGCCCCCCAGGTAATATTTCCATTTCTCATCCTTAAAGCCATATGCAGCGTACGATTCAAAATAGATATTTTTATTGAATTGCGGGGTGGTGCGCCCCCCCAATCTTAACCTGAAACCCTCTACAGGATTAAAACTATAAAAAGTATTTACGGGGCCTATTTCAATATATGGACCTGCTTTCTTAAATCCTGCGGCAACTAAAGTAAAGATGTCCATTGTTCTTCTAAAGGATTTCATCTTTTGCAAACTGTCTATATTTTTATAAACATTTGCTTCAGCTTTAGTAAGGGTATCGAGTCTATTAGTTATCCAGAAAGAATCAGGTTGTTTATCAGCGTTTTTTATTTCTACAATAGAGTTTCCTTTATATAAGCTATCGGGGCGAGCATTATCTACAATATAGTTTTTGAAAGAAACAGATCTTTTTCCATAAAGACCACCGCTGCCATTTTTAGTGATCCCAAAATCAGCGGATAGGGTAGCCTCGGTAAGCTGATAGCGGTCGTCTTTCAGCTTTTCAAAATCCTGAATAATATGTAGATCTTTTACCCAGTTAAGGTTAATGTTTTTATTGACCTGCATGTCTATTTTCTGCACAGCAAAATTTCCATCAAGGGTTACATACAGATTACCCTGAAACAAAAAATCAGCCTTATTACGTGGGGTAAAAAACAGTTTTACTAATTTTTGTCCGTTGTCAATTACGGTATCGGTAATGAAATATTCATAGAAAGTAGGGGCTACATCGGCTATTGGACTTAGGAATTGATTGGTTAAAACAGCGATGTTGGTTTTGTATATATCCATATCCTGGTATAGATGCTGAATATATTTGGTCATCCCCTGATTATCAATGAAATCATCAAATGTTATTTGTTTTTCACCCGTTATAAATATTTTTTTCTTTTCAGGATCATTGCGGTAGTAAACCTTGGCAACCTGTTCCTGTAAGTAAAGCGGCATCAGCGCCTTGCCTTCAATGGTTGTTGTGTCCAGATTGTTGGTAATAAACGTATATTTCCTGAACAGTCTGCTGTGCTTAAATTTATCAGGAGAATTGATCAGGGACATTTGCATCTTTTCATACTGATCATACTCTATAAAGCCATAATGTTCAATACGATTTTTGGATTTATTTGCAATAACAGCCCTTATAAGTTCTACCGCAGGATTGTCTTTGTTTCTATATCTTTTTCTTTTACCAGGCCTAATGGTTACTTCATTAAGTGTTTTGGCATCTGCTTCGAGTTTTATGTTTAATACTTGCAATGGCGCTGCAATTATTGTTTTCCAAACTGTTTTATAACCCAAGTATGAAAACTGTATTTTACTGCCACCGTTGCTATCTATCTGCAACTGGTAATAACCCCTGTCATCGGTACTTGTACCCATACTACTGCCTGGTATGAAAACATTTACATAAGACAAAGGCTCATTACTAACTGCGTCCGTAACATGCCCTTTTACTATCATTCCCTGGCCATGTAGCACACTAATACTAGCGCCTGAGAAAAGCCATACTAAACATAAAAGCCTATAACTAAATAACTTTACCTTACCTGAAAACATATTTTTTTTGTAATAGATAGTTATAAGTAGTTCCCAACAAAACAGAGGTAAAAACCTTAGATATAATGTAGTTGATGCCCATGTAACTAGTCATTATAAATACACCTGTTACATTCAATAAAAAGTTACCGTTCCATATCAGGAAGTACCGTAATAGTTGTATCTGAAGTTTTGTATCCTGTTTTCTAAAAACCCATTTCCTGCCTAATGAAAAATTAATTATTCCGCCTGCTAGCGTTCCTGTTATGGTAGCTGCTACATACCAAAATCCCAATACCTCCCTGCAAATAATCGTAACTATAAAATCTATAACCGAAGCAATTAAGGAAGCCGTTTGTGTTTTGATATAAGTGCTCATTATATCCAGTTGAAATAAACCATTATGTGCAACATCATATTTGCATAGATACCAGCCAAGACATCATCCATCATTACTCCCCATCCCCCGGGCAGCTGTTCCGTTTTTTTGATGTATAGTGGTTTTACAATGTCAAAAAAACGGAACAGTATCAAGCTGGTTAATATAACAGTTAATGTAGAAGACAAAAACAATAAACTGATGTACATGCCGGCCACTTCATCAATAACCACTTTTTTATCATCTTTTCCCCATATGGCATCCATTTTACCTGATGACCATATGCCCACTATGATAATACCGATCGTCGCAATGAACTGATAAGTAAAGTTTATCTCCTTACCAGTCTGAACGAAATACCAGGGTAAACAGGCAACTATAGCAGCAACCGTTCCTCCCCCCTTACCCATGTACCCAATTCCCCCAAATGAAGCAATGATCTTGTGTACTCTGATCATAGGGCTTCTACGAGTTCCTGGTAGTAATCAAGTCCTAAATGAGTAATCAGATCTTCGCCCATAATATGTCTTAAAGTATTCTGTAGTTTGATGAGCTGCTTGAAAATGTCATGCTCAGGCTTAAGTCCTGGCGCTGTCTGTGGCGATTTAAAATAGAAAGAAAGCCATTCCTGCGTACCACTCATGCCAGCTCTTTGCGCCAGGTCTATAAACAGAGCCAGATCAAGAACAATAGGTGCTGCTAAAATAGAATCCCGACAAAGGAAGTTGATCTTGATCTGCATCTGGTAACCCATCCAACCAAAAATGTCTATGTTGTCCCAGCTTTCCTTATTATCACCGTGAGGGGGGTAGTAATTGATGCGCACTTTATGGTATAAGTCGCCATACAGGTCAGGATTTACATCGGGCTGCAATATTTCTTCCAGCACACTCAATTTGGAAAGTTCTTTTGTTTTGAAATTATCTGGATCGTCTAGTACCAGGCCATCCCTGTTGCCTAATATGTTGGATGAAAACCAGCCGCGTATGCCCAGAGCCCTTGCATGCAACCCTGGAGCTACAATAGTTTTCATTAAAGTTTGTCCTGTTTTAAAATCTTTACCGGCAATAGGCACGTTATATTCTTTTGCCAGTTCTATTAGTGCAGGGATGTCGCAGGTAAGGTTAGGCGCACCATTTACAAACGGAACTCCCATTTTTATAGCCGCGTATGCATAGATCATACTTGGTGCAATACGTGGATCATTGTCCTGCAGGGCAGTTTCAAAACTTTCTACAGATTCGTAGATCTCGCACGGAGGCATATACTTTTCGGTAGATGCACACCATATCATTACCAGCCTGCTGCATTGGTTACTGTTTTTAAAGTGCTGGATATCGCCCATTAAAGCTAATGCCAGTTGATATTTAGTCTCTTCATGTTTAATGTTTGTACCATCCAGGTTTTTTACAAACTCCCTGTCAAAGACAGCCTTCATAGGTACCAGTGCTTCCAGTTCAGGGCGCACAGCGTTTAATATCTCGGCTTCTAAAACCTTTGCGTTCATGGCGGCTTCATACACGTTGTCTTTATACACATCCCACCCTCCAAATACAATATCATTGAGGTCTGTAAGCGGAACAAAATCTTTAATGAGCGGGTACCTGTTTTCCGTTCTTTTTCCTAATCTTATATTACCCATTTGGGTGAGCGCCCCTACGGGTTTTGATAGTCCTTTTTTTATTGCTTCTACACCTGCAATCATTGTTGTTGCCACTGCACCAAGCCCTGGCATTAATATACCTAATTTGCCTTCTGCAGGCATGATTTCATACTTCATGTTTGTGCTGTTTATTATTGATGACTGTATTTTATAACCAATTGTGGGATCTGTACCATGTTAATGTTTCCTTTATGCCTGCCTCCAAATCGTACTTAGGGGCGATACCTAGGTCTTTTTTTAGAAGCTCAATACTGCATTCCCAATTAGGGGCTTGCAGCTCTGCAAGTTTTTCTTTGTTTAAAGTAGGGGCGTGTATGCTATTGCTGTAAAACATTTCCAGAATGTTCACTATACCATGCACAATTTTTACAGGTACGTGTACCTTCAATGTTCTTATAGCCAGGATTTTTTTTGTTATGTCGGCCAATGCATACCGTGAGTAGCTTTTGCCATCAGAGACGTTGTAAGTGTTATACTTATCGCGCATCAGCATACCTGTAATGGTAATTGCTGCAAGGTCTTTAGCATATATGAAGCTTAAACGTTGCGGAGATCGACCTATATAAGGTTCTATCCTTTGCCTAAGGCTTTTAAACATGATGAAAATGTCTTTTTCCCTGGGGCCATATACTGCTGTTGGTCTGAATACCATCAGTGGGAGGTCTTTTACTTCTGACAGATATTCTTCTGCCAATAATTTGCTTTTGCCATAATTAGTTAGCGGCATAGGTTCAGCCCTTTCTGTAATAGCATGCAAGGCATTGTAAGTTGTAGGTCCTAAGGCGGCAAGGCTGCTTATGAAGATGAATTTTTTTAAAGGGATATCAGCTGTCATTGCAGCTTCAGCCAAGGTCTGTGTATAATCTGCGTTCACTGAAAAGTATTCCCTTGCAGTTTTTGCTCTTGTTATACCAGCAGCGTGAATAATATAATCGCATTGCAATAATTCCAGTTGCGCTACCAACTCATCTGTATTCATAATATCAAGCAAAACAATGTTTATGTCTAAATCCTTTAAATGGTCGATCTTGCTTGTCTTTCTTACAGCCGCATACACTTCGAGATTCCGTTGAAGTGCTGCCTCAATAAGATGATAGCCCACAAAACCACTTGCGCCAGTTATTAATACCTTTTGTTTCATAACTGCCTGTCGTATATCCGGTATGTTTTATAGACCTTGCCATTTATCTGCTGTATGGCTCTGTTCATTAGTGTATTGTTCTCTAATATCCAGGACGCTTCAGCTGTTTGTATATTCTTTTGCTGGCTTTTCTTGATCACATCACCATAAAAAACAGCTTCAATCCCCAATTTTCTATACCCTTCCAATACGCCTAATGCGATGACCCGGATGGATTTTATTTTCTTGCGTAATAGTAAAAGCTTGATGATGCCGGTAGGTAATAATCTACCACGTCTTATTTTAATGAGCACTTGGTTAATATTGGGAATAGAAAGCGAGAAGCCAACAACTTTGCCGTTGTGTTCGGCAACTATACAAAAATCAGGGTCTAGTATAAGTTTAAGATCCTTGGCCAGGTATTCAAATTCTTCTTTTGTCATGGGCACAAATCCTAGGTTTTTATCCCATGCATTGTTATAAACCTCGAGTAAACTAGCAACCTCTTGTTTGAAGTTTTTAAGATTGATCTTACGTATTATAATATTTTTTTGAGCCAGTCTTTTTGTGAGTGTTGCTAATAACTGAAGTGGCCTGTCGTTAAAGTCTTCGGCTAATATTTGATAGGCGTATAAGTCGACCTTTTTTTTGTATCCAAGCTCTTCAAGCAAAGTGGAGTAGTAAGGTTTGTTATAGGTCATCATGGCTACTGGGGGGGTATCAAACCCATCTATGAGCAGGCCGCATGTTTCATTTGTGGAGAAATTGACAGGGCCAATAACAGTTTGAATTCGATTTTGATTCAACCAGTTGTGAACTTCATTGATCAATGACTGCGCAACTTCAATATTGTTTATGCAATCGAAGAACCCAAAAAAACCGTCGTTTGAATTATTGAACTCATTGTGACGCTTATTTAAAATAGCTGCTATCCGGCCAACGATTTTATCATCCTGGTATGCTAAAAACAGTTTGATTTTACCATGCTTGTGAAAGGGATGAGCAGATGGTGATAACATATCTCTCTGTGCAATAAACAACTCAGGAACATAATTCGCATCATTTGCATACAGATCATGCGGAAAGTCTATAAATGCTGCCAGTTCTTTTTTGGATTGAATTTGTACCGTTCTTATCATACAACTTCTTTGATTTTTGCGATCTCCATTGATTTGAATACACACGATATTTTTTCTACTGCTTCCTCTATCTGGGCGAAACTATGTGTAGCCATCAAGGAAAATCTGATAAGTGTAGAGCCGGCAGGCACAGCAGGAGAGACCACCGGGTTTACAAATACACCGGCATCTTGCAGCATTTTAGTAGCAAGAAATGTCTTTTTGTTATCCCTTACATACACAGGGATAATAGGGGTTTGAGTTGACCCAATATCGAAGCCGTTATCTTGCAGCAATCTATGGGCATAGTTAGTATTTGACCATAGTTGTTCTATACGTTCCGGTTCACTTTGAATAATATCTAAGGATGCCAGTGTACTCGCTGCAGATGACGGGGACATACTAGCGCTAAATATGAGGGAACGTGCATGGTGCTTCAGATATTCTATCATTGCATCGTCGCCTGCAATAAACCCACCTAAAGAGGCTAAAGACTTACTGAATGTACCCATGATAAGATCTACCTGGTTTGTGAGGCCAAAGTGGTCGGCTGTCCCAGCTCCTTTGTCGCCTATAACACCCAATCCATGGGCATCATCAATCATTATTGAAGCGCCATAGGCTTCAGCTAATGCAACGATTTCAGGAAGTTTTACAATATCACCTTCCATGCTGAATATGCCATCGACTGCTATAAGCTTTATAGCTTCTGTTGGTAAGGACTGTAGTCTATGCTCCAGGTCCTGCATATCATTATGGTTATATTTTATGACCTTGGAAAAAGAAAGACGGCTACCATCTATAATTGATGCGTGATCATACTCATCAAGAATTAAATAATCATTTCTGCCCGTAACACTGGAAAGTACGCCGAGATTGGTTTGATAGCCAGTGCTAAATACTAGTGCTGCATCTTTGCCTACATACTCGGCCAATCTTTCTTCAAGTTTTATGTGTATATCCAACGTGCCATTCAGGAACCTGGACCCGGCGCAGCCAGTTCCGTAAATATCGATAGCCTTTCGTGCGGCTTCTTTTACTTTAGGATGGTTAGTTAGTCCCAGGTAAGAATTAGAACCAAACATTAAAACTCTATTGCCATCTATTAACACTTCCGTATCCTGTGACGACTCAATAGGTCTGAAATATGGGTACAAACCTTCTTGTTTGGCAATAGTGGATAACTGGTATGAGCTAACTTTTTCGTGTAGTTTATTATTCATCAATTAGTTCCTTTTTCGACTAAAATACTATTTGACTAAAAGTGTATTTTGGTCAAAATTATAAAAAATCGCATTAAATGGTATAGAATTTATCTAATGAGGATGTTGAGAAAAAGTATAATTACGTTGCATTGATACAATGTAACAACAAAGAAAACGACAGACGGACCGATAAAAAGATAATCAGGAAACCAATCGATCATTTAAATGCACGTATTGCCAACGCGTGATATTTTATTGCTGTGGGGGTGGGTAACAAAGAATACAAGGTCATTAAAACCGAGTGTGAACCCAAGTTAAATCTATTGAAGTGAAGTTAGGAGCCGCAGAACCAGTCAAAGGATTCGACGTTTCTTACAAAAGAGAACTTCACTCATGTTTATATTTAAATGCTGAGGGCCTAATGGGCATCGAGACCGAGCTACACTAAATTTTGCATAAAGAAACATTGACCACGCATCATCAAGCCATATTTTGAATAGTAGTCAGTTAAAAAGTGCTCATAATCATGCGTTTAGATAGATTTGATACGCGACTCAAAATCTGGTATCGTAAGGTAGGGCAAGCTCAATTCCTGGTTCTGGGCGCTTGATTATCAATCAGCTACGCATAAACGTAGCTGCTTTTTTGTTGCCCCTCAAAACAGCTTGCACTGAAATTTACACTGCAGTTGTCAGTGAAACCTGTATTATCAATATCCTTGTTGATTTGGTGTGTTCGAAATCTATGTTTTCCGAGTCTTAGAATTGTTTTTTAATTGCACCTAGGCCAATTCTGCCGTCTGGGCACTTTATTAAATGGAGTCACTTTTGACACTTTAATAACTATTATGTGTTGGTATGCTTTCGTGGTTTCTCTGTATTGGCAGCTTTTAACGATTTGGTAAAGAAATTGAATAAAAAAAGTGTTGTCTCTTCCGATAGGTGCAATTCTAATTAATAATGTTATGCGAAAAGAAGCTTAGTTATGTTTTTAGGTAATATAATCCAGAAACGTACGCAAACACAGCAAGGCATGTACGTGTGCGGATATTGAATTTTTCAAATAAGTTGTCACGGCATTTTTCCGCGCTGCTAGTACTTATGTTCATTTGCTTACCAATCTCGGCATAGTTCATATCAGTGCAACAATAATGCAGGAATTGCAACTCTTTATCAGAGATATTTAAAACTGATTTATCATTTTTATTTTTAAGTGAATGGTATAAGGTGTTTGATGCCAATTCTGAATGGTAAAACCCATATTTATGTATGTGTTTTATGGCATTAAATAATTCTACCGAATCGGTATTTTTTGTAAGATAGCCGCCAGCCCCTATCTGCAGCAATTTCAATACTGTATATTCTTCTTCAAACATGCTTAACATTAACACCCTCATCTCAGGCCATCTTTTTTTCAATTGTATAAGCGTTTCATGCCCGTTCATTTTGGGCATATTTATGTCTAGCACGCAAATATCTGGCTTGGTTCCATTGCATTGTTCAATCTCCATAATGAGATCATTCCCATTTTGTGCCTGGATTAATACATTTAACTCTTTTTGTTTTGACAGTAGCCCAAATAACCCTTCTCTGAATATTTTATGATCATCAGCTATTGCAATATTGATAATGTTTGAGCTATGCATATGTATATACTTAATTTAAGTTGTAAAGTTTTTTTTAATTCATTTTTCATTTTTTACGTATAAAAATTAAAAATGAGTGTTTGGCTATTTTTATTTGAGTATTATAATATTAAAGTATGAGTAACAATCTTTTCTGGGCATTTCATCTGTTTTTAACTTTACTTATGCAATTGAAATTAATGCTTATTAGGTAATTCACAAAGAAAGAGAAACCTATCATCAAGGTATTTATGAGTCAATGTGCTAAAGTTAAATCTTACATTAACTTATGTATTGGGTAAGCAGTTTGTGCTTACAATTTAATGCATACAATAATATAATATACTATGTCGTATTATTTTCAAAAATTATTTCCAAATGTTGATGGAGCTGCTTTCAGTAATTCATTTAATATAATGGTTATATCTGAAGGTTATACTTCAGCCGAACAGGGACAGTTTTATCAGGATGCAGTTAATTTATGGTTTAAATTAATGGAATTCTATCCCCTGTCTATTTCCGCAAATAGAGCAATTAATATTTCGTTGTATGCTCTTTTTCAGGCAAGCACAAATCATGGCTATGCACCGTCCGGACCGCCAACGAGTGGAAGAACATTATTTGACTCGTATTATGATAGTACTAATCATAAATTGATTTTTGATACAACTTTGGTTGACACTTTTCTTGATAACTGTTTTGTTACAGAAGATTCCACAAATTATCCAGTAAATAGCAGACTGTTTAAGGGTACAATAACAGCCTCTATGTATAGTACACTTGTTTTTGTTTTGTTACCTGCAAGTAGTACCACAAGTGCTGAAGTTGAAGTTATTGATACTAATCATTATTACTTTATTGCAAGCAGTTATGATGGCTATTGTGAACAAATTTTGGCAAGAACTTTTGGCAGATTAATAGGTTTAGGTGATGAATTTGAATTGGCTGGGACAAATTACGCTGAACCTCCTTTAACCCCTACACCTTTGGGGCCAGTCCTGAATGTAACCTATCCCAATCTGTATTACTTATATAATTCAACAACCCCACCTAATCCCACTACAGATACCAATTTTAAGTGGAGGAATTACTTTGTAAATACATATAATACAACGTTAACTATGCATCCACATACAACTGGTAGCTTACCAGATACAAGCATCCCAACGGTTAATGTCAATTATGATTCAATTCAACTATGGGAAGGTGGTGGCAGTTATAGAGGAAAGGTCTATAGATCAGCAAAAGATTGTTTAATGAGAAGGCAAGTTGGTAATGTTTCATTACCAACTAAAGCTTTGAGAGTTAACTTTTGCCCGGTTTGCACTAAATTTTTAAAGGATCTGCTGACTAATTAGTGATTATGCTTGTACTGGAACTCTGTGTTTTTCATATTCTTTCCATCATGTTTGCCTTTTTCATTAAAAGGGTAAATTTTTTCTCAATAGATATAAAGGAAAGCCACAATAGATATACTCTTTATAGAAATGTATATTATGCTTCTGTTTTTTTGTTAGTGTTAGTGTTTTTGAATTTTTTCATTGCAAGGGTGGTTATGGGTTATATTTTGATAGGTAAGTATACTTCTTTTTTTTACTATTTTATACTTCTTTTTCTATTGGATTTGTTGTTAATAGGTACATCAAGATCTTCACTTTACTATGAAAATAATTTAAAGCTATACTATCTGAGAAAAATATATACTCCCTTTCGAATTTCGATTACTGCAGTCTGTTTATCTCTTACCATACTTACATATTTGATGTCAAATGTATATGCACCATTATATATGATAGTTGAAAATAAATATTTTGAATCTACTGATGTAAATATTTTTAATCATTACTACTTGGTTGTAGATGAATACACAATGAAAGTATATGAAAGGGATTTTCTGATATATAAAAAATACATTAAAACTCAAAATATTTCATTAACTGGTTTTAGCTATTATGGGTATGCTAAAGATGGTGATATAGAGAATTTTATTTACAGAAAAATAGACACTGTTTTTATATCACGCAGTCCTGTCGACAAAACACATTACGGAATTTCAGCGTATAAAAACAAAAATGAGTTTTGTTTTAAAGGCATCCATAATCATAATGAGGCAGATGTATTTAATTTTTGTTTAAAATAAAAAGAAATGGCAGCATATCAAAGTGCATTCGATATAAATGACTCCTTAGGCAGAGAGAAATCACTTTTTTTCAAAGTAAATTGGGCTCAACAGGCTCAAATGCCAAACGCAATTAAGGCATTTAATTTTAGTAAATCCCAAACCTATAATCCTCGTGAGAATTTAGATAGATACAATTCTTATGCAATAACAATGGACCCTCCTAGCTCTACAACTTCTTTTGCAAGTACCACTTTAGAAGCTTTAAGAACGTTTGCAGGAGGTCCTGCGTTCAATGATAATCATTGGACGTGTAATGTTAATGAAGATAGCCAGGGGAGACTAACAATTTCTAATGTAGGTATATATTCTTCAACAATGATGGGTATGCCCATGCCAATGACACATAATGTCTTCTCTTCTATTGAGTTTAGAGACATAGTGGTAACACTTGTATTTACCAAAGCCGATAATTCTAAATATGAAATGAATTTGTATTTAGACCAAAATTCCCTCAATAATAATATTACTCCCAGTAGTACCGTAAAGAGGTATGTTGGTACCAATGGTAAAATTGGGTCGGATAGTAATTTTCAAATAGGGCTTAATCAGAAGCTGATTTATACTGTTAAAGCAGGGAATAAGTATGTATTTTTTCTTATTGATCTTTCCTTTGTATTTAAATATCCAAGTGGCGATTTTGATCCTGCTGGATTCATTAATGCTTCAAAAATATATCCTCAAATACAACTTTTCAGCTTTTATTATAATACCCTCGACCATCCCAGTATTAATATTGATACTGCTAACTTATTTGATAATGTTCTGGATGTTACAAGCCTTTTAAGTGCTGTTCCCGGTAGTGCTATTTTGCCAGAATCAATATCTATTAAATATTACGATGCAAGGATAAAAATGTGTGTAAATAATGATAATTCTGCACATGTTAATCTTACAACTCCAGTTGGTGGTGTACAATATGATCAAAATTATCTGGGAACCTTAAGAGCAGGGGGTAAACCAATTCCTGATATGTTTGAAAAACAATTTCTTTCATCTATAGGCAAGAATATAGCGGGATTTTATGTTGATTCAAACACAAGCACTTCGCCAGATAAGAGGTTGTTGCCTGATTATCAAACAGCATATGTTCCCGGTGGAGTGGGGCAACAATTCCTTGCGGGGGTGAAGCGGCTTCCTGACTTGAGTCCTTGGTGGGCCTCTGCTTTTGATTATGTTGATTATTATCTTAAAACAGAAAAAGAGTTTACTGCCGTATGGGGTACACAAGACACAAGATACAGCCCAGGCGACCAGGAATTTATACCGTCTGCTGAAGATTCCTATAATTATCCTTCAACAACGTCCAGTACAAATGGTATAACCCTTCGGAAAGTCGGGAGACAAGGGGCATATGATAACATGCATATACAGGGTTATTTAGGTCATTACAAAGACAGTCTGGCTGGTAATGAAAAAATCGTGATTCATGCCCCTGTTTGTGGTTTCTGTTGCTTGCATATGCATTGGCGATGGGGAAAAAGAGCATACGATATTGGTGAAAACTGGTTTATTAATGGTTTTATGAGTAAGGTGGGAGAGAAGTTTGCTGGTTGGGGAACAGGTGATGATAAAACGATCCGCTCATTTTCTAATCCAGGCGATCCGTTGATCCCTTATAACCAACATCTGAATATAGCCATCACTAACCCTTCATCAACGCCTGCAACAGAAAACGGGCTCATTTTACCAACTAATATTACCAATTTAGATCCTGATGTAAAAGCTATATGGTATGCGGTCCATATAGATGCTAAATTATTAGACTCATATGTGATACTGGAGCAAGGGTTGGGATTTGCATTTAGTTATGCTGATGCAGCTAATATTATGACTGGGAGTCCATCTGTAGGTGACTTATCAGATATTTTATCACTACCTGCTTATTTAGGAATTTCAGAAACAGCTTATCCCGATTTTTTTGCTGCATTAGCTACGATGGTTACAACTACATGGAGTGACGGAATGGGGGGGATGGTAGCTGTTTCAGACAATTATACTACGCTATCGGTTGCCGAAGTATATGAAATTTTATATCGATTAATGAGGTTTTACAATAAAGGAACTTATGCAGGTTACGATCAAATACCTTCAAACATCAACGTGCCTGGAGATGTAAACGTTTATCCAAATATAACATCGGCTATTCCTTCGCATGCATTTTCAATGGAAAATCAATAAACATTTATTATGAGCGGCTTTTTAAAACCAATAACGATAGCGGTAAGAAATGCATTAAATATATTAGCTGATAATATTGCCAACAGCGACAATTTTAATGGCTATTTACGTTCCCGGGGCTGGCTATCAAATGCTGTTGAGTCTGACATGACTTTAGTGCACACGGCTATAGACTTGGATACTGCCATTAATAATATACTGGACCTAGTAGAAAAAGTTGAAAATGGTTATGCCAATATTGATGATGTTGTAAATGATGCCATACCGGCAATACAGAGCATTTACAATGACATTAACGCTTTAGGCAGTTTTCCATATGGAACAGTATCGTTGTTCCCCTTAAATCAAAGTGCATTCTGGACTGAGTTGGGTGGAAATTTGTTTGACGATGTGTTTATAACATATCTGCAAGGAAACCAGAAAATATTATTCAGCATTTTTCATCTTGTAGGGATTATCCAATTTAATGAAGTTACCCCAACTGGGGCTAACAGAATTCCATATATACAAAAAACAATTCAGTGGAATCAACTAGGTAATTTTATCACAGGCCCTTTACAGGTGATAAAAACAAGGTATAGCTGGGGATTAACTACAACCAACTATGATCTGCTGTATAAAACACTGGAACGAATTTTTAAAACATTTAATGTTGATTCTGGCAGAACACTAATTAATGAATCGCATTATAATTCATATTATACTGGTGTAACTACTAGTATTATCGAAGCGCTTGAAGTGCCACTATATGAAAGTTTTGATCCCCAAAGCAATAATTATGAAAAGATAGGACTTTCAATATTGCCGGCTCCCAATGGGAGTTCTGTAGCTGGTATTATGTTTATTCCCGAAGTAACCGGTATCGGATCTTTTCAGTTCCAGTTTACTCCTGAATTGTTGTTAAAGGGGGAAGGCTATTTTTCATCAAGCAACCTTTTGGGGTACGCTATTACACCCAATGGTGAGCAGCTATATGCAAGCAGCCCAAGTGCTGCAATAGGAGCGAAAGTTACCCTGGTTGCAGCTCCATATTCACCGTGGATATTACTAGGGACAAACTATACAACCCGTTTAATGCTCAGTGGTATTGAGACTTCTTTGCAGGTAAGTGGAAATATTACAGACCCGGAATTTGTTTTCAGTATTGGGTTGGGAGATACGGTTGTACAACCTAATTTACTCTTTGTTTTCGAGCCAGGGGATGGTGATAATTTTTTGCAAAAATTATTAGGAGATACCCCTTTTGAAATGACAATGGGCCTGGGTATGAAATGGTCTTCAAAGAATGGGATCAGTTTTTCAGGTAGTGGAGGATTTGAGATAACCATCCCTATTAACCAAGAGAATGGATCAACAGAATCTGAGGCCCCAATTAGAATAGATGATATAATAATAAAAGCAGGTGTAGCTAATAATGCATTTAGCCTCGGTGTTGGTGCCAACATCTCTTTTACACTTGGTTTTTTAAGTGGTGTTATAGACAATATTGGCATCAATGCCAGTTTAATTCAAAAAAGCAGTTCTGACTCAAGAGGTATATTGAATGATCTCGATTATCAATTAAACTTTAAACCACCCAATGGGGTAGGGATAAGTATTGATGCAGATGCAGTGACTGGCGGAGGATATTTATATTTTGATGAGCCTAATGGCCGCTATTACGGTGCAGCGCAGCTTAAAATACTGGATAAAATAGATATTAGTGCTGTAGGTATAATAACAACCAAACTTCCTGATGGTAGTAACGGGTATTCGTTCCTTTTGTTAGTGAATGTAACATTTGCACCATCTATACCTATCGGGTTTGGTTTTTCACTTAGTGGGGTGGGGGGCCTCGTGGGCATAAATAGGGATATGAATCCCCAACCATTACGTGATGGAGTAAGAAATGGAGCTATTAATAATATCATGTTCCCTGATAATGTGGTCTCTGATATAGACCATCTTATTGGTGATCTTGAAAGCTATTTTCCTGCCAAACAAAACAGGTACACTTTCGGACTCTTCTTCTTGCTCGACTGGGGTATGGAAGTACCTATTATTACAATAAAGCTGGGCTTAATGATCAATATGCCTGACCCTGTAAGGCTGGCTATATTAGGTAATATAGAAATAGCATTACCTGATCCTGATGATCCACTTCTTGAATTAAATATCGCGTTTATAGGAATTATCGATTTTGATAATAAGTATATGACGTTTGATGCTTCTATATATAACTCAAGGTTGTTGTCATTTACCCTGTCGGGCGATATGGCAGTGCGTATGTTCTGGGGCGATCATAAAGAAATGGTATTATCAGTAGGTGGTTTCCATCCGGCATTCAATCCTCCATCATATTTGCTGTTGCCTGCAAATATGAACAGGCTCACCATTTCTATTTTTGATGAAAGTGATCTGAAATTAAAGTTCTCTACTTATTTCGCGTTCACATCCAATACGCTGCAATTTGGTGCCGAAATAGACTTTTTACTTAAAGTATGGAAGCTACAGGTAGTAGGATATTTTGGTTTTGATGTTCTGTTCCAGTTAAATCCATTCCACTTTACTGCTGATATTCATGCGGGATTAGCAGTAAAATGGGGAAGCCGAGAATTGCTTTCTATCTCCATGGATATTACTCTTGATGGACCGGGATTATGGCACGCAAAAGGCTCGGCGAGATTTAAAGTGCTGTTTGTAAAGAAAACGGCAAATCTTGACAAAACCTGGGGTAATAATACAAATACAACATTACCAAGCGTAACAATAAAACCACTGATATTAGCATCATTAAACGATGAAAAGAATTGGCAGGCTGATTTGCCAGTGAATAAAACGCTACTGGTAAATTTAAGGCCATTATCTCCTGCAACAGCAGGCATAGTACTACACCCCCTTGGTATTCTTAGTGTGGGCCAAAATGTAGTACCACTTAATACAGTTATCGAAAGATTTGGGTCGCAAAAACCAACAGACGGTGGTACTTATGATATTACCGATGTGAAAATCGCAGGAGCATCCCAACCCGGTCTTGGTGAGGTAGATGCAAATTTTGCACCTGCTCAATTCAGGAACATGAGTGATGATCAGAAATTAAAAGCTGCATCATTTGAATTTTTGAAATCAGGGGCATCGGCTACAGCTACAGACGATTGGAGTGCCGACTTGTTTATTGTGAAAAAGGTAAAGTATAATACTGTTGTTATTGATCAGGTAAACAGATTCCCTGCATGGGGTATGCCTAAGATGTTCTCTCTGTTAGAACCTAGGCTTGTAAACAGCTTTGCAAGCGGAGGTTTAATATCATCAAATAGCCTGTCAATAAAAGCAAACACTAATGTCAGGAAGCCGATATACAATGTTTCTCTTAAGCAGGAACAATATAAGTTGGTTAGTGCAGATAGTTTATCAGCATCAATACCAACACCGGTTTCAGGACCACTTTCTGCTGTGCTTACGGCTGCAGATGCCGCAGGACCAACGTCTTTTGCTTTAACAGCTTCATCCTATTAATACTGGTTTTTAGTAAATCTTTAAAACATGAGCGATACACAATTTGGCTTTCTGCCCTGGATGAGAAAAGGGATTGTATCAAAAATAAATCAGGTTGATGGTACTTCCAGTCCAACCTTTGAAAGAGCACAGATAAATGTTGATGTTACATTGCACGGTAGCCTCTCAGGGGGCGGAACGTCGACAGATACCATAACAAATACAGTAGAGCTCTATGGACCAGGTGATATAACTGGCATAGATCCTAATGCCATTATACGCACAGAACCAACATCCGGTTCATTTAATTTTGATGATAATTATCTGCCATACATAGAGTTTTATGAAGAAGATTTTTTATGGCGATATACTCCCGCTATCAGCGATGCTACCGATAAGTTAAGACCGTGGCTGGCATTGGTTGTATTAAGTGATAATGAATATACCGCTATAGCTCCAGTGGCTGATGGGCTACCACCTAGCATCAATATCATACCCGCCATCAGTACTGTTCTCCATCCTACAAATGAACACTGGGCATGGGCTCATGTTTGTGTTAGCAGCCCAGATCCGGGAGCAGCTACATCACCTACCAGTACCGATTATATAAATAACCTGAAAAATGATCTGAATACTCAACCTGATATCGCAGTCTGTCGGTTAATGTGTTCAAGAAGATTAGCACCTAATACCCAATATACGGCCTTCCTGATCCCAGCTTTTGAAACTGGGCGACTTGCAGGTCTTACCCTCAACCCTTCATTAAGTAGTGTGTCATCCTTATTATCTTCTTGGACATCAGCTACTCAGTTTCCAGTATATTACCAATGGAGGTTTGGAACTAGTGCTCTGGGTGATTTTGAATCTTTAGCTAGGGCTTTAAAGCCAAGAGTAATGGATCCTAGCCTGGGAGGACGGGCAATGGATATCAGCAATAGTGGTATGGGGTTAAATGGCTATTTTAGTGCGGGTGCCTCATACGGGCTATCACCATCTGTCACAATGGAAGGGGCGTTGATGCCATCTTCTTTTGTGTCAGCTCCGCCCCAGGTTTTAATTGGTGGCAATGCATATACTACTGCGCTTAATAACATATTGAATATGACTGCCGTAATGAAGAACTCGTCATATACGCCGCCATATAATTTACCACCGTATAATACCACTGCACAACCACATCCATATGTAAATTCAAATTTAGATGATGATCCGGTAGTTACACCTCCTATATATGGTCAGTGGCATGCTGGTGTTCAACAAATGGGGGTGGGGAGTCCCACGTGGCTTCAGCAATTAAATCTGGATCCACGCTATAGGGCAGCAGCAGGGTTAGGTGCACTTGCTGTAAGAAAAAATAAACAGGCATACATGCAAATAGCCTGGGAGGAAATAGGAGAGGTATTACTTGTAAATAATAAGATAAATAAAATGAAGTTGGCCATACAGGCCAGCCAAAGCATTTACCAAAAACACTTTATTGGCAATGCAAGTATTTCCACTACAATAGATGAAACAAAAGCCAATGATTTTACCAAAATAGGTGGGCTGGCTTTTAAAAAAATAGACATACTTTCTGCAACATATACTGTGTCCCCGGGGCCTATTACCCCAACAAGTTACTCAGGTCATATATCTGCGCTTAAAGCTACAACGTTTACTAATTTAACTACAGCTTCTGTAAACAGCGGTTTTCGTAAGCTTACTCGTAATAGATCATTTGTTGTAAGCAGGGCAAATGCCGGCAATAACACACTGGTCAATTCGCAATTAATTGCTAATATTAATACAGCTGCAGTGGCCGCAGCATTGCCGTTTCCCAATCCGCCTTCACCAACTAGCACTAGTGGTTACGTAACAACAGTTGAAGCTAATAATAACGCAAGTTCCGGCTCTTCTTTTGCTACTGCTAATTCGTTAACGTGGACACAAGTATATGTATGCCCCGCACCTAAAAGGTCTTCTTACGATGCATTCAATGCCCTGATAACAAATTATACCAGTCATCAGAATTTAAATGCAATATTTCTTGTGCCTATACAAATGTCAACAAGTGTAGGATTGGTAGCTAAGGTACAGGCAGCTCTACAGCCATCAACAACAATAACTGATCGTATTTCCCAGCAAATTGAACTGGAGGCACCAGGTGGGCTATCTCCTCTATTAAATTTGAATAGTCTGGTGATGGCATATCCCGTAATTGATCAGCCAATGTTCAACGATCTTATGAGTATATCTGCTGAATATATATTACCCAACCTTTCACAATACCCCAATAATACAGTTACTATACTAGAAACCAATACACGGTTTATAGAATCGTACATGGCAGGTCTGAATCATGAATTTGCTAGAGAACTCTTGTGGCAAGAATATCCTACAGATCAAAGGGGAAGCTATTTCAGGAGATTCTGGGATATCAACGATACCGTTAACTTGACAGGCACCACAGATTTTATGTATGATATAGATCCTATGCATAAGTGGGGAACTTATTTTTCAGGGCAAGTGCTTGGTCAAAATAATTATACCACACGTCATACATCCAACCCTGCTTACCTGGTGCTTTTAATTCGCGGAGATCTGTTGAAAAAATATCCCAATGCATTAATATATGCTCAAAAAGCAGACCCTGCATTTCCTTCGGTGCCGCACCAATTATATGCTCCTCCAACACTTGTTGATGCCTATGGAAATCCAGATCCATCTATAGTCAAATTCCCTGTGTTTAAATCCTCTTTACAGCCAGACATTGTTTTACTGGGTTTTGATTTAAGTAAAGCAGATGCATTAGGAAACAATACCGCAGCCAGTCCGGGTTGGTTCTTTGTTTTTCGTGAAAGACCAGGACAAATGAGATTTGGGCTGGAAGAACCACCAGTTACTGCATTAACGTCATGGGATGAGCTTAACTGGGGGATATTTGGCAGCTCGCCTACGACAATAAAAATTGGTACTGTAAGTCCTGCCCCTTCGCCGGCAGACCCCATTACATGGGGAGGTAATGCTGCAAATATGGCTTATATACTATATAGAGATCCGGTAATGGTAGCAATTCACGCTGAAAGTATGATGTCTTAAGGTGTGGAAAAATAAAAATATCAAAAAAATACAGCAATGAACTATTCAAGTAGCAAAAATAATATTGTCCCTGTTATTAATGATACACCGGTACAATTAACAGATTTCATAAATCAGCTAAGTAGTAAAACGCTATATGACACTAACTTTCTGATGATGCCAGTCCGCCTTGAAACAAGGTTCAGGAAAGTTTATGAAAACCTGCTGGATGATGTTACCAAAGTGAGTGTAAAAGGAGCGGTTACAGCGATATCATCTACAAATACTTTAGTTAATTCTTATGGTATATTTGCGAATTTCAATAGCTCTTCTGCACTGCAAGCAGCCCAGGATATTCAATTAAGTTTATCAAATGTCTCTGCCAATTTTGCTCAGATAGCATCGATTACTCCTATTGAACAAAATCAATTACAATACAATCTACAGTTAGTAAACAATAATATAAATAATACAACACAGGCATTATTGGCTGCATGTACTGATGGAAATCTCATTCCCCAATTAAATCAAACTATATCTATTATTAATGCTTCTTTACAGAATTTAACGAGTATAACTAATAGTTTACCGGCAGATACATCATGGGAAGAACAGATATCAGGAGAGGTGATAAATAACTGGCAACCTGCTGTAGGAATAATAAACAATAATGATCAGTTATTACCGCAAGTATTTCAAGATGGTACAATTCAACAGGGGCCTTTTCAGCAGATCATTAATAACTCTAATCAATTAGGGGAGTTTTTTAATAGGATACCGGTTACCGCAAGTAATGATAAACAATATGTGTGGACGCAAATAAATGCAGTGTCAACACAGTTTTCAACTTTGTATGATTACCTATCCAGAGCCCAAGGCGATTCGCAAACACTAGCACAATTAAAACAATCATTAACAGATACCAAGACGCTATTAAATCAACCATGGCAGCAGATGCTCTTCCCCGGTTTGTCACAAGATAAACTTACATTAGACCCTGCAATACAAGATATTAAACCTACTGCAAACGACGTTTCTTCCCAGATCGGCGATATGGGTAATGGAATTGGAAATTTAGTAAACAGTACAACACAGCTTACGCTTAAGATCACCAACTACGTACAAAATAATCCGCAAGATCAGGAGCTTATTTCTTTATTTAATTTATATATAAGTCAGGTTCAAGCAATCGCGGGTATTTTAGTGACACCTTTATCAGATCCTATATCAACGGCATTTATTTGGGGGAAAATTGCCCCTCTAAATGGACAGTTTGCTACACTGCAACCCGCAATAGGTGCTATTAGTGATCCTACAAACCAATCAGTGGTCCAACAGAATTTTAATACAACAACCAATACTGTTACTACGGCATGGAATACATCTGCTGGGATAGATACCTCCAAAGCTACCTTGTTTGATCCGTATGTACTTGTTGATGAACTGTGGATCAGGGTATATCCAGATGATTTTGAAGTTGATTCTTTAGAAAGAGGAATTACTCTCGATGAAAGTAATGCAGGCATTACTTACTGGACCTCTTGGTGGGCAGCTCATGGAAATAAGGCACTGCAACTCCAGGCATGGCAAATACTTGTTGGTTTGTATGGGCCAGAAAGAGCAGCATGGATCGTAAAACAAATGATGCCAACAAACCTTTCTAATGTTGTAATAATAAGTCCATTTTTCCCATTCTCTACCAGTCTTGGTTTATTAGATACTTTTACTACTAGTGTATCTGCATTAAGCGTACCTGCACTCACAGCTTCTGCTGCTACACATCTAAGCTATTATGGTCCGCAGTTAAGTTACTTAAGCAGCGCTGCACAAAAAGTTCCCGGCATTCCGGTATCGTATGCAGCTCAGGCCAGCATAGCAGTAAATGCAGCAATAACTAATTTTAATCAATTAGGTAATGTGATAATTGCCAATACAGGTGGTGAGGGTGAGGGTGGTCAGGGTTCTCAATTTTCACAGACAGTATCATCTATACAAACACAGTTCAGTAGCCTGTCCCAGGCAATAGAAAGAATACCTACATACGCAACATGGGATGAAATATATAGTGAGACCCCAGTTTTTCCTAGCCCTACCCTTGTAGATTCCACATGGTCTCAGCCATCAGTTTCTAATGTAATGCCAGACAGTTTTTTGTTTGCTGCTGTAAATAATGTGAGTGATGGAAGCTATTCATTCAGGCATATAAAAATTGGCAATCCAATACCTCAACCTTTGTACGCAAGTATAGACCCTCAAGGCACCGCATTTACTGATACCGCAACAGGTAACCTGAATACAGATCCTAATATTTTGTGGATGGTGGACTTTGGTGAAGCAGTGCAAAAAGGAATGGGAATAAAAATAAGATTGACCGCAGATGAAGCCAAAAATGGTTTTGATAAACTGCTTGTATTAGGAACAAAATTACAAGGCGGTACACAATCTTCACTACCTGCATTAAACCAGCAATTACTTCAATATCTTTTAGACAGTCATCACTATACTCCGGGGGGGCTTTCTCTCCTGGAACTAGGAACGCCAACAAATAATACTGATACTATGAATGCCGGTTACAATCAAACAGACCCCTTTGCCGAAGCAAGCTTTGCCACAGAAGTATCAGATCCATTATTTAGCGGTACCAGTAATACAATAACTAAAAAAGATGGTCAATGGTTGGCTGATGCCCTAGGTATCGACTACAGTATTTTGCAACATGTTGAAAATGCGGACAAGTCGCAGATTAGTAATGCCATCTCCATGAACCGTGTATTGTGGAGTGGAACCGTAGGTAACTATATGAAGGAAATGATGAATTTTCTTTTTACAGAAGACAATGCAGCCAAAACAAAGGATTATTTTACCGATTATGTAATAGGAAGAGGTGCATTGCCATCTATAAGGGTTGCCGAACAACCCTATGGTATATTACCTGTAACAAGTTTTGGACGGTGGGAATGGGAACGCGTTTATCCTGATAATCAATTCCCTGGTAGTTTATCAACAACAGATGGTAGTAATGACATCACATCTTACTTTTTAGATGATTATGCTGGCCCTTTTGGTGCAAACCTTCCGTTGTTCTTACAAGACAGGTTTAATATCCGTTTAACGGCTACATTAGAGATATTAAATAATGCCTGGTTGCAAATGGCTACCTGGAAGGTAAAGACAGTTGACAAGAATAAAGGTATTGCAAGTACACAAGCAGATTTTATGGATCTCCTGAGTGTCGATGCATCTATGTCAGAGGTATATAACAGATACTTCTTAAATAGCATGAAATTCGATAACAGTCATTCATTTTCTACTGAGGGTAATACCCCCGCAGATATATGGAGTTCTGGAATTTTAGATATTCCAACCAGTTTTTTCAACCTGTTTGCTAATTTTAATAGTGGTATTTATTCACCCGGTCCTCCAGCAGGTGCTATTCCTAACCCCTTAGGAGATGCAAATGGCTTATTTGATATAAATGAGTTTTTTAGTTCTACAAATGGCATTCCCAATATGACAAGGATAAAAAATGCCTTACGTATTTTCTCAGTGCAATTCCTTGAAAGTTACAGGCTATTTGGTCCCACCGTTGCTGAAGGGAGTTCTGTTTCAGAAACCACTCCTTTACCTAATGATTATTTGGGCAAAAATTATATTAATTGGTTGCTTACAACTAACCCGTCGCAGATCTGGACGTCAAATCAATTCAGGCAGATGCCATCAAGGTCATTATTATTCTTGCTGTTAAGGCAAGCTGTAATGCTTACATACAGGGAGGCAGCAGGCGATATACTTGAAGCAGCCAATGTATTTACAAAAGTCGCCAGGAAAATTATAGGTACACCTGAAGGCATTTTTACGCAGCAGATGAAAGTTCCCAATTCAGCTATTTTTACAAAATGGCATTTGCTTTTTGAGAATATTGCTAATATTACTTCGTCTAATTATTTAGGTACATCTACGCCAGTAGGGCCGGCGTTTAACTTTTTCTATAATTACGTCGGCGATATAACAACTACTGCCCGTCCGCCATTTGTAAGCCCTACATGGAGTGATATAAAGCTTGCCGATTATTTATTTGCACCAAGTCCATCATTAGGTGCAGGGTATAGCGATCTTAACTCTATTGGCAGTCCATTTTTGTCTGGTATTACAAATATGAAAGCGGCTCTTACTCAATTGCAAACATGTAGTACAGCTGAGTTAGACAGATTAATGCGTGAGCATATGGATTTGTGTACTTACCGACTGGATGCATGGAATTATGGTATGGTAAATAAAAAACTTTGGACATTAAGTAATACAGATGGAACCCATTCAAGTGGTGCGCGCAAACAAGGGATATACTTGTCATGCTATGGGTGGCTAATTGATGTAAGACCCAAGCTGGTCCCAGGCACAACAACAAGTGCGCTGGAAGCTATAAATACCACACATATACCTACAGGATTAACTGACTTTACTCCTGTATATTATGATAACACCAACCTCGGATTCATACAGACGCCATCTATGGCTCATGCACTTGCTGCCGCAGTATTAAGGAGCGGGTACATTTCTGAAAAGAATACGGACGACAATCGTTTTGCTGTGAACCTAGCTTCAACACGGGTTGATCTGGCTCTTTCTCTTCTGGAAGGTATTCGTAATGGACAAACACTTGACGCATTACTAGGTTACCAATTTGAAAATATGCTTCATGAAGGTTATCCTGCATTGGAGCTTGATAAATTTATTTATCCGCTACGTCAGAAATTTCCAATTGTAGATGGCGCATCAGATCCGACTACTGTGATTGCCCCAACAGAGAACTTGAGACCATCAAATGTAATAGCTGGGGTAGAATTGCTAAATGCAATACGGACGAATGTGCATGTTGCCCAGTATTTAAATGAATTTCCTACAGCTTCTTTATACGAAATATTTGCTGATACTGCTGGTGGGCCTTATAATATATCAGGTATTGCATTGTCAAGCTATACACCGTTTTCTTTATTTAATGGTATAACTGTTCCTTCATACACTACTGCAGAGTTTAATGCAATTATGACAGAGATAGACAGGATAGCTAATGCCATTGATGCCTTGGGCGATCTTTCTATTGCAGAAGGTATCTTCCAAATAGCTAAGGGTAATTTTAGCCGTTCAGCGGCTGTTATGGAATCATTGACTGAAGGCAAGAATCCATCAATGCCAGAAGTGGTGGATACCCCAAGGTCTGGTGTACATATTAATCATCGGTTGGCAGCAATGGTCGCACCTGTTAGTGCAGCATCTCCATGGTCCAGTGTAACGACTATTACGCCAAGGGCAGTGTCAGAACCTAATTTGAATAATTGGGTAGCTCAATTACTGGTAGCGCCATTTGCTTCATCTACTTCTGTTACAGTAAGTAATTTCCCTGATAAGATAGGGTGTAAGGTTACCTTTAATGATATTAATAATGTGAGCCAAAGTGTAACTGTTTCTTTATCCAACTTAAAGATACAACCAATAGATTTGTTATACCTGGTACAATCAGATTCATACAAAGCTGAATTTATAAATCGCATTACTTTTTATGTAAAATCTGCAACAACACTATATAATCCTCCTGTTGCGGGTATCCCATTAAGCGTATCATTGAACATAGATCTTAATAACAAAGGGACAGGGACAGTTGCTTCATTTCAGCAGATATTCACGCTGATAGCTTCTATAGCGCAAACGGTCAATGCCAGCCGGTGGTTAAAATCTGATGACTTTATATTTACACCCAATGCTGTGGCCGATGCTACAAAACCCCTTTACGATGTACCTGAACTGAAAAATAGGGCGCAGGCTTTAGTCAATGCTGTTAATACTCATATTGGTGTTTTGAGTGGTTTACCTACAATTACAATTGCAGATAGTGTAGCCAATAATCCTGTAATTAGTAATATCAGAACACAATTATTAATAGCTGCAAATTTTGGGCTTGCGTATGCCATCCCAACTTCGGCCGGAGATATGTTTACATCAACTCCAAGCACAACCGTAGAAGGGTATGTAGCAACTATGCAAGCTTTGGTTCTAAAAGCTAAAACCGACCTGACTAATAATTACAATGCAGCAAATACTATACTGGGTACAATAGCTAGTATAACAGATCAGGATAAACAGGTTAATGCTTGTGTTTCTGTGATCACCACTATACTGGGTACAGGATTTAAGGCTATTCCTTATTTCTTCTTTGATTACTATACAGGTATTAAGAGTGGCAGTGGTGGCGTAGATGCGTTATTGACCACGCCAATAAATACTTCTACTGGTATTATGCGCAACCATGCCGCTGATTTTACATTTGACATGGACAACTGGCTTTATGGCCTTGCCAGGGTGCAAAATAAAGTAGCTGATATAGAAACCATACGTCTGCTTGCCGATGATGATAATAGCTACCCTCTAAAAGATATACGGCCTGTTCAGTTTCCATATATACCCGCCAGTTTAAGTCCGGTTGTTGAGGAAGATTATTGGTATGGTCTATCATATCCTTCAACCTATACACCCTCGAGCGATAAGTTGTCGGTAGCAATTTTTAATTACGGACAATTGTCTTCTGTTATTACCTCTACTTCTCCGGGATATACTTCTTATAATATTTATTGCGGACTGATGCTTGAAGAATGGAATGAATTAATTCCCTTTAATGAAGAAACTACTGGTATCGCCTTCAACCATGATCAACCACGAGCCAAACCACCTCAAAATATTTTACTCGCTGTAAATCCACAAGTGATGCAGACAACAGATACCGGAGTGAAAACATGGCGGATGGAAGATCTGTTATATACAATGCTGGATACCATGGATATGGCGAAAATAAGGATGGTGGAACCAGACCATTTTGTTAGGGCCCAAAGTACAGATATAAAGAATAATGAAAATGCTAATGCTCTGGACAATGGAATTGGAATAATGCAGACTGCCACAACTACTGACTCTAATAATACTGCATATTTTGAAGCTTTCAAGTGGTTACTACCAGCAGTAGTAGGGGAAGTGACACCTGCAGAATTAGATGGAAATGGGAATATCAAACTTTCAGGCAATAAAATAGTGTATCAGTCATCCGACTCAATTCAACAAGTTTCTTTTGATTATAATCCTAATGATGCAGCACCACCTGTTTTGCCTGGTACCATTTCGTCTTCAACAATCTTAGACCAAGTTGCAAACTGGACTGCAGTTTCATCGGATGCAGTTTTATCTGATAATAGTGTAAACTCTTTTGTTACTGAACAATCAACTTTCGCTGATATTGCTATTGCATTGGATGCAATGACAGCATCAATAGGCGGATAGAAAATATAAATGTAAAATGGCTACAGGTACACCAAGTGTTTCAGCTCCAGTTATTCCATTTACAGGATGGAATCGTCTTGAAAGCAGGCCTCGTCAACAACAGTTTGACCAGGTACTGGAAGCCCGGATTTATGACCCATTATGGATGTTGGGGCGCCAATGGCAGATGGGAGAGTTTACCGGAAAGGATGCGGGCTCAGGGATATTAGCTAAGGTGCAATTAGACTACATGCAAATTTCAGGCATAGCTAAATACACCCAGCCCCCAGTGGCATATACCCAGGATGACTTGCCGATGGAGCCGATCGTGGAAAGCATTAATTATAGCTTTAGCATTAAAGAAAGAGTACTGCTGGCAAAAAAATGGTACTTCTTTTTAAAAAAGGATGTAGCACCTTCTCTTGTCAATACGTACATAAGCTTGTTTGATAGCTCTCCGGCAACACTGGAAATAGATACTACACCACCCATTGCAACCAGCTCAGATCTGGATACATTAAATGGCGCACAGATATTCAGCAATACAAACCTGGTTAATTTTCTCGCAGCCATTTCCATTTCAGGCATCACCTTAGATGGGGCTATATTATATTCTATATTGAATGATCCGGCATGGAATACTAATTTAGGTTCGCTTTTTGGTACGTCACTTCCTGCCGGCTCAGGTACAGATCTTCTAACTGCCGTGTCTGATTTTGTAGCATGGGTAAAGAGCACCTATACTTTACCAGATGTATCTCAGGAGAATTGGTATCCTGATGACCTGGAATACAAATTTGATGCTTACTGGCCTGTTGATACATCAAACCAGTTGAAACTTACTGCTCAGAATTATCACCAGGGGCACTTTGATTGGTCTGCTTTTGAACAAGATATTAATACATTCCCAATTGCATCATCAGCTGCCAAAGTAACCAAGGCCATACAACTGATGGTTGGCCAAACAGGGTTCCCTGGTATGCCGTGCAGCAGATGGTGGGAATTTGAAAACGGGGCAGTCAACTTTTGTAATCTGGATGGCAACCCTACCGATATGGCAAAAATTATTATGACCCAGTTTGCATTGCTTTACCAGGACGACTGGTTTGTGCTGCCATATACAGTTCCTGTTGGCAGTTATGCTGAAGTTTTAGGAATTGTAGTTACCGATGTTTTTGGTGTAAATACTTTCGTTGCCAATTACCCTGTTAATAATTACAGTTATACTACAGGCTTTAGCGAAGATAATGACTGGAAAAGTTGGCGTTGGTTGGATATCAGTAAAGCGGATACATTGTCATCAAATGCCGATCCGATAAATACGCACTCTCCTGCAGGCTCATTCCCATTATTACCGGTTGTAAATAATATCCAGGAAAGCGACCCCATTGAGTCTGTCTTATTCATTCGCGATGAAGTGTCTGATATGGTTTGGGGAATAGAGAAAATTGTACCAGATAATCTAGGTAAGGGATGGGATGGATATCAAAGATCAAAGCTATATGGTGATTATTTAATGCAATTAAGGGGGAGTTTACCTGAATCCCCTAATCCGCCCGACCCTAATGCTAAAATTAGTTTTGAATTAATTTCTACTACTATCCCGGAAAACTGGATACCATTTATCCCTATCCATTTACCACTCACCAACAGATATACGCATTTTCAAAGAGGGGCAATGCCCCGGATTTTAGATAAATATGCAAATTCGCTTATTAGACCTGTTACTAGCATTTTGAATTATGGATTAACAGGAACCACCTACACTCCGTATTATATACATGAGGAAAAAATACCAAGAGCTGGAGCTATTCTTGAAACATATTTTAAACGAACTCGATGGTATAATGGTCAAACGGTCTTATGGGTGGGAAGGAAAAAAATTACAGGTCGTGGAGAGGGCGCCAGCGGACTTACCTATGATAAGGTTATAGATATTTAGTAGTTAGCCTTTAAGATGATGGGAGTGTTCGCAATATATCAATGATGAACGCATAAAGAAAAAAGCCGTTTTTTGAGATGGCTTTTTTCTTGTGTTGTGATACAGCTAAGGAAGAATAAGAGCTTTATAGGGGTTGTCACCTTAGGCATCAATGTAGCTGTCTATGCAAAGGACCTTTTCCCATAATGGCTGATCAGAAAGCATATCCTTATCAAGCTTTATTGTTTGCAGGGATTGGGTTGGGGAAAAGATGGTGATTGCTTTAAGATAACAAAACATCATTTATAAGGTGATTTTTATAAAAATGATAAATAATCAAAGCCGAATAGGGATACCAGACGTGTAGAAATCAGATGCGGTTGAGAATTTGAAGAGTTCGAAGCCGGATATTCAAATCCAGAGTAACGATTGACAGTTGTTATATTTCACAGTGTTAAGTTAGCATTCGACTTAACCTGCCTTAAAAAATAAGCGCTGGCAGTAACTTACAGCACTAAGGTCATAGGAAGCCCGCCAACGATAAGTGTGAGCCTACGCCGTAGCATAAGCGAACATCTCTAAAATTCGTTAAGGCGGAATTGGAATTTTTACTTGCAAAATATTTTTAATAGAAAGAGATTTAATAGTTCCGTCAAATATGACATACACAATAAGGCATTAAGACCAAAAATATATTATCTTTGCATATATGGAAATACAATTGTTCTTAGACATGATGTAAAAATTATGGCGCAGACCAAAGGTTTCGATAATGCAAAATTTAGTTCTTAAAATCAGAAGATTTAGACCGATTGCGTCATTCGTGGCACAGGTCAAAAAGATAAAAATAAGTCACTGGGAATCAAGCCATTTCAAACGTGGTTCACTTCCCCTACGGGCTACTAATCATCGTCTGATGATAAAACAAAAGAAGGTTGCGTCATTCGTGGCACCTCCTTTTTGAAAGAACTGAAAGCTGCTCTTGGAGCGAATAGAACAAATAAGTTCAATTCCCGTCTGAGGCACATGTTACAGCCGATTCGAGAGAATCGGCTTTTATGTTTACTACAACATTTGGGTACTTACAACGTTTAGGCGTTTTTTGACGCCATGATTCAATATGCACTTCTCTAAACTTATCGTGCTTGCAAGAAGCTTTTATGAAATGAAAGTCTTAATGAACATACCTGCGTAAGCACAAACTTCTACCGCTTTATGCTTTTAATATACTTATCGATGTATTCAGCAGGTCATCGTTGGCATTACAGTTGATATTGTTATCAAAGATGAAGTTCATCCGCACTCCTCTTAGTGTAATGGCACAACCAAGGGCGGTTGCTTCTAATGGTTTTTGTCCTTTAATTGCAAATTCCTCTATGGAATCATATTTTTTTCCTATTATTCTCCCAATCCAATGGTTTGGTGCAGATCAGGAATTTCCACATCGCTAAACCCTTTGTGCAATAAACGATCCCGGAAATTTAATTGAACCGGGTATTCACCATGTACAAGAAACAGTTTTCTTACTTGCTTTATGTCCTGGCAAGACAGCCATTGGCAAAGGTCTTCATAGTCTCCATGAGCGCTAAGGCTGGTTATCTCAGCTATTCCCGCTTTTACCGGAAACATCTTGCTAAATATCCTTATCTCTTTAGGCTGCTTTTTTAAACGTCCACCAAGCGATTCAGGTTCGCAATAACCTGTAAATAATATGGTGTTACGTGCGTCATCTATATTGTGAGCTATATGATGTTTAACTCGTCCTGCTTCAGCCATGCCTGAAGCGGAAATGATAACGCACGGCTCTGTTAAGTCGTTGAGTGCTATTGAATCTTCAACATCGTCTATGTATTTCAAACCTTTAAAGCCAAACACATTTTCATCCGTTTTCAATAGAAGCTTTACTTTCTCATTAAAATAATCTGGGTATCTTTTTACTGTTTCGGTTACTTTAATAGACAGGGGGCTATCTACGTAGTATTTGAGCGCTGGTAGTCTTTGTTGCTGTTCAAGCTGGTTCAACATAAAAAGTATTTCCTGCGTACGTCCCAGGCTAAATGCTGGAATAATCAACTTTCCTTTATGCTCTATACAGGTCTCAACAATATGTGCTAATAGTTTATCCGTTGCAGATGTAACACGATCGTGTAGTCTGTCTCCATATGTAGATTCAATAAGAATATAGTCTGACTGTGGAAAAACATCTGGGGATCTCAATATCATATCATTATAACGTCCTACATCGCCGCTGAAGGTGAGAGATGTTATTTTGCCATCTTCTTTAATTCTAAGGTTAATAGCTGCGCTGCCAAGTATGTGCCCGCAATCGGTGTACAATAGCTCAACACCATCTGCAACTTTATAGTGCTCTCCATAAGATATCGTTTCAAATAAAGGGAAGACGTTCATGGCATCTGCAACTGTGTAAAGTGGCTCTGCTGGTACCTTGTGTTCTTTATCCCTTTTACGGTTAATATATTTCACATCAGCCTCTTGTATATATGCCGAATCTACCAATAATAGTTTTGCAAGGCTTGCTGTAGCCGGGGTACAAATTATTGTGCCTTTATAGCCCTCTTTAACCAGTTTAGGAAGCAAACCAATATGATCTATGTGCGCATGAGATATGATAACATGGTCTATTTCTGCAGGATCAAAGCCAAACTCATTATTTAGCTTCAATGTATCACTGCCAAGCCCTTGGAACATACCACAGTCCAATAAGATTTTTTTATTGGGATTAATGTGTAGTATATGTTTTGATCCGGTTACTGTGCGTGCTGCGCCGTGGAAAGATATTTTCATATTTTGCTGTTAACTGCAAACTTACCTGCGCTTACCTGGATTATTAATGATCAAGATCAAACGAAAGAATGATTATGATCACGTATTCAAAACGAGTTAAGCAAATAGCATTGTATTCACGCGTTCATTCAACGTCAAAGCTAATCCATTAATAATAGAGCAAGGATCGAATAGTATTTTGCTATTCCATCCTTACTCTATTTAAACCAACTATGCTTGCAGTGATTGTATGACAGCTGCAAAGTTATTTTCTCCCCAATGTTCTTTGATCTTGTTATTTTCTATAGTGAGAATATCAATGACCTTAATCGTAACTTGCTTGCCAGTGGCGGGTATGCCAAATAGCGGCTTCTGGTGTATACCTGTTATCACTTTGCGGGTGGTTACTTTATTGTCTTCCGCAATCATATCCTGCACATCTACTTTTAAACTCGAAAATGCCGAGTGCATAATGTCGGTAAAGAAATAGATGAGTCCATCTATACCCGGCGACATACCCTCAAGTGCCGAATGATTGATAAAATCAGTAGCAACCATTTCTTGCAATAGTACCATATTGTCTGTCTCTATTACTTCTTTATTGTACTTTACTACTAAAGATTTGTTTTGTGCTAAGCTCATAATATATTGATTTTATAGAGCAAAATTAATCTGGCTGCATTTCATCCTTTAATGCAAAAGGCTCACATTATACAGCAAGAAGCTCAATAGCTAGTAGTCTTTGGGTAACAATCCAAAGTGGCGCTTAAAAGCCTTTGAAAAGCTAGAGTGGTTTTCATACCCGGCTTGCAGGTAAACATCTCCCGGCTTTGCGCCTTTCCTTTTTAGTAGATCTGCAGCAGTTGTTAATCTTTGTATCTGTATCCACCTTGCGGGAGATTCATTATATATCTGCTGGAATTTTCTTTTGAATGTTGGCAGACTCATGTGACATAAAAAGGCAAGTTCGCTAACCGACAAATTGTGAGATATGTTTTCCTCCATTACATGTTTTATCCGTTCTTCCTCGGGTCGTTGGCTGTAAATATTCTGGAAATGCTCAAACTGTTCAGGATGTTTGGTATAAAGAAATATCAGCAACTCGTTAAGTTTAGTTAGTTGCAGTGGTTCTGTAAAAAGGTTGTTGTCTATAAGTGATTGTACACTGTCTATGAAATTGTCCAGGTATTCATCTTTAGGGAACAGTGCAAAAGGCTGTATAGTCACATGTTGAGTGGATGTATCCTTTGCTGGTATTCTTTTTAACTCGCTTATAGCACTTTTCAAGAGGTCGTCGTCAAAAAAGACCATGATACTTTTTATCCGTTCATTCTTTTTGAAACGTTCTGTATTTAGGTAATTTCCAGCAGCCAAGAGTAGTATATTCTCTGGGGTTACATGTATTACTGTGCCGGCTGTATGTATTATTTTTTCCCCTTCCGTTATTAGGCTGATAACGTGTTTTTTTAAACTGCTCCTTCCTTTGACAACTGGTACTTGCGATGCATACGGCACAAAATTTACCTTGTGTTTTTCTTCCGGGTTAGACAATACGTGGTCTGGAAGAATGGTGTATTCTATATCTGTAATGCCGATATTATTTTCATGTTTATTCATGAGGGTTTTGCAAAATTAAGCTTTATGAAAAACTGCAAATGCATATACCTGATTTTTTAAATTTCATGTAAACCGGCTCATTCATAAAAAATAGCTAAGTGTCGTAACCATACAAGTGTAATTTTTTATCTCTGTATCTATAATAGAGGAAAATGCGCTGCTACACTGATCCTAATAGCAAAAAAGATGTGAATAAAGTCAGTTTATTGGAAAGCTATTTTAGGTGGTAAATCCTATAGAAATGAAATAACAGTACCGTATGTTTGTAAAATAATAATAAAATATTTATTGATCTAGGCCATTCACTTCATCGCTCTGTTTTATTTTCTTTCCCCTAAAAAGCCCAAAGTAGACCAATAATGCCTGCAGCGCTTTATGCCAGTTACGGGTGGCCACCGTGTCGGTAGGTTGTTTATGATATTGTTGGGCCGCCACCGTGTAGTCCTTTTGTAATTTGCGATATAACTGTTCGTATGTCATTTTGTTTTACTTATACTCTGCTTAGGTATAAGCTAAAACCTTGCCACTAGGTTGTTCGTAGCAATAATATGAATACCTTAACATTTCATATAAAGAATGTGGCTCGTTCTTCTCTTCAAGGTATAACTTTGTTGCATATACCTGGCAATCCTTATGCAAAAGATCCTTGCTATAGTCTGTTACAGTTTCCTCAAGCATGTAACACAAAATCAAAAGTTGTTTTAAGCTATGGGAGTCAAACTTTACATAAAGAACATGGTATGCGACCGTTGTGTCATGGTTGTAAAAACAGAATTAGAGAAGCTGAACTTACACCCTCAAGGAATAATATTAGGAGAAGTTACATTGGCTGAATCAGAGTTGTCATCGGGTCAACTAAAAGGAATAGCTGACAGTATGGAACGGGTTGGGTTTGAAATGATGGATGACAGGAAAAGCAGGCTGATCGAAAAAATAAGGAATACAATTATCAACCTGGTGCATCATTCGCATGATAATACATTGAAGATAAACTTATCGGATTACATAGCTGCCGAGGTAAACTATGATTACAAGTACCTGAGTACTCTGTTCTCTGATGTGGAGGGGATAACCATTGAAAAGTATTTTATACGCCAGAAGGTGGAGCGGGCAAAAGAATTACTGGTGTATGATGAGCTGAACATATCTGAAATTGCAGATCAGCTAGGTTATAAAAGTGTTTCGCACCTAAGCAGCCAGTTTAAGCAAGTAACTGGTTTTACTCCTTCTCATTATAAAACCATTCGGGAAAAGCGTAGTCCACTAGATAAACTGTGAATTTTATAAATCATTCGGTGAATTCTGTAACGTGATATAGATAACGTTTGATGACCTTTGCCTGATCAATTTTACTAAAATGGCAACAACCGTAAATACTTTGAATATTCCCCTGGAAGGAGTGGATAGTGAACACTGTGCTATGATAGTGGATAAGGGGTTGAGTAAAGTAAAAGGCATTTCAGCACATAAAGTAGAACTAAATAATCGAAGAGCAGTCATAGAAGCTGCAGATCCTGCAGAAGTATTACCTCTTGCCGTAAAGGCAATACGCGATCTGGGTTACGATGTAGATACAGTAAAGAAAAGCTACCCGGTGCTACACATGACCTGTGCATCGTGTGCTTCCAGTAGCGAAATGATATTGAAGAACCAGCCTGGTGTAGTAAGTGTAAGCGTAAACTACGCCAATGCCACAGCAAGTGTGGAATATATACCTTCTATAACAGATGCCCACAAGCTAAAAACAGCTTTGCAGGCTGTAGGGTACGATCTGATGATAGACGAAACTGAAGATGCAAAAGAATCGCTTGAAGAACTGCAGAAGGAAAATTTCAATTCATTAAAACGCAGGACCACTTGGGCCGTTGCATTATCTATACCGCTGGTGTTCATAGCCATGTTTGGTATGGATATTCCTTATGCAGATTACATCATGTGGGTGTTGGCGACACCTGTTGTGCTGGTGCTGGGCCGACAGTTTTTTATAGGCGGCTGGAAGCAGGCGAAACACCGCTCTGCCAACATGGATACACTAGTTGCATTAAGTACTGGAGTAGCATACCTGTTTAGTGTGTTTAATACGCTGGATCCAGGCTATTGGCAGAAACGAGGGTTGCAGGCCCATGTATATTTTGAGGCTGCCGCAGTAGTGATCGCATTTATATTGCTGGGCAAGCTGCTTGAGGAGCGCGCAAAAGGAAGTACATCCTCAGCAATAAAGAAACTGATGGGATTACAACCTAAGACCGTTACGATGATACATGAGGGTGGACACCAGATGGAAATACCACTGGAGCAGGTAAGAGTAGGTAATATGCTGCTGGTGAAGCCCGGCGAAAAAATACCTGTAGATGGAGTGGTAGTGTCAGGCAATTCATTTGTAGATGAGAGCACTATTAGTGGCGAGCCAATAGCTATTGAAAAAATATCTGGCGCAAAGGTATTTGCGGGTACTATCAATCAAAAAGGAAGTTTTCAGTTCAAAGCAGAAAAGGTAGGCGGCGATACTCTGCTGGCACAGATAGTAAAAATGGTGCAAGAGGCCCAGGGGAGCAAGGCGCCTGTGCAGAAACTGGTAGATAAAATAGCAGGTGTCTTTGTGCCTGTAGTGATAGGTATAGCTTTGCTGACTTTAGTGATTTGGGTAGTAGTGGGAGGCCCTAACGGCTTTACTCAGGGTTTAATGGCCATGGTAACCGTCTTGGTGATTGCTTGCCCTTGCGCATTGGGCCTGGCTACACCAACTGCAATAATGGTGGGAGTGGGTAAGGGAGCGGAACATGGCATACTGATAAAAGATGCAGAGAGCTTGGAACTGGCAAAAAAAATAAATGCTGTTGTTTTAGACAAGACGGGCACTGTAACTGAAGGTAAACCTGAGGTAACAGATACGATTTGGCTGAATGGCAACGAAGGCGCATCATCCGTTTTAGCGGCCATTGAAAAACAATCGGAACATCCTTTAGCTGAGGCCGTTGTGAGGTACCTGAAAAGTAATGATAATGCTACAGTAACCAATTTTGAAAGCATAACTGGTGCTGGTGCAAAGGCCAATGTTGCTAATGTGTTCTACTATGTTGGCAATATTAAATTGCTCCAGGATAATCATGTAGACATTGATGCAAAATTGCAAGATGTAGCGCAAAAATGGCTAACAGAAGCAAAGACAGTTATTTACTTCGCTGATAGTCAAAATACATTAGCCGTAATAGCAATTGCCGATAAAATAAAGGATAGTTCTGTGGCTGCAGTGCATCAGTTGCAAAGTTCAGGTATTGATGTGTACATGCTAACAGGCGACAATGCAGCAACAGCAAAGGCAATAGCGAACCAAGTAGGTGTTGCAAACTATAAAGCAGAGGTATTACCCGCTGATAAAGCTGCATTTGTGAAGGAATTACAACAACAGGGAAAAACTGTGGCCATGGTAGGCGATGGTATAAATGACAGTAATGCCCTGGCACAGGCAGATGTAAGCATTGCGATGGGTAAAGGCAGTGATATAGCCATGGACGTGGCGAAGATGACCATTATCTCGTCAGACCTTGCGCGCATACCTGAGGCCATAAAATTATCTGCATATACTGTGGCTACCATTAAGCAAAACCTATTTTGGGCATTTATCTACAACATCGTTGGCATACCCCTTGCGGCGGGCATTTTGTACCCAGTTAATGGGTTCTTATTGAATCCAATGATAGCGGGTGCAGCTATGGCGCTTAGTTCAGTAAGTGTGGTGAGTAACAGTTTGCGCCTGAAGTGGAAAAAAATAGGAGGTTGAATATTATGATATATAGGAGGTGTGAACTGATATTGAGATTTTATATGCATCAAGAATAATAAAATGCTGCATGGTATATATAAATATGCTAGATTTGTAAATTGCGCATGAGAAAGGGTTTAGTACTGGTACTTATTTTCTTTTACTTCCTGAGTATTTCGGGCGGTACGCTCTTTTTTCATCACTGTGGCGATACATTTAAGTATCTTGGTTTCACGCCCGATAAGGACGATAAAGGCTGTTGTGGTAAAAAAAGCAAAAAGAAGTGCTGTAGGGATAAGACAGTTAAACTAACTAATAAAGATCATCGTAGTGGAGTTTCAAAGTACATCCTCCATTCACCTGTAAGCAAAACGTTACCCTGTGTTATATTCAATATTTATAACAAGGATTTTAAATTTGCTGCCAACCGCAGCGTTGTTTTAAGGCCTCCTCCATTATATGATAGTGGTCCTCCACTTTATATTTTACAATCTGTGTTTAAGGTTTGATTTAGCAGTGTAGCATGATGATGCTATGTTCTCTACTTACTTCTGTATGCCTGGTAGGCATACTTACTTCTATTTATTTTAATCCATTCAACAATCAATTAATGAAAAAGATAACTACTTTTTTATCAGCAATGATATTAAGCACATGTGCAATTGCCCAAATTCCAAACGGAGGTTTTGAAACCTGGATGAATATGGGATCTTACACCATGCCCACAGATTGGGATAACATGAATGCAATGACCAGTTCAATGACTACATACACCTGTATGCAGGGAACGCCCGGTAATCCTGGATCTGCCTATTTGAAGCTTGTTTCCAAAAATGTTGCAGGCATGGGCGTGGTACCTGGCGTAGCTGTTTGTGGAACAATTGACATGAGTAACATGGCCGATATTAAGCCTCATTCTGGTTTTGCTTTTAACCAGCGTCCTGCTTACATGACTGGCAGCTGGCAATATATGGCTGCCGGTAGCGATCAAGGCTTTGTGGCGGTTATGCTCACTAAATGGAATATTAGTATGAATATGAGAGACACCGTGGCTATAGGATACCAGATGTTACAAGGTATGGCGATGAGCTGGACCCCATTTAGTCTGAATCTTACTTATGTAACCAATTCATATCCAGACAGTGCAATCGTTGTACTCTCAGCCAGCAATTTAACAGCTCCTGTTGCTAATAGCTATTTATATGCAGACAATCTTGCTTTTGCTGGTAACGTTCCGTTTACAGGTGTTGCCGGTCTTAAGAATGCTATTTCAAATGCTTCATTATATCCTAATCCTGCAAGTGCTTTTACAAATATATCCTACAAAACCGCTGCATCAGGTAATGTATACATTAAAGTAGCCGATGTAAGTGGACGAACAGTGAAACAACTTAATTCTACTTCGGTACCCGGTAATAATACTATCCGTTTGAATACCGCCGACATGTCGAAGGGAATCTATTTTGTAAATATTATTGATGGGCTAAATAGTCAATTGCAAAAGCTCGTGATTGAATAACTAATTAACTAGAGGTGGAAGATGTTCTTCCGCCTCTAAAATATAAATCGATGAGGAAAATATTTATAATAGTGTTCCTGCTATTGGCACAAATTGCCAAGTCACAAAATCAGCTAAGTATCCCTGATACATTATCGGGGACTTCGTTTGATCTCACAGTTCATCAGGATAGTGTCCAATTTTATCCGGGTAGCATCACTCATACATATGGTATCAATGGGAATAGTTATGGAGGTCCTACGCTTATTATAAATAAAGGAGATAATATAAGTCTGAATGTGCATAATAATATGGGCGATACAACTACCATGCATTGGCATGGCTTGCATGTGGCACCCAAGAATGACGGTGGTCCGTATAGTATGGTCATGAGCGGAATGAGCTGGAATCCCAGGTTCATTGTACGCAATAGCGCAGCCACATATTGGTATCATCCACATATGATGGCTAAGACCGCTGAACAGGCAATTAAGGGCGATATTGGGCTAATAATAGTGCGTGATAACGCAGAGGCTGTCCTTAATCTTCCACGCCATTATGGGGTAGATGATTTTCCTATAATCGTACAATCTGTGGAGCTGAATGCCTCGAACCAATTTATGCCTAAAGGTATGGTAGACAGCATCTTGTTTGTAAATGGCACAACTTCTCCATATGTATCTATGCCATCGCAGGTAGTGCGAATGCGTTTATTGAATGCTTCAGGAGAGCGTACTATGAATTTTGGTTGCACAGCCAACAAGTCATTTTATGTAATAGGTAACGATGATGGTTTGTTGCCGGCACCTGTACCTGCAATACGGATCAGATTATCACCCGGCGAACGTGCAGAAGTACTTGTCGATCTTACAGGTATGAGTGGACAAACCATTTATTTAAAAAGCTATGCATCTGAATTGCCTACAGGAATACAGGGTGGGCCAACAATGGTAATGCCTGCGGGCAGCCCGCCTATGAATAGTCCTTTGAACGGGATTGACTTCAATATCCTGCAAATTAATGTAGGTGCCCAAACCGCTACCCCTGTAACAAGTGTTCCCGCAGTTCTGATCACAGATACTGCATATCTTGAAGGTAGCGCCCATACTACACGTACCATAAACATGACTGCAGATAGCCTTATGGTTATGGACGGCCCATTTTATTTTAATGACAGCTTGTTTAACATGATGCGTGTAGATTATCACATTCCCTTGGGCAATACAGAAATATGGAAACTCACCAACCAGACAATGGTAGCGCACCCTTTCCATATTCACGATGTATATTTCTATATTCTGGACAGAGATGGGAATGCCCCACCGGCAGTAGAACGTGGTAAAAAAGATGTAGTACTTGTGCAGCCTAATGAAACAGTACGTTTTATAACTAGGTTCGAAGACTTTGCCGATACCACTACACCATACATGTATCACTGCCATATACTCATGCATGAAGATGATGGGATGATGGGACAATTTGTAGTAGAAAAACAAAGTAATGGATTGCCTGTGGTGAATCAAGGCAATGACCAACTGATTTTGTATCCTAATCCTGTAAAGGGACTTTTAACCATACAGCAAAGGGGTACTTCAAGTGGCCATGCACAAGTTCATATTTATAACATGCTTGGCCAATGTGTATATAAAACAGAGCATCTGGATCGTCATTGCCAAATTAATACAGCAGGATGGAGCAAAGGGGTTTACAACTTGGTATATACAAATGAAGGTCAAAGACTAAGCAGAAACTTTATTGTAAACTAGCAGTAGGAATGCATTTTTTGCATGTAGGGTACAACTGGAAATTTTATAAGCAATTCAGAAGATCATGCAACAATAGGAAACGATAACTATCTGAACTTTGTAAAAATGGAATTGCTCCTTAAATACTAAAGAAGATGAATGAATTAAAATTCAAAACAAATATTAATTGTGGTGGCTGTATAGCAAGGGTTACTCCTTTTCTAAATAAAGCAGTTGGGGAAAATAACTGGAAAGTGGATACTTCTGTAGCAGATAAAGTGCTGACTATTGCCAATGAAGAAATTACCCCGGTGGACGTAGTTAAGACTTTAAAACAGGTTGGATTTATGGCCGAGTTACTTTCATAAGGTTGTCTGCGTACTCCAGTTTTATGAACTGTTAAAAGAGGGTCGATTAAGATGATGTCTTTCATTTATGTTTAATTTTGCAATCAAGTGAAACGGTTTTTAGTATCCATATTAGCTATACTTTATATGGCCACGGCTTCCGGGGCTGTAGTGCATATACACTATTGTATGGGCAAGCTTGTAGGCGCGAATCTTGATCTTAAAGATGAGCATACCTGCGGCAAATGTGGAATGACTAAAAAGATGCGGGGCGGATGTTGCAAGGATGAATATAAGGTATTCAAAACCGACCAGTCAAGTCACACTGCGAAAGTAGTTTATACATCTTCTCCCGCATTAGGAATAATACCTAAATGTACCTGGTATGCTATAGACAGTGTTGTCTATAATAGAGAGCTTACAGTAAATTTTGCTAATGCTCCGCCTCCTCTTTGGCGAAGTTGTCCCATCTATATTCAATTCAGGAATTTCCGTATCTGATACGTTAGTGTTTAATGCAGTAGTATTTGCCATGATCATCTCATGTCACATGCTATTGCATTTTTAATTTTAATGCCCGTAATTATTAATTTCTTAAAAATCATAAAATGAAGATCATAAAATTTCTTGCAGCAACTATCCTATTGTTTGTCGCTTCTAACATAACATGGGCACAAACAAAAGAGGAAACAATAAGGGTGTATGGTAATTGTGGTACCTGTAAAAAACATATAGAGCAAGCCGCTAAACATGCTGGTGCCGAAAAGGCTATGTGGGATCAGGATACAAAAATTCTGAAGGTTAGCTATGACGTACAAAAGACTACGAATGATAGCATTCAAAAAGAGATAGCAAATGTGGGGTATGATACCGAAAAATATAATGGTGATGACAAAGCATACAATAAACTGGATGAATGCTGTCAATATGATAGAAAAAATAAAAAGTAACTCAAATAAAATCAAAGAAATGAAAAATATCTTTTTTATAGTCATGCTTTTATGGTCAGTGCCAGGCATAGGTCAAATAAAATCTGCATCACTTACTGCAAGTGGTCTTACGTGTAGTATGTGCAGTAAAGCCATTTACAAAGCACTTTTGAAAGTGCCTTCAGTGAAAGACGTTACTGTTAATATTGAAAAGTCGGAGTACAATATCAAGTTTAAGGAAAATTTACCTGTGGTAATAGATGATATTAAGAATGCGGTAACCGATGCCGGATTTTCTGTGGCTTCTATGCAGGTAACTGCAAATTTTGATCATGTCGCTGTAGCAAACGATGCACACATTGCATTGGCAGGTAGCAATTTTCATTTTTTGGGCGTTAGTAACCAAATATTGAATGGAGACAGAGCATTAACCGTGGTAGATAAGAACTACCTGCCTGCCAGAGATTTTAAGAAGTACAGCAACTACACACAGATGAAGTGTGTCGAGACCGGTATGATGGCCTCTTGTTGTGCTAAGAATAGCACAGCGGGCGGGCGCATATATCACGTAACACTATAGCCATGAAACAGACTATAACAGCTATTGCCTTACTATTGATGCTGCCAGCTGCAATGTATGCCCAAGAGTTATTTGTCTTTACTGAGCCTGCAAGTAACATGCCAGCCAAATCTATAGGGGTACGGCTGAATAACTGGTTTATGCAACCATCTGGCAGCAGTAATTTTAGTTACCAATTTGTGCCGGAGGTGATGTGGGGTGTGAATAAGAGGCTGATGTTACATATTGAAGGCTTTTTAGGTGATGGCTCTGGAAGTTTTAAACCTGAAGGGGTAGGTCTGTATGCCAAGTATCGTTTCTATAGCAATGACCAGGTTTACCATCATTTTAGAATGGCAACATTTGTAAGGGGCACAACAAATAACTCGCCTGTAAATCAAGAAGAGCTTCAAACATTTGGGATGAATACAGGGTTACAGGGTGGTATTATAGGTACTCAGCTAATGCATAAAACGGCTTTGTCATCTATGGTTTATTACGAACAGGCTTTCGATAATTTGCAACGGCATGAATTTCCTGCAAAGTTTTCTGATAAAGCTATCAATTACACCTTGTCTGGAGGGCAACTGTTATTACCTAAAAAATATACTGGGTTTAAACAAACTAACTTAAATTTTATGGTAGAGTGCCTGGGACAGAGCTTGTTAGAGAATGGAAAGAGTTTTCTCGATATAGCGCCGGCTATACAATTCATATTTAACAGTCAGGCCCGTTTGGATATAGGTTATAGAAGAGAAGTGTACAGCACTATGCAGCGATATGCACCCAATGGATTTACGGTAAGACTTGAGTATTTATTTTTCAATGCGTTATAAAAAAGATTCCATGAAAAGAGCCATAATAATAATGACCTTGGTGCTGGTTACCCTGCATGCATCTGCTCAGCATGATATGGGGTCGATGGATATGAGCAGTTCGCATAAAAAAGCAGTAAAGAAGGCATCTCCCAAACCAGTTGCGGATACCACATCCGCAAAACAAAAGAATGCGATGAAGGACGATATGGGAGGCATGGATATGGGCGACTCACATCAAAAAAACGAAGAGAAAATAGCTCCCAAATCAATAGCAGATACAGTGTCGTCAAAACAAGGGGAGGGTATGAAAAGCGAGATGGGCGGTATGGATATAAGCAGTTCAACAACTAAGCCAATGATAATGGAGGGTATGAGCAGCGCGTATTCGCTTAATCTTCCTATGGCAAGGACTGGCTCCGGTACAGCGTGGGTACCTGATGCCAGTCCTATGTACGGCGTTATGATGCATTCTGGAAAGTGGATGTTTATGTTTCATGGTGATATTTTTCCAAGATATAACAAGCAGGATTTCTCCAATAGTGGCAAGCGTGGCGGACAGCTTTTTGACGCACCCGATATGTTGATGGCCATGGGGCAAAGAAAAGTGGGAAGTAAAGGGTTATTCCATTTCAGTGTTATGTTATCTACCGATGCTTTTATCACAGGTGGTAATGGTTATCCACTGTTGTTTCAAACCGGTGAATCGTGGAAAGGGAAACCTTTAGTTGACAGGCAACACCCGCACGATCTATTCTCTGAACTTTCAGTGAGCTATGCATATGCATTTAATAAGAAAACTGATGTGTTTGTATATGCAGGTTACCCTGGTGAACCCGCCTTAGGCCCTGTCACCTTCATGCACCGTCCATCAGGTATGTTTATGCCCGATGCTCCTATCGGTCATCACTGGGAAGATGCAACTCATATCGCATTTGGCGTGGCTACTATTGGTGCTCGGTATGGGAAATTTAAAATTGAAGGTTCTTCGTTTACGGGTAGGGAGCCCGATGAGAACAGGTATAACTTTGACCGTCCACTTTTTGATTCAAGAAGTGCACGTCTGTCCTTCAATCCCAATAGCAACTGGGCATTCCAGGCATCTACCGGTTTCATTAAAAGCCCGGAACAACTTCAACCAGATGAAAATGTATATCGCACTACTGTTTCTGCCACCTATGTCCATCCCTTCACCGCTGCAAACTATATCGCAGCAACAGCCCTTTGGGGCCAAAACCAGGTTACGGGCCAGGATGTTTCCAACGCGGCATTGTTAGAGGGGACATTAAAACTGAATAAGCTGGCGTTATATACCAGGTACGAATGGGTGCAGAAATCGGTTGAGGAACTTTCGCTTGATCCTGTTGTTTATGGCGCTAACGGAACCATGATCCCTATAAATGTAATAACAATAGGAGCAGGGTATGATCTGTTTTCTATAGGGCCCATCATAGTAGCTGGTGGTGCGCAATTATCCGTATATAAAGAAGCTGAAAAATTAAATAATTTGTATGGCGGTCATCCCGTGAGTGGTGAAATATACCTTCATCTATATCCACGCATAATGAAGTAAATTAGAGGCATTAACTTAAAAGTTAAAGGAATATTTAGCTGGGGAAATAGGTAATTTCATCAACGTAACTAAGATAAGTGTCACCAATAATTGAGCTTTTGAAAACACCGCAAGCTACAAATATTGACGAGTACATTGCAAGCTGCCCGGCAGGTATTCGCACGATCCTGGAGCAGGTACGTATTGCAGTAAAAGAGGCCACACCAGAAGCTAAGAGAATCGATCTGCTACGGCATGCCCACCTTTATATCAAACGGTAACAGGGTCTATTTCGGTGGCTTTAAAAAGCACTTAGGCTTTTTTCCTACACCGGCCGGTGTAGAGGGTTTTGAAAAAGAACTTTCGGCTTACAAAACCGGGCGTGGGTCTATCCAGTTCCCTTACCACCAAGCCATGCCGCTAGCCCTGATTAAGAAAATAGTAAAGTACCAAATGTTACGGCAAAAGATTCCACTAAAGAAGAGTAAGGGTTAAAATCTTTAGCCCTTACTCTTCTTTGTTTTCGATTAGTCTTCTATAATTTTTATTGGGGATTTCGATGCGTCTATAGCAACAAAGGTAAAAGTGCCAGTAATTGCCTTTTTTCGTTCAAAAGAATACATCTCCTCTATAAATATTTCCACCAGCACCTTTAAACTTGTATTCCCCACATGCACTACCTTGCCAATCAACTCAATGATGGTGCCCGCAGGAATAGGATGTGTAAAATCGATCTTGTCAGACGATACAGTAACCATTCTTTTTCTTGAGAAACGTGTAGCTGCAATAAAAGCAACCTCGTCCATTAAGTGCATAGCGGTGCCACCAAAAAGCGTATCGTAATGATTGGTAGTATTTGGGAATACTGCTTTGAATATCCGTGTTTCTGAATTCTTTATTCGATCTTCTGTTGTCATTTTATTTAAAAATTGATAAAATGTTTAGCATTTTATTTTTGATCTTACTGTATTTCATTTCATATTTTATGGTGCTTAGACAACCGCTGCACAAGCAATCTTTGTATGTATCCTGCATATACTCCTTCTCAGGCTCTGTTAATGTTAAACCAAAGCACTGGCATTGCGTGATATTGCCGGGTTTACATTCAAAAGCCTTATCGCATTTTGGGCAATGTTTTGTCTCATGACATGCCATATATCTGTTTTTCAAAAGCTACAAAATGGGTGTATTGATTTGCCTTGTTCTTTATTGGTATGCCTTCTATTTCACAGTTATATGTACTGCCATCTTTTCTATAATTTATAAGCGATGTACAAAAGGGAGACAATTGTTCTATCGCATTTTTAATAGCCATTTTGGCATGGAGACTTGTTTCTTTCCCTTGAAACATACGTGGAGTATTACTTGTTATTTCATCCGGGAAATACCCTGTCATGGAATGAACGTTATTACTGGCAAACACTATGTTTTGAGCAATGTCGGTTATAATGATAACCTTTTTTTCCTTTACCAGCCTTCCCTGAAAATCCAGTTTGGTTTTCCATCCATATTTTTTGGTGATGGTCTTGATCAATGTTAAATCCTTAGCGTTGGCAATATTGCGCCAATGCAGATCTATAAATATATCCCAACTTCTTAGCGGCCCACTCATTTGTTACTATATTGAAACCGTACAGTATTACATACACGGTTTTGTGGTCCAATACCTGGGTAGTCTAGGTTATTTTTAAGCATACGCATAAAACGTTAGTTAAACATCAAAAAAGACGTTTTTAATGTTCCTTACTTGTTTTCGGTATGCCTTCGAGATTTTTTTGTAGTAGAAAAGAATAAGATTGTCCATAAGGATACATCTATTCCTGACTGCTGCTTCATATCGCGAAAGCATTTGTCCAATATAATAGGCAAGTATCCTGGCTTATAACATTATTGCCCTCCTTCTCATCCCGTAGTGGCGAGATAATGGATATGTGGACAACAACTTTTTTGTTACTTACAGTTGCGCGACAGCCCGTGATTTTAACACGGTTCCTTTTTAAAAGCAGTGGTGTACTGCTTACCTTTTATAAATCTTATATAAAGAACTTAAAGTAAATATTGTGAAATCCGATAGCAATGCTCAGTTCCTTTCTTCTGGTCATTGCTATCGGATTATAAGCCTGGTTATCTGGTAATTATAACCAGGCAGTTTAAGAACTGCAGGTTACACAACCTTCTTCCATGGTGCACGATGGTGCACTGAATTCAATAGTTATATCATCAGCATCACCTGCTGTTTCTTTGTTGTCATGTATTGGTATCACAGGCTCAATATCATTGCTGCCTTGTTTCTCAATAGTGAACTGTACTGCTTGTGTTGCGGCTTGTGTGCGTAGGTAATACATGCCGGTCTTCAGTCCTTTTTTCCATGCGTAGAAGTGCATAGAGGTAAGTTTTGCGTTAGTAGGGTTATCTACAAACAGGTTCAGCGATTGTGACTGGCAGATGAACGCACCACGGTCGGCCGCCATGTCTATCAGGTTACGTTGTTTTATTTCCCAAACTGTCTTGTATAATTCCTTCACATCAGCAGGGATCTCTTCAATGTTCTGTATAGAACCATTGTTTGCGATGATCTTGTTCTTCATGGTGTTGTTCCACAAGCCCAATTGTATCAGGTCCTTCAGCAGGTGCTTGTTTACGATCACAAATTCACCGCTCAACACGCGCCTTGTATAAATGTTGGATGTATATGGTTCAAAGCACTCGTTGTTGCCAAATATCTGCGAAGTAGAAGCGGTAGGCATAGGCGCTACCAGCAATGAGTTGCGCACACCGTGCTCCATAACTTCAGCCTTCAACGTTGCCCAGTCGTGGCGGTCTGTAGGCTGCACATTCCACAAGTCGAACTGGAATAAACCTTTTGATAAAGGAGAGCCTGCAAAGGTTTCATAAGTTCCCTCAACCTTCGCAATATCTTTACTTGCAGTCATTGACGCGAAGTAGATGGTTTCAAAGATGTTCTTATTGAGCAACTTCGCCATATCACTTTCAAACGGCAATCTTAACAGGATGAACACATCGGCCAATCCCTGCACCCCAATACCTATAGGGCGGTGACGCAGGTTGGATGTGCGTGCCTCTTCAATAGGGTAGTAGTTGTTGTCTATGATCCTGTTCAGGTTCTTGGTTACGTGGTAGGTTACATCGTATAGTGCATTGAAATCGAACTTGCCATCGGTAACAAAGCGTGGCAATGCAAGTGAGGCAAGATTACATACAGCAACCTCTTCAGCGCTGGTATACTCCATGATCTCGGTACACAGGTTGCTGCTCTTTATAGTACCCAGGTTCTGCTGGTTGCTCTTTGCATTTGCAGCATCTTTGTACAGCATATAAGGGGTACCTGTTTCTATCTGCGATTCCAGTATAGCAAACCAAAGCTCCTGTGCTTTGATGGTCTTCCTTGCTCTTCCTTCTGCTTCGTACCGGGTATATAATTTTTCAAATTCTTCGCTGTGACAATCCTGCAGGCCAGGAGCTTCGTTAGGGCAGAATAAGCTCCAGTTTTCGTCTGCTTCCACGCGCTTCATAAACAGGTCGCATATCCACAAAGCATAGAAAAGATCTCTTGCCCTGTTCTCTTCCTTACCATGGTTTTTCCTCAGGTCCAGGAAGTCAAATACATCAGCATGCCATGGCTCCAGGTATATGGCAAATGCACCTTTTCTTTTTCCACCACCCTGGTCCACATAGCGTGCAGTATCGTTAAATACACGCAGCATAGGTACGAGGCCATTGCTGGTGCCGTTGGTGCCACCTATGTAGCTGCCGGTAGCTCTTACATTATGTATAGCCAGGCCTATACCACCCGCACTCTGCGATATTTTCGCAGTCTGTTTAAGTGTATCATATATACCATCAATACTGTCGTCCTTCATAGTAAGCAGGAAGCATGATGACATTTGTGGTTTAGGCGTACCTGCATTAAACAATGTTGGCGTTGCATGTGTAAACCAGCGCTCGCTCATCAGGTTGTAGGTCTTTATGGCGCTTTCTATATCTTCTTTATGTATGCCTATGGCCACACGCATATACATATGCTGCGGGCGCTCTACCACCTTGCCTTCTATACGCAGCAGGTAAGATTTTTCCAGCGTTTTAAAGCCAAAGTATTCAAAGCCAAAATCACGGTCGTAAATAAGAGAACTGTCCAGCAATTCAGCGTTTGCCTCCACTATCTCCATGATATCATCAGCTATCATAGGTGTATGCCTGCCCGATGCACTATCTATATACTGGTGCAGGCGGCGCATTGTCTCAGAAAAAGACTTAACGGTATTTTTATGCAGGTTGCTTACAGCTATACGGCTGGCCAGCAACGCATAATCAGGGTGGCGCGTGGTAAGTGCAGCTGCTGTTTCTGCTGCCAGGTTATCCAGCTCAGTAGTAGATACGCCATCGTATATACCTTCTATCACTTTCTTTGCCACATCTATGGCGTTCACCATCGGGCTCAGGCTATACGATAGCTTTTCTATGCGCGAAGTTATCTTATCAAACTTGATGCTCTCTTTTCTCCCGTTTCTCTTAATTACGTGCATTGTATAAATATTTTAATGAGGTAGTAGTATTGAAGTAGTGTTTCTAGAAATCTTCTTCCAGTGAAAAGTTTTGTCCGTCTTTATTTAGCACGCCCGCTTTCTGGTAGTCACCTACTCTTTTCTCAAAGAAGTTGGTCTTGCCTTGCAGCGATATCATCTCCATAAAGTCAAATGGATTTGTAGCGTTGAACATCTTGGTATAACCCAATTCATCCAGCCATCTGTCGGCAACAAACTCTATATATTGCTGCATCAACTTGGCATTCATTCCTATCAGGTTCACCGGCAGGGCTTCTGTAATAAACTCTTTTTCTATGGCAACAGCATCAGCAATAATGTTATGCACGTGCTCCTGGGTCAGTTTGTTACTGAGCATGCTGTACAAGAGGCATGCAAACTCGCAATGCAAACCTTCGTCGCGACTGATGAGCTCATTACTAAATGTAAGCCCCGGCATCAGGCCGCGTTTTTTTAGCCAAAATATAGAACAGAAACTACCGCTAAAGAATATACCTTCCACAGCAGCAAATGCCACCAGGCGTTCTGCAAACGAACCGTTCTTTATAAAGCGGAGTGCCCAGTCAGCCTTCTTCTTTACAGCAGGCACCGTATCTATAGCATGAAACAGTTTGTGTTTTACCTGTGCGTCTTTTATGTAAGTATCTATCAGCAGTGCATATGTTTCCGAATGGATGTTTTCCATCATGATCTGGAACCCATAAAAACAACGGGCTTCTGGCAGCTGCACTTCGCTCATGAAGTTTACGGCCAGGTTCTCGTTCACTATGCCATCACTTGCCGCAAAGAATGCCAATACATGCGATATGAAGTGACGTTCACCATCGTTCAGGTTATTCCAGTCTTTTATATCCCCGCCCAGGTCTATCTCTTCTGCTGTCCAGAAGCTGGCCTCATGCTTCTTGTACATCTCCCACACTTTAGGGTAGTTGATGGGCAAAATAACAAAGCGGTCTTTATTTTCTTTCAGCAACAATTCTTCTTGCATCAATTATAATTTTAAATCATAAACACAGGCTGTAGATGGAGGAAGATAAAGGCAGGGGATATGTAATGAACACATAACCATCCAGCCTATGCTTTTCCTCCGAAAGCAACAGCTAACAATATTAACCCGGCAGGTCTTCTGGCTTTCCTGATTCTCAGACACCTTCCCACCTGTTTTACCAGGCAGTGGCACCACCTCTGAAAACTTGTATGTATTCCTACATCAGGACTACAGCTACGGGGATAGCGCCGGACTTGAACCGGCTTCCCTTTTAATCATGTGCAGAGTCTATCTGCTTATGAACCGATAACAATTCAAATGTAGGCAAGCTATTTTTGATACCGCGAAAACGATTTACACACGGTGTGGATATTGAAAGACGGGAAAGTGCATGCCCACGTTGCAGGGCATTTCAGCCTGTTGTCTGTTGGTATTTAAACTAATTACATGCAAAAATAAAGCTGCCTCCTTTGTAAAAAGAGGCAGCCCTAACTATTATATAGATTATCTCTTACGGGTTCATCCTGTTAAAAGCAGCTTTTATATCGTCTGCGCTTGCTTTCCGCATAGCATCACTAAAACCATAGCTTACTTCTGTTTGGCCATCCTTCAGCTGCTCAAATATAGCAGCTATAAACTCACTTACAGGTGGGGCACTATCGTGCAAGCCTTTACCGCCTAGGTCGGTATTCAATGCCGGTGGAATGATCTCTATTACCTCAATACCTTTTATCTTCAAAAGGTACCGCGCAGACAATGTGAATGAATGAAAAAACGCTTTGGTGGCCGAATACACAGGCACCTTCGTAAGGGGGGCAAATGCTAATCCTGAAGTCACATTCATTATGGTTTTCAATGACTTTAAATTCTGGAATAGCGACATCAAATGCAAGGGGGCCTCAATATTAGTAACCAATTCATTCTTTGCACGTTCAAAAAAGTCTGCACTAGAAAGGTCCATCCACTGTTGTATGCCGGCATTGTTCACCAGCACATTCAGGTCACTGTGTTCTTTTGCAATCCATTCATGAAGCGCCAGACGGTCTGCCTCAACAGCCAGGTCGCACACATAGGTAATAACAGCAGGGTGTTTATCTGAAACTTCTTTCAGGGCCGTTTCCCGCCGGCCACAAATAATTACTGTATTTCCTTCCTGTATAAATCGTTCTGTAAGCCCCAGGCCTATACCACTCGCACCTCCTGTTATTAGTATTTTATTGTTTGATAGTTGCATATTAATGAGTTTTATTACTACGTTGTAAAGGTAGTGGTAACGCTACGTCTATCATTTATAAATATCAATCTGGTTTTTGCAAAATTCAAATAAAACAGATTTCAACATATTCGCAACAAACAGGTTAACTTCGTTTGCAATGGATCTTGTTACTATTGCAGTCTTCAATACATCGGTCGATGCGCACCTGGCTATGGGGCGCCTGGAGGCCGATGGCATCGAATGCTTTCTAAAAGACGACAACACCATCCAGATCAATCCTTTGTACAACATAGCATTGGGTGGAATAAAATTGCAGGTAGTAGATGCGGATGTAGAAATCGCTGTAGCCAATTTACGCGAACTTAACTATCCTACAGTGTTTGATACGTCACCACCAACCGAAAAGAAACCATACCAAACCCTTATCAGCTTCCTGAAATATTTTGTTGCCGTAGTTATAGTGTTGGGCATGCTTTATTTTATGAGTTTCCATTCTTCTTGAAAAAGAAGACCATTTTGTTAAAAGTCCTGCAGTGCAACTAAGCGGTAGTCGCCAACACTGCATAACAGTTGCGCTAGGACTTCTTTAGGTTCTTGTCCATTTCCTTATCGTACCACTCTTTATTATTCTTTTCTTTTTCTTCCAGCTCTTTCAGTATCTGTGCTTTTACCTTTTTCAGGTCATCATTTTCTACTTCAGTGTTAAGGGCGAATTTTACACCCGCAACTCTGCCATTGGTAGGTTTTCTGGTTCTCATGTATCGTAGCTAAATATTACATACCAAAGGTATGCAAAAATGGGGTAAAGGGGGGAGCGCTACAGTCCAATAGGAGTAGAGTGAAAAATACTCAATTGACAAGAGTTAGCGCTTTTATTAGATCAAGGTCTTTATTTGTGACAATATCGTATGGGCCATGGTTTACAGGATAATCAGGCATAATACCATGCCCGGCAATAGGGTGTTTTGCCACTGATACCACGCGCATCCACGGAAATTGAACAATGATCTTTGTATTAGGCAACGTCAATTTCTGTATGGTTACCCCATTACATCCTTCTTCTGCACCAGCAGTTTCCCTGCCAATAAAAACTACTTTTTTTCGCTGTGCCTTTACTGCTGCGGAGAAAAGGGTCCCGGAAGAAAACGTTGCACCATCTATCAAAACCAAAAGCTTCCCATCAAAATGATCTTCTTTATTTAATGGAAATGGCCCGTATAGGTTGCCAAATGCAGGTTTTGCTTCAATATGATACCATGATCCTTCCTTATCCGTTGGGTTGAATCCCAAAATAAACCCCTGAGTCGCTGAGGAATCAAAATACCTGGTGAAACTATTCACTGCGGGATTGGGGATTCTCGACTTAACATCCGCAACAATTCTGAAAGGTGCATCAGCTAAATAAGAGAGCAAACATGTCGCTACCCTTAAGTCACCACCTGTATTATGCCGCATATCCAGTATGAGTGTCTTTACCCCCTTTTGTTTGATGAGCTTAAAGGCATCTTTAAAAACATCAGTATCTGAATAAGCAAAGGGCGTTGACTTAAATAGGGCAACAGAAGAATTGTTTAGAAAACGCAGGCGAGAATCAGGAATACCTGAAGCTACCACCCAGTTGGCATAGTTATTCACTTGTCGAATGGCTGAATCGCCGTTTACCTCACTCTTTGCTGCATCTATCTGTACTGTTTTAACTATAGCAGATTGGCTAATAAACTTTACCACATAAGGTCCTGGCCAGTGATAATATTTATTGCATACATCTTCAAATCCATCGTACTCGCTCAGGTATAGTTCTTTAAATGTTTCGTTGTAACCGTCACCACAATACATTCCGTATCCATGATCAATAATTGTTGACACGGGTACACCGTTTATGCTTATTAACTCATCACCGGTATTAAGTTGTTTTGTTTGGTTCATGGTCACCCATGCACAGTGGTTGCGAACCAGTACTGCAAATGGCAAATGAGGCAACTTTATATTCGCCGGTGATTTGTATCCCTCAGCATGCATTATCTGTGTATGTCCGCATCTTAAATTGCACAGGAAGGGATAAATAAGGGTAATGAACTGGGTTTCAGTTAAAGGTGTATTGATAGCAGCATATGTTTTATCGTATGCTTTTTGTAAGCTGTCTGTTGTTGTATAGATCCCATAACCCGGATGCATTTCTTTAATTGCCGACCATAGAATAAAAAGGTCATCGCGCATGCTTTTTACCGGTAGGTTATTAGCGGCTGTATCTTTTGGGGCTTTAGTTGATATATTATCCTTGTTAGTTGAATGTGTGTTACACCCAGATAACATAGTCGCTATGAAAAGTGCCAGGATAACATTTACAAAGAGTTTCATTTTATAAATGTAAAACTATAACAGCAACCAATTTTCACGGATCAGCAACCGGGCTTCTTTTTGGGTTTGTAATCTACGCATGGCGAGGTAAGCATAACCGGCAACAAGTTCTGTAAAAAGCCTGCATTGGGGTGTTGTTTTAGCCTTTCAGCGAATGGGTAAACTTGTATCCATATCTGGTCCTTTGTTAGCCTGGCAATGTACTTGCTTGCAACCTTATCCGGTATCAGAGATCCATCTATGAACAGCATGTGTTGATTTTTTTCAACCACAAATCCTTTTAACTGATTAATAAGGCCATCTTGTTCCAGTTGCTGAACTAGTTGGATCTCCTCAGACATATTTGTTGTTGAATCCACATTTTTAACTGCTGTCGCGGCGGTACTGGCTTCAGTGGGTTTTTCTTTTTCAGGTTGTGGGAATGACGGCCTGATCCAGGCGAGAGAACAGGCAATGCCTGAGATAATTACGATGGCAGCGACCATCCTGCTGTAGCTGAATTGATTCTTTTTCATTTCCATGATTCGTTTTATACGGTTAAATAAATGATGGGTTTGCCCCGTAGCTGCTACCGAAAAGTTAGGGTGGGGGCCGGGGGAGGCTGCCAGCGTGGCAAGCGCGGTAGCGTATATAAGCGGTTCGCTGGTATGGTGTACTACCAGGTCGTCACAGCAATGTTCTCTTTCACGGCGTATGATGGATGATATCATCCAGGTAAAGGGATTAAAAAAGAGTATGGTTTCGACAACTGTTTGAAAAATGTTTACCAGGTAATCATGTCGTTCTATATGTGCCAGTTCATGCATTATAATGGTTCCCAGTTGCTCTGTGCTCAATTGCGCAATGGCAGCGGCAGGCATCAGGATGATTGGCTTTAATACGCCAATAACCATAGGTACCTGTGCCTTTGCAGAGATGAGCAATTCCACGCGGCCTTCAAAATGTAACTTGTTTTTTAATGACTGCAATAAGACCTCAATGGTCGCTTCTGGCTGTATAACTGCATTGTTTTTAAGCGTGAATAGTTGTAACATTCCTCCTGAAAGCCGTACGAGCATCAGCGCCAGGCCTGCCAGGTAGAATGCTGAAAGCCAGGGTAATGCTGCTATTACATTGGTGAATAGCGACTCCTGCCAACCGTAGCTCGCTGTTGTGTCCATCACTAATGGGTGAACTGCACTCCTCTCCATTCCCGAAACAAATGGGTGTTCATTTACCAACGCTATAACATGGAATTGCTGCCACCATGTAGCTGCAAACCAAGCAAACAAAAACGCAAGTGCACTCAGCGAAATGTTGTACTTAACATGGGCAGGTGCTACTGGCAGCAGTTTCAAAAAAAGCCATAGTGATGCATACACTACAAATCCTTGCCCTAGCGAGTAGATCAGTGTCCATGATAGTGATTGGATCCAGATAGCCATTAATGATAATTTTAAGAATGAGTATTTTAAATAATTACAAAAGATCGCGCTCTAAAATCTATTCGTTTGTTTTCTTATCCAGGTATTCCCTTATCAATTCTAACTCTGCTTTATTGGGCTTATGGTTACCCAATGCCTGGGCCACAAGCTGCATTGCAGATCCGTTGAACATAGTTTTTATTAATTGCTGCACTGCCTGGCCTTGCGCTAGCTCCCTGTTCACTATAGCTTGGTATACATGTTTCTTGCTGGTAGCATCCCTGCTTACAAGTTGCTTTTCCAGCATGTTTTGCATTAGCTTCAGTGTAGTAGTGTAGCCTGTATCTTTTGTTAGTGCCAGTTGTTCATGTACCTCTTTTACCGTTGCTGGTCCTTGCGCCCACAACACATTCAGTATTTCTAGTTCGGCTTCTGTTGCCTTAATTGTCGGTTGCATATCCATCTACGATGCTTGTCGTAATCAAATGTACGACAATTATCGTAATTGCAAAATTTATTTTACTGATATTATTAGGGAGCGCAAAAACGGCGGCAATATTTATCGCCGCCGTTGCTATACTACAGTGTGTTCTGTCTTTAACTCTATAGACGTAATTTCTACACAAGAAATTGGGTGAGTTTTCTGCAATAGAATTAATCAGTGGCTTGGTGTCTCGACACTGTACCTATTCCTTAGTTGTTTTTACAGTATTCATCGTTTCCGGCTTGCCGGTTTCCATTACCAGTATGGTATATGTACCTGGAGGCAAGTTGCTGCTTAGCGGCAGGCTTACATGGTGCAGTCCTCCTGCAAAAGTGTTATCATACACTTTTTGCCCCGCCATATTAAAAATGCAGGCCGTGTACTTGCTGCCGGCTGTGAAACTTCCGGTAAGTACAACCGCAGTATTGCCTATGTGCCCGTTGAATGAAACATGATTCAATGGAATAGTACTAACACCTATGCTTATATGCTCAGCCAGCAAGTACCGGGTATATGTAATGTACTCCGCGGTGTCGGCAGCAGGATTACCTGCAACAGTGATCTTATAATAGGCAGTATCACTAGTAAGCAAAGGCGATATATAAGATGCATTATACCATCTATAGCTCACTTCTTCTTCAATGATTTTGAGTCCAAGGATTGGGATTACTTGTGAGTCGTTTTTAACCTCTTTTAGCCGCACTACATTATTGTATGTACGGTTAGGCAATGTAAGTGTTCCATATGCATCTACTACAAGCATAACAGAATCATAGCCGCTATTAGGCATGCCAGAATTTCTACCAGTATATGTCACTGTATCGCTTACTGTAGCACCTAACGACATACTATATATCTGTTCTGCTAACGGGTGTGCATAGTTTGTGAAGTAGCCCGCAACAGCCGAGTCAGCCCAATACGAAATCCCCAGGTTATTACCGTTCATTTTTATGTACTGTTCTGTGCTATCTGAAAATTTTTCAGCTTGTACTAAGCCCGCATATGGGCCGCCGGCACTGCCTGGCACAGTTACGTATTCTGTTAGCGTGTCGTTGAGTCTGCTGGTGTCAGCTGTAAGTGTTGAGAAATTCCATGTTTGGTTGGCGCCCGCACTGCCAGCCGGTAAGGTGTTAGTGTACAGGTAGTGTACTATTGCATTGTCCGGGTACTGTTCGCGGTTTACGACAGTGGGTTGCGCAACGGCGGCAAATGGTAGTAACGCAAGTAGTGCTGCGTAGAGTTTTAGAGGCATAAGTTCGTGGTTTTTAAATAAGAGTATTAATATCTATAAAAACATCAATAACACCAAACAAAAGCGCACAAAAATTATTTACTAAAAATTACAATTATTATCAAACAAGCAGATTTAGCCATGTGCAGTAGTACTTAAAAACAAAAAGGTGAGCCATAGCCCACCTCTTCATAATAATATGCGTAATCAACCTGCTTCATAAAATATCCAACGCCTTCCTCAATAGTCAACCTACTTTTCAGCGCAAATGTTTAATTGCTCATCTCTTGCTCCACAGCCCTCATCCATGCAGTAAACAATGCCGATTCAATCTGTACGGCATCGTTGGCCAAGGACTCCCATTGCGGGTGGAATGCCTGCAGCATGCGGGTCATCTCGGCGAGGTGGCCTTCCTCTTCTTTAATGATCGATTTTACGTTCACCCGCGATTTGATGGCAGTAAGTACCTCTTGGTAAGTTTCGTACAGCATATCGGCCCGTACTTCTATGGCATAAGTAACCAGCAGGTATGCTCCGTGCTTCATTGCGCGCCCGGTAAGGCCCAGGTTAGCCTTCAGGTAGCGGCAGGCCTGTGTATCTAGCCTATGCAGGTAGTGGTGGCTTTCTACTGGTGCCAGCAAGTACTGAAAAGAATAATCAGGACATGCGTTTGGTACCACCTTCGCAATAAGCTTTTTAAGGTAGTAGGCATGGCGTGCTTCTTCGGCTGCGTGCTTCAGCACTATTATATCGGTATGCACAGGGTGCTCATAGTGAGATATTTTGCGTGCACCCGTATTCTCCATCATAGACAAGCTGTTGAGCCACTTGGCATGGATAAGGGGCGATGCAGTGATCTTATCTATAACTGTTTTTAGTTGTTGCTGTTCCATAAGTTATTGTGTACTTAAAACTCCCAATAATTCTTCAATGCAGGCATACACATAAGTAAGCGAAGCGTCTGATATGCAGTAGGGCGGCATAAGGTATATGATGTTGCCCAGCGGGCGCATCAGTACTCCTTTATCTATAAAGAACCTATAAATAAGGTCTCTGTATTTGTTCGTGTACGATGTTGGTTCATGTGTGTCAAGCTCTATGGCTAAAATGGTACCGGCCTGCCTGGTTACTTTTACATTTTCGGCCATTGCTATTTTGCTTGCAAAGGCAGCATGCCGTTCTGCTATTCTTTTGCGGTTGGCTACGGAGTCGTCAGCTAAAAGCAGATCAAGGCTGGCAAGGGACGCCGTGCAAGCTATAGGGTTGGCTGTATAAGAGTGGCCATGATACAGCGCCTTCGTGCGATCATCGTCGTAAAATGCATCAAACACATCCATAGTGCAGGCGGTCACGCCCAGTGGCATAGTACCGCCGGTAATACCTTTCGATACACAAATGATATCAGGTGGAGTAGTGATAGTATCGCAGGCAAACAAAGTGCCTGTTCTGCCAAAACCGGTCATTACCTCATCAGCTATGATCAGTGTATCGTGCTTCTTGCACAGTGCAAAAAAGGCCTCTAATACTGCTGGTGGGTACATTTGCATACCTGCAGTACCCTGCACAAGTGGCTCTACAATAAAAGCAGCTACATCGCCGTTCACGAGTAGTTCTTCCAGCATGGCTATGCTCACGTGCTGGTTTTCATCAGTAGGAAATGGAACGATATCTACATCAAACAAAAAATGATCGAATGCCTTGGTAAACATACTGCGTCCACTTACCGACATAGCGCCAAATGTATCGCCATGATAAGCATTCTCGAGTGCTACAATGCGCTTGCGCGTTTGTCCCTTATTGTTGTAGTACTGCAGCGCCATCTTAATTGCTACCTCTACAGCAGTCGATCCATTGTCTGTATAGAATATCTTTTTCTGGTTGCCCGGTAGTACTTCCAAAAGTCTTTCGGCCAGGCGCACAGCAGGCTCGTGTGTGAAACCTGCAAATATGCAGTGTTCCAGCACCGTCAGTTGTTCGCTGATTTTCTGTGCTATGTATGGGTTGGCATGGCCATGCAGGGTCACCCACCAGCTCGATATGGCGTCAATATAGGTCTTGCCTTGTTCGTCATACAAGTATTCATCTTTACCACTTACTATGCCTATAGCCTCGGGCCATATTTTCATAGGTGTGTACGGATGCCATATCACCTTCCTGTCTCTTTCTGTAATGCTTGCCATACTATAGATATTGAAGCAATGCTTGTTTTATAGATGATGCACATGTACTTATTGCCTCTTGCGAGAGCTGTGGCATATGCGGTATCCGGGCTATGATAGGTAATCGCGTATAGGTTTCTATGAACTCTTCCGATTGCGCATTGCTGTCGCCGTTAATGATCAATCCGAGAATAGGTATGTGCCTTGCCTTCATTACTTCTATACTCAGCAAAGTATGGTTAATACTGCCGAGGTAATTTTTAGAAATAAGAAGCGTAGGTAATTTGTAATACTGTAAAAGATCTGCTACCGTACTACTACCCGATATGGGCGATAACAATCCTCCGGCAGTCTCTACCAACAATGGTTTGTTGGTCACGGGCCATTTAAAAAGAGTATGGTCTATGTTTATACCATCTATGGCAGCAGCAGCATGTGGCGACAAGGGCTGCGTAAGCCGCACTGCCTCTTTGTGTACCCGTTGGCTGCCGTTGCTGATGAGGGAACTTACATTTATGGTATCACTTTGATCCAGGTTGCCTGCTTGCACAGGCTTCCAGTAGTCAGCGCTTATGGCCTCAGCTATTACTGCCGATGCTATTGTTTTACCAATATCTGTATGTATGCCTGCTATGGCTATATTCTTATTCATGTGCGGCTTAATATTGCTACCAGGTCATCTATCTGCCCGGTGGTATTAAAACTATGTAAGCAAATGCGAAGACGCTCGCTGCCCAACGGTACGGTAGGGGATAGTATGGGGTTTATCTGCAGCCCTTCCTGTTGCAACGTGGATGCAATGTGTTTGGTGCGTTCATTATCGCCCACCACCAATGCCTGTATGGGGCTATGGCTGTCTATGCATCCCTTAATACCTGATACCGCAACTTGCATGCGGAAATAGGTAATGAGGTGATGTAATGGTTCATTTGAAAATGCAGGATCGGCAAGGAGTTCATAAGCACAGCTAATGATCTTCACCGCGTGTACCGGCAATGCCGTTGTATAGATAAATGGCCGTGCAAAATTGACGAGGTATTGCTTTAATAGACTGCTACCCACCACTGCTGCTCCATGGCAGCCCAGTGCCTTGCCATAAGTGTGTATCCGGGCGAAAACTTGCGTTGCTAATCCCTGCTCGCATACTAGTCCTGCACCACGTTTGCCAAATACGCCTGTAGCATGGGCTTCGTCCACTATAACTGCTGCATTGTATTGTGCTGCTATAGCTACTATCTCCCTTAGCGGCGCCATATCTCCATCCATCGAGAAGACAGATTCGGTTACGATAATAACATTGCTCTTATCCGTCAATCGGCCTAATTTCTCACTTAGGCTTTGCAGGTCGTTGTGCCGGTATTTGTATTTTGTCTGCGCCTGGCTCAGGCGTATGCCATCTATTATGCTGGCATGGCAAAGCTCATCGTAAATGAAAGTGGTATGCCTGTCTGCAATGCCGCCAAGCAGCCCTACATTGGCGTCGTATCCACTATTAAACAGCAGTGCCGCTTCAGCATCGTGAAAGCATGCAATTGTTTGCTCCAGTTCTTCCACCTCTGCATTGTTGCCCGATAATAGCCGGGAACCAGTCGATCCCGTACCCAACGGGCCATACTTGTGTACCATTTCAGAAATGATACCACTTGCGGCCCACCCCAGGTAATCGTTTGAATAAAAGTCGGCCCCTGCGCCGGGTATTTTTAACCGGCGCAGGTTGCCGGCCTCTTTGCGTTCTTCTAGTTTTTTATGCAGGTGCAATTCAAGCGGGCTCATGTTGCATTGCATTCTTTTTGTGCGGGGCATCTACAAATGCTGCCTTCGGTGTCAGGCCAAGGATGTTGAACATCTCTTTGTCACTATTAAACTCCGGGTTAGGAGTGGTCAGCAACTTGTCCCCTGCAAAAATAGAGTTGGCACCTGCCATAAAGCACATAGCCTGTTCGCTTATAGAAAGCTCCAGCCTGCCTGCCGAAAGGCGTACGGCAGAGTGGGGCATCATGATGCGTGCTGTAGCTATCATGCGCACCAGTTCATCAAACGGTACACGTTTGCTATCGGCTAGCGGAGTGCCCTCAACTGGTACCAGTACATTTATGGGCACTGATTCTGGATGTTCAGGCAGGTTAGCCAGTGTCATCAGCATGCCTATGCGGTCATCATCTTTTTCGCCCATGCCTATGATACCACCACTGCAAACTGAAATGCCAGCCTTGCGCACGTTCGATAATGTTTGCAACCTGTCTTCGTAGGTGCGGGTAGTAATGATCTGTTCGTAATGCTCTGCCGATGTATCTACGTTGTGGTTATACGCGTACAATCCGGCATCAGCCAGTTTTTGCGCCTGGTCGCCGGTAAGCATGCCCAGTGTGCAGCATACTTCCATATCCAGTTTGTTTACCTCTTTCACCATGTCCAGTACACGGTCAAAGTCCCGGTTGTCCCTCACCTCGCGCCATGCCGCACCCATGCAGAAACGTGATGCACCGCCATCCTTTGCATTTTGTGCAGCGGTAACAACGTCCTCGGTCTTCATAAGGGCATGTACTTGTACACCGGTGTGGTAGCGTGCCGCTTGTGGGCAATACGCACAATCTTCGCTGCAGCCCCCTGTTTTTATAGAGAGCAGGCTGCTGATCTGCACCTCGCCAAACTTATGGTTTTTGTTGTGTACAGTAGAAGCCTCTAGTACTAAAGGAAGTAAAGGGGTGTGGTAAATGGCACGTATCTCTTCGATCGTCCAGTTGTGGCGTACATCAGACATTGTATTACCGTGTTATTTTTTAAAAATATTTTTACAGTGCGAAACTATTGCATTTTTTATAAAATCCGGACGCACGTACTTCCTTACATAGACTGTTAGTCACATAAAAGAATGTCGCTTATAAATATGTACTACTTTTAAAAAATCGCCATTTGAGTTTAATGATATCAATTCGACAACAAAAATGAGCACCTTGTTTAAATCCTGCAACCCTGGCTTTCAAAACAGGGCCATACTCAAAAGTATTTTGGCTTTAGCCCTACTTTATTTGTATGTCAATTTGGTATAACAAACTTCGCCAATGTTACAGTGCTCTTTTTATATAGTTGTAACTTTTGACAAATCGGCTCCCATGCCTTTGAGTGCGGCGTAAGTCAGCTTATCCATCATTGCACTGTCAAAGCAGATGGTTTTGATAGCGCGGTAATATTTATTAGTCAAGGCATACGTAGGACGGAACGATACATTTTTGAGTGTCGCACCATTAAATGTAGCTTCGTTCAGTGCCGTCTTATCAAACTTGACGTTAATAAAGGTCTGCCCGTCAAACGATATTCCCCGCAAATCAGAATACTTAAAGTCCACACCGTTAAAGATGCAGTTTTCGAAGATCGTTTTTCTAAGGTCTGTCTTGGTCAGCTTTACGTCTGTCAATTCTGTATTCGTAAATTTTGCTCCGGCAAGCCCCGATGCGCTGAATTCCGTGCGTACAAGAATGGTCTTGTTGAAGCTCGCATCCGTAAGGTCAATAGCAGACAGAGTGCAATCTGTCAGGTTCGTTCCGTCAAAATTGGCTTCACGTACATCGCTACCCGTAAATGAGCTGCCGGTCAAATCCGCACCCGCAAAGTCTGAGCCACGCAATGCACTACCATTAAACTTTCTTTTATGCGCTATGACGCCAGCAAAATCACTCTTTAACAGGTTGCTCCCGCTGAAGTTTGTCAGCATCTCCCGTTCCGGCGAGTGCGAAAGGTTTTCGACCTCTAATGCCGTTTGTTCCAGGTCTCTATTAATGTCAAGAGGTATAATAACAGCCGTTTCATTATCCGCAGATTGGAAGTTTTCTGAAAAATAGTTAAGGTCAACACCCAAAATTTCTGCGAGGCGGTTAAACGTAATGATGTCCGGAATTGATTCTCCGCGTTCCCATTTTCCAACAGCCTGCGGGCTGATAAATAAAAGTTGAGCAAGTTGCGCTTGAGACATGTTTTTCTCCTTTCGTGCTTTGGCAATTCTGCTGCCAATCATCTTGGTATCCATAAGTTTTGTTTTTTTTGTTTAACTTTTGCAATACTGCAAAGTTATTTAGGTCCATTCCCCAAAACACTAAAAACGCCCAACCTGTTAGTTGTAATCACGCTACTTACTGTTGTTTTTTAACAACCTGCAGTAGCAGGTGTATGTATTGTTCACGATTTTTGAAACTTGAGCTTGGCCTTTGGGCGATCTTAGCTCCTGTATGCTTATAAGTAGGCATTATCTTTTGCTCGGGGTATTCAGAAAGACGGCATCGGGTGGGATGGCTTCATATTAATAGCCCTGTGTTTAAAACTTATTGACGTCGCGAATGTTATTGGCAATAAGCCAGTTATGGAAGGCAAGTGAATCTTCAGGGTAGCAGTGTATAACCTAGCCATCTTTAAGAGCAATGATAAAGTAGTGCATGTCGCCCAGGTAGGCCGATAGCTCGCCTGCATGATATGGGAAGTTAGGGTACGTGATAGTCCCATCCTAAAATTGCGATACACAAAAAAATCGTTATAAAAGAAGAAGCGAATTATGTGAGGCGTAACAGAGCGTGATTTTATTATACTTACCTAATTAATGTAATGTCACCTTTGAGCAGGTGTTTGCCATTACCCGCAGGATTAGTATATGTTAGAAGGTATTCATATGTTCCTGTGTTTTGCAATATTCCATTATACCGCCCATCCCAGCCAGCGGAAACGTCATTTGAGTGAAATACTTCCTCACCCCATCTATTAAATATACGGAATGAATACACTGAAATATTACACCAGGGCCTCACAACAGCTAGGATCACGTCATTGAGCCCGTCATTATTTGGCGTAAAGGCATTAGGCATATATATACATGTATCACATGGAGCATCTACTACAGTAAAAATATCTGTGATTTGCTTACCCATACAGATATTGTCACACTGCACGGTGTAAATACCAGGCTGAGTTACTGTTTCATAGGGACGATTAGAGCCGCTGTTCCACATATAATTAATGTACCCGCCAGGAGCATAAAGTGATGTATAGTTACCGGCACATAAATCAGCTTGGGCCGCAGTATCTACAAAATCAGAAAAAGTCATGTAAGTATATTTCGCTTCGAAAAATTTATTTGGGCTATAATTATTATAAAGCGTTAAGTTGCCCAATGATAGTTCAGGCCTAGGAAGTGCGCTTGAGATATATAAGTTGCCCCGGCTATCACAGGCAACCAGAGGGACGGCATCTCCCGTCCCATTTGAAAGGAAAGCAAATCCATCTTCACAGTTTCCATCTGCAGTATATTTTAGGCAAAATGGTATATTCTCAGTATTTGGATCAACCGGCAATACATATCCTCCAAATTCAATGCTATCCGAAGGGACATCTCCATCCATCCCAGATACCCATATATTGTGGCAATCATCAACAGCAAGCCTGCCGCCAAAAAATTCGCCATATGCATTGTAAACATTAGCACTATGTGCCCATAATACATTTCCAAGCGCATTATATTTAGCTATAAAAAAATTGCCGTAATGTGTACCTAAAATGATATCTTTTCCTACAATTAATGTATCGCCACTATAAGTACCCGTAATATAAAAATTGCCATCGTTATCAACTGCAACAGAAGTTATTTCGCTTTCGGGAATAAGATTTTTAGCCCACAATATGGTGCCATTAGCGGCAAGCCTGGCAACGTAGAACGTTCCATAAGTTAAGCTGGTACTCGTTAACTTTGTCGCCCCTATATTTATAAACGAATCCAGATAAAAACCACACAAAAACGCCGTCCCGTCTTTTGTTACTGTAATCCCTGCTTGCCCACCGCCTCCCGGATCCGCACCATCGAAGTCCTGGGCCCATAGCACGTTACCACTAGTATCATATTTTGCTACAAAAATATTAGACCTGTATACCACGCCATAAGGAGAAATATTTGTTGAATCACTGCTGTTTATAAGCGTAGTACTTCCTATTGTTACTGAATGCAGATAATAAAAACCTGTTACCCAGAGATGGCCTGATGTATCTATTCCCATATCGCCCGAATGAAAATAGAGCGGGGTATATTCTGTAATAGGTGCTACATTCTGAAGCCATATTATATTGCCCGAGTTATCCGATTTCAGCAAAAAATATATTCCTTTTTTTGCTGTATCGTAATTATCTGCCAGTGTAGCAACCTCCCCATTAGAATTATAAAACGACAGTCCTGCTCCTGAGTTATATACCCCAAATAAATAGCTGCTTCCATTCGCATCACACACTACTTTTAAAGGAATAAAATCTTGCTTAGTATATACTGCCCACAAATATCTGCCGGCTGTATCTACTTTCGCAATGAAGCCCTGCGAAGAATTCGCCGAATCCGGTATCATAAAATTACCCAGAACCTGTGTTTCGTAATTAATACCGGCAATAACAGTGTTCCCTGTATTGTCGCTGGCTAATGTAGTTATACCATTTTTGCCAGTATCTCCACTATTGCTTATCGCCCACTGCCATCCTTGCCCTAATGCAGTAAAGCATGTAGTACTCATTAATAATAGTATGAAAAGAGATCGTCTCACGTAAAATAAATTTGATTTATGTGAATTTTTAAGAGCTTGATTATATCGCCACGGCTTCAGGGGAAATGGAAATATTAACGATAACAACGGGATTTTATTTTGTATTACCAGATATTTCCCCTCTCTCGTCCTCGTTTGTAACGAGGATGCCACGGTAGGGCGTTTGTAACGCCCGTTGTTCCAGATGTTCTGCATGGCATCCGGAACTGGAAATAAAATCCGTTCTATGAACGGCATTCAAGACGCTCAGCACAACTTGGCACTTCCGCTCAATAGAAACATAAGCAATTATCTCACGGTTACCTCTATGTTTAGAATTTATTGACATCACGGATCTTATTTGCAATAAGCCAGTTGTGGAAGGCAAGTGAATCTTCAGGGTAATAGTGTATAACCTGGCCATCTTTAAGCGCAATGATAAAGTAGTGCTTGTCAGCCAGGTAGGCCGATAGCTCGCCTGCATGATATGGGAAGTTAGGGTACGTGATAGTCTCCTTCTTTTTTCTTTTTCTGAACCACATTGGTTTTGGTTTAGGTGCATGAGTTGGTTTAACCTACTGGAACTTATTAGGTCTTATGTCCTCGTTGGATAACAGTGTTATGTTATACATCCAACGAAATTAATAAAAAAAATTAAAGTGGGGTTATTAACCCACACTATTTTTTGCAAATCCTTAGACCTTACTTTCAATTGTTTAATAATGGTTAAGGAGATAGATAAAACCCAGTTGATACTGTTTGGGCAACATTTTAAAGTGATTAGAACACGAAAAAAACTAAGCTTTAGAAAGCTGTCTCAATTGTGTGATGTTGATTATAGCGATATCAGTAAAATAGAAAAAGGCCAGATCAATATTACGCTACTCACGTTATTTGAACTGGCGAAAGGATTGGATATTCTGCCTAAAGAGTTGCTGGATTTTTAGTGCAATTGTACTTAACTATTCTTGAACAACGACTGACTAAATGAGCGTTGCAAACGCCGAACTGCAGTGTCTTGGTTACAAATGAGGACAAGACTGGGATATTAATGGTTGAAAAATAATTGCTATGACCACATTAAGATATTGGAGTAAGGTTTATCGTCACATAGCAGATATGCTAAACGAGTTTTATTTAATTCATGGCCAAAATTCCTCTACAGAGTTATATAAAAAACTATCAAAGTCCGCGTTCGGAAGAAAAACATCAACTCTATTAAATTTCGAAATTGCAAAAGACAATAGGGGATTAGACCCCATACAGATTTTTTGCACTTTTAATTATTCCCGCATATCAAATAATGACCGTGTAGAAAATATAAATCTTTTGCTCGAAGCTCTGGAATCGAACTCCACGATTAGTAAATTTATTTATGAAACTGGAATTCCTTCTCCAATAATTACAAGAATCATTAACTATAGGGGGCTTGATACTCAAAATGGTATTTGGTTTGAATTCCATAACATATTTACACGTGGGTACCAAGGATTAAGCCAAAGAACATTTGACGCTATCCCACGATGGAAAGGCATCGACATTCCGTCTTTTACGATGTTTCTTTTTTGGATAGATTCAGAACATTTTTTGCCTCTCGATCAAAACACTGTTGCATTCCTTAAATCATATAATTTGATTTCTGCTAGGCCAAATTCATATAAGTCATACGTAGCCTGCATTAGTAATATCAAGACAACCTACAACTCAACAGGAGCAGAAAATATTTTTAGAAATATCGTTAGCGACGCATATAAATTCTCCGATAAATCGTACCAAGGAGAGCTAATTAGTGGGAGTACCGCATCTGTAATTTCATACACTGTACAAGATCAAGTCTCGACAGAACAAATAGAAAATGAAGCTCTTAAAAAACGGAAAGAACTCTTCAAAAATTTCGAAATAATAGCGATAAGGCCAAAAGAACGTGTCCCTGAAGGAAAGAAACAACGACACTTAAAGAATTTAATTGAAGGGGAATTATATCAATTTTATGGAGCTTACATATTCACTCCACATGACGACAAAATCATTACCTATGATAATTCGAACGAGATAAATATATTTAACAAAAAAGAGTTGAATATTTCTATATCCGCAGTTGTTGGCAAAAACGGCTCTGGAAAAAGCACTTTAGTAGAATTGATTTATTTGATTATAAATAAAGTAGCATATGCAAAGCATATAAAATCTACAGAGAAATTAATAGATGAAGAAGTATTTGCAGATCTTTTCATTAAATCAGATAAACTTTACAGGATTTCAGTAGGTGAAAATGTAGAAGTCTTCGAATACATATTCGAAGAAGAAACTAATATTTACAGGCAACTCACAAAGGAAGATCAGGGACAAGAAGCTTTTAAAAAGTTTGACATTGAGAATTTTTGCTATTCTCTTGCTATTAATTATTCATTGTATTCTTTGAATTCAAAAATAATCGGAAACTGGATAAACCCTCTTTTCCACAAAAATGATAGTTATCAGGTCCCCATCGTCTTAAACCCAAAAAGAGATGAGGGGGTAATCAACGTAAATATTGAAGATAGCTTGGCAAAATCCAGGTTACTCGCTAATGTGTTGGAACCCGCTTTGAACGATCTTAAAAATGGGCAAAGCCCCGCGTTGGTTCCCGGCTCTACTCCGCAGAAGCTGGTATTTGAACTAGACAATGAAAAATTTGAGAGAAAGCAATATCTATATAGAGAGAGGAACAAAAAAAAGATATTAAAACATGACATAAAAAAGGTCATGGAGGCTTATAACCTACCTATACATAGTGACGTAGAGTTTATTGATAAAGCCGAGGAATATATCTATTTAAAAACCATCAGCATAGCTCATAACTATCCGAAGTTTCGCTATTACAAAGCTCTTCCAAAATGGATCGATGATAAAGAGCGAGTCAAAGAATATGTTGATTTATTAAAACAAGAAACAAGCCATATAACATTTAAGCTAAGGCAAGCAATTAATTATTTGCTGCACGGAATATATAATTCAAAAAATGAAAACTCCATTTTACAATTGTCATCTGAAATTGACAGACTTCAAAAGACTGATTCTTCACATGAATATTTAAGGACTATTGACCTCATTCCGCCCCCCTTTCTAAAATCAAATGTTGTTTTTGAACATGGCGGTGACTTTAATGCTCTAAGCTCAGGAGAAAAACAGCAAATTTATTCTATAAATACGATTCTTTACCACCTATATAACATCCAGTCAGTGATGGTGTACAAAGATGTTTATAAGTACAACTGTGTAAATATAATTTTCGATGAAGTCGAACTTTATTTTCATCCTGAAATGCAGAGAACTTTCGTAAATAATTTATTAAAACGCCTGGAACAACTAACTTCAAGTGGTGCAACTGATATAAATAACATTAATGTAATTTTCGTTACACATTCACCATTTATCCTGTCGGACATTCCAAAGGCAAACGTTTTGATGTTAGATGTTGATAAAGATGGGAGGTCAAAGCCTGAAAGGCCACTCAAAAATACGTTCGCCGCTAACGTGCATGAGCTACTTGCGGATAGTTTTTTTCTGTCTTCATCTATTGGAGAATATGCAAAGGAACAGATAAACGGCATTATATCTTTTTACAACAAAGTAAAAAACGCTAAAACTACGAAGCAATTAAAATCGTTAAAACGCGTTTATTTAACTCGTATTACGCTGTTTGCACAGATTACTGAAAATATAGGAGAAGACTTTATTCAAGGTCTGATAAAAAATCACATCGCTTTTATTGAAGAGAAACTCAATGACTTGTAAAATTATATCGGTAATTTATGAACAAGATTGATTATCCATTAACAAGAAAAGGAAGAACAGATTTTGAAAGCGCCTATTATAAAGCGTTAACCAAAACAAACGAAGCTTTAATAAATAGCAGCCTTAGTACTTTCCTATTTAACGGTATTCCTTTAAATTTTGAAACTTTAGTAAAATTATCATTCGAAGAATTAGTAAATCTCAGCCCGAGGCTAATAAGACATAGCAATACATTCAATAAAATTATAACTGTAAAAAAGAAAAAGGTTATAACAAACGCATTTCTAGATCTTTTTAACTATACCGGTAACCAACCTAAGCTGGCGAATTTTTTCATGAATCAAAAAAGTTTAAAAATAAAAAGTTGCTGTTACTGCTCAATAGATTACATTAATTCATTTGTAGACTTTCCAGATTACGCAAGTGCTCTGGAATTTATAAACCAGGCAGATGAGTACGAATTACAATACATAAAAGACTTAAAAGAGCCTTTGGCTAAGAAAATTATCGCTCGTAGAACGGTAAAGAAGTTTCTCAGTGTAGATGATATTCCAGCAGATAAAAAAATAAAAAACCTAATAAAGCGAATACCGTTTGAAAATTCGCATAATCATTTTACTCTTGATCATCTTATTCCGCAGAAAACACACAAATTCTATTCTCTTTGTCTCTATAATTTGGCGCCATCTTGTTATGCATGCAATGCAAAATTCAAAAATAGTATTGAATTCACTATTGATAAAGACTTGATTTTTATTAGTCCTACCTCAAGTAATTATTCCTTTTTAACCGACTTTGAATTTAAAATACGTTTCTCTTTAAGTTTAGATAAGATTAGTAATACCAGTGACTTCTTGCTGACAAAAAATGTCAGAGGGAACGAAAAGCATGTTGAAAAATATTTGAGAATGTTTAAGATTTTGGGGCGATACTTTAACCATAAGGACCAAATATTAAAACTTATAGAAAAGAATAAAAACTATCCAAATTCAAAAATAAAAGAACTCTCTATTGATACAGGCATTCCGCAAATTGAAATAAGAAAAATGATTTTCGGAGAAGACTTATATAACCGTGAGTATGATGGTTATCCACTTGTTAAATTTCGCCGAGATATAGCAAGAGATATTAAAATAAAAGGCGTGTTATAAACTTCATCTGTACCCATGCTCGAAGTCTTATCTTCTGACTTCGTCGAAACTGGCAAGGCAATCTTCAGATGCCGTTCTCATTTGGGTTACTGGTATCGTGTTTCTATCCATTCAGCATAAGCATCTAGGCCAACATTTATAAATAAAACCTGTTCTCCTATTATCCGAACTAATCGGGTACAGTTTTGTTAGGTTAGCTATATGTCTGTATCCGATCCTTCACTTGTTTATACCCGCAGAAATGCATTCTTAGCCGCAAACTGGGAGTACCTGGCTATGCTCAACTATAAAGCACCCCCGGCTGTTTTAGCGCCACACATACCTCCTGGCACAACGCTTGACCTGCGCGATGGTATGGCCTACGTTAGCGTGGTCGGTTTCCTGTTCAATGATACACGTGTCATGGGTGTAAAGTGGCCCATGCATGTCCATTTTGAAGAGGTGAACCTGCGGTACTACATAAAGCAAAGCATGGGCGCCGATGAGAAGAGAGGAGTAGGTTTTGTAAGCGAGATTGTGCCACGCCGATGTATTGCCACCATAGCCAACACGCTGTACAACGAGCATTATAGGGCACTGCGTATGCGCCATTCATTAGCTATAAAGGCCGATACCATAAATGTGCGTTACGAATGGCGGCTAAATAACAAGTGGAATCACATAGCCATACAGGCTGCAAATAAGCTGCTCGATATAGCACCCGGCAGCGACGAAGAATACATCTTGGAGCACTACTGGGGTTACAATCAGTTAAATGCTAATACAACAATAGTATATGGAGTAGAACACCCACGCTGGCAGGTATATGAGGTCGCGGGCTATAATCTCGATGCGGATATAGCTAATCTATACGGCAAGGAATTTGTGCCTTTTATACAAGGTATACAGCCGGCATCAGTATTCCTGGCCCGGGGTAGCGAAGTTGTGGTGCGTAAGCCCACCCGGCTGATCGTAAAATAAAGATATGCCTGTGCCTACCTTAATGCAGCACTTAGCTTTTGTCCTGAAGTAGGTCGGGAAATCGAAAGTAAGGCAATGAAGGGCAGTTTTCGCGAGAAATAGGTATCGAAAATTTGGGCCCCTCTAGCCCTTGTTTGTAGCCCCAGCTCGGCGAAGTCTTATTTTCTGACTTCGTCGAAACCGGCAAGGCAATCTTCAAATTGTTTTAGATGCTCACAACGTTGATGAATTAATAAAAGAATTGCTCAAGTACAATCTGGCCATCCTGCACTTCATACAACATTATTTCATTAATCTGGATGCTGCCATGTGGTTCAACAGTTATATCCATCTGTCTTCCAACCACAAAATGATTCCCACAGGCAAGGGGCGCAGAGGTATATACTTTATGTACAGCCTGTATACGTTTAACAAAGTCTTCGGCCTTTTTATTAACAGCAGCCTTACCTTCGGCATAACCGAGGTACGGAGAGTTTGCAGGCTCTACACTTCTTACATTTTCTGCAAAAAGTTCTTCCTGGATCTCAAACCATTTTTCCTGTTGAGCCAGTTCATGGAATCGATCTGCTACTTCTTGAGTTGTCAGGATCTTTTTTTGTTCTTGGATCATAGTTTTAATCTTTTCTTGTTAAAATTATATTTTGTATAACAAAAGTCCTGGTTACGTATCACTTTCTCAGGGTGCTGTATGGACTTTGTAGGGGAGTGATTTAGACACCTGTGGAACTGTGTATATCTTATTTTGGAAACTCCTATCCTCTGATGTTCCATATGTTAGCTATAGCGCATCTGGAAATATGAATAAAATCCGTTCTTTGAACGGTATTCAAGGCAACCAGCACAACCTGGCATTTCAGCTCAATAGCAGCATACGCCAACCATCCCCACAACGTTCCACGCCACCTGTGGAACTGTGTATATCTTCTTTTGGTAGCCCCTCTGCCAACATCGTATATTGCAGCCAATAACCATCAACTTATAAACCTCCTAAAACAAAAACACCGCATATCACCCACAAAAATTAAAATGTCCATCAACAGACATTTTAAGACATTTCCCTACATTTTTTATTTCATAGCTCAATATCAAAAACAGCCACCAGCATACATTACAACCCAATCACCCCCGCAAATTGTCCGTTCCGCCCCCCATTTTTTCTGACAGACATTTTCTATCAAACGGTTTGAGTTCCCCTCCTTTTTTTCAAGGAGGTGTGGCCAACGGCCGGGGTGGTTACATTCGCGAAGTAGCAAAATATGCTCTGCACAAAATATCACCACCTGTCCGATTACCGGACAGCCCAGACAGTTAAGAATAAATGCATATTAGTCACCACAAAGCATTTTCGCACACCAACGCAAAGCCCTGTCCGGTTTTTATTTTAAAATCGGACAGGACACCCTCTTAAAAATGGAACTATAAAAACAAAAAGGTGAGCCATAGCCCACCTCTTCATTATTATAAAATATGTATTATTAAATGTGCTGCTTAAAGTATTCCAAAGTCTTCTTCAACCCTTCATGGCGGTCCACCTTAGGGTTCCAGCCCAATATGGTCTGTGCCTTGGTAATGTCTGGTTTACGCTGCTTAGGGTCATCCTGTGGCAGTGGTTCGTAAACGATCTTCGATTTAGAACCACACAGTTTCACTACTTCTTCAGCAAACTCTAGCAGAGTGATCTCTGAAGGGTTGCCAATGTTCACAGGCATAGCGTAGTCGCTCAGCAACAGGCGATAGATACCTTCTACCAGGTCATCGCAATAGCAGAAAGAGCGTGTTTGCGAACCATCACCATAAACGGTAACGTCTTCGCCACGCAAAGCCTGGCTCATGAACGTAGGTAGCGCACGGCCATCATCCAGGCGCATACGCGGCCCGTAGGTATTGAAGATGCGTATGATGCGGGTCTCCAGCTTGTGGTGGGTGTGGTAGGCCATAGTTATAGCTTCCATGAAGCGCTTAGCCTCATCATACACCCCACGCGGACCAATAGGATTCACATTACCCCAGTATTCTTCCGTTTGTGGGTGTACCAGCGGATCGCCATACACTTCCGATGTTGAAGCTACAAGGATACGGGCGCCCTTGCTCTTGGCAAGGCCCAGCAGGTTGTGGCTGCCCAGGGAGCTTACCTTCAGAGTTTGTATAGGCATCTTCAGGTAGTCTATCGGGCTGGCTGGCGATGCGAAATGCAGTATGTAATCAAGCTTGCCGGGTACATGTACAAACTTGCTGATGTCGTGATGGTAGAACTCAAATTCCTTTACGGGGAACAGGTGCTCAATGTTCTTGATGTTGCCGGTAATGAGGTTATCCATACCTACTACGGTGTAGCCTTCAGCCAGGAAGCGGTCGCACAGGTGCGAGCCAAGGAAGCCTGCGGCGCCGGTAATGAGAATGCGTTTGTTGGTCATGCTATGTATTTAGTATTGTTGTGATGCTGTGTTGCAGACAAATCTAATAAATTGTTAGTTTGTCCGGCATATAAAAATAGCCCGGCTCTTAAGAGCCGGGCTACAGTAGATATTCAATTAGTCGTTATGCACACCACGGTCGCGTACTATTGTGCTTTGTGGTATCTCTATGTTATTATGCAATTCGGGGTGGATGGTCTTGCGGCCCATGCTTTCATAATAGAAGCCAAGTTCGTTCATCTTATCCAGGCTATATACGTTACGGCCGTCAAATACTACATCCTGCTTCATAGATTTGCTGATGCGTTTGAAATCCGGGTTGCGGAACTCGCTCCATTCAGTAACAATGATGAGGGCATCAGCGCCGTCAACAGCATCATACATTTCAGTAGCAAAGTTGATCTTGTCACCGAAAATGCGCTTTACGTTTGGCATAGCTTCCGGGTCAAAGGCGCAAACTTCTGCACCGCTTTCCAGCAGTTCATCTATCAGGTACAAAGCTGGTGCTTCGCGTATATCATCGGTTTCTGGTTTAAAGGCCAGGCCCCATATAGCAAACTTGCGGCCGGTAAGGTCGCTGCCAAAGAATTCTTTTATTTTACGCCCCAGTATCAGCTTCTGGTTGTCGTTCACTTTCATTACGGTGTTCACGAGCGCATATTCGTAATCAAACTCGCGTGCGGTCTGTGCCAGCGCCTGTACATCTTTAGGGAAGCAGCTGCCGCCATAACCTACACCAGGGAACAGGAAGCGCTTGCCTATGCGGCTATCGCTACCAATACCTACCCGTACCCAATCCACGTTAGCGCCTGCGCGGTCGCACAGGTTGGCCATTTCATTCATGAAAGATATACGCATAGCCAGGTAGGCATTTGCAGCATACTTGGTCATTTCAGAGCTGCGCTCGTCCATGAAGTATATAGGGTTGCCCTGCCTTACAAAAGGCTGATACAATTCTTCCATTACTTTTTTAGCCCGTTCAGAAGAAGTGCCTATCACCACGCGGTCAGGCTTCAGGAAGTCTTCTACAGCTACACCTTCACGCAGGAACTCTGGGTTTGAAACCACATCATAGAGGTCGCGACTCAGCTTGCGACCTATCACTTCCGATACTTTTTCGGCAGTGCCTACAGGTACAGTGCTTTTGTTTACGATCACTTTATAATCGGTGATCATAGTGCTGAGTTGTGTAGCAACATCAAGCACATATTGCAGGTCTGCAGCACCGTCTTTACCGGGTGGGGTAGGGAGCGCCAGGAATATGATCTGTGCATCTTTAATACCATCAGCCAGCGAAGTGGTAAACTGTATCCTCTTATCTTTTATATTGCGTTCAAGGAGCACATCAAGCCCTGGTTCATATATGGGAGACTTGCCTTGGCGAAGCTGGTTGACTTTTTCCGCGTTATTATCAATGCACATTACGTCGTTGCCGGTTTCGGCAAAACATGTACCAGAAACCAGGCCAACATAGCCTGTACCTATGATTGCTACTTGCATAGTTTATTTTTGAAATTTATGGCCAAAAGTAATTATTATTTTTCTTCAACGGGTTATCTATGGGTTAAAGATAGTATGCCTTTCACCATAAACAGCATTTGAGTTGCAACATGCTGTAATTTAATAACAGAATGTTTATACAGACAGGCCTATTTTTTATTATAGCCCCGACCTTGCGGGACGGGGCTATAGCAATTGTACTTATAAGTATTGTGAGTGCAGCAGTGGGTTAGCTGATCTTAACTTGGTCGTACAGGTCTATATCAACCAATATGCGTCCGCAATGTTCGCAAACGATCACTTTCTTGTGCTGGCGTATTTCAGACTGGCGTTGTGGTGGTATTACATTAAAGCAACCTCCGCAAGAATCGCGTACTACCGGTACCACAGCAAGGCCATTGCGGTAGCTGGTGCGTATGCGCTCGTAGCCAATAAGCAGGCGGGCGTCAACTTTAGATTTTGCTTCTTCAGATTTTACCTGTAGGGCTTCTTCTTCCTTTACGTTCTCAGCAATGATCTTTTCTAGCTCAGAGCGTTTTGCAGTAAGGGCTTCTTCTACATCCTTTATCTTTTCTTCAGTCTTGATGCGTGCATTAGTACGGTCGCGCTGTTCGAAAGATGCATCTTTGATATGCTTTTCGCAGAGTTTCACCTCTAGCTCCTGCATTTCAATCTCCTTGTTTATCGCTTCAAACTCACGGTTGTTCTTTACATTGTCCTGCTGCTTTTCGTATTTCTTTATCAGCGCCTGTGCATCTTTCTTCGCGTTGGTTTTTGCCTCAACAAAGGTGTTAATGCTGTTTATTTCCGCATCTATATTGGTAATGCGGGTCTGAAGGCCTTCGATCTCATCTTCAAGATCTTTTACTTCCATTGGCAGTTCGCCCTTAAGGGTGTGGATCTCATCTATTTTAGAGTCGATCTTCTGGAGGGCCAGTACATCAATAAGTTTTTCTTCAACCGAGAAGTCTTTAACTATAGCCATATTACTAAAAATATTTTACCGGATTTGTGGATATATTACTTAAAAGAACCGCAAAATTAGGAAATTTTTTCTTAAGTATGGTTTCAAAAATTTCTGTGGTATATTGTTCACTTTCGTAATGTCCTATATCAGCAATGATTATCCGACCATCGGCATCGAAGAATTGATGGTATTTGAAGTCAGATGTGATAAAGATATCGGCCTCCGCCTGTATGGCATTTTTGAGCAGGAAGCTCCCGGCCCCGCCACATATAGCCACTTTACCAATTTTACGGTTGCGCAGCGGGGTATGTTTTATACAACCTGCCTTCATAGTCGTTTTTACAAATGCCAAAAAAGCGGTTTCATCCATTTCTGTTTCCAGGTAGCCCACCATGCCTGCGCCAATATCCTGGTTGGTATTTTGCAGCGATATGATCTCGTACGCCACTTCCTCGTATGGGTGTGTGTTACGAAGAGCCTGTAGTACTGCCTGCTCTTTATCAGTGGGTACCAATACCTCTATTTTAATTTCGGTTATTTGTTCTCTGTCACCACCGGCCTTGCCAATAGCTGGGTTAGCAGCATCGCCTGGCTTAAATGATCCTGTCCCGGAAGTATTAAAACTGCATTCGCTATAATTGCCTATATGACCTGCTCCGGCTGCAAACAAGGCATCACGTACTGCATCGGCTGCAGATATAGGAGTATAAGTATATAGTTTGCGTAAACTGCTTGGCAATGGGGCGAGGACAGAGGTATTTACAAGACCCAGTTTTTCGGCTATCTTAGCATTTACACCATTCCGCATATTGTCCAGGTTGGTATGGGCAGCGTATATTAAGATGTCGTTTTTTATAGCCATGGCCACACAACGCTCCACATAAGTACGCCCGGTCAGTCTTTTAAGTCCTGAAAATATCAGAGGGTGATGGGCAACGATCATATTGCAACCACGTGCAATGGCTTCGGCTATTACTTCTTCAGTAACATCTAGTGTAATAAGGACGCCTGTTGTCTGACTGTCACCTGCCCCAATCTGTATTCCTGCATTGTCGTACGATTCCTGGTATGGCAGTGGGGCGAACTGTTCGATAGCATTTATAATGTCGCGTACAGGTATCATATTAAGTTATAGTTATTGTTTTTTTATATGGCTTTGAAAGGCGTTTGAAAGTGAAAATTAGCAAATAAATAAACAAAGGATTAACATGGTTTTATTTTTCCATTGATTAATATTGCAGCTACTTAAAGTGAGGTGGCAAAATTCAAATTATATATCGTCCAGTTTTTCAGCATTATGTTGCTATTGTGCAGCATTTTTCTGGATATACAAGGCGATAAGGAGTACGATATGCACTTCAACCAACATCCGCTTACCAATAAATATTGTATCGGCGCGGCAACACTAGCACCGTCCAGTACACCACTGAATAGTAGCAAAACTGCATCTATATCTACTGAAGGTAGGACCACAGGTAAATTTAATATAGGTAAATTCAAATCTTTCGAATCGATATTGCCATGCGTTGCATACCATCCCCGGTATGTTGAAATCACATCACTGAAACATACTCCGGTAGTTCATCCAGATTATTCGTTTCTTTATTTTAAAGAGATTAATCCGCCGCCACCTAAGTTGTGTTAATTGAGATTGATCTAATAAAATTTATTCATTTAAACTAACAAATTGCATGCTTAATAAACAGCTTGCAAAAGGTATGTGCATTATTTTCTGCATGTGCTTTTTGAATATACATATCCTGCATGCACAGGAAGGGCCAGTGGCTGATACACTACACCTTTCTATTAAAGATGCAGAAAAGACGTTTCTGGAAAAGAACCTTTCTTTGCTTGCCCAGCATTATAATATACAGTCGAGTCAGGCACTTGTTGAACAAGCCAGGAAATGGGATAATCCTATTTTGAATACTGACCAAAACATCTATGCAAACAATCATTTTTTTCAACACGGTACCGATGCCAATGGCAATCCTCAGGGAGAAGTTTATGCCCAGGTGCAACAGCTGATTAAAACAGCAGGTAAACGAGGCAAGCAGATCAACCTGGCGAAGACGAATGTAAATATTGCAGAGTGGCAATTTAAGGAGACCCTTAGAAATCTAAGAGCTTCTTTATTTAAAGATTTCTATACTATAGCCCAATTGCAAGGCGTAGCAGATCTGAATAAACAGAACATGGGTCAGCTCAGTAAGCTGCTTACTGGTATGGGAGCCCAGTTGCAAGCGGGCAATATAGCACGTAAAGAATATTTGCGTGTAGAAGCATTGCAGGTGAGTTTGCAGCAGGATATGGTAGAAAATGCTAAGGACCTGAGCGATGCTGAGGCAGAACTGAAAACAATGCTGCAGGTGACTGGCGATATTTACATAAAGCCAATAGTAGCTGAAAAAGAAGATGCACAGCTACCAGACTTAACATTTATGCAGTTGCTGGATTCTGCAAAACGCTACAATACAGACTACCAGTCGCAGGTATACCAATTGCAGTATCAAAAACAGAACTATTCACTTCAACGCGCTTTATCAGTTCCTGATATAACCTTTGGGCCTGAATTTGACCAGGCGGCTAACTATGCGCCAAATTATGTTGGTCTTACCATATCGTTGCCATTACCATTGTGGGACAGAAACCAGGGCAATATAAAATCTTCCCGTTTTCAGATGAAGCAAGAAGAGACTAATATGCAACAGGTAGATCAGAAGCTGCAAAATGATGTAATGAACGTTTACCAGAAACTATTGCTTACTGCAAAATTGAGTTCTGAGCAGAATAATACATTCTACAAAGATTACTACCAGCTTTATGATAACATACTCAAAAGCTATGATCAACGACAAATAAGTTTGCTGGAGTTCCTTGATTATTTTAATGATTACGAGGACATCAGGCAAAAGCAATTGCAACAAACGCTTAATCTGCGTTTGGCTAAAGAAGATCTGAATGATATGGTAGGGGTTGATGTGGTAAACTAAACAATAATATTTTTAAAAAAACTATAATGAAAAACATAATTATATTTTCGCTGCTGTCAGTATTTACGCTGGCAGCATGCAGCCATAAAGAACAACCTCCTGTTGAAAATACCAAGACCATATTAAGCGATACCATGATGAGTATGATACGCATAGATAGTGTGCGTACATGCAATATAGATGACGAAGTATCGCTGAACGGCCAAGTAAGCTTTAATGAAAATAACGTAGTGAAGATATTCCCGCGCAGTAGTGGGCAGATCACAGAATCACGAGTATCACTTGGGGATAAGGTAAGCAAGGGGCAGGTATTGGCTACAATAAAAAGTGCTGATATTGCCGGAAATTACAGTGACCTGAGCAGTGCCAATGCAGACCTTGCTATTGCTAAGCGCCAAATGGACAATGCAGAAAGCCTGTATAAAAGTGGAATAAGTAGTGAGCGTGAGTACACTGAAGCAAAGCAGAACTACGAAAAAGCGCTTGCTGCAAAGAATAAGGTGAGCTCTACATTAAGTATAAATGGTGGCACTAAATCAAGCGCTAACGGCCAATACCAGCTTACATCGCCAATTGATGGCTATGTGGTGGAAAAGAAAGTAGCTGCAGGTGGTTACATACGGCCGGATATGGGAGACTATCTTTTTACTATAAGCGATCTGAAGACCATTTGGATATATGCCAATGTGTATGAAGCAGACATTCCCAGGATAAAGCAAGGGTATTCTGTAAAAGTAACTACACTGGCATATCCTGATAAAGTATTTTCAGGGAAAATAGATAATGTAAGTGAGGTGTTAGATGCGCAGAGTAAAGCACTGAGAGCCCGTATAAGCCTGGATAACAGTGAAATGCTGCTGAAGCCGGATATGTTTGCTAAAGTGATGGTAAGTAACGAAGAAGGTGCCCATGCTTTATGCATACCAACAAATGCTCTGATATCGCAAGATGGTAAAAGTTATGTAGTGATATATAACAGTCGCGAAGATGTAAAGGTGGCTGAAGTTACTATTGTAAAAACCGTTGGCGATAGAACTTACATAGATGCTGGTCTTACTGCCGGACAACACGTGATCACCCAAAATCAGTTATTGATCTTTAATCAGCTGATCAGCTCGGATACGAAATAAATATTCTCATCTTATTATTTCATTAGGTACTACCTGCCGTCCTGGCTGGGTAGTGCTTCTATATACATATGATCTTGTATGAACAGGTTTATAAAAAGTATTATCTATTTTTCGTTACGCCACCGGTACCTGGTTTTTTTCTTTACCGCAGTAATGGCGTTAATTGGCATATTTGCCTACAACAATACACCTATTGAAACATTTCCGGATGTAACTAATACGCAGATCATAATAATAACCCAATGGCCGGGAAGAAGTGCTGAAGAGGTTGAAAAGCTGGTAACTATACCCCTTGAAACCGAGCTCAATTCTGTACAAAAGAAAACGAGTTTAAGGACTATATCCTGTTTTGGCCTTTCTTACATTGTTATCATATTTGACGATGACGTTGACGATGGATTTGGCCGCCAGCAGGTATTAAGCCGCGTTGTAAATGCAGATCTGCCTGACGGTGTGAAGCCCGAAATAGAACCTCCCTACGGGCCTACAGATGAAATATACCGTTATACGTTACGAAGCGCTACAAAATCGATAAGGGATCTGACCACAATACAGGATTGGTACCTGGACCGTCAATTTAAGTCGGTGCCCGGAGTAGCCGATGTAAATGCCTTTGGTGGTGAAGAGAAGATATATGAAGTGAGTGTGAACCCTAACCTATTGGTGAAATATAGCCTTACTGCGCTTGATGTATATAATGCGGTGAGCAAAAGTAACATTAATGTAGGTGGTGATGTTATAGAGCGCAACGGACAGGCTTTTGTGGTGCGCGGTATTGGTTTGCTCAATAATATTGAGGAGATCAACAACGTCATCATTACCAACATCAACAATGTACCTGTACTGGTAAAGAACGTTGCTACAGTAAAAGAAACCGGTGCACCACGTTTGGGTAAAGTAAGTCGTAATGATGAAGCTGATGTGATGGAAGGCATCATAGTGATGCGCAAAGGTGAAAACCCACGAGAAGTACTAGAGCGCTTACATAATAAGGTGGACGAACTGAATAAAGTGCTCGCCAAGCAGGATGTTAAGATCGTTACATTTTATGATCGCACCACGCTAATGGATTTTTGTACCGAAACAGTTATACACAATCTGCTTGAAGGTATTGTACTGGTTACTGTGGTCGTCTTCCTATTCATGGCCGACTGGCGTACCACTATGATAGTGGCACTTATTATACCATTGGCGCTATTGTTTGCTTTTACCTGTATGCGGATAAAGGGTATGACCGCCAATTTATTATCGATGGGGGCGGTAGACTTTGGTATCATCATAGATGGTGCAGTTGTAATGGTTGAAGGGATTTTTGTGGCTATGGATATGTTGGCCAAAGATGTCGGCATGGAGAAATATAACAGGCTGATAAAGCTTGGGGCTTTTAAAAATGTTGCTACAGATAAGGCGAAGGCTATATTCTTTTCAAAGCTCATCATTATTACATGTCTACTGCCCATATTTGCCTTTAAGAAGGTAGAAGGAAAAATGTTCTCTCCACTTGCTTATACACTGGGTTTTGCATTGCTGGGTGCGCTTATATATACACTTACCCTGGTGCCGGCACTTGCCAGTATATTGTTGAAAAAGAACGTAAGGGAGAAGCATAACCCAATAGTCATAGGACTTGAAAAACTGGTGGATAAGGTTGCGGCACGGACTTTTAAATTTCCCAAAACCAGCCTGGCTATAGCACTTTCTTTTATGGTGCTTACTTTCTTATCTACTCGTTTCCTGGGTACCGAATTTTTACCTAAGCTGAACGAAGGGGCATTGTGGGTAACTGCCCAGATGCCTATCAGTTCATCGCTCACCAATTCTTACGAGGTAAGTCAGCACATACGTAAAATGCTGCAGGAATATCCCGAAGTGAAGGATGTGCTGGTGCAGGTGGGCCGCACTAATGACGGTACCGATCCCAAAGGTTTTGCCAATGTTCAGTTTGCAGTAAACCTGTATCCTAAGGATGAGTGGAAGCGGAAAATAAAAATGGAAGACCTGATAGATGATATGAACAAAAAAATATCGGTTTTCCCAGGTGTAATATTCAATTTCTCGCAACCCATAAGTGATAACGTTGCAGAAGCTGTAGCTGGTGTGCCTGCAGAGAATGCACTGAAAATATACGGCCCGGACCTGAACGTACTGGAACAAAAATCTACGGAAGCGCAAAAGATACTTTCAGGTATAAAGGGAGTGAACGATCTTGGGGAATTTAAAGTGGTGGGTCAGCCTGAATACCGTATAGAACTGGACCAGGTGAAAATGGCATTTTATGGGGTTAACGTTGCTGATGCCAACTCAATAATCGAGATGGCGATAGGGGGGAAGGCCGCAACCATACTATATGATAATGATAGGAGATTTGATATACGTATACGCTACCAGAAAGAATTCAGGGATGATGATGATAAAATAGGTAACCTGATAGTGCCTTGTGGAAATGGCAATATTGTACCCCTGAAAAATATAGCCGATATTAGAAAGATAACCGGCCCGGCATTTATATACCGCGATAAAAATACCCGTTATATTGGTGTAAAATTCAGCGTACGTGACCGTGACTTGGGAAGTACTATCCAGGAATCCCAGAAGACTATTGCGAAAAAATTGCAACTTCCTGACGGATACTCTATAGAGTGGAATGGTGAATTTGAAAACCAGCAACGTGCGCAACACACCTTGTCAACCGTTGTACCTGTATGTCTGTTGATCATCTTTATTTTACTTTTTGTTGCATTTGGCAATGTAAAGGATGCGCTTATTGTATTGATGGATGTTCCTTTTGCGCTAATAGGAGGTATCCTTGCATTGCATTTCAGGGGTATGAACTTCAGTATCAGCGCAGGTATTGGTTTTATTGCGCTGGCTGGTATTTGTGTTCAGGATGGTGTTATACTAATTACGCAGTTCAGGCACAACCTCGAGCAAAAGCTACCACTGGCCAAAGCAATACACGAAGGTGTGGTGTCGCGGGTACGACCAGTAGTGATGACCGCTATGATGGCAGCCATAGGGCTATCGCCGGCAGCTTTCAGTACAGGCATAGGTTCTGAAAGCCAAAAGCCACTGGCTACAGTAGTTATAGGTGGCCTTATTACATCCACTATTCTTACACTCCTTATACTGCCGGTCATATATAGCATGGCTCACAACCTGATACACAAGCGTGAGAATAGGAAGCTATTGAAGAAAATAGGTGCAGTAAGTAAATAGTGTAACATAATTTAATGAGAAAGCCTGTTCTGTTGATAATGAACAGGCTTTCTCATTGTTATAAATGGTGTTGGTTAGTCAGAATATAACACAACATTTTAATCTAAAGATTTGGCATAGGGTATATTTTACTTAAATTCACGCCCGATATCATTTAGATATTTTTCCCACTTAATTGTACCATGAATAAGGTTATCCAGAGTATCATTTATTTTTCATTAAGGCACAGGTATCTTGTGTTCTTTATCACTGCCATACTTGCTGTAATAGGATACGTGTGTTATACTAATACGCCTATCGAAACATTCCCTGATGTTACGAATACTCAGATCATCATAATTACACAATGGCCTGGGCGCAGTGCCGAAGAAGTGGAAAAGTTTGTGACCATACCGCTGGAAACAGCACTAAATTCCGTACAGAGCCGTACCAGTTTACGTTCCACATCGGCATTTGGTCTTTCCTACGTACGTATAATATTTGATGATAATATTGATGATGCATTTGCACGCCAGCAGGTATTTACTCGTCTGGGCGGAGCCGACCTGCCTGATGGCGTTGCGCCCGAAGTAGAACCGCCATATGGCCCGACAGGTGAGATATACCGCTATACGCTTGAAAGTAAAACCCAGAGCATCCGGGAACTCAACACCATACAGGAATGGGTACTGGATCGTCAATTTAAATCTGTACCCGGCGTAGCCGATGTGAACACCTTTAGTGGTGGTGAAAAAATATTTGAGGTAGATGTGAACCCCAGCCAGATCAGCAATTATGGGCTTACGTCTCTTGACGTGTACAATGCGCTGTCAAAAAGCAATATTAATGTGGGGGGCGATGTGCTCGTGCAAAATGGCCAGGCATTTATCATACGTGGTATCGGCCTTTTAAATGATATTGGTGAGATCAATAATGTAATTGTTACCAAGATAAATGGCGTACCAATACTGATAAAGAATATTGCCAACGTAGTAGAGACAGAGAAGCCCCGGCTAGGTGATGTGAAACGTGATAAAGAAGAAGATGCAGTAGAGGGTATTATTGTAATGCGCAAAGGCGAAAACGCTGCTGAAGTGCTGGATAAGATACACGAGAAGGTAAAAGAGTTGAATGAAGACATACTCCCTAAGGATGTAAAAATAGTTCCGTTCTACGATCGTACAGACCTGATGGAATATGCAACACATACCGTGCTGCACAATCTGTTTGAGGGTATTATTCTGGTAACCCTTATTGTACTCATTTTTATGGCCGACTGGCGTACCACACTCATCGTTGGTATCATTGTTCCACTGGCACTACTATTTGCCTTTATGTGTATGCGCATGCGAGGTATGACAGCCAATTTGCTATCGATGGGGGCGGTGGATTTTGGTATCATAATAGATGGTGCTGTGGTGATGGTGGAGGGCATATTTGTGGCGCTCGATTATCGAGCGCGGGAAGTTGGGATGGAGCGATTCAATAAGCTTGCCAAAATGGGCCTCTTTAAAAATGTAGGTACCGAAATGGGTAAGGCTATATTCTTTTCCAAGGTCATTATCCTCACCTGTCTGATTCCTATTTTCGCATTCAAGAAAGTGGAGGGTAAAATGTTCTCGCCACTCGCATATACTTTAGGATTTGCTTTGTTAGGCGCGCTTATCTACACACTTACATTAGTACCTGCGTTATCAAGCATATTGCTGCGTAAGAATGTGAGGGAAAAACATAATCCTGTTGTTGAGTTTTTTGAACGGAATATAGGAAAGGCGTTTAAATGGGTGTATAGAAATCAGCGCATTAGCCTGATAGTAGCGGTATCTTTTATGGTACTTACGTTTGCTTCTGCAAAGTTTTTAGGCTCAGAATTTTTACCGGAGCTTGATGAGGGGTCTTTGTGGGTGAAGGGACAATTGCCCATGAGTGCATCGCTTGACCAGAGTAACGACGTGGCTCGCAAAATGATGACCATCATTCAGCAATTTCCTGAGGTGAAGCATGTGCTGGCGCAGGTGGGTCGAACGGTTGATGGAACGGATCCCAAAGGTTTCTTTAATGTGGAAATAGCTGTAGACCTAAAGCAGAAAGAAGACTGGCCCAAGGGGGTAACTACTGAAAGCCTGATAGATGCAATGGATAAGCAACTAAGCAAAATACCAGGCATACTTTACAACTATTCCCAGCCTATACGCGATAATGTTGAGGAGGCTGTAGCCGGGGTGCCTGCATCGCTGGCGGTTAAGATATTTGGTAAAGATTTTGGCACGCTGGATTCCCTTGCAAACCAGGTGATGGATCAGCTAAGAACAGTGAAGGGGGTTGAAGATCTTGGTGTACTGCGTAACCTTGGTCAACCTGAATTCAGGATAGCACTGAACCAGGAAAAAATAGCCACTTACGGAGTAAATGTAGCTGATGCCAATTCTATAATAGAAATGGCGCTGGGAGGTAAGGCGGCCACACAATTGTACCAGAACGAGCGTAAGTTCGATATCCGTGTGCGGTATGAAAAAGATACACGAGATACCAAGGAGAAAATAGAGCGCTTGATGGTACCAACTATAGAAGGTACACGCATCCCGATAAGTGAGATAAGCGAATTTAAAACGCTTACAGGGCCTTCATTTATATACCGCGATAACAATGCACGATATATCCCCGTGAAGTACTCAATACGTGGACGGGATATGGGTAGCGCGGTTGCAGAAGCGCAGGCCAAAGTAAAGAAGAATGTAAAACTGCCACGTGGATATAGTATGACATGGAATGGCGAGTTTGAAAATGCACAGCGTGCATCAAAAACGCTTTCGCAGGTAGTGCCACTTTGTCTTGTGGGTATATTCCTTATCTTATTCATTACCTATGGCAATGTGAAGGATGCCTTGCTTACCATTATGAATGTGCCGTTTGCACTGATAGGTGGTATATTGGCACTGCATATTACGCACATGAATTTTAGTATAAGTGCGGGTATAGGTTTCATTGCATTATTTGGCGTCTGCATACAGAACGGGGTGATACTTATAAGTGTATTCCGCAAAAACCTGGATGAAAAAATGACCTTGCATAAAGCGCTGGAGCATGGTGTGCACACGCGCATACGTCCCGTTGTGATGACCGCGTTAATGGCTGCTATTGGACTTTTACCTGCGGCCATAAGTACAGGTATAGGCTCTGAAACGCAAAAGCCGCTGGCTATTGTCGTGATAGGTGGATTGATCACATCTACCTTGTTGACTTTGTTGATACTGCCTGTTATTTATGCACGTGTATATAACCTGATACACAAACGTGAGAACAGAAGACTACTGCAAAAGATAGGGGCTATGAATAAATCGTAAGTCATGAGTTTGTGAGGTGAGATTCTTGTGATTTGGAAATGGTACTTTAATATTTAAACGTGCTGAAAGCCTGTTCCGAAAGGGGCAGGCTTTTTTTGTGATTGTAACTAAACCGGTAGCATTTTAATAATGTTCTATTCACAATTTCATAATTGCAGAGCAGGGAAAATACATTTTGTATAGAGCATCTTGTGCTCCTAAAAAAACAAGATAAATGAATCGTATTTTTTACATGCCCATACTGGTATCTCTGGTTATTTTATCGTCTTGCGGTAAGCATAACACCGCCTCCCCCGCAGCCACAGTACCCGCTCAACATGCTTTGGGCCGTATAGCTGGTGCCACGGTTTTAGGTGCGCCTGTTGCGGAAGCTAAAGTTTATAAGCTATTGCCTGGTTATGGCAGTAGCGACGATTTTGAAGCCAGTGGCGTTTATTATCTGAATGGTTATTTCTATGTGGCATGTGATAACATGTCGAAGATATCGAAGATAAAAAGTACGTTGTCGATAAACAGTTCAAGCAATAGTTTGCTGAGCACCGGCACACCAGGTTCAGGTAGTTCAAACTTTGAAAGCATTACCTACGATAATAACAATACTGTAAACTGGTACGTAACAGCTGAAACAGAACAGAACGGGTCTGTTTATCAACCACGTATATACGAATATGATGCAAGCATGAACTACCAGAGCCGGGCTTGGGCAGATTATTATTTTACTTCCGCCACTAGTAACAAAGGTTTTGAGGGTACTGCCTGGGTGTTTAGAGGCGGTGATGATTATATGCTCGGGCTTGTAGAGGGCACCGGGAAGATGCCAGTATTAAAGAAAACGAGTGGTGACTGGGTACTTGTTGATTCTATAACATTGCCATCTAATGTAACCTTTACAGACTATGCCGAAATAGCGATACATGGTAATACCATAGCTATACTTTCGCAGGAAGATTCACAATTCTGGTTAGGTACGTTAAGCAGTACATCGTGGACCATTACCGGGCCGGGTAAGGCTTATGAATTTCCAACAGGAGATATAAATGGAAATGTAGGTGCCGGAAGTTATGTATTGTATGCAAACGTGGAAGGCCTATCATTTATCAGCGATACCCAAATTGTGGTTTGTTCTGATAAAGCCAAAAGCAGCCAGCCCAGCTACCAAACCATAAAGGACCAGTCCGTACATATATTCAATTTGAATTAATAAATTTTCTGAATAAGTAAAAGCCGCCCTGATTGATATCAGGGCGGCTTTTACTTATAATAGATTCTTTTAGAACTTCTTGATATAGATGTGGCAATATGGGTTGCCATTCTTTTTATCATAGTAGTCCTGGTGGTATTCTTCGGCTTTCCAGAAAGTGGTAGCTTTGGTTACTTCTGTTACCACCGGGTACCCTTTTTCTTTTAATATGGCTATCAGCTTTTCGGCTGTTGCTTTCTGCTCTTCGTCCAGGTAAAAAATACCTGAGCGGTATTGTGTACCAATGTCAGGCCCTTGCCTGTTCTTCTGTCCCGGATCATGGGTTTCGAAGAATAGTTTAGCCAGTTCTTCATAGCTGATGATGGCCGGATCGAAAATGACTTCTACAGCCTCTGCGTGTCCGGTTTTACCAGTACAAACTTCAGGATAAGTAGGGTGGTCTTTAGTTCCCCCAATGTATCCTGCTGCGGTGCTGATAACGCCTTTTGCTTTTTGTAGATAGTACTGTGTGCCCCAGAAACAGCCTGAAGCGAATATTGCCCTACTTTCCATTATTCTTCTCCTTGTTTTGTGGGTATGAATTTAAGTGATATTGAATTGACACAATGCCTGGTGTTTTTGCTGGTAAAACGCTCACCTGTGAAAACATGTCCCAGGTGCGCGCCACAATTATTACAAATGATCTCTACCCTGTGGCCATCGGCATCGGGTACTTTTTTTACAGCCCCCGGTATCTCGTCATCAAATGACGGCCAGCCACAATGTGAATCAAATTTGTCGTGTGAGCGATAGAGTGGGGTTTCGCAGCGGCGACATACATAAGTGCCTGTTGCTTTGTTGTCTGTATATTCACCGGTGAATGGCATTTCTGTGCCCTTATGCACTATCACCCTTTCTTCTGCGGGTGTTAGTTTGTTCCAATTATTCATTTGTTCCTCCAATTTTCTGTATATAAAGTTAGTACTTTATATACGATAGGTAGTTATGGCGGGATTGGTAAGAATTATGGGGAATACTAAGGCTTGAAACAGTTAGTGGCTATAATACATCAGGCACATCCTCAAGTGTGGTATAAACTTTTAGGCCTTTTTTAAGGATGAAATTCATTTCTCTATCTGCACCTGTGCTATGGCCTATGATAAGTAGCGCTTCACATTTATCCATTACTGCCATGGATATATCCATTATGGCTTTGTAGGGGTCGGGTACGTTTGCCTTTTCCACCACGGGCATAGCAGCATTGACACCAATAAGTGGTATATGTCCTTTTTCCAACAGCCTTGCCGCAGTGGCGTTCAGCGCATCAAGGTTCTTTTTTCTGCCTTCTTCAGTGGGTGATGAATATGGACCTGCTACGCCGATGATCATAATGTTTTCTTTAGAGGGGTTACAAAAAACAGGAGCTGAAATCTTCAGCCCCTGCAAAATATTTAATTAATGGATGCGATTAATACTTTTCCAACAATACGTTAGCGGTGGCTACAATGCCTTCTTCACGCCCTATAAAGCTCAGGTGCTCTGTAGTAGTCGCCTTTATTGAAATGTCGTCTATAGACATATGCAATACCTGTGCTATAGCACGCTGCATTTGCTCTACATGGGGGCGAATCTTAGGTGCCTGCAGTAATATGGTGCTATCTATATTCACTAGCCAATAGCCTTTTTCGCGTACAAGGCTGTAACACCTTTTCAGCAACACCTTGCTGTCAATGCCTTTGTAGGTTGCATCGGTATCAGGAAAGTGTTGTCCTATATCACCAAGGCTAAGTGCGCCGAGCAAAGCATCACAAATAGCATGCAACAGCACATCGGCATCAGAATGGCCTACTGCTCCTTTATGATGTGGAATGTGTACACCACCCAGCCAAAGTTCGCGTCCTTCTGCCAGTTGATGGAAATCTATACCTTGTCCTATTCTATACGCCATGTTTTGTGTGGTTGATTGTCTATAAGGGTGTTCTAAGTTAAATTTAAGTACAAAATTCACAAAGAACTACACAAAGGCACAATAACTGTATTAATCAATAATTAAGAAAGTCCTTACCAGATGTTCAAGCCGAATTTGTCAGCAGTGTCTTCAGCAATGTCGTAGCCCGCATCTGCATGGCGTATCACACCCATTGCTGGGTCGTTGAAGAGTACCCGTTTCAGGCGTTCTTCTGCATCATCAGTGCCATCAGCAACTATTACCATACCTGCGTGCAATGAATAGCCCATACCCACGCCACCACCGTGATGGTAAGAAACCCAGCTTGCACCACCGGCAGTATTGATCAATGCATTTAGTATTGGCCAGTCGGCTACTGCATCACTGCCGTCCTTCATGGCTTCAGTTTCGCGGTTGGGCGATGCAACAGAGCCGGTATCCAGGTGGTCGCGTCCAATAACGATTGGTGCCTTCACCTTTCCTTCTTTTACCAACTGGTTAAAGAGTAAGCCTGCCTTTTCACGCTCACCCATGCCTAGCCAGCAAATGCGTGCTGGCAAACCCTGGAAAGCAATACGTTCACGGGCCATATTCAACCAGCGGTGCAAGCCTTTATTGTCCGGAAATAATTCTTTCAATGCCTGGTCGGTAGTGTATATATCTTCAGGGTCGCCACTGAGCGCTACCCAGCGGAACGGGCCTTTACCTTCACAAAACAAAGGCCTGATATATGCAGGTACGAAGCCCGGGAAATCAAATGCGTTCTTAACGCCTCTTTTATCGTGTGCCTGCCCGCGTAGATTATTGCCGTAGTCAAATGTGATGGCTCCACGTTTCTGCAGTTCCAGCATCAGGTTCACATGGTGCGCTATAGTATCCAGTGATCGGGTCATGTATTCCTCTGGGTTAGCCGTGCGCAAGGTATTAGCCTGGGCAACACTTATTCCTTCTGGGAAGTAGCCTATTAGCTCATCGTGTGCCGATGTCTGGTCGGTAAGGGTGTCTGGTGTAATGTCCCTTTCTATAAGCCGCTGTAAAAGGTCAACTGCATTGCAGCATACACCTATAGATATGGCTTCGCCTTTAGCTTTAGCATCCAGCGCCCAGTCTATGCTTTCATCAATATTGCTGGTCCATTTATCCAGGTAGCGGGTTTCCACACGCTTCTGTATGCGCCATTCCTCCATCTCTGCAGCAAGGCATACGCCTTCATTCATGGTGATGGCCAGTGGTTGTGCGCCACCCATACCGCCAAGCCCGGCAGTAACATTCAGCGTACCTTTTAATGTGCCGCCATAATGTATATTGGCAAGTGACAGGTATGTTTCGTATGTACCCTGTACTATACCTTGTGAGCCGATGTATATCCAGCTACCTGCGGTCATCTGTCCATACATCATCAGGCCCTTGGCTTCTAGCTCGCGAAAATGCTCCCAGGTAGCCCAGCGGCCAACCAGGTTAGAATTGGCAATGAGTACACGTGGCGCGTTTTTATGAGAACGCAATACGCCTACCGGCTTGCCCGACTGTACCATCAAGGTTTCATCCTCTTCCAGGTTCACAAGGCATTCCAATATTTTATCAAAGCTGGCCCAGTTGCGCGCTGCTTTACCTATGCCACCATACACAACAAGGTCTTCAGGGCGTTCGGCCACTTCCGGGTCCAGGTTGTTTTGTATCATGCGGTATGCGGCTTCCGTTACCCAGTTTTTGCAGGTGAGTTGGTTGCCATGAGGTGCCCTTATGGTCCGTGCCTTACTATTTGTATCCAAAGTGTAAAAGCTTAAAGGTTACTATATACTGCCTTTGTGTTTATTTCATTAAACGCTCCAGCTCTGCAATTATCTTCTGTTCTACCTGGTCGCTGTCCACATCTTCTTTTACAAAGTGTGTACCTGTTACCTGTTCGTAAAGTTCTATATAGCGTTCAGATATCTGGTAAATAACATCATCACTCATCACCGGAACCTCCTGGCCTTCAAGACCCTGGAAGCCGTTTTCCATAAGCCACTCGCGAACAAACTCTTTTGAAAGCTGTTTTTGAGCTTTGCCTTCTTTCTGACGTTCTTCGTAACCATCGGCATAGAAATAACGGCTGCTGTCAGGGGTGTGTATTTCGTCTATTAGATAGATGGTATCTCCTATCTTCCCAAATTCATACTTGGTATCCACCAATATCAATCCACGGTCTTTAGCCATTTCACGCCCTCTTTCAAACAACGCAAGTGTGTATTTTTCCAGTTGCTCATATTCAGCTTCCGGTATCAAACCTTGTTTTATTATTTCTTCGCGGCTTATATCTTCATCATGTCCTACATGGGCCTTTGTAGTAGGTGTAATAATGGGTTTTTCGAAAAAGTCATTTTCCTTCAGCCCTTCTGGTAGCGCTATGCCGCACAGCTCACGCTTGCCGCTTTTATAAGTGCGCCATGCATGACCTGTAAGATTACCGCGAACCACCATTTCTACAGGGTATGTTTCGCACATGAGTCCTATAGATACGCTAGGTGATGGTACGCTGATCAGCCAGTTAGGTACAATATCGCGCGTGGCTTCCAGGAAGCGTGCAGCTATCTGGTTCAGCACTTGTCCTTTGTAAGGTATGGGGCGGGGCAGCACTACATCAAAAGCTGAAATGCGGTCACTTACCTGCATCACCAGCAGTTTGTCGGCTATCGTATATACGTCCCTTACTTTTCCTTTGTAAAAGTTTGTTTGATGTGGTAATTGCATAGTTGAAAAAATGTATTAAATGATAACGGGCGACAAAGATAATATATAGATGGTATAAGTTCATGAAACATAATACTTAATATAAGGTTCATATTAAGAGAAGTTTCCAATGAATAGTTATGGTATTTATATGAAAAAAGATGCCTATGTATAAGGCATCTTTTTATCATTTCACTACTATTTGTTTTTTATAACCGTGCTTTTACGTGCGCTATATCCGCAAGGCGTTTTTCGGCTATAAGGGTTGCAGCTTGTTGTGTATGTATTTTTTTACTTTCAGCAAGCTCAAATATTTCCAGAGTGCGATCGTATATCTTTAGTACGTTGCCTGTTACCCGTTCCTTATTATACGTTTCCAACTCAGCAGCTACATTAATAAGACCACCTGCATTGATGAGAAAGTCAGGTACATATAAAATCCCTTTTTCAACCAGCATTGGGCCGTGTATGTCTTCGTCTTCCAACTGGTTGTTAGCGGCACCAGCTATAATGTGGCATTTCATTTTGCCAATAGTATCAGTATTTACAGAGGCTCCCAGGGCGCAGGGTGCATAGATATCTATATCCAGATCGAATATTTTATCGTTATCTACCACTTTTACGTTCTGAAACTTATTTACTGTTTGTTTTATGCGTTCAGCATTTATGTCAGATATGTAAACGGTGGCGCCATCTTCAATAAGATGACCTGTAAGGTACTGACCCACATGGCCTACGCCTTGCACCAATATTTTTTTGCCGCTAAGGCTGTCTTTACCCCAGGCTTTCTTTGCCGCGGCCTTCATGCCGGTGAACACGCCATATGCAGTAAAAGGAGAGGGATCACCACTGCCGCCCATATATTCGGGTACCCCAGTTACAAAATCTGTTTCTAGGCTTATGTATTCCATGTCGCGTGCATTTGTATTTACATCTTCGGCAGTTATATACTTACCGTTAAGGCTGTTTACAAACTTGCCATACCTGCGCCATAAAGCTTCTGATTTTATTTTTGAAGCATCACCTATTATTACTGCTTTGCCGCCGCCAAGGTTTAGTCCGCTGATAGCGGCCTTGTAGGTCATGCCCCGGCTCAGGCGTAGTGCATCTACTATAGCCTCTTCATGGCTGTTGTAATTCCATAAGCGGGTGCCACCCAATGCCGACCCTAATGTGGTGTTATGTATGGCTATAATAGCATTAAGTCCTGAATGTGGGTCGTGGCAAAATACTAATTGCTCATGGCCCATTTGCTGCATGTGATCAAAGACAGACTGTTGCATGAAAATTCATTTAGGGTGCAAACGTAGTAAAAAGAACAGTACGGTAACCCGAAACGCTTGCAGAAAAAGGAATAGTATAAAAGTTAATAAACATATAAATTTAATAACCCTGGCAATACTGCTGCGTTCCTAACTGTATTTTTCTATTTTTGTTGCCTGTCTAAATTTCAATCATGAATTATCGTAAAGTCAACAACCTTGTAGGTTGGATAACGGGTGCCATAGCCTACTTCGTTTTCCTGAAAACTATGGAACCTACTGCCAGCTTTTGGGATTGTGGTGAATTCTTATCCTGTGCTTATAAGCTTGAAGTGGGTCACTCCCCCGGAGCCCCATTCTTTATGATGGTGCAACGTGTATTTGGTTTGCTTGCTGGCGGCAACCTGCAAAATGTGGCGTCCTTTATCAACTCAGAGTCTGCACTCACTAGTGGCCTTACTATATTATTCTTATTCTGGACCATTACTCACTTTGCCAAAAAATTGTTAGCTCCAGGTAATGCGGAGCCCGATAGCAGGCAAACTTTACTTATTATGGGGGCTGGCCTTGTAGGCGGTCTGGCATATACTTTTTCAGATACTTTTTGGTTCTCAGCGGTTGAAGCTGAAGTTTATGGAACATCCTCCTTCTTTACAGCAATAACCTTTTGGGCCATACTGAAGTGGGAAAATGTGGCCGATACAAAGTACGCAGACCGTTGGCTGGTGCTTATTTCTTACCTTATAGGTATATCAGTTTGTGTGCACTTGCTGAATTTACTTACTATACCGGCTGTAGCTATGGTATATTACTTCAGGCGTTATCAGCCAACTGCTATCGGCACTGTAATTGCCTTTTTTGTGGGGTGTGTACTGCTCGGCTTTGTTCAGTTCGGCATCATACAGTATATACCCATACTGGCTTCTAAGTTCGATATTCTGTTTACTAATAGTTTTGGCCTGCCTTTCGATACCGGTTCGGTTACCTTCCTTGTACTATGTATTGGAGCGCTGGTTTGGCTGCTTATGTTTGCAAAGCGTCGTGGTCAGTACTTATTGCATACCGGTATATTGTGTATCCTGTTCATCATCATTGGCTATAGCAGCTATATAGTGCCTATCATTCGCTCTCGTGCCGATGTGCCGATAGACATGACCAATCCTGACAACGCTTTGAGCCTCGAAAGTTATGTATCGCGTGAGCAGTTTGGCAGCCAACCTTTGTTTTACGGACAGGATTTTAATAGCCCTGTTATTAACTATAAAACTACCGGCAGCATATATAACCAGGCTAAAAAGGACGGGAAAGATTTTTATGAAGTGGTGGGTTCAAAGGGTGAGCCTGAATTTGATCCCGCAACCTTGCGTTTCTTCCCGCGTATGTATAGCAGCGAAGCGCAACATGTGAATTTCTATCGCAGCTACCTGGGTCTGGGTAAGGATGAAGCACCAACGTCGGCTGACAACTGGAAGTACTTTTTTAATTACCAGATGAATTGGATGTGGTGGCGCTATGTAATGTGGAACTATGTGGGCCGCCAAAACGACTTTGAAGGACAAGGTGAACCTAAAAATGGCAACTGGTTATCGGGTATAAAATTCATAGACCAGATGCATGGTACCGGTGATACTGACAAAATGGGTGATGGCTATGCTAACAATGGTGCACGCAATGAGCTTTACTTCCTGCCACTGATATTAGGATTGCTGGGACTGGTTTACCAGTTTAACCAGAAAAAGAGGGATGGGGTAGTAACGTTTGTTCTATTCTTCTTCACAGGTGCAGCAATAGGCATTTACCTGAACATGCCACCATTACAGCCGCGCGAACGCGACTATGCATTTGCAGGGTGTACCTATGCATTTGCAATTTGGATAGGCCTTGGCGTGTTGATGATCAATAGCTGGATAGAAAGATCGGTGAAAAACAGTGCCGCAGCAATTGGTATTATTGCAGCCTGTTTGTTATTGGTGCCTGTTCTTATGGCATCAAAAGAATGGGATGATCATGATCGCAGCAAGAAAACGCTTGCCCGCTCAACAGCATTTAACACGCTACAGTCTTGTGCGCCTAATGCAGTGTTATTTACCTATGGCGATAATGATACGTACCCCATCTGGTACCTGCAGGAGGTGGAAGGCATACGCAAAGACGTGCGTGTTATAAACACCAGTCTGTTGGGGATTGACTGGTATATAGACCAGCTGAACTACCGTATTAACGATGCTGATGCAGTACCTATGATTTGGAAAAAGGCTGATTATGTGGGAGACAGGCATAATTATATACGTTATTTTAAAAATCCTAACATACCGCAGGACAAATACTTTAACCTGAATGAGGTGTGCAACTTCATCATCAGTAGTGATCCTAATAACAAGCAGCCTACAAATGGCGGGGAAAGTGAAAACTACCTGCCTAGCAAAAACTTTGTAGTGCCAAGCCTTACAAAGGCTCAGCTCGTGGCGGCCGGCTTAGTAAAAGCTTCTGATACAGCAACTGTGAATACCGAAATGAAATTCACATTCCCTAAAGACCTGGCTTATAAGAGCGATCTGGCTATAATGAATATAGTAGCAGGAGTGTCTAAAGAAGGGTGGAAAAGACCATTGTACTTTGATGCTGGCTTACCTGCCGGCAACTATGCAGGTATGGCCGACTATATGCAATTGGAAGGACTGGTATATCGCCTGATGCCGTACCGCACTACAGATTCATCTAAAATGGTGCAGTCTGAGTTAGGTACTACCAACGTAGATAAGAGCTACGACCTGTTTATGAATACCTACATATGGGGTGGTGCAGACCGTAAAGATGTTTATTTTGATGAAAAGAACAGGTTGATGTTTGCACCATATCGCACTAACTCTTCATCTATAGCAGCCGGGTTGGTGGCACGTGGCCGTAAAGATGATGCTGTGAAATTGCTGGATAAGGTAATGACTGGCATAACTGAACATTCTTATTTGTACGATGTGTCTGCGTACTATGTTGCCAATGCATACTATCATGCAGGTGCAAAGCAGAAGGGGCATGACCTGGCAGCTAAGGTGGCCAAGAATGCAGAAGATGCTATGAACTGGGCCGGTACACTAAGTGACGACGGGAAACAGGCAATGGCTGTACAGGGCGATCTGATACAGAACCTGCGCATTATGAATGCTACCGCCACTATCGCTGCACAAGGCGGTGATACAGCACTTGCGAAGAGCTTGGAACAAAGAGTACAAGCACAATACACTCACTTTAAATCATACATAGACGCTTCCGCTCAGGGGCAGTAAACTATTTTAATACTTGAACGGGCTATCTCTTTATTTGAGGTAGCCCGTTTGATTTATTGCTATATTTAATTTTAGATTGACTAGGTTAGAAAGACCGCGATTTAGAAAACTGTTGTTATTTTGTTTAAAGCTTTTATTCATGCATAGATTCATTATCGCCTTCACTATATGTTTCATTTTCTCCTCATCAAACACTTACGCTCAGCTCATACGCCGTTATCATGCGCACTCGGGACAGTTGCCTCCTAAGGCACTACTGGTACGGTTATCAACTGAAAAGAACAGGCGCGAATTTTATCTAAAGCATCACGACTTCCGGAACCTGGAAATTATTGAAAAGGATGCTACGGAACAGCGTGCACGCATGGTAAGTGACTTTAAAGATCATTTCACGTTTTGCCCGGTCTATTTTTTTTATGATACAACCCAGGATCAAATAAAGGCCCATAATTTCAGTGTACTGTTGGACAATGATCTAAAACCCGCTACCAATATGGTGATTGGGCCAGGAGACAGTAGCTATTTTATTGTTTACTACGGATACGAACAGGAGGAGCCTGAAAAAAAAGGTCATGAAGGAGCATTCAGTTCAGGGTATAGTGGTAACTCTGTGAAAACATTAGTAGCTCTTGATTGCGATTTTGTGCAATTGTCACTAAAGCTACCGTACAAAGCCGGACCAGTACGGCGTTTGAATTCAAAAAAAGATCCTACTGTACCTGCTTATGAATACAAGTCTAAGAAATTTGACATCAGTTATGAGCCCTATGCTATATTATACGACAGGAATCTAAGATTATTTTACCGTCAAAGATGAGCTGTTATTAGCACCAGTTATTTTATTTGCTGAAAGATAGTCTTCCCATTCCTTAAGTGCATTGCCTCTTAACACCCGCGGAAATTTGTTCATAGCGCCTTCCTTGCCTTTTTCACGCATATAGTCGTAAAATACATGGTTAGGTATCATTTCAACAAAAACCTCTTTTAGGGCTGCCGATTTTCGCTCCACAGCATAGTCGTCATTCACAACGCAAAGGGTATCATCCAGTACTTTGCGTACTGCTGCAGTGTCAACCGTTTTACTGTCGTAGCCTATATACCATTTATGGGCAAACATGCCATCATATTTAAGACCTGACACGGTAAACTCATTAATGGTTATTTTTAACTCACGCGCCACAGTCTCTATTGCCTTGTTCATATTATCTATAGACATATGTTCCCCGCATAGGCTCAAAAATTGTTTGGTACGGCCCACAATGGCTATCTCGTACTCATTTACATCAGTAAAGCGTATTACATCGCCTATTATATAGCGCCACGCACCAGAGCAGGTGGTGATCATTACTGCATATTCTACATCCTGCTGCACTTCTTCAACAAGGTAGGTAGTTGGGTTAGGTCGCGGATTACCTTCTTCATCAAAATTGGCAGCGGTAAAAGGAATGAATTCAAAAAACACACCACTGTTCAGCACCAATTTAATACCCCCATCGGGCCTTGCCTGGAACCCAAATGACCCTTCAGAAGCCATGTAAGTTTCAATGAAGATCACTGGCTCAGCCCATAATTTCTTAAAGCTTTCCCTGTAAGGTTCTATTGAAACTCCTCCGTGGATATAAACATGCAGGTTGGGCCATATATCGTGTATGTTTTTTACGCCGTGGTGTTTCACAACACGTTCCAGCACTATCTGTACCCAGGCCGGCACACCACATACTATACCTACATCCCATGTCGGTGCTTTTTCAACTATTAGGCTGATGCGCTCTTCCCAGTTGGGTTGCTTGGATATTTTTTGTCCCGGCTTATAACGCAGGGAAGATATCCATCGGGGCATATTCTTGGCGCTTATGCCGCTCATATCACCCTCGTAATATTCACCTTTTTCAAACAGGGAGGTTGTGCCCCCAAGCATTAATATCCCTTTTTCAAATACTACTGATGGTATTTGAAAATTAGCCATGCTATACAATTGTTTAAAGCCTACATTTTTTATAGACTTGATCATGTCCTGGGTTACAGGAATATGTTTGCTTGCAGATTCAGATGTGCCCGAGCTGAGCGCGAAATATTTAATTTTTCCAGGCCAGCTCACATTTTCTTCACCTTTACGGCATCTGTACCACCATTGTTTATGCATTTCATCATACGTGTACATCGGTACCGTTTGACGATATGCCTTTATAAAGTCAACTTCCTCACTTAATATCTCCCTGAAACCATAAAATTTTCCAAAGGCTGTATATTGCCCGCGCTCCAGTAATTGGCGCAGTGCATGGCGCTGGTACGTTTGTGGCGCAGCAACCGGTAGTTTAAATTGTTTACGGACCTGTAATGAACGAGCTATAAGATTACCCAACAATGCCATGCTAAAAAAAACTGTAATGTCTTATTTAAAAATAACTCAAGACCGGCAAAATTACGCAATCTGCGTGTAAGTTTATAGTCTTAATGATATATGGCTATGTGTTAGGCAACGAAAAATTTAATTACAGTGGTTTCAAATGCTTTCAATATATTGTTTCGTCAATTAATTATTAATCACATTTTAGAACGCAAGTGGCATCATTATTATGGTTGTTGCTGCTTAACTTTGCCGGCACACAATGGAATCATTACCCGTATCAATTATTAATAGATCACCACACGAACTGCCTGGCTACCAAACCGGTGGGGCATCTGGCATGGACATCAGGGCATGGCTGCCATCACCTGTTACATTACAGCCTATGGAGCGGCAACTTATACCCACAGGGTTGTATATAGCACTTCCGCATGGCTTTGAGGCGCAGGTACGTCCTCGCAGCGGCCTTGCAATTAAAAGGGGATTAACCTTGGTGAATACTCCCGGTACAATAGACAGTGACTATAGGGGAGAAGTGATGATACCTTTGATCAATCTTTCTACAGAGGCACAGGTAATAAATGATGGCGAGCGTATAGCACAAATGATAGTGGCAAAGTATGAGCACGTGTCATGGCAGGTAGTTGATGACCTGGAAAAAACAGCAAGAGGAGCCGGTGGCTTTGGTCACTCGGGCACCCATTAACTAATTATAAAAAACTAAACAGATAGTATGAACATCATTATTCCTATGGCCGGTATGGGTAAACGCATGAGGCCCCACACGCTTACTACTGCAAAGCCATTATTGCCAATAGCCGGGAAGCCTATTGTTCAAAGGCTTGTGGAAGATATAATTGCTACCAGCAATGAAAAAGTGGAGGAAATAGCCTTTATCATAGGCCCTTCTTTCGGTAAGGAAGTGGAAGCCAACCTGCTGAATATAGCAAGCACTTTGGGCGCCCAGGGCAAGATCGTTTATCAGAATGAGCCATTGGGTACAGCGCATGCTATACTGTGTGCAGCAGAAAGCCTTAAAGGAAATGTATTCATTGCCTTTGCCGATACATTGTTCAAAGCAACATTTAGCATAGATACCAGTAAAGATGCTATCATCTGGACACAAAAAGTAGAAGATCCTTCTGCTTTTGGTGTGGTAAAACTTAATGACAGTAATGAGATCATTGCATTTGTTGAAAAGCCTAAAGAGTTTGTATCAGACCTGGCCATAATTGGTGTTTATTACTTCCGCGATGGTGAAGGCTTGAAGAAACAACTGCAGCGCTTGATAGATGAGGACATTAAGCTTAAGGGCGAGTACCAGATAACAGATGCTATGGACCACATGCTGCAAAATGGTGTGAAGTTCTATACAGACCAGGTAGAAGAATGGCTGGATTGCGGCAATAAAGATGCTACTTTATATACTAATGAGCGCATCCTGGATATAAAGAAAGATGAAGAAAAATTGGTAGCAGCAACAGCCAAAATAGAAAATTCTACCATCATAGCTCCCTGCTACATAGGCGAGAATGTAATTGTGAAGAATTCTGTTGTAGGCCCCTACGTATCATTAGAAGCAAATGTTGTGGTTGAAGATTGCCGCATTTCAAAAAGCATCATACAGTCTCATAGTATTGTTAAAAACATGCAACTGGAAAACTCTATGTTGGGTAAAAACGTAACTTACATAGAGAAGCCCCAGGAGCTTAGCCTGGGCGATTTTTCAACAAAATTGTAATGACGGACAGGAGATGGGCAGGTGCGGTAATTATTTGTATCGCTTTTTTATGGTCATGTAAAGCATACGGGCAGGATACCCCTGCCGGGGTAAATGCTACTGCCGATAAAGAGACTTATGCGGCTAACGAACTATATTTTGGTGCGGTAAAAGCACATATGCAGGACGATGATAAAGAATCGGACAGCTTGATGTTGGAGTTTGTAAAACTGAAACCAGATGTTGCAGCAGCTTATTATGAACTTGCCCGTTACCGTATAAAACAGAATAACATTGCAGAGGCAACAACTTATATTAAAAAAGCCATAAAGCTCGATGATAGTAATAAATGGTACAAAGATCAGTACGCGAACATACTGGCCATAGATAATAAGTTTGAAGAAGCTGCAGACATTTACAAAGAGCTTGCAGGTAAAGAAGAGTACAATACAGAGTATTTACAAAAAGCGGCACTGTTGTACCAGCGGGCAGGTAAGTATAAGGAGGCTCTCGCTTTGCTGGACAAGCTGTTGCTGAAAACAGGTGATGATGAAGATATTCTGATACAAAAACAGCAGATATATCTGAAAATGAATGACCTGGATAAGGCTGCAGCTGTTATACAAGAACTTATAGCTCAGAATCCCCGCGATCCGAAGTATTATACCCTGCTGGCAGAGTTGTATGATAATAATAAGGAAACAGCTAAAGCCGAAGCTCAATTTGTAAAGGCCCAGAAGAGTTTTCCTAATGATCCGTCATTGCAACTGGGTCTTGCAGAGCATTATCGTAAGTTGGGCGATAGTGTACGCTACAATGAGTATATAGTTAAGACTATCACTAATAAGGATCTGGACGCCGAAACGCAATTAGGTCTGCTTGCGCCATACCTGCAAAATATGCAGAATGATACTACCCGCAGGAAGACCAGCCTGGATCTGATTACCCAGATAGCTGCGCAACACACAAATGATGCGAGTGTACTTGCAGTGTATGGTGATGTGCTTACTTTCAACGACCAGCGCGACAAAGCTTTGGTTCAGTATAAGAAATCTATAGCTCTTGATCCTTCGCGATTCGTGGTGTGGCAACAGTTATTATACAGTTATACTGCCAGGAAGGATGCGGACTCGCTTATTTATTATAGCGATAAAGCGTTGCGTCTTTTCCCTAACCAGGCCATTGTGCATTATCTCAATGGTATAGGTAAGGCAAATGCTAAAAATTACACTGGTGCTATCAATGCTATGAACCGTGCTGTTGATTTGCAGCCTGATGATAATACTCAATTGCTGGCAGAAATGTATTCCTCGTTAGGTGATGCATATAATTCAGCTAAAAAATTCGATCTGTCTGATAAGAGCTTTGATAAAGCTTTGTCCCTCGATCCAAATAACGCGTCTTTGCTCAATAACTATAGCTATTATCTTTCTGAGCGTGGCACAAGGCTGGATGATGCCGAAAAAATGTCTAAGCATTCGTTGGAACTGCGTCCTGATGAAGCAACCTTCTTAGATACGTACGGTTGGATATTGTATAAAGAAGCAAAGTATGATAAAGCCAAAGAATACATACAAAAAGCGGTAGATGCAAATCCCACCGATGCTGATGGCACTCTTTTTGAGCATTTGGGCGATGTGTACTATAAGTTGGATAATAAAGACAAAGCAGTACAATACTGGCAGAAGGCCAAGGATAAAGGAATAGATAATCCCTTGATAGACAAAAAGATACTCGAGAAGAAACTGTATGAATAAATTTGTAATTGCCTTTCTATTAGTTGCATCCTCGGGTGTGTTTTCTGGTTGTATATTCGGTAAAAAGGCGCATTCTACAGCTACGGTATCGCCCCATGCAGATTCTTCCACAGTTACAATTCGCAAATCTGATACGGGAATCATTGCTCAGCATATAGATACTTTGAAAAATACTGGTGTCGTGAGGCGCGATACTTCAACTCAAATAAACCACGCAGATACAGCTGCGGCAAACACTGTAGCTAATAAGATAAACACACAGGCTATTGCCAATGCAACTTCAATATGGCATCGGCCTGTGGCTTATAACACCTTTGATGGTAAAGCAAAAATGCACTATGAAGGCAATGGTAGCGGGCAGGAATTTACTGCCAATTTCAGGATAAAAAAGGATAGTGTCATTTGGGTAGCGGTATCCGCCTTAGGAGGCATGATATCAGTTGCAAGGGCCTATATCACGCCCGATAGTATTAAGGTGATTAATTACATCAGCAAAGAAGTTATTCTGATGCCAATTAACCAGGCAAACAGGTTATTGCCTGCTCCTGTGGACTTTTCAATATTGCAGAACCTCATTACGGGGCAAGCTTTGTTGGGTGATGGTACAGTGACAAACGTTGCTGATTCATCTATGGCGTGGATATTATCTATTGCCGACAATAGCTATAACCAGCAGCTTACATATACTAAGGCAGATAGTACATTGCCAGCACAGCAAATGGCTACATCTGCTCCAAATGGTCCTAAAGTATCTATACAGCAGACAAGTTATTTACGTCAGGAAGGAATACCATTTGCACGCTCACGTACTGTTCATATAGATAATAATGGTGCCTTGTACGAGATGACTATGGATTTTACGAGCCAGTCTTTTAATAAATTGCTCGATTTCCCGTTTTCTTATTCTTCAAAGTATGCCGTTAACCCGGCGAAGTAGTGAGGCTAAGACGCTGTCTATTAAGATTTAACTAAAATTTCTTATGCAATCCGGACAACAGCAATGCCTCTTATTGTCACATTCCCGAATTGTAATTAACTTGTCGGCGAATCTTATACAAGACTAAAACATAACTCCTGATGAAGGTAGTCATATTTGCAGGCGGGCGTGGTACACGAATATCAGAGGAATCGTCCCTGCGGCCTAAACCCATGATAGAAATTGGTGGTAAACCAATATTGTGGCATATAATGAAGATATATGCGGCATATGGGCATACCGAATTTATCATTTGCCTGGGTTATAAAGGCTGGGTAATTAAAGAATACTTTGCTAACTACTTTTTGCATAATGCAGATATCACAGTTGACTTGTCTAACAACTCGATAGAAGTACATAACAATAAAGCAGAACCCTTTAAGATATCGCTTATAGATACCGGGCTGGACACGATGACCGCCGGGCGTCTGAAAAAAGTATTACCGTATGTGGGCAATGAAACCTTTATGCTTACTTATGGCGATGGTGTATGTAATGTGGACCTTGATAATCTTGTAAAATACCATAAAGAAAGCGGTAAGATATGCACTATGACTGCTATACAGGCCACCAGCCGGTTTGGGGTTTTGAAGATGGAGCAGGATGGCACAATAGATAGTTTTGAAGAAAAACCTGCTGATAGTGGCACATGGATAAATGGTGGTTTTTTTGTGATAGAGCCTGGCATAGCTGATTACCTGCCTGCAGACTCCGACGATATTATGTGGGAGCGCGAGCCTATGGACAAGCTGGCTGCTGACCGCCAGATAGGAGCATACAAACATCATGATTTCTGGAAGTGCATGGATACGCTGCGCGATAAAGAAGAATTAGAATACATGTGGCAAACTGAACCAATATGGAAAAAGTGGTAACAGCCGAGTACTTGCATTCGGTATTTAATGGTAAACGTGTATTCCTTACAGGTCATACTGGCTTCAAAGGCACATGGATGTTGCAGATATTGCACTACCTGGGCGCTACGGTGAAAGGATATGCTTTACCTCCCGAAAAAGAGCATGATCTCTACTACCAGGTGCATGGTGATGACCTGTGTAGTTCTGTGATAGGCGATATAGTTGACCTGGAGTTACTGACAGAAGAAATTTCAAACTTCGAACCTGATTTTATATTCCACTTAGCAGCGCAATCGCTGGTGCGCCGCAGCTATGATACTCCTGTAGATACCTTTATGGTAAACACACAAGGTACGGCGCACGTATTGGAAGCCATACGCCAGTTGCCCCCGCCCTGTGTGGCATTGATGATCACTACCGATAAGGTATATGAAAATCCCGAGCGTGGTACTCCATTTAGGGAGGATGATAAACTGGGCGGTTACGATCCCTATTCAGCCAGTAAAGCTGCTGCAGAAATAGTAGTGGAATCATACCGCAGATCGTTTTTTAATACAGATGATTACGGCAATCACGAGAAATCGGTAGCCTCTGTAAGGGCGGGTAATGTAATAGGTGGCGGCGATTTTTCAGACGACCGCATTATACCGGATATAGTACGGGCCCTTGATTTTGATGAAGTGGTAGGGTTGCGTAATCCTGGCTCCATAAGGCCCTGGCAACATGTATTGGAGCCATTAGGCGCATATTTATTACTGGCGGCTAAAATGAGCGAAGATCCTATAAGGTATAGCTCTGCATTCAACTTTGGCCCTAATGAAGAAGATATGTTAACTGTGGAACAGCTTACCGGTATTTTCCTGGAAAGCTTTGAGCAGGGCGACTATAAAGTTTTTTTACAGGATAAACCTCTTCACGAGGCAAAACTGTTATTGTTGGATAGCCGCAAGGCAGAGACCATGTTGGGTTGGCGGTCGCAACTGGATGCCCGCACCGCAATCAACTGGACGGCGCAATGGTACGCTGATAAAAAGACACCGGCACATGACAAGTGCACACAGCAGATCAAACAATACTTTGGAGATATATAATGTGGGACATACAATCTATACCACTTGCAGGTGCCGGTATTATAACTATGCCGGCATTTTATGATGCGCGTGGCGGCTTCGTAAAGACATTCAATGATTCAGCCTTGCAAGAAATAGGTGTTGACTTTACACTAAAGGAAAGTTACTTCTCTGTTTCTAAAAAAGATGTGATACGGGGTATGCACTTCCAGTTGCCACCTTATCAGCACGCTAAGATCGTATTTTGTCCACAAGGGGCTATCATAGATGTTATCGTAGATTTGCGTAAAGGTTCCGCGACATATGGACAGTATTACGCTACAGAACTTTCTGCTGACAACCACAAAGCATACTATATACCACAAGGTTTTGCCCACGGCTTTAAATCGCTCACCGATGATGCAATTACTTACTACCTGGTATCATCAGAATACAACCAGGCAAATGATACCGGCATACATTACGACAGCATTGGTTACGACTGGGGAATAGCTTCACCCGTACTTTCAGCAAGAGATTTGTCGTTTGCCACACTACATGCGTTTGAAAGCCCGTTTTGACAATTACCTCGCCGCAATTGCATAAATTCACAATACAGTAAATATATATAGTATGAAAATGGAAAAGGTTTTGGATAAGCTGGGTATTGAGCCCGTAAACCAAGGGGCCTCAACTGGCACCACATATCTTAAAACGAAAGGAAAGACGATTAAATGTTATTCGCCGGTAGATGGTGAACTGATAGCCTCTGTAAAAGCTGTAGATGAACAAGCATATGATAAGGTAGTAGGGCAGGCCCAAAAAGCCTTTCTGGAGTGGCGTACATGGCCTGCGCCAAAGCGTGGCGATGTGGTGCGCCAGGTAGGTGATGCTTTGAGAAAATACAAAGAACCACTGGGCCGGCTGGTATCGTACGAGATGGGTAAGAGCCTGCAGGAAGGCTATGGTGAAGTACAGGAAATGATAGATATATGCGATCTGGCTGTTGGTATGAGTCGTCAACTATATGGTCTTACCATGCATAGTGAGCGTCCCAGCCATCGCATGTACGAACAGTGGCACCCGTTAGGGGTTGTAGGGGTTATAAGCGCCTTTAACTTCCCGGTTGCAGTATGGAGCTGGAACAGCATGATAGCCTGGATATGTGGAAACACCTGCGTTTGGAAACCATCTGAGAAAACACCACTTTCATCCATAGCATGCATCAACATTATATCTGCTGTTTTTAAGGCCAATAATGTACCAGAAGGCGTATGCGGTATGGTAATAGGTGGTAGCCAAACAGGCGAATGGATGAGCGAGGATACCCGCATACCGCTGGTATCGGCTACAGGCAGCACACGTATGGGTAAGGCTGTGGCGAGTGCTGTAGCTGCGCGCCTGGGCCGCAGTTTGCTGGAACTGGGTGGGAATAATGCCATAATTATTAGCGAGCATGCGGATATGAATATTGCGCTCCGTGCGGCAGTATTTGGTGGAGTAGGTACAGCAGGGCAGCGTTGCACTACTACACGTCGCCTTATTATCAGCGAGAAGATATACGATGCCTTCATTGAGAAATTGAAAGCTGTTTATGGACAATTGGTAATAGGCGATCCGCTGGACGAGAATAGCCATGTGGGCCCGTTGATAGACAGAGATGCAGTTACAGCTTATCTTGAAGCCATAGACAAAATAAACGATGCCGGTGGTATTGAAATAGTAGCCGGTGGTGTATTGAAAGGTAAAAAATACGATAGCGGCTGCTATGTGCGCCCATGCGTGTACGAGGTGCAAAATGCCTGGAGCATAGTGCAGCACGAAACCTTTGCGCCTATACTGTATGTAATGAAGTACAGTACACTGGATGAAGCAATAGCTATGCAGAACAATGTGCCGCAAGGGTTATCTTCATCGCTGATGACGTTGAATATGCGAGAGGCTGAACAATTCCTCTCTGCAGCTGGCAGTGATTGTGGTATAGCTAATATCAACATAGGCACAAGTGGTGCAGAGATAGGGGGCGCTTTTGGTGGTGAAAAAGAAACCGGTGGTGGCCGTGAAAGTGGCTCTGACAGCTGGAAGGCATATATGCGCAGACAGACCAATACCATCAACTGGAGCGACCAGTTACCACTCGCACAGGGTATTAAGTTCCATATTTAGAATTACAGTTTTATCATGCTTAGGCCGGGGATATTTCCCCGGCCTTTTTGTTGTGCTTTGCCCAAGGGCATTTGCATGCGTACGTTTTTACTACTACCATCTCAATGACGTCTGTCATCTTTTTACAAAGTTCCCGTCATGGTTTGCCTACGTTAAGCCGCCCACCTTTGTGTTGTAAATAAAATGTTACCCAAAACAGTAAATAATTACAAACAACCATAAAACATGAAAAACAAATTGAAACAAATTCCGCTTTTGTTAACAGCTTGCCTGCTGGGCATTTCCCCAACGCTACATGCACAAACTGGATATAAGATCAGTAACTCCAAGAGCAATGATATGAAGCTTTCGGGCACATCTACCCTGCACAAGTGGGATATGAATGCACAATCATTTAACGGGCAGGCCCAGTTTATATTTAAGCCCGGTACCACGCAGCTTGATGCCATCAGCTCACTAGATTTTGTACTGGCAGTACAGAACCTGAAAAGTGAAAGTAAGATGATGGATAACAACGCATATAAAGCACTGAAAACAGACCAGTATAAAAACATCTCTTACAAGCTTACATCTGCCACTATAGTGCCAAAAGGCGGTGGAGTTTCGCTTATAAAAACAAAGGGCAACCTTACTATATCTGGCGTAACCAAAGTGGTGACCATGGATGTAACCTGTACTGTAAATGCAGATGCGACTATTACTTGTAAAGGAGAGGATAAACTGAACATGACTGACTATAATGTGAAGCCACCCACATTTATGGCAGGTGCCATGAAAACAGGCGATGCCCTGACGCTCGATTTTACAATGGTGTATAATAAATAACTATTCAAAGTAGCCAATACGTTTTAAATATTTTTTCAATAAATCATTCATCCACATCTTAAAAATAGATCATGAAATTTAGATTACTGTTATTATCAATTTTTGCTTCTGGCATGGTGCAGGCGCAACAGCAAATGCAATACTATCGTTCTAATGACAGGACGGGTATAAACGTATTTGAAACGAGCAAGGACGATACTACAACATTCCACAACCTGCATGTAAAAGTGGGCGGTAATTTTGAGCAAAGTTTCCAGTCGCTGAGAGACGAGAACACTGCGGCACCTGCTACCCAAACAGGCTTTACCGGCAACGTGAACAGCCTTACCAAGCTAACTGATGGCTTCGACCTGGCTATGGCCAACCTGAATATTGATGCCCAACTGGCAGATGGTGTAAGGGTGAGCTTGACTATGTACCTGGCATCGCGCCACCACGAGGATACTTGGGTAAAGGGTGGCTATATGCAGTTTGATAAACTTACCTTCCTGCATAGCAATTTCATTGACAAGATTATGAAAAGCGTGACCATAAAAGTGGGCCAGTTCGACGTGGATTATGGCGACCAGCACTACAGGCGTAGCGATGGTGGCAACACCATTTACAATCCATTTGTTGAGAATTATATAATGGATGAGTTTGCTACAGAAATAGGCGCCGAGATCTATTATCATCATAAAAGTGGTTTGTTTGCAATGGCCGGCGTAAGCAACGGTGAGCTAAACCCTACAGTAGTGGCAGCCACCAAAATAGACAGTGCAACAGGCCAGGTGAACAAGTATCCGCCAGCCTTCCATGCTAAACTGGGATTTGACAAGCAGGTAACCCAGGATCTGCGTGTGCGGCTTACAGGATCAGTTTATACTGTAAACAGTGCCAATAGTAATACTTTGTTTGGCGGCGACCGTACGGGTTCTCACTACTTCTATGTAATGGAAAACCCCAATATAGCCAAGGGTACTACAATAAGTAATGAGGTGGACTATAGTACATTCTCAGGCCGCTTCAATCCAGGGTTTACTGAAGAAGTGCATACTGCCATGGTCAACCTGTTTTTGAAATACAAAGGCCTTGAGTTCTTTGGTACGTATGAAAATGCACATGGTAGGTCTATTTCAGAACCCAACAGCCGCCAGGCTACACAATATGCTGCCGACCTTATATACAGGTTTGCAGTGCGCCGCGAGCATTTTTGGATAGGTGGCCGCTACAATACCGTAAGCGCTGCTGTACAGGGTTTACCTGCCGATATTACTATTGATCGTGCAGTTGGTTCTGTAGGCTGGTTTGTAACCCGTAATATTATGCTGAAGGCTGAGTATGTGAACCAGTTATATCTTAACTACCCAACTGCCAATATTCTTAATGGTGGCAAGTTTTATGGTACTATGATAGAAGCTTCTGTAGGATTTTAATAGCGATAGTGTTTATAGATTGAAAGTAGGCTGAATGAAGAGGTGGGGTGGTACCCACCTCTCTTTTTTATTGTATGTTATAGTAAAGTCCTGCTACATATTCTATAATACCACGCCGGTAATTATTTCTTCTTCTGGCCCCTTGTTTTGGGCTTGCCGTACTTCATCATCATCTTGTCTTTATGGCTTACCTTTTTTGTAGGGGCACGGCGGTTCTTTTCTTTTTTCTCGTGGAAGGCCCCACCACCAGTGTGCATTTCAGGCAGTTTTATTTGCGGTAGTTTCATGAACACAACGGGCTTTTCATCGTTGGTCAGCACATCACTTATCTCCAGGTGCGGAGGTAGTGGTAGTACCGGAACTTTATAGTTCATCAGTTCTTCAATAGCATCCATACGTGGTTGTTCCCTTTCAGTAACAAAGGTGATGGAAGTACCCTTTTTATCGGCACGGCCGGTACGGCCTATACGGTGTATGTATTGCTCAGGTACATCGGGTACATCAAAGTTTATTACGTGGCTTACATCGCTTATGTCCAAACCACGGGCTATAACGTCTGTGGCTACAATAAAGCGGAAGGTACCATCCTGGAACTTGTTCACCACATTGAATCTGTAGTTCTGGTCTTTGTTGTTGTGCATTACACCGCTTACATCTGGGAACTCCAGTGCCATCTCGTTATACACATCATCGGCAAATGCTTTGGTGCCTACAAACACCAGCACGCGGTTCATATCCTCGTTTTCGGTCAGCAACAATTTCAGCAGGTTCACCTTAGTATTGAAGTTGGGCACATGGTACAGCGTCTGGCTGATGTTATCCAACGGGGTGCCTGTTGGGGCAGCCTCTATCATTACAGGGTTGTTGAAGTTGAGGTTCATAGTAGCCTCTACCTCTTCTGGTATGGTGGCGCTGAACAACAGGTTTTGCCTGCGCTCAGGCAACATCCCAAATATGGTATTGATCTGTGTGCGGAAGCCCAGGTTCAGCATTTCATCCATCTCATCTATAACCAGGTGCTTTATATTCTTCAGCTTCAGGTTGCCGTTATATACAATGTCTATAAGGCGGCCCGGGGTGGCTACAATTATATCTGCGCCATTCTGCACTGCGTCTATTTGTGGTTTTATGTTCACCCCGCCATATACACCTACTACCTCTAGTGTGGTGTATGATGCCAGGCTTTTTACCGCTTCTACCACCTGGGCCACCAACTCGCGCGTGGGTACCAGTACCAGCACTTGCGGATACCTGTCTTTGCTGTACTTCCACAGCCGCATCAGTGGCAGCAGGTAGGCAAATGTTTTACCGGTACCTGTTTGTGCTATGCCACATACATCTCGTCCGCTCATCACCACGCTAAACACCTTGTGCTGTATGGTTGTTGGCGTGGTGTAGCCCATGTCGTCCAGCGCATTCAGTAAAGAGGCATTCAGGTTCAGATCCTTAAAAGTCATAATGTCATTAATATTGGCTGCGAAGTTAGACTAATCTTTTTTAGTGCCTGTTGCGAATACCTTCGTCGTACCCGCATGAAGTTTCACGTAGTAGCAAATATTTCATTAAAGGGAGTTTTGTACTTTAATCTCTATATTTGGATCAGCCAATCTTAAAACCATGGAAACCACACAAAAACTCTCGCACGCAGAAGTAGAACTGATACTAAATGCGCCCCCGCCCAGCGCTGCCTTGCTTGCGCAGTTTACAATAGATAACGATACTGCAAAAAAGATAGCAATGGCCATTGCCAGTAAAATTCCTTATGCCGGCGGCGTACTGTCTTTTTTAATGGGCTCTTTTTGGCCAACCGACGAAGTGTCTATATGGGATCAGATCAAGGACCAGGTTGCGGCATTGGTCGATCAGAAGATTGCAGAAAATAATCTGGCCAAGCTGCGTAAAGATCTTAAGGGCATACAGATCAACCTGAAGAATTACCAGAAGCTTACAGATAAGGCACAGAAGCAAAGCGCCTTGCAGTCTATCAATACCACTATCGAGGCCATGATCCCATCTTTTTTAAGCGGCGATATCTCATCAGGATTTTCCTGTTTCTGGGGTATAGCGCTGCTGCACTTAGCGGTAAGAAAAGAACTGTGGGAGTTGTACCAGGATAAGGCAAATGAAGACCTGTTGCGCGAAAGCACCATCTTGTATAGCAAATTTGGCAGGGTTGCCCTCTCTAACATTTACAATGGCCTGCTCGATAAGGTGATCATCAATTCAAGTTCCATGAACGAGCCGGGTAAAGTATCTAACTGGCGCATAGATGTGAGCGTGATAGATAACGGTGCAAGCATTTTTGAGTATCATAAACACTTCAGGACCAACCAATGGAATAAGCAAACATTGATAGATTGTACAGTGGAATGCAACAATGGCATAGCGCCAAAGTGGGCTGCTATTGAAACTAGGACAAAGAAAGACATGGCCGATTGGGCCTACGATGCAATTGTGGAGTTGGAAAAGGCATATACTTTCACAGAGACTGCAGCCCTGGCCTTGGTAAGGGACGCAATGGAGGATACCGATTACGTAACCTTCGCAAAAAAATATTACCCAAGCACCAGTATCTACAACAACCCCACTACTACCGAACCCAAGAAAAATACCAGGGATCCCAAAGTGCAGTTGAATCCATTTAAGTAGGAGCGCTGGGTGGATGTTGGGTTTTATTTGATTTGGATATTCAAGTTACTAAAAATAAAAGCCAGGTATTCAGCTGTCTTAAAGACACTAAATACCTGGCTCTCTGTAACAGGGGGATTATCTAATTCGCATTTACCGTGAACTGCCCTGGCTGGTAAGTGCCCACCGGTGGGCAAAAAGCAATATTGATGCGGTTGTAACTGTTTATGGTTACTACACCCATGGTCAGGTCTATCAGCTCCTCTTCAGTAAATTGTTGGGCGGCTTGGTTGTACACATCATCGGCTACCTTGCCACCTGTAAGCCGGGTAAGGGCTTCGGCCCAGGCAAGTGCAGCACGTTCACGATCGGTGTAGAAGTTTGTTTCACGCCATGCATCCAGCAAGTACAGGCGCTGTTCGGTTTCGCCCATAGCGCGCAGGTCTTTTGAGTGCATATCCAGGCAAAAGGCACAGCCGTTTATCTGCGATACCCTGAAATACACAAGGTCCAGCAATGATTGTTCTACAGCCGATTTTGTGAGGTAAACACCTAAGCCACCATACAGCGCCTTCATGGCATTACTCCCTTTTTCAAAAACATTAATTCTCTGTTCCATTAGTTTGCTATCTTTTTTTAGTGAATGTTATACCACTATAATGATCGGGGGAACAGGAATTGGACATTTACTGCGAAAATTATTTATTTCTACCGGCAGTAAGCGATTTATAAACAGGAAAAATCCATAACAACAACGATCAAACTACGCTTCATGCGTATTATCCGTGGCTGATTTGATCGGCTCAAATGTTTCAACCACCTCGTACATGCCAGGGGCAAAAGTAGCTATCTGCAGAGCTTCGTCCAGGTAGGGCGATGCTACAGGGTTATTGCGCATGCTTTGGTAATGTTCCTTGCTCTCCCATTGCGCATACATAGTAACTATAGTACCATCTAAACTCTTGTGCAGGGCCGATGAAATAAACCCCGGCACCTTACAAACGGTTTCGTTGGTTGCCAGCGATAACAACTGCACCAGCTTTTGCTGGTTAGCAGGCGCTACCGTAAAAATATTGATGAGTGTGAGATAGTCGTTTGACGTGGAAATTGTTGTCATTTGGACTTTTTACAAAGGTAGGATATCACTGATTAAAGAAGATTACATCAAACAGTCGGAAACGATTTTGGCTCTTCCATGTCCTCTGTGGTGCCTGTCCGAGTCGAAAGTCGTTAGTGTGGAACACCGACAGCAGCAAAAATGGAGATAAAGTTTGTCAAATGATAGAGTAATTTTATAGTTTAGATTGGCTTTTATGTTACCATTGATATTACATACCTATTAAACTAAAAAATTAATGTCCTCTATAAAATTACCACCAAGATTTAAACATATCCTCGATAGCGATGATGAATTGCAGGGAATAATTAACGTTACACTAGTTGACTTCGGCAATATACTTATAGATAATAAACCATACTTCTTTAGGGAATATACGGATCATGGAGTACCGCACATTGAAAAAGTTCTTGCATCATCGGATAATTTAATCCCAAACGCATCTGTCATCGATATACTATCTGTAAAAGATATTGGATATTATATCCTTTCCGTTTTTTTACATGATATAGGTATGCATATTAGTTTGGAAGGTCTAAATCTATTGATCGATGGCAAGTATGATGACATTAGAATAAAAGATCTTGATAAATTATCCTGGTCTGACTTATGGGATGATTTTTTAAATGAAGCAAAGAAATTTAATGGTAAGCAGTTGAAGGCAATTTTCGGAGATGAAAACGCTATCATTAGAATTCCACCATTAACAAATCAGGGGGAAATAAATGAAAATGACAAACTGGTAATAGGAGAATTCATCCGTAGAAATCATGCAAGACTTGCTCACGAAATTGCAATTAAAGGTTTTCCTGGACAACCACAAATTCTTCCTTTCGCAAGTAAATTGGATATCAAATCTAGAAATATTATAGGGCTCATAGCTAGAAGTCACGGAATGAGCCTAAGGAAAAGTTACGACTACTTAGAGTTTATATATGGCAAAAACAATAGGCGAAATCCTAATGGCGTTCATGCAACTTATTTAATGATACTACTTAGAATAGCGGATTATATTCAGATAGACGTCACAAGAATAAACAAAACAATTCTGAAAATAAAAACATTTTCTAGCCCAATTTCTGAAAATGAGCATAATGCACATTTAGCCATAGATCATATAGACGATAAATATCAAGATGACCCAGAAAGAATATTTGTTCAGGCATCTCCCTTAGATAGTAAAATGTATTTAAAACTTAGACAACTGATTGTTGATATACAATATGAATTCGACGTTTCTTGGGCTGTACTAGGAGAATTATATGGAAATATTACCGCCAAACCACAGCTAAAATATAGAAGAATAACTTCGAATATAGAAGAGAATCTATTTTCTAATAACCAAAATTACGTTGCGGATAAATTTTCCTTCAAGGCAAATGATGAAGTCACAAAACTCCTTATAGCACCGCTATATGGCGACGAACCAAAATATGGAATTAGAGAATTAATACAAAACGCCGTTGACGCATGCAAAGAACGAGAACAAATTTCAAAAGTTCATACCGAACCATATAAAGCCAAAATTAGTGTTGAAGTAGAAAAAGACGGAGATGGTTACAATTTTATTATAAAGGATAATGGTGTCGGGATGGATTTAGATATAATTAAAAATTATTTTTTAACAGCAGGTGCATCTTATAGGAGTAGTTTAGATTGGTTAAAAACCTTTGTTGATGATGACGGTAGCCCTAAAGTGAGACGAAATGGAAGATTTGGAATTGGAGCTTTGGCTGCCTTTTTAGTTGGCACCGATGTATATGTTGAAACTAGAAAAATTGGTCAAATAACAGGGTATTCTTTCAAGGGTAATTTAAATACAGAACAGATAAACGTAATTAAAAAAGACAATTTAGATATTGGGACGAAAATTGTAGTTAAAATAAATTATGAAACCGTCCAAAAGCTAGCTCCAATAAAAGAAGGTTCAAATTTACAATGGTATCAATGGTTCGTTTTTTGTAGTCCAAATATATTATATGTATACCTTGGCAATATAATTCCTGCCTATCTTAAATTTGACCCAGATGATGATGTAACATTGCCCAGTGATTGGAATTCTTTTGATTCTAATGGATACGATAAAATATTTTGGACCTATAGCAAAAGTTATACAAAAAATAATATTACATGTAATGGCATTGTAATAGCAAGTGATGTAAACGACTTAAATAGTGATCAACGCAATACACTAGGAGTGATAGGTAGTATTATAGAAAGTACTCCTAAAATTGCGATTTTTGATAGCAAAGGTTATAGTCCGTTATCATTAAATCGCAACTTCTTTATCAATAGTCCATCCTATCTAAAAGATTTAGCTGTCGACATTTTTAAGGACTACATTGCATATATTTTGACTCTAAAGAATTTGAACATTGTTTACGATAACGAAATATATTTAGAAGATAAACAACCTAAATATCCAGCATGGAATTATGAGTACTATCAAGAATTTATTTATGGGATAAATTCTTATTTATGCGCTAATATTCCGAATCAAATTTACTTTAATCCCACTATAAAAAATATCATTAATAATGTTTTGTCATGCAAAGATGGCTACATAATAAATTATAATTATTTTATAAAAAAATTAAAAGGAATTGCTATATTATTAATACAGGCAGAAGCGGAAGGATTTAAAAAAAAGAAAATATCGCTAGATGTAAAAGAGTCATTCTTACATTTCTCAAAAAACAAAATATCATCTATTGATGACTTTAAAAGTGCGGTTGACCCCACCAATTACAATTATATTACGCGTGAAATGGATGATGTAGATGCACGGTTCTTTATTAAATCAAATAAGTATGATTTTTTATTTGAAAAAGACAAAAAACGTATTTCTCAATGGCTTAGAAGCTTAACTTCAGAACAGTATAGTAATAAAAATTGGACGTGCTTTACTATTGGAACTCCAAGGACTAGTGTAATTAATGATGATTTTATCAATTCTAATATAGAAGAAATAAACTTTATTCGGGAGCATATTGCGGCATGTCCATATGTTGGCGACAATATTTTTGACAATTTGCTAGAGAAATACATAGGAAATAAAGTTGTAATTCCTTATTCGATTGCGGATAGGCAAAAAAAATATCCACTAGCATTTAAAGAATTAGACAGGTATATGCAGAAATATTTAAAGTAAAAAAACTCAATCCCCCCGCTCGGCGTAGTCTTCTTCAGACTACGTCGAAACTGGTCGGGCATTCTTCAGAATGCCGTCTTTAACCGCCCGCAAAATGTGGATCCTAAAAGTCCCCCCCCTCGGCTTAATCTCTGATTAAGTCGTACTCGGTTCGCAGTCTCCAGACTGCCGTCTTTACCGCCCGAAAAATATGGAAATATAAATCCTCGATGTTCCGGATGTTCCGAAGGGCATCCGGAACTGCAAATAGAAATCCGTTCTGTGAACGGCATTCCGTGAACCATAGTCAGGAAGAAGAGAGAAAGCTTAATTGTCTCCGTCGCTCGGCGTAGTCTTCTTCAGACTACGTCGTAACTGGTCGGGCATTCTTCAGAATGCCGTCTTTACTGCGCTCGGCTTAATCTCCGATTAAGTCGCACCCGGTTTGCAGTTTCCAAGAGAAGCAAACAAAAAGCTCCGCGTGGTTGCAGAGCTTTTAATTCTTTATTTTTTTCAATTATTGCAACCTTCTATTCAGGTGTCCCTTTTCCTTCTGTCAGCAATTTGTATAGGCTACCCTGTATATGGCCGGTCCATCCGGCAAAACAATCGTTATAGCATTCTGCTCCGGGCACTAAACCTATATGTGTCATGTCTATTTGGGTAGTATTATTTTGGCTGGTCACTTCCCAAACCACTTTTGTGTCCAGCCATTCTTTTTTGTCGTTCAGCCAATGTAGGTAGCAGTCTGTAACCTGCCACACTATTTTTTTGTCCGGAACAAACTCTGCAATTTTAAATGTTACAAATGTTTCGCCAAAACGTACAGTAAATACGTCGTTGAGTTTTTGCGCTGACCCCTCAAAGTTTTTGGCCCACCAGTCTGAAACGCGGGCTATCTTGTTGATCGCTTCATCGGCACTAACAGGAACTGAGATACTGGAGTGATAATTTTGTGCTTCCATTTTGCTTTGATTTTTATGGTTTATTAATACTGGGTAATTAAATATTAGAATGCAGCCCCATCCGGTTCCCTTCAGAGTCTATAAATTGGGCAATGAAACCGAACTCGCCATTGGCGCCGTTCTTCGATTTAGGCAGCAATATCTGCCCACCGGCTGCTTCTATTTTGGCAAGTGGAATGCTGAGGTCTTCCTCCCGGTCCATGTAAATAATAGCGCCTTTGGCAGACGGTTCGTACCCATCACCCTCAACAATGGCACCACCTGCGCCCAGGGCAGCAGGGTCGAGCGGGAATGTGGCATACTTGCCACGTGGCATAGGTATCAGGCGCATCTCAATACCGAAGATGGTTTCATAAAATGTTTTTGCGCGGTCAAAGTTTTTTGCCGGGATCTCGACCCAATACATGGTGTTTCTCATCGTTTTATTGTTTGTAAAAACAAAATTATTGCCTTTAAGGCACGGCGACAGCGTGTAATTAAGACTTTGCAAGGGGGCGATTGAGACAGTGATTTTAAATAGCTTTGCATTACTATGAAGCACATTTCTATACTTGTTCCAGAAGGCGATGCCAGCATGATAGACATCATAGGCTCCTATAAAGGGTTCAACAGGGTAAATAAATACCTGGTAGATAAAGGGCTGGAGCCCCGATTTAAAGTGCAGCTGGTAGGCACGGCGAAAGGGTTGAACATGGAAAACGGTCTGTTTACGATTCAACCCCACTTAACGCCAGAGCAGGTGACGAAAACAGATCTCATCATTATACCAGCCGTCAGTTGGAATTTTGCGGAGTCTTTGCCTGCCAACCAATGTTTTGTACCTTGGATAGTGGAGCAATACAAACAGGGGGCAGAACTGGCAAGCATGTGCATAGGCGGCTTCCTGCTGGCATCTACAGGGCTATTAAGTGGCCGCAGTTGCTCCACACACTGGATGGGTGCCGATGTGTTCCGCAAAATGTTTCCCGATGTGAACCTGGTAATAGAAAAGATGATAACTGACGAGCATGGCATTTATACCAGTGGCGGCGCTTTCTCTTTTGTGAACCTGCTATTGTATTTAATAGAGAAGTATTGTGACCGCGAAACAGCCATTTATTGCTCCAAGGTATTTGAAGTGGATATAGACCGCAATAGCCAGTCGCCCTTTACTATGTTTTCAGGATTAAAAGACCATCACGATGAGGAAATAATGAAGGCTCAGCTCTTTATAGAGAACAATGTAGATAAGAAAATATCGATAGAAGAACTGGCAACGAAACTGGCTGTGGGGCGCAGGAATTTTGACAGGCGCTTTCTTAAGGCTACGGCCAATACCCCTGTTGAGTACCTGCAACGCGTAAAAATAGAAGCCGCGAAAAAAAAGCTGGAAACCAGCAGGAAAACTATAAATGAGGTGATGTATGATGTTGGCTATGCCGACGTGAAAGCGTTTCGTGAAGTGTTTAAGAAAATAACAGGACTATCACCACTGGAGTACAGGAACAAGTACAATAAAGAAGCTGTGGTGCTGTAGTGGCAATCCCTTGCTCACGATGTTCCGGATGTTCCTTTAGATTTGCAAAGAGTCTTTTTGAAGACATTATTACTATTATTAGTATTTTCTTTTTTGCTTTTTTTTTCTTTTAGAATCCACAATTTTATGTTGATAAACACCTAACCAACGGCAGCGGCTCATTTTGACTG
>JARLGY010000022.1 GCA_031292525.1 Flavipsychrobacter sp. | reverse complement strand
TTATAGCAAGTTGAACCTTGCAGGCAGCGTAGCGACAACGGATATATCACCGACCGGCGCTACAAGCGGCCAGGTGCTGGGCTATAATGGTACTTCCGTAGCATGGACCACACCAAGCAGCGGCAGCAGTTTAAGCGCAGGTACAACAGCAGGCCAGGTATATTTGACCGGTGCTGCAGGTGTTGCTCCTACTACTCCTGTTACCGTAAGTGGCGACGCCACACTGGCAAGCACAGGTGCCCTTACCTTAGGAACAAGTGGCGTTGCTGCAGGTTCTTATGGTATACCCGGCAGCCCTGCTCCATTATTTACAGTAGATGGGAAAGGGCGCATCACAAGCGCACAGAATACAACACTTAACCTCACTTCAGCACAATTTGCAAACCAGGGTACTGCAACAACAGTACTGCATGGTAATGCAGCAGGTGTTCCATCATTTGGGCAAATTGCTAACTCTGACGTAAGTAATACTGCGGCTATAGCATACAGTAAGCTAAACCTTGCAGGCAACGTGACAAACTCAGACATCAGCACCACTGCATCTATAGCATACAGCAAATTAAACCTTGCTAGCAGTGTATCAACAACAGACCTGAATACAACAGCTGCCCCAACTAGCGGCCAGGTATTGGAATACAATGGTACCAGCCTTGCATGGACCACACCATCTTCTGGTGGCAGCGGTTTAAGTGCGGGTACAACAGCAGGCCAGGTTTATTTGACCGGTGCTGCGGGCGTTGCTCCTACAACACCTGTTACCGTAAGTGGCGATGCCACACTGGCAAGCACAGGTGCCCTTACCTTGGGAACAAGTGGCGTTGCTGCCGGTTCTTATGGTATACCCGGCAGCCCGGCTCCATTGTTTACAGTAGATGGGAAAGGCCGCGTTACCAGTGCTCAGAATACTACACTCAATCTTACTTCAGCACAATTTGCAAACCAGGGTACTACGACAACGGTACTGCATGGTAACGCAGCAGGCGTGCCATCATTCGGACAAATAACCAATTCAGACGTAAGCAACACAGCAGCTATAGCTTATAGCAAGTTAAATCTTGCAGGCAGCGTAGCGACAACAGATATATCAACTACTGGAGCTACAAGCGGTCAGGTACTAGGTTACAATGGTACTAACGTGGTCTGGACCACACCATCTTCTGGCGGCGGCGGTTTAAGCGCAGGTACAGCAGCAGGTCAGATATATTTAACCGGTACAGCCGGTGCAGCACCAACAACACCTGTTACTGTTAGCGGAGACATAACAATATCAAGTACAGGCGTTACCAGCTATAACAATGTAGTACCAACCAATAAGGGTGGTGCGGGTGCAGTAAACGGTTTGCTTTCTGCAAATGGCGCAGGTACGGTATCTGCCGCAAGTACTACCGGTAGCGGCAGTGTTGTTTTAGCGGCCTCGCCAACATTGGTAACACCATCTTTGGGCACACCAAGTACACTGGTGGGTACAAATATTTCGGGTACCGCAGCCAACCTTACCGCAGGTAATGTTACTACAAATGCCAACATGACCGGCGACATAACCAGTGTTGGTAATGCCACATCCTACAATAATGTAGTACCTGCAACTAAGGGAGGTACTGCACAGAGCACATACGCTAAGGGCGATATCCTCTATGCATCAGCCACTAATACGGTGTCCAAACTGTCGGTTGGTACAAACGGACAGGTACTTACAGTTGCCGCTGGCGTGCCCTCTTGGGCAGCAGCAAGCGGTGGTGGTAGCACAGCCTACCTCATAACAACTTGCGCAGCAAATCTGTCGATAGGTACTGGTAATGTGTTTGTGAATCCATATGGCAATGCAGGTAGTTCAGCTCAATTTGGATTAACTTCTTTTACACCTGTAGCGCTTACTATTGACAGTATTGCAGCCAGGTATATAGAGGCAGACGGCAGCACTACACGTTCGGTAACGGTTACATTGCAAAAGGTAGCATTGTCTGGGGTGACCTCAAGTACACCAACGTTTACCGATGTGGTCTCAAGCAATACTGTAACATCTGCAGGTAATGGGTATTATAATCTGGGTACTTTTGGCCAGGGTTCTACTTTAAATGCCGGCGACGCATATGTATGGAAGGTGACAGGTGGAGTGGCAGCTAATGTGACCAGGGTGTTTATAACCATGCGGGCGCATTGATGATGCGCAGATGATAAATATAAAGAAGGCCATTGCTCAGCAATGGCCTTCTTTATATTTATTAAAGGCAACTACTTGCCATGCGTTGGCCTTTACATTAAATCATCAATTCCATTATGCAATTCCGTTCCCCAATTGCACACCTTGAATTATGCCGAAATAGCTTAGTTTGTAACCAGGTAAGATTCCTTCATCTAAATATACCGTTTCCACCTTTAAGGCCCGTCCGTTCCTGCAGCATACTATTAAACCGTTTTGGGGGTCGCAGGCAAGTACAGTTCCCGGTGCTATGTGGCTCGCGTCACCGCCCTGCAGGTTCACGTCGGTTACATCGCAGATGCATAACTTCCAGCCGTTGAGCGCTGCATATGCCCCGCGCGAAATGGGATTGCAGGCCTTTACTAATGCTTTGATTGTGGCAGCATCCATATCCTGCCAGTTGATCAGTAATGCATCCATCGCCAGCTTGGGCCAGTAGTGTGCATTTGCGGTATTTTGTTGCACTGGGTCGGGCAATGTTCCTGCCTTTATATTTTGCACCAACTTGCCCGCCATTTGCTCTGTTGTGTAGGCCATGTCGCGGGTCACCATACCATAGGTCTGCTCGGGGTCTAGCGGGTAGGTTTCCTGCATATATACAGGGCCGGTATCAAAGCCCTCATCCATACGGTGTGCTGATAAACCTACCTGTGGCTTGCCATTGCGTATGCTTTCAAAAATTGGGTCAGCGCCACGCATTTCCGGCAGGGTGCCGGGGTGGAAATTAATGAACCCATATTCAGGGATGTGAAGCAGTAGTTCTTTAATTCGCCATGGGTAGGTAAATACAAATACAGCAACCGGTTTTTGATCGGTGAGTGCATCATTTATTTGCCGTAAATAGTCTTGCCGGCTGGTGCAGTAATAAGGTATATTATTGCTTTTTGCGAAAGTAGAGTAAAGTTGTACCACCTCGTTATTGTTATCTGCTGTAACTACACCACATAGTACGCCCTCATTCAGCAATCTTACCATGAGCGGGTAAGCCATTTTATTATTGCAGACCAGCAATATTTTAGTATTGTTCAAGTAGTTTAGATTTATCTGGTGAGCAAGCTGGTCATTTAATTTTCAAGGCAGGCATAAGCATTCTTCCAGCTTGTAAAGTGGGCGGGTAAATTACCCAGGTCCTGGTCATATTTCTGTCGTTGTTCTTCTGTCCAGGCACTTTCTTTAGTTATAGTAAGCACGCAGTTGCCGGTCGTTTCATCCTTTTGTACAACGCCCTCGTATACCGGGGCATAACATTGATGGGTATCAGGGTTGAGATATACGGCGCCCCTTGGGCTCTGGTAAGTTAATCCTTCAAGTGCATGAAGTGCGGCATCGGTGTCGCCAGCTTTAAAAGCTGCCGCCATTACCGTGCCTGCTTCCCAACCCAGCAGCGAGAATATATTTGCCTTTCTTTTTTGCAGCGATAACTGGTTCTTAAACACCTCATTTTCAGGGTTCTCTAAACCGCGTCCCCAGGGTACACATACTTTGATGTCGTTGCCCGGGTAGGGCGATTGTTCCAACCAATCTTCTTCGCCCACAAATGACGACCCATAGATGGCTGTGTTTTCAAAGATGCCTGTCTGGGCCGCTGTATTAAAAAGATCTTGCAGCATGTCACCGCAAAAGGCTGCGAATACGCCTTTCGTATCCCCTTCGTTTAAGTTGTTGCGTAACGGTTCAAGAGTAAAATCGCTCCTTTTAAGTTGAGTAACATGGTTGAACGTTATGGTGCCACCTTCTTCCTGCAGGCAGTTGAAAAATGGATATGCACTTCTGTAACCTGAGTCGTAGAAGGAGCAAGTGTAGGCCAGTTTTTTCACGTCATAGTTCGTTGCCACCTTAGTAATGACCCGACAACACACGGCCCCTAATAAAGAGATATAAAAAACATTTTCAGGCTTTTTAAGCGAGGTGGGGAAATGATACCCGGCATCGAGGCACAAGAAAATTGCATTGCCGTTTTTGAACAGTGGTGATAGTTTTTCTGCAGTTGAGGAATTTACATACCCGGCTACAAGTGTGGCACCGTCCATCAGCATTTTTTCGCAGGCAGCATATATTTGCTTGTCATCGCCGGCGGTGCCAATATTTTCAGTTTTAATGTTTACTTCGTTTATTCCCTGTTGTGCCAGGCCAGCTTTAAGGCCGGCAACAATGTCGAAATTAATAGTGGGATAAATTACAGATTTGGGCAGTAGTACACCGGCAGTCAGTATCATTATAAGGTTAGTTATTCTGGGATGGTCAAAAAAATAAAGCAACAATGAAAGTACATACTTTCATTGTTGCTTTATCACAAAATAAATTACGGTTGCTGCGGGTATACCCCGGCATAGCAAATACAATAATTAACTGTTTGGTAAGGGTTCATTACCTCTATTGGCGGATTGGCGCCACCTGTAACACTACTTGCAGCAGTATTGCCCAGCATGTTGCTGCCCCCGGCGGCCGCATAAAAGCCATTTAAAAGGTCACCATTACCATTTGCAAAGTACCCTCCAGCAGGCGATGACTGTGTGGCGGCACCGCTATTGGCTGCTAAAGTAGCTGTGGCAGGGTGTGTGTGTGCAGGCATGTTTAATGGGGTGAGGCTAACACCTTCTACACCTGCTGCCTGGCCCAAAAGGTAATTAGGTAAGCCTGGCCCCTGGCCAGCCCCTATTGGCACCTTAGACAGCAGGTTGGGTACTGCAAAATTAGTAGTGCCATTACCACCATAAGTAGTGCCCAAAAGTGTATATAAGACCTCATAATCAGAAATAGCTACGGTTTGGCCGTTGCATGCCAGCCAGCCATAAGGGGTAAAGTTGAACCCAAAGGCGCAGACAGCTCCTACATATGCTTCCATATTATTTTATTTTTTTTAAAAGTTATTTAATGGTTGAAATATCATTATGCTCTTGAAGGGAAAACGCCATACATTGCTATACAATAGTTAATGGCCAGGTAAGGCTGCCTGATGCCTACAGTGCCGCCGACTCCCGTTCCTGCATTGCCGATAGTAATTGTAGGCAGGCTTGCCATAAACTGGCCGGTCGTTGGTGAGGAATTGTATGCATATACACCACCCGATCCGTCGTCCATATTGGCCGGGAATCCGCCTGAAGCATTTTGCGTAGCCACAGCTGGGCCTGAAGTACTATTAATACTAAAGCTGACATTGTGGCTATGTGGCGGCAGATTTGCCGTACCAATATTGACGTTTTCTGCGCCGCCTGTGCTGCCTTGTGGTGTATAAGTGAAGTTAGCGGTATTGGGTCCGGCACCTACTGCTGCACGGCTGTTCAGGTTGGGTAACCCAAAAGAAGTTCTGCCATCGCCGCCATATTGGGTACCCAGCAAGGAAAATAATGCGGTGTTTGAACTTACTGCTACCAGTTGTCCCCCGCACGCAGCCCATTGATAAGGCGCAAAATTAAACCCGAAGGCGCTAATTAATCCTATAAACGGATCCATATATAAAATGTTTTTTTAGTTAATAATTAGTTTCTTGATGGGAATAAACCTTGCAATGCAACACAGCAATTCAAGGCCAGGTAAGGGTTCTGTACATTAAATGGCTGGCTGCCACCTGCTGAATTTACCGTTACATTTGGTGTGCCCAAGAACGTATTTGTTGAAGCCGCTGTAGTATACATAGGTGTTGGTGCGTTTGGTCCAGATACAGTTCCGGGTACTTCATTTACCGGTATAGAGCTATTAGGTAAAGTATTGTTTACCGCAATTTTTAAACCTGTAACCGTGTGAGTATGCTGCGGTAAAGCAGAAGAAGTAAGGGTTACACCGGTTACACCAGCCTTTGTGCCCATATTGTATGGGGTGAGCCCCGTAGGTACGGTGCCGCCAATGTATGCGCTTATCATAGCGCGGCCACGCAGGTCAGGCAGTGCAAATGTAGTGCGGCCATCACCTCCGTAATATGTGCCTAACACGGCAAACAATGCCTGGTATTGCGTGATTTGCAATACTGTACCGTCACAGGCGTGCCACCCCCTGGGGGCATAATTGAAGCCGAAGTACTGAATACTTCCAATAAATGGTTCCGTCATAGTTTTGATTTTTTAGGAGTTAAAAAATAGTTTGTGTGTGATAATTACTAAGGATAAATATATAATGTTGTTTTTATCAAAGCAAGTGTTAATCTATATTTAACACTAATTATTATTAATTGAAATCGACATTTTTAGCTTTTAAATTACTATCAACCATCGGATAATATAACTAGGAATATAAGAATTGAGCAATGGACTGGGGTGACGGATTGGGATAGGTTGGTCTGTTTGTATTCTTGAATATATACATTAGATATTGAATTACAGATGATCAACGCTCACTTCATATTTTTCTGCAACTGTAAGTTAATATGTTTTCTTTCATAATTATGTTATTGCAGCGTGTATTTATTCAGGTATATAAAAAAATAAGGGATACCCCCCATATTCCATCTGCACGTTCAGTATTTCTATTAAATAATTGTGGTGTATATGTGTGTGCTGTGTCAGTGCTTTGCTATGGTAGATTTTCTCTTATAACATAAAATTGCAAATAGCAATTGCAAATAGCATTGGCTTCAATATCTAACTGGTTAATATTACCTTGTCGAAATATATAGTCATCATGTACAGATCGTTTCTCTTGTTGTTTTTTTGTACCCCGCTTTTAGTCTTCGCTCAGGTACAGCCTGCTGAAACCCTGGTGCAATATGTAAAACCAATTATAGGCACACAGCGTATGGGGCATACATATCCAGGTGCCACAGTGCCATTTGGTATGGTGCAATTAAGCCCAGAAACAGACACAATAGGCTATGTAAAAGATGGGAAGTACAACCCTGATGTTTATAAATACTGTGCAGGTTATCAATATGATGATAAGAGTATAGTAGGGTTCAGTCATACCCATTTCAGCGGCACAGGTCATTCAGATCTTGGTGACTTTTTGGTGATGCCTACTGTAGGTACATTACGGCTCAATCCGGGCACTTCAGACAAGCCACGCAGTGGCTACCGATCCACATACAGCCACCAATCAGAGGTGGCCTCCGCTAATTATTATAAAGTAAAACTGGATGATTACAACATTACAGCTGAACTTACAACCACTGCCCGGGTAGGCTTTCACCAATATACTTTTCCTAAAACAGATAGTGCGCATGTTATCCTGGATCTAATGGCGGGTATCTATAACTATGCTGATAAAAATGTATGGACTTACCTGCATATAGTGAATGATACACTAGTGACCGGATACCGCCAAACCAGCGGGTGGGCTAAAAACCGCACACTATATTTTGCTATGCGCTTTTCTAAGCCTTTCGCCAGTTATGGTAATATAAACAACTCGTCCAAAGAGGTGTATCATGGTTTTTGGGGGAAGTTCAAACAGGGGGAAAATTTTCCAGAAGTTGCAGGGAGGCAGATCAGAGCCTACTTTAATTTTGCTACACAGGATGATGAACAGATCAGGATCAAATTTGCACTTTCGCCAGTAAGCATGGAAGGCGCTCTGAAAAATATGGATATTGAGATACCCGGATGGGACTTTGATAAAATAAAAGCTGATGGGCAGCGACTATGGGAAAATGAGTTGAGCAAAATTACAATAACAACTAAGAGCATTACAGACAAGCAAAACTTTTATACATCCATGTATCATACAATGATCAACCCAACTCTGTACATGGATGCAGATAGCAGCTACCGTGGGTTAGATCAAAATAACCATAAGGCAAGCGACTTCATTAATTATACCACGTTTTCTTTATGGGATACACACAGGGCATTACATCCACTATTCAATATAATAGAGCCTGCTAGGAATGTTGATATGATTAAATCAATGCTGGCACATTATGATCAAAGCCCTGAACATATGTTGCCGGTATGGTCTAATTCCGCAAACGAGAACTGGTGTATGGGTGGCTATCACAGCGTTTCTGTGGTAGCAGATGCTATTGTAAAAGACAATGCTTCGTTCGATGTAAACAATGCTTTAAATGCATGTGTCACAACTGCCCGGCATCGCAGTTATGAAGCGTTAGGTTATTATATGAACAACGGCTATATCCCCGATGAAAAGAATGGCAATTCAGTATCGTCAACATTAGAATATGCATACGATGATTGGTGCATTGCACAGGCCGCAAATAAATTGGGTAAACAAGATATTTATCATGAATTCCTAAAAAGATCACAGAATTATATAAACGTATTTGATGGACAAAGCGGCTTTATGAGACCTAAGCTAAGTGATGGAACATTCAAAAAACAATTTGATCCGTTATCAACCATCAATCAAGGATTTATTGAAGGCAATGCATGGAATTACACGCTTTATGTACCACATAATCCTGCAAAGCTTGTTGAGTTGTTGGGTGGTGATAAGCGGTTTATTGCCTACCTGGATTCATTGTTTACTATGAATTTGCCTGATAAATATTTTGCTGAAACAGAAGACATAACCCGCGACGGCATAATAGGCAATTATGTACATGGCAACGAGCCGTCCCATCACGTAGCCTACTTGTATAACTGGACCAGCGAGCCATGGAAAACACAGCAGCGGGTTCGTATGATATTGCCGCTGATGTATAAGCCTACTCCCGATGGGTTAGGGGGGAATGATGATACGGGGCAAATGAGTGCGTGGTTTATTTTCAGCACGCTTGGCTTTTATCCCGTAGCTCCGGCATCCGACCAATATGCTATAGGCAGCCCATCAATAGATGGCGCAACAATAAAAGTAGGTACTGGCAAAACATTTATTATTGAGGTGAAAAACCAGGGAGCTAAGAATGTGTATGTGAAAAAAGCACTTCTTAATGGCCACGCGCTCGACCATAGCTACATTACACACTCCGATATTATGAACGGGGGGAGGATGGTTTTCTACATGAGTAAAACACCTTCGAACAGCGGGTTCCTATCTGCATCACTAACTGGTAAAAACTAATTATTGCTTTGTGTTCTTGCTGATAATTCTATCGCTGGTTCAGGGATATAAATAAAATGTCCGGTTCCATAGATGGTCAACCGGACATTTAAAATTATAACCGCTCTATAACATCAACTATACTGACACATTGAACTCTCTCAAAGCATCATTAAGGCTGGTTTTAAGGTCGGTAGATGCCTTGCGTTTGCCAATTATAAGTGCACAGCTCACCTGGTAGTCGCCAGCGGGGAAACTCTTGGTATAACTGCCGGGTATTACTACACTATGAGCGGGTACCCGGCCTTTCATCTCTATAGGCGTGCTTCCGCTCACGTCAATTATTTTTGTGCTTTGTGTTAGCACTACATTGGCGCCCAACACGGCTGCTTCCTCTACAATAACCCCTTCTACAACTATGCAGCGGCTGCCTATAAAGCAACCATCTTCTATAATAACTGGCGATGCCTGCAAGGGCTCTAACACACCACCAATACCAACGCCCCCACTTAGGTGCACACCCTTGCCTATTTGTGCGCAGCTGCCCACTGTAGCCCATGTATCCACCATTGTACCTTCATCTACATAGGCGCCAATATTTACGTAAGATGGCATAAGAACAACATTGCGACCTACATAAGCCCCGTAGCGTGCTACAGCATGCGGTACCGCGCGTACGCCCAGCGAAGCATAGTCTTTTTTCAACAACATTTTATCATAAAACTCAAACGGTGCAACTTCCCATGTTTGCATAGGTTGTATGCCAAAGTAGAGAAGTATGGCTTTCTTTACCCATTCATTTACTACCCAACCCGTAGCAGAAGGACTAGCTACACGTAGCCTGCCTTTATCTACCTCCTCTATTACCGTACGTATAGTTTGTTGGTAATGTGCGTCTTTCAGTAGTTCGCGGTTATCATATGCGGCCTCTATGGCCTGTTGCCAATCTTGTTGCATACCTGTATTGTCTTTTGTGGTGCGAAAATAATAAACATGAACAGAACCAAAGAAGATAAGGATGTATTGTAAAATAATTTTTTTGAAAAAGATGTTGCAAAGTTAAAAAGGTGCTTTATCTTTGCAGTCCCTTAACGGGGAAAAGGAAGCATAGCTCAGCTGGTTCAGAGCATCTGCCTTACAAGCAGAGGGTCCGCGGTTCGAACCCGTGTGCTTCCACAGAGATTGCAAAAGTCGCTCCCAGAGCGACTTTTCTGTTTTTAATATTCGTAATACTATTTGTTTCTGCATTCTATTCGGATTGACTTGATCCCAGATCTATTTCGTTACAACGAATTCTATATGCATTAGAATAGCCTGCCACCAGCAAGGCATACATTCTACCAACAAACTCCATGATTCTAATCACCTACACTGCTGATTAATCTCAAGCATTTTTCCTGTCATTCAGTCTACTTTCGCAACGAGGCAATGCAAAAAATAAGTATTGGCTAGAACAATCACGAAATGAAATATTGGAAAAAATTATCGCACAAGGAGCAAGACAAGATAATTACTGCTGCCCTGGATAAGAACATCAACTACAAGGATTTCACACCATTAGGCATACCAGTATCCAAGCTGGATCCTAATGTATTTTATGAACATGCTTCATTCCTCAATGAAGCGCCCTTATTAAGAACATACATCCAGAATCCCAATCATATAGGATGCCATACGCTTGGTGAGTCTGAGCCTTTTTTTGAAGGTACGCAGCAGTTGGAACGGGAAATCATTGAATTGCTTAGTGTAGATGTCTTCAAAGCAAACATTAATAGTTGCGATGGATATATAGCTGCAGGTGGAACTGAAGCAAATATTCAGGCAGCATGGATCTACCGGAATTATTTTCAAAAAGAATTTGAAGCAGAAATAAATGAAATAGCGCTTCTTAGTTCATCCGACACTCACTATTCAGTGACAAAGGCAGCTAACTTGCTCAACATCCAGTCTGTAACAGTGGATGTAGATGAGAACACAAGAGCCATTTCTGTTGCCTCGCTAGACAATAAGATAGAAGAGGCAAAACGTATCGGCATTAAGTATTTTATAGTCTTTGCTAATATGGCTACAACCATGTTCGGCAGTGTAGATGATCCTGACCTATATGCAGAACGATTGACCATAGCTCGCGTGCACTATAAGTTGCATATTGATGGCGCGTTTGGTGGGTTTATTTATCCAATAAGCTATCCTGAAAACAACCTTAATTTTGCCAATGAACATGTTTCCTCTATAACACTTGATGCACATAAAATGCTGCAAGCCCCTTTTGGTACAGGTATTTTTATAGCAAAGAAGGGATTGATGCAGTTTGTTTATACCAAGGAAGCGCAGTATGTGAATGGAATGGATATAACCTTGAGTGGCAGCCGCTCCGGGGCTAACGCTGTTGCTGTATGGATGATATTATTTACATATGGCCCACATGGTTGGTTTGAGAAGATTAATAAGCTTCTGTATAGAACACAATGGTTATGTGGGAAGTTGGAGGTATATGGATTTGCATTTTATCGCCATCCCAATTTAAACATCGTCACGATCAAAGCATCACACATTCCTGCTGATTTAGCAAAGAAATATGGATTGGTACCCGATACGCATAATAGCCCCCCGAATTGGTATAAGATAGTAGTGATGGATCACGTTGAAGTGGACTATCTACAGCTTTTTTTAAACGACTTACGTGAAAGGGCCAATTCCTACTTCCAGGATAGTACACCTGTGAGTCGTGTACCCTGAATGAGCCGCATTATATTTTGTAGGTCCCATTGTTTATATCGCGCAATTTAGCCTGCGAGAGTGGTTTAATAATGTAGTCTTTTACATAAGGGTCATTTTCTGCTTTCTCCCTATCCTGCAGATCTACTGAAGATGAAAGGATGTATATTGTAATATGTTGCTTCACTTCTTCAGGGAAGTCTTTAAAGCGTTCCATTACTTCCCAACCAGTAAGGGTAGGCATATTAATATCCAGGAAAAGAATAGCGTTCGGTGCATCAGCTTTTGAGTAAGCTGACAATATATGGTCTAGTCCTTTTTCTGGTTGTATAAAAGTATCAACGTTAGTGTCCGGAATTGTAAGCTTAATAATCTTCCTGCATATCATGTTATTTATCGGATCGTCATCAATGACAATGTAGTTTATGTTGCTTTGGATCATAATGTGTTTTTTGCCGGTTAATTATTTTTTTCAAATTCGATTTTAAATGTGGAACCAATTCCTTTTTCACTTTCAACAGATATTTTGCCCCCTAATGATTCTACTTGGGTTTTAACCATGAACAGCCCCATACCTTTGCCTTGTACATGATTGTGAAACCGTTTGTACAAGCCAAAAACCTGATTCCCATTCTTTTCCAGGTCTATACCCATACCATTATCGGTAAATTCTATAACGATTTTATTATTTGCACGGGAACTCACAATATTAATGATAGGTGAAACATTTTCTTTCCGGTACTTAATGCTGTTCGTGATCAGGTTTAAGAAGATGCTATATAGGTAGCTCCTGAAAGAAATTATTTCATCTACTGCTGAGAAGTCGCACAATATGAGCACGTCATCATGATTGATCAGATTTGTAATACTATACTTTATGTCTTCACACAACTTTGAGAAAATGATTGCTTCATTTTTGCTGGTATCATTTTTCCTGATCTGCAATATATAGTTAAGGTCCATAATCACATCATCTAGTTTTCTCACAGACTCTGCAAGGTCTTTTATGATGCCAGCTTTGTCTTCCATGGTAATGCCGGGTATTTCCAATATTTCGGTAAGGCCCGTAATATTCGCAACCGGTGCACGCAGATTGTGCGAAACGATATAGGAAAACTGTTCCAGATCTTTATTGCGTTGCACAATATCAGCAACCATCCTGGCGCGCTCTTCCTCAGCCTTTTTTTGTTCAGTTACATCAGCGGTAATGCTTAAAATGCCTTTTTCATTAGTGGTGGCGGAATTAATTGGCACCTTTGTTGTATTGAAATATTTCAACTGACCGTTATAATCTGTAATAGAGTATTCGGTCATTACTCGTTTTTGTCCCGACTCGATAATGGACTTATCCTGATCTATAAAATGTTGCGCTTCTGTTCGCACAGGCATCATATCAAGCAGGTTTTTGCCAATGAGCTGATCAGGAGTTAGTTGGTACAAATCAGCGAAACTGTTATTGACAAAAAGGTAATTGCCCTGGAGGTCGCGAGTGGAGATACATTGCGGCATCAGGTTCATGATCAAACGCAAGTTTGCCTCTGAGCGCATTAAAGCATTTTCAGCTTCTTTTATTTCTGTAAGATCGTGCGCTATACCATACAACACTGTTGCTTCGCCTTTGCTATCGAATTCAAAGTCGGCTTGAGAAAAAATATACCGTATTGTTCCATCTGGCCGTATAATGCGATGATGAAATGAAAAGCTAGTAAAAGTAAGATTCCCTTCCTTTGTTACCTGCGCTACCGATTCCGTATCGTCTGGATGAATAAAGGACATCCATGAACGATAAGTTTGAGTATTTTGTTCGGGTGAAATACCATAGATGCGACATGTTTCATCGGACCATAGAAAGGTTTCTGTTTTAAAATCAAATTCCCAACTGCCTACATGCGCCATAGACTGCGCCTGCTTTAAGTGATATTCGCTATTTTCTAATTTTTCTTCTATGAGCCGTCTATGTTTTTCTTTCTCAAAAATACCCAATGCAAAAGATATATCGCTTGCCGCTTCTTCCAAAAGAGCAACTTCTGCAGAATCGAAAAAATCCTTCTCACCAGAAATGACTACATATACGGCATATATTTCTCCTTCTTTCTTTATAGGTAATATCATGGCAGATAACCATCCCATCTCGATGGTCCTGGCCAGCATCTCTGATTTTACCGGCTTTAACCCAAGGTCGTTTGATATAAAAGCGCGCCCTGTTTCCATTGTATAGCTGAACGGCTCGTTTATGTCATAATATATTTCAGCATGCTTAACAGCATCGGCATCAGATAACCCTTGTTGGGCTACAATACGGAGTTTCCTGTCTGCTTTATCCACCATCCTTATCAGTGCCACTTTAAACTTGCCGTGTTCAATAGCTGTGCGGCACGCTTTATCAAAAACGGTTTGTTCGTCTTTTGAGTGTACTATTGTTTGGTTGATCTGGCTAATGAATGAGTATAAACGGTTAGCATGTAATATTTTTTCTTCCGCTTGTTTGCGTTCCGTGATATCACGAAAGTTCGCAACTATAGCGTTTACGTTTTCGTCGTGCAGCAGGTTGGTAGATGTCCCTTCGGTCCAAATATAATGACCGTCTTTATGGCGCATTCGCCTGATACCGTAAATAGGTTTCCCAGGATTACTTTGTACGTTTTGCAGCCGTTTCATTGTTTCCTGCATATCATCAGGATGAAAAAACTGGGCAACGTTCATTGTTTTCGCCTCGGCGAGTGTGTAGCCTGTAATACGTTCTGTTGCAGGCGATTGGTACAATATTTCGCCGGCTTCGTTGTGCAGCGATATAGCATCAAAAATATTTTCTATTAACGCCTTAAAATACTTTTCACTTTTAATAAGGTCAACGTGTGCTTTTTCAAGTTTGGTGTTTTTGTCTTCCAGTTTATCTATAAGCCGCGAGCTATATTGTCGCATCACGCCGGCCAGGTCTTGCTCTGTGGTGGGATGATCTGCTGCTTGCGGGATATTTATGAGACTTTTGGCAGCATCCAGTAACACTTGCATAGCAGCCGGTTTACGGATAAACAGATCGGCACCTATATCTATAGCAAGTTTTTCATCGATCTGTGAAGTATATGTAGCCGAATAGATAATTACAGGTATTTTTTTGCATTCATCATCGTTCCGTAGGTGATAGCACAGCGAATATCCATCCATATTAGGCATCAGGATGTCAGTAATGATTAAAGCTATATTATGGTTTGGCAATACCTGTAAAGCTTCAACGCCATCATGTGCAATAACTACCTCATAGCCGCCGGTTTCAAATATTGCTTGTCCCAGCTTCAGCAATTTCAGGTTATCATCAACAATAAGGATCTTATGTTTTTCCATTTCTATTTATTTTAGGAACTGGAATATTTGCTGGGTAAATTTCCGGGTATCTATGGGCTTAGTTATATAACCATCACAACCGGCTTCCATAACCCGGTCATGATCTGTTTTCATAGCATAGGCTGTGAGCGCAATGATTTTTATATCGTTTGTATGCTTATCTGCCTTTAATATTTTTGTTAGTTCTAGTCCATCAATGCCTGGTAATGCAATATCCATCAAGATGAGATCAGGGTGCAGTTGCTTAAGCGAAACCTGGGCACTTTCGGCATCGGGACATGGATAGACAACAAAACCTTCTATTTCTAGAAGTGCTTTTGCCAACTTCATGTTGATCTTGTTGTCTTCAACTATCATCACCTTTAACCTTTGGTCCATAAGCTTTTCAAAAGATCTTTTTTGTTTGAACAGGCATCACAACAGAAAATGTACTTCCTTCCCCTTCCTTGCTTTCTACTGTAATTAAACCGCCATGCAATTCTATAATTGTTTTTGTCAGCGCCAGGCCTAAGCCTGTGCCTTCATGATGACGTGTGGTACCAGAATCTAACTGAACAAATGGAATAAATAGCTTTCCCAGGTTTTGTGGCGCTATGCCAATGCCATTGTCGGCTACCTTTAGAACGAATAACGCGGGCTCGCGTGTGTAAGTTTGAACATTAATATTGCCATTTTCGCCATTGAATTTGATGGCGTTTGAAACGAGATTGTATAATATTTGTTTAAACTTACTTTTATCAGCCTCAATATCTACTAGCTCTGCAGAAAGATCAGTTTGTATATTTATATGTCTTTTGGCAGCAATGGGCCCCAGCACTTTTATAACCTCTTCTATAGCGTCTTTTATATTGAAGGAAGATATTGTCAACTCCGTTTTGCCTGCTTCAATTTTTGCTATGTCCAGTATGTCATTTATCAATTGAAGAAGGTGGCTGCCACTTGCATGAATATCATTTAAGTAGTCCAGCTGCGTATCGTTGAGGGCACCAACCTTTTTATCTATCAGCAATTCTGAAAAACCGATAATTGCATTCATTGGGGTGCGTAGCTCATGCGACATTTTTGCCAGGAAATCGCTTTTTAAGCGGTTTGTTTCCTGCATCTTGCGTTCAGTGATGTCTATTATAGCAGCCAGCACCATTGGTCCGTCAGCGGTTTCTAAAGGATTAAGACCAATCTCAACTGGAAACTCTGTACCGTCCTTCCGTCTGGCAAACAAGTCGCGCCCTATGCCCATTGAGCGGGTTTGTGGGGCATTAAAAAACATGTTGCGAAAGCCGGGGTGTTTACCTTTAAATCGCTCTGGGATCAGCATTTCTACCTCCTTGTTGATTAGTTCTTCTCGCGTAAAGCAAAACAGCTTTTCAGTCTGGCTATTTACTAATGTGATCTTGCCATCTCCATTTATTAGCACCATGGCATTGGGGGCAGACTCTACCACCAGTCTAAAACGTTCTTCTGCTTTTTTTCGTTCTGTAATATCTATAATAGCGGCAAGCACCAATGTGCCGTCCACTGTAACTAGGGGGTTCAATCCTATCTCAACCGGAAACTCTGTACCGTCTTTTTTTAGGGCGTACAACTCTCGTCCGGCACCCATGGCGCGTGCTTGCGGCAAATTGAAAAACATATTGCGAAAGCCGGGATGGTTTTGGTGGTATCTTTTGGGAATGATGATCTCTATTTCGCGGCCAATGAGCTCGTTACGATTATAGTTGAATAATTTTTCTGTTTGACCATTTACAAAAGCAATATTGCCCTCCTTATTTACAAGGATCATAGCATTAGGTGCAGACTCTACAATGAGCTGGAAGGTTAACTCTGAGTGTTTGGTTATCTCATTCATCTGCTGTAAAGGTGTAATCCACTTAAATAATTAATGAAATGTATTTGTGGTATGACCTGATTATTTTTTTGAGATTAAAGTAATGTGTTTATCATTTTTGAGTAGATATTATTAATTGCTTGAATAATAACTTATTTTAAAGATAAGCCACGAAAAACTAATATTCACATTTATTCAAATCAAATAGTTTTTTGAAATTATTTATAAATACATTGTTTGATAAATAATTAGGTCAAGGGAGTGCCGCACTAATTACCTGTAAGGGTTTCGGGCAGCACTTCCTGGCTACGTCCATTTTCAACACCCTATATTTTTAATTGAAACTTTATCTAATGTATTTTTTAAAAACTGAAGGTTATTAGTTAATTACCCACATTGCAATAATTTATTGCAACAGGATGCTATTTTTGCAACCAAACTATTAAATCAAATGTCATCTTTACAAGACGATTTGTTACAGGAATACAGAGCTGAACGGAAAATGGTATATAGCCAGCTTGAGGTACTGGATCCTTTGGCAACATCGTTACGCAAGCCTGCAGCACAGCGGCTGATAAGCAATGGAGCACTTGTAATATGCGAGCTATTGTGTTACTTGCTGGCGCTTACAGCAGTAGCCTTTATGGTATTCATGAATAAGATATATCCCTTTTATATACTAAGCGACTTGCTCTATAATGCGCAGAGCAGGGCCGCGTTTGGACTAACTGATATTACTTACCTGAATGCAGCCGTGTACAGTTTAGTGGCCGTAATTGCTATTCTGCTGGTAATAGTTGCACGCATAGTGCGCCGTATAAGACTGAAGAATAATATACTGCACGTGGCGGGTACCGACATAAAGCTGGTGGTAGCACAGTACTTGCAACGCAAAGCAGCCATAGACGCCATAGACCAAAGGCATTTTATGGAACTGCCCCAGGGCAACTATGCAGATAGTGTGAGCGTAAATGATATACCCAACGCCGGATACGGTGCATAGCCCAAACTGAGTGATTTACATCATAGTTTAGCATAGGCTACAATAGTTTTATTACATTTAAGCTTTATTGTTACTTTAAAGTATAAGCAGTATATGAAGCAAAGGCTATTAGCCATATTGGCCCTGCCCCTTATAATGGCATCGTGCAACCAACACCATGGCTCTGAACAGGCAAACTCGAAACCCGATTTTATTAAAGAAGACATTGACAGCACGGTGAATCCTGCTGACGATTTCTTTGAATATGCTAACGGTGGGTGGGAAAAGAAAAATCCCATACCTGGCGATGAAACCAGTTGGGGCATAGGTGAGCTGGTGCAGAAAGAGCTATATGTACGCCTGCTGAAAATAAATGAGGATGCCTCGAAGCAAACTAATCCTTCAGGTGTAAGCCAGCAAATAGCAGATTTTTGGTACAGTGGTATGGATAGTGTGACCGCAGATAAGAATGGTGTAGAACCACTGCGTGAAGAACTGAATAAAATAGCTGCACTGCAGACACCCAAAGATGTGATGATGCAAGCCGCGCATATGCATACATATGGCGCCGGAGTGTTTTTTGATGAAGGGGTATCGCAAGATCAAAAGAATAGTGATGCAGAAGCATATTACATGAACCAGGGGGGCTTGGGATTGCCCAACCGCGATTACTACTTTAATACAGACCCGCGCACTACAAGCATCAGGAATGCATATCCTGGATATATTGTCAGTATCTTCAAATTGCTGGGCGTAGACAGTGTACAGGCCAAAACTAAGGCTACTGCCATTATTGCTATGGAAACCAAGCTAGCCCAGCAGAGCCGTAAACTAGAAGACCTGCGCGACCCGTACAAGAACTACAATAAATATGCTATAATAAAACTGCGCAGTTTATCGCCAGGAATAGACTGGCCGGTGTACCTGCAGCAAATGGGAGTAGCACATGTGGACAGTGTAATAGTAGGCCAGCCTGAATTTTATACCCAGCTGGATAAAGTGCTTGCTACAGAGAATATGCAGACGCTTAAAGACTATATGACCATAAGTCTTGTACGCACTTTTGCCGGTTATCTAAGCAAGCCATATGCCGATGCTAACTTTAATTTTTACGGCAAAATACTTACTGGTGCAGAACAACAAAAACCAAGATGGAAAAGGGTGTTGGGCGCAGAAGAAAAAGCAATAGGCGAAGCGTTGGGACAGTTGTTTGTAAAAGAATATTTTGATACCACCGCCAAAGCCCGTTATGAGCAGATAGTTGAAAATGTACGCGCTGCATATAAAGTGCGTATAGAGAAGCTGGATTGGATGAGCGACAGCACGAAACAGAAAGCGCAACATAAACTAGCGTCGATTGTAAAGAAGGTAGGGTATCCTGATAAATGGAAAGACTTTTCGGCGCTGAAAATAGATCGTAAATCATTTGCAGGAAATATGATGCGTGCTAACCAGTGGTGGAACAATTACGAGATGACCAAACTGGGTAAGCCTGTTGACCGTAGTGAATGGGATATGACACCACAAACCTATAATGCATATTACAACCCAAGCAATAACGAGATAGTATTGCCTGCAGGTATGTTTACAGTACCTGGTTTTAAAGACAATGAACTCGATGACGCATTTGTGTATGGCTACGCAGCTGCAAGCACAGTAGGGCATGAGATAACTCATGGTTTTGATGATCAGGGCCGCCAGTATGATGAAAAGGGCAATTTGCGTAACTGGTGGAGCAAACAGGATGAAGAACAATTCAAAAAACGTTCTGATGTATTGGTGCAGCAATTTAACCACATGATAGCTGTAGATACTATTCACCTGAACGGTAAAGCATCCCTTGGCGAAAACCTTGCTGACCTGGGCGGCATATTACTGGGGCTTGATGCTTTTAGAAATACAGAAGTATATAAGAAAGGCGAAAAAGTAATGGGCTTTACACCGGTGCAGCGCTTCTTTCTAGGTTATGCTTATAGCTGGATGTACGAGATCAGGAAGGAAAAAATGGCATCGCAGGTACTTACAGATGTGCATGCACCTGCAAAGTTCAGGGTCAATGGTCCTGTTCCCAACGTTGCTGATTTCTATGGTGCTTTTAATGTAAAACCAGGCAATAAATTGTATCTGCCCGATAGTGCTAGGGTGCACTTGTGGTAGGGTAGGGATACGGCTGATACATAAATATTAGCCTCGGTCAATTGAGATGTCAGAGCGACATGATTCGGAAAAACAAAATGGGATAGTATCCTGTTTTGCAGTATTTGCAAAAGAATAACCCGGAAATAATAGCTTTCAAAGGCTGGAACAATTATTTTAGCAATATAGTACACAGTATATATAGTAGTATGAATATTAAAAAACTTCTTATTGCCAATAGAGGAGAGATATCTATTCGCATATCGCGCGCAGCTACAGAGCTGAATATTGCTACCGTAGCGGTTTTTACTTACGAGGACAGGTATTCCCTGCATCGCTACAAGGCAGATGAAGCCTACCAGATAGGGGCGGATACAGATCCGTTGAAGCCATACCTGAATATAGAAGAAATAATTAGGGTAGCCCTGGAGTGCGGTGCAGATGCTATACATCCCGGTTATGGCTTCTTATCAGAGAATGCAACCTTTGCACGCAAGTGTGCTGAGAATGGCATTACTTTCATCGGTCCATCGCCCGAAGCTATGGCGGCATTAGGAGACAAAGTAACGGCAAAGGATGTCGCGGTAAAAGCCGGTATTCCTATCATAGAGTCAAACGTTGCATTTCTGGATAGCGTTACTGTTGCTTTGGCAGAGGCAGCTCGTATAGGATACCCGCTGATGCTAAAAGCAGCATCGGGCGGCGGTGGTAGAGGCATGCGTGTCGTGCGTAATGACGAGGATCTGAAAAAATCATTTCCTGAAGCGCGCAGCGAAGCCAAAAATGCTTTTGGCGACGACACTGTGTTTCTTGAGAAATTTGTGGAACGTCCAAAGCATATAGAGATACAGATAGCTGCCGATAAGCATGGTAATGTTTTTCACTTATATGAACGTGACTGCTCGGTGCAGCGCAGGTTTCAGAAGGTGGTAGAGATTGCACCATCAGTAACACTAAGCCCCCTGGCTTTGCAAAAACTGTATGACTACGCTGTTAAGATCACTACTGCTGTAAACTACAATAACTGCGGAACGGTAGAATTTCTTGTCGATGCTGCTGAAAATATCTACTTCATAGAGGTAAACCCTCGCATACAGGTAGAGCACACCGTAACAGAAATGATAACGGGTGTTGATTTGATAAAGACACAATTGTATATAGCCGCTGGCTACAAACTTACAGATCCTGAGATCGGCCTTAAGAGCCAGGCATCTATACCCAAGACCGGGTATGCCATACAATGCCGCATAACAACAGAAGATCCGGCCAACGATTTTAAACCTGACTATGGCACATTGGTCACCTACCGCAATGCTGCAGGCTTTGGGGTGCGGTTGGATGAGGGTAGCACTTACCCTGGCATGAAGATCAGTCCGTTCTTTGACAGTATGCTGGTCAAAGTGAGTACGTCAGGGAATTCGCTTGCCGATGCAGCATCTAAAATGCATCGTGCATTGCGCGAGTTCAGGATTCGTGGGGTAAAGAACAATATACCATTCCTCGAGAACCTCATTACAAGTCCTGATTTTATTTCAGGCGATGCTACGGTTAATTTCATACAGGAACATCCTGAATTGTTTACATTCTCTACCCGGCAGGATAGAGGAACCAGGATGCTCAATTTCCTGGCAGATTTTACAGTAAACGGCAACCCAGATGTGAAGGTGAAAGATCCTGACAAAAAGTTTGAGAAGCCTATCATTCCAGATTATAAAATTGATGCGCCTTATGCCAAGGGTACTAAGGATTTGCTAACTGAACTTGGCCCGGACGGCTTTAGTAAGTGGCTGAAAAACGAAAAACAGATTCATTATACTGATACCACACTACGGGATGCCCACCAAAGCTTGCTGGCTACACGTATGCGTACATTCGACATGCTGAAAGTAGCAGGGGCATTTGCCAAAGAGCACCCGCAAACATTTAGCATGGAAGTGTGGGGTGGGGCAACATTTGACGTGTGCATCCGCTTTTTGAAAGAAGACCCTTGGAAGCGCCTGGAAGCTATACGCAAGGCGGTACCTAATATACTTTTGCAAATGCTCATACGTGGCTGTAATGGTGTTGGCTATGCTGCATATCCTGATAATCTGATAGAAAAGTTTGTAGAAACAAGTTGGGAAAAAGGCGTGGATATCTTCAGAATATTTGACTCTCTGAACTGGATGGACAATATTGCTCCTTGCATAGACATGGTACGCAAACGTACTCAAGGTCTTGCAGAGGGTGCGCTTTGCTATACAGGTGACATTATGGATCCCAAGCGTACAAAATATACGCTGGAATATTACCTGCGCCTTGCAAAAGATCTGGAGAATGCAGGAGCACATATATTGGCCATAAAAGACATGAGTGGTCTGCTGAAGCCATATGCCGCAAAAGAACTCGTGCTTGCATTGAAAGATACGGTAAAGATACCTATACACCTGCATACACACGACACGTCATCACTGCAACCAGCTACCTACCTGATGGCTATAGATGCTGGTGTGAATGTGGTAGACTGCGCGTTGGGGTCACTTTCCGGACTTACATCACAACCCAACTTTAATAGCGTTGTTGAAATGATGCGTTTTCACGAACGTGAACAGCCTTATAATATAAAATCGCTAAACCAATTCAGTAACTATTGGGAAACGGTAAGAGAATACTACTACCCATTTGAATCGGGATTGAAAGCAAGTTCTGCAGAAGTATTTGAGCATGAGATTCCAGGTGGTCAGTATTCTAACCTGAAACCACAAGCTGTAGCGTTAGGGCTAGGCGATAAGTTTGAGGCGATAAAAGAAATGTACGCCACTGTAAATGATATGTTTGGCGACATCGTAAAAGTTACGCCTAGTAGTAAGGTAGTAGGCGATATGGCGCAGTTCATGGTGGCCAATAACCTCACTCGCCAGGATGTGTTTGACCAAGGTAGTAGTATATCATTCCCTGAATCTGTGCAGCAATTTTTTATGGGTGAGATAGGCCAGCCAGAGGGGGGCTTCCCACACGAACTGCAGCAGATCATATTAAAGGATAAAAAACCATTTACAGACCGGCCTAATATACATTTGCCGCCTATCGATTTTGACAAAGATTTTGCAGCGTTTCAAAAACAATTTGGAACAGATCTACAACTGACAGATTTTCTTTCATACCTGTTTTATCCCAAGGTGTTTGAAGAAGGTTTGAAGTTTTGGAGAGATTATGGTGATGTAAGTATGGTGCCTACGCCAATTTTCTTGTTTGGTATGCAACAAGGCCAGGATACCACTATAGAGATTAGCAAGGGAAAAACATTGCTGATACGTTTGCTGAGTATTGGGCCAGTTGATGATAAAGGACACCGTACTGTGTTCTTTAAACTAAACGGGCAAACGCGTAATATAGAAGTACAGGATAGGTCTATAAAAGTACAGCACGTTGAAAACAGGAAAGCAGACAAAAATGATAAGGCTCAGATAGCGGCACCATTGCAGGGCATGTTATCAAAGCTGCTGGTAAAGAAAAATGAGGAAGTCAAAAAGAACCAGCCACTGTTTATTATTGAGGCAATGAAGATGGAAACCATTATTACAGCAATGCATGATGGAACCATTCATCATATAGAACTTAGGAATGGTACGCTTGTAAATACCAATGACCTGGTGCTGGAATTGAAATAAAGGGTACTGGTGGTATAGCAAATAAGGTTGCCCTTCAAGGCAACCTTATTTTTTTTATAGTTGCTGTAATGCCCAAGGTTAAGGTTAGTATTCCACTTATTGAGTACTGACTGGGAAATTAATCATGCACTAAATTTATATTGGAATTGCTCTTTACATAATATGATTTTAGGAATAAAAAGGATACTTTTATCTCTCTTAACAGTAATAGGCAACTCATGAGTAAGATAATTACACTTGCCTTTTTAGGCATGATCTCTTCATCTGTATGTACGGTGGCGCAGATCACGGTTACGCCTGGTACAACGTTGTCCGTTACGGGTGGCACAACGATGACGATGGCCCATGATGTAAATATCAGTAGTGGTGGCACCTTGGTCACTGCCGGTGTTGTACTGATGGAGGGAGGTAATTTCTCTAATAACGGTTCTGCAGTTTTCAACGGTACATCTGCCCTGGTATATAACGGTACTGCCCCCCAGCAGCTCAATACGGCAGCCCCGCTGAGCGTAGCTACCCTGGTATTGAACAACCCATCAGGTCTTACCCCCGACAATAGTATTACCATAAATAACCAGCTGGTGCTGAACAACGGTATCCTGTATGCAGATACGTCCACACCCATACACTTTGCCAATAGTGCAAGCTACCCTGCAGAGACTAACCAGTCCCGCATTGTGGGCAGGGCTATACTGGATCCTTTGGCCGTAGGTACTAATGCACTCAACTTCCTGGGCTGCAACATGGTGGCAGGCACAGACATGGGCACTGTAAGCATAGAGCGCAACAGTGGTCCCCAGTCGCTTGTATTCATAGGAGGTGATGTGTCTATAGCGCAGAACTGGGTAATAACCAGCAGTAACAATGCAGCGGGTCCCTCCCGCAATGTCACCTTCAGCTGGCTGAGCGCAGTGGACAACAACAGGGGCATGACGGCGATATTTCCTTATGGCAGCGACAGCACCGGCAATGGCTATACAGCGCTGAACACTACATCCCGCGATGTATCCAGCACTGACCCCAGGGTATATCAGTTACCTAATTTGAACAGCTACAACCGGTTGTTCACTTTCTCAGACCATAATCCTGTGGGTATAAAGACAGTAACAGCAGTGGCCGCCAAAGTAAGCGCCTTCCCAAATCCGTTTGGGAGTGTACTGAGCCTGAGTATTACCAAGGATGATGATGAACCTGTACAGGTGCGTGTGATGGACATGACCGGGCAGACAGTGCTGTCTAATACCTATAAAGCAGGCAGGAGCACAATAATAGGGCTGACCGAAGTAGGCAACCTTGCAGTAGGCAGCTACCTGGTACAGGTATATAACGACCACTTTGGCAAGAGTCTTAAAATAGTAAAAGCCAACTAAAGCGCACAACCACAAGAAAACTTAAAACACTACAACACAAATACTACCATATGAAAAAGAAGTACTACGCCTTACCAGTAGCGATGATGCTTATGGCGATAGGAGCCAAAGCCCAGGTGCAGGTGGATAAGCCTGTACAGCTGACGGGCAGTTCGGCTACCGACCGTAGGGTAACGGGCTTGGGGAGCACGATACAGGACACCAGCGACGCTGTAAGCGCAGCCAACGTGCAGAGCGGAGTGCTGAGCTACGCACCAGCCACGGGCAGTGGTAACAACTACCAGGTATCCCTCCCGGTATCAGTAGGTTATACTGCGGGTATGATGGTGAGTTTTATGAGCAATGCAGCCAACAGCGGAGCCGTGACCCTGAACGTGAATGGTCTGGGTACCAAGGCAGTGCTGAAGAACGTAGTACAATCGCTGCAACCCAATGACATATCGGCGGGTCAGATCATATCGGTGATGTATGACGGTAACAATTTCCAGGTCATCAGCCAGCTGGCACAGGTGACCAATTTTAGCGGAACCTTATCAGGAGATGTGACGGGTACGCAAGGCGCTACAGTAATAGCCCCGGGCGCAGTTACAGGCTCTAAAATAGCAAACAATGCAGTAACTACAGGCAATATAGCCAATGGAGCAGTGACCGATGCCCAGGTAGCCTATGGTATCAGCTACGCCAAACTCAGCGGAGCGCCCACAGCCCTTCCACCAACAGGCGCTGCAGGTGGCGACCTGGTAGGCAATTACCCCAATCCCACGGTAGGGGCACAGGTCATCAGCACGTCTAAAATAGCAGACAGTGCAGTTAACTCCTCCAAGATCATATCGGGTTCTATCCAGACCAACCACCTGGCCAATGGCAGTGTTACCGATGGCAAGATAGTAAGCATGTCTTACAGCAAGCTGACAGGAGCGCCCACCACCTTCCCGCCTACAGGCAATGCAGGCGGCGATCTTACAGGTACATATCCCAACCCAACGATAGCCTCTACCCCTGCAACAGGAGCAGATGTGATCAGTGCCTTGAATAGCGCCACCAGCAGTACAATAAACGTGGCCAGGCTGGCGCCCACAGTAACCAACCAGGGCAACACCTTTAACGGTAACAGCCAGCTGGTGCAAACCACAGCTACAGGCAAACTGCCTGTAATAGATGGTTCTAACCTCACCAACCTTCCCTCTACCACCCCTAACGGACCGGCAGGTGGCGACCTTACAGGTACATATCCTAACCCAACACTGACACTAAGCGGGGTTACAGCAGGCACTTACGGTTCTGCTACTACAACTCCGGCAATAACGCTGGACAATAAAGGCCGTGTGATATCGGCTACTAACCAAACCATTACCGGTACTACACCGGGTGGCGCGGCAGGTGGCGACCTTACAGGTACGTATCCTAACCCAACAGTAACCACACAGGCTATAACTACTGCAAAAATTGCAGAT
>JARLGY010000021.1 GCA_031292525.1 Flavipsychrobacter sp. | reverse complement strand
ATTTTACTAAAATTCGTTGCTTTAGATTGGGTTTTTAATTATTGTTGAATGTATGGTTTAACCGTAATAATAATTTTATTCAATGGAGGATTCATGCGTAAACTTCTTCTTCTTTGTTTTTCTTTTCTTCTTTGTACAATATTTATAAACGCACAACCGGATGGAGTTCAATCTACTATTACCTCTACGCCTAATGATACACTCAATTATATAAATTCAGGTGGTGGAGTTTTAGGAGTAGCAGGCGACGGATATGTTGCCGGAACAAATCATCTGGGACATTTGGGTAAATATCAGAGATTTGATCTTTCTCAGGGATATTTGTTGAAAGCATTCAGAGTTTATATAAGGGTCAGAGAATTAAATGCAGTACCTGCTGATACTCTTTCTTTCGTAGTTAAAACTGTCAATGGCGACGGTACACCAGGAACAACTTTAACCACAATTAAAAAAGCAACTGATGTTTTATTATCTCCAAACTGGAATTTATTTACTTTAACTTCTCCTCTGCCTATTGGAAAATCAATCTTTATTGGATGTGAATGGCTTTCAACAGTAAAGGATACATTTGGTATAGGCAGCGATCTTTCCGGACAGGGTAATGGAAATGGCGCTCACAGAGCATGGGAGAAATGGGCTGATGGAACATATCATGCTATGGACGCTGCAAATGCATGGGGATCTGCTTATGACATAGATCTTTGGATTGGAGCAATTGCTGAAAAAATATTACCCATATCTGCGGCTCGTATAGATGCCAATGCCGATTTAATTCCCGATAGGGCAAATGATACTTTAACCGTTTCTGGCGTTGTTATGTGTCCTAATTATCAGACTGTTAATCGCTCATATTACATTTCCGATGGAACCGGTGGTATGAGTACATTCGCATATGGATTACTCTCACCAGCTCTTAACCTTGGAGATAGTATTGTTATTCGTGGTAAATTAACACAATATAATGGATTAGATGAACTTACTACTATTACAGATAACACTATATGGGTTGTAGGCACCAATGCAAAAGTTATGGATCCAATTGTCATAACACCCGGAACTTTTAATGCAACAGCCGAACAAAATGAATGTCAATTGATTGAAATAAAAGGAGCCTGGAAAATAGGCGGAACCTGGCCTGCCTTAGGTACAAGTGTTAACGATACTATAACAAATGGTAAAGATACCCTTGTTATGAGAATAGATTCTGATACTGATATTGACGGTCAACCTGAACCGGGATGGCCGAAAGATGTAATTGGTGTATTAACCCAATTCGCAAGTACCGGTACGTACAATACCGGGTACCAGTTACAGCCCAGGTATTATGCTACTGATTTCCTGGCAGTAACACCTGTTGAACTATCATCATTTTCAGCAAGTGTAAGCAGTAAATCGGTTATGCTGAACTGGTCAACTGCTACTGAAAAGAATAATATGGGATTTGAAATCCAGAGAAGCAGTGATAAGGTTTCATTTGCAAAGGTCGGTTTTATAAATGGAAACGGT
>JARLGY010000020.1 GCA_031292525.1 Flavipsychrobacter sp. | reverse complement strand
GAAAATGTATTATTTTGAACTTGTGAAGGTGGATATGATGAACCATTAATTGTGGACACATTTGTTAAAGCCCCTACATTTATTGTATTTACATTAATTGCATTTACCTCATTAATATCTGATACAGTTATAGTACCTGCTGTTAAATTTCCAATACCAGTTAAATTTAAGCCAAAAGCATTATTTCCAGCTCCTAAAACTTGTTGAATTGTTCCAACAGAGCCACCTCCACCAGAGAATGGGACATCATCAATTTCAAATTCTTCTGTTACATCTAGTCTAGGGATTGTTATTAGTCCCGTCATTGGATTCCAAAAATTTGACATGCTCATGTTTAATATTTATATATTATACAAAGATAAAAATGTTACTACATTATTTAATGAAAACGTCTGTGACTCACTCTACGTTTTCCACCAGGCTCATCACCTCCCATTTTAGCACCAGCAATCATTTTACCACCATGGCGAGAATGATATTTCTTATGTAATTTCTTGTGATGCCTTCTATGAGCACGTCTCATATTATGTAATACACCACCGCCTAAGTATTTTTGCATTAATTCATTTTCAGACGCACTTGGTTGTGTTTTGTCAGCAGATAGAACTGCATGAGAATCAATGATACCAGAAATAACTTGCGATTTAATCATAACTGTGTCAGTTTCAACAAAGTCATTGTACAGACAGAATACGTAGAAATTTGATTGAACACCAGAATAGTCAATACCAGTTTGATTTTTTACATTTAATGAAACTGTCATAGAAAGATTGCAAACTGAACCAGGGGATAAAGAAATATCATCAAGTGAAAAATCTATTCCAGCTTGTAATAGTATCCAACCGCCAGCAAGTGGAATTGTCGATGCCGTACCCTGACCAGCAGCACCCAATACATATTTGTTTGCAACAGTTCCAGACCAAGTTAAGAAACTATCTTGTAGACCATGACTTCTCGAAATATTGTATAATTGTTGTGGAGTAAATGTTGAGCATTTACCAGGGACGTTATTCCAAGAAATATTCAATGGTGCATTACCATTTAGAGCATATAACCAATCACCCTCATTTGCAGTTAGATATTGTGATGGTTTTGCACCAATAGCAATTAAATATGGAACACGAGTTAAATTAAT
>JARLGY010000019.1 GCA_031292525.1 Flavipsychrobacter sp. | reverse complement strand
TATGGAGCCTGCAGGCGGAACTTCGTACGCTAATGTAGCGGGCAATGGTAATGTGCGTCTCACCACTGGTTCTCTCACACGCTGGTTTGGTACAGCAGGGTTACCTATAGCAGCCAACGTTACAGCAACCAATGGCCTTACCAGTCAGGGTTTCTTCCCTGTATCATATGGTCCTTCAAACAGGAATGTATCCGTTTTCTTTAGTGCTGCTAATGGTCTTGGTGCAGGTGGTACTATTACAGTAACACATAACGCGCTTACAGGTACATCAGCTGTAAGTCCTGGTGTGACAGACGGTGTATACACTATAAATACGCGTACCAATGCTTCATGGAGTTTTTCTACAGGCAACTTGCTTACATTGAATACTGGTGCTTCATTTGGCATTAAGGCTACAGCAGGCAATCTGGTCAATCCTATTAATATCAACCAACTGCGTCTTACGCACGTAAATGCAGCCCCAGGCGCCAATGGCGGTGGTGGCGGTTCTGCACCAAACTTTACTGCAGCAAGAACGGGTCTGCTGGGTACTGACCTTACAGGTAGCCCATGGTATTTTGGCGTGAATAGTGCAGATATCTATACCGGCGCATCTGGTGTCTATACACAGGTAACTACTGGTTCATGGACCACTGCAAGCAACTGGGATGTTAATGCTGTACCTGCTGCTACAAGCCTCGCAGTCATTAACCCTGGTGTAGTGTCTACTGTTAGCTCCGCTAGTTGTGTTGCAAAATCACTTACAGTACTGGGTACTCTTAATAACAGCAGTTCTAGTAATATACTGAACATAGATAGCTCATTCGTAAATAACGGTGCAGTCAATATTATTGCAGGTACCCTTAAGGTAAATAGCAATAATACGGCAAGCCAGTTATCAGCATTCGCTAATGTAGGTATATACAATTATGGTAACTTCATCCTTAACGGTGGTATTGTAGGTATAGGCATGGGTACTTTAAATGGTGGTAATAAACCATTTGAAAACTATGGCGGTCTTAGCGTAGGTACAGGAAGTACACTTAATATCAATGGTAACTTTGCCTCCCTGGGTGGTTCTTACTTTACACAATCGGGTGGTAGCATAACTGTTGATGGTAATACAGGTGAAACCAACCTGGTAAACCAACTAGCACATAGTGTACCTCACGGACGTGCTTTGTTCAGTCTTCAAACGCCATCTATTCACTTTTATGGTGGTAACGTAACCATTGTCGATCCTCCTGCCGATACTACTTATCTTAATCCGTTCAGCGGTTTGCCTGCAGCATTTGAATTTGTGGTTCCTGCCGGTACTCCAATGTTCAATGACTCATCTGCGCACACCTTTACATTCGGTAATGGCATATCTGCCGACGCCGGTGGTAACTCAAGAGGTTTCTTGCTCATGACCACAGGGTCTGGGGTGTCTTCACTGTTCAACTTCAGTAATCTTGTTATCAACGGTGCTGCCGGTACCAACAGGGCAGTAACCACTTACTATACAGGTATAGGTGTACAAAACGCAATGACCATCAATAGTGGTGGTGAATATCAACTATCAAGTCGCGATTTGGTACTCAATGGTAGCCTTACTGTAAACAGTGGTGGTAAGCTTACATCAGACAACGCGGGTACGCTTACATTTGGTCAGTTACAGTTTGTAGGGTCAGCAACAGCTATTGCTCCTGCAGCGCCAACATTAGCTAACCAGCCACAGCGTGTTACTGGTAATGGTATCTTTGTAAATGGTGCTACCAATACAGCCAATCTGGGCAATATCAAGACCTTGAGTCCTCCATTTGTTGTATTCAACACAGGTAGTACTTTGTCTTTCCCAAGTACCGATGTAATTACCTTCGTACCTCAGAATAATGTTCCCAGCCGCATCATTATGACAGGCGGTGCTCTTGCAGAAAATGGTGGGGCATCAAGTACCAGCAACAATGCAAGTGCCACAAATGGCTGGGTAGTAGGTACCTACCAGAAACATGCAAACATTGGTTCTATGGGTTCAGGTAATTTCAAATATCCAATAGGCGACAGCAATAACTATACACCTGTTTCAATTTCAGGTACAGGAATCAATGTGGTATCTGCGGGTGATATAGCTGTAAGTACAACGCCTTCGGTTGCAAGTACGTTGTCATTCTCTTCATTTAACCCGTTGAAATTGATCAACCGTACTTACGCTATTAGTACATCACCAACCTTGGTAACTACTCCCAATTCAATAGGTGTATCCTTTACCTTTGTTCCTGGCGATATAACACCATCGGCTAACTACCAGAACTTTAAAGTTGGTGTTAACCCGACAGGTACTGCGTGGTACTACCCACATTCTACAGGACAGGCTGCAACGTCTATTGCAATAGACTCACTCGCGCCTACCGGCCTTGCAGGTTTGTACCAGATAGGTGAAGCATGTCCTAAAACAGTGATCACCACACAACCTCAGTCAACAGGTGGTTGTATCGGAGGTTTGCCGGTTACATTCACAGTAGCTGCTACTGGTGCCAGTCTTCAGTATCAATGGTTCCATAATAACGTAGCAATACCAAGCGCCAACAATACCACATATACTAGGCAGACACCAACCGCATCAGATTCTGGTCTTTACTATGTAGTAATAACCGGTGCATGTGCATTGCCCGATACTTCAAATAAAGTAACGTTCTCAATTGGTGGAGCTTCACCTATTCTCGCGCAGCCTCTTTCTCAGGGCGTATGTGATGGTTATCCTCTTACTCTTTGTGTAACAGCGTTAAATGCAGGTACATACAGGTGGCAGAAAAACAACGTCGATTTGGGTAATCAATACCAAAATGCACCTTGCATCACTATCAATAGTATGAATGCGCTGGATACAGGTCGCTACAGAGTTATAATTGGTAATGGTTGTGCTAACGACACCAGTCTTACCGCATATGTAAATATTCATTCTCTGCCAACAGCAACAATTAGTACTACTACTCCATTGGCATTCTGTAATGGTAATAACGTATTACTCACTGCAAATGGTACCGCGTTCACTGGTTATACTTACCAATGGAACCTAGATGGCACACCAATACCGGGCGCTACAAACCAGGTATATTCTGCAACCAATGCAGGTAACTATAGTGTTGTAGTAACAGATGTTAACTCTTGTCCAAGTACTTCAGTACCGGATTCTGTAACAGTGTTTTCATCTCCGGTTGTAAATGTATTCCCTTTAAGTTCAACAACATTTTGTGCAGGTGGTTCGGTAGGCTTACAGGCTGTTCCCGATCCTACATTTACATATCAATGGCAACTGAATGGTACCAGTCTAACCGGTGCTACACAGGATAGTTTTAGAGCAACCACATCTGGTAACTATAGCGTGGCTGTTACTAACCTTAATAACTGTACTTATACTTCGGCTGCTACGCTTGTTACTTCACTGCCCGTACCATCTGGTCCTATAGCTGCATCTGGTTCTACGGCAATTTGTAGCAACAGCAGTGTTACATTAACAGCACCTTCAGGTGCAGGTTATACCTACCAGTGGTACAACAATGGTGTAGCAATACCAGGTGCAAACCTGATCTCTTACAATGCTAATGCCGCAGGTTTATACAATGTTGTGGTAATATCAAACAGCTATTGTATAGATACTGCTTCACCGGTAAACGTTACGCAGTTCCCACTGCCGGGTAATATAATTAACACATCTGGTCCTACAACATTCTGCCAGGGCGGTAGCGTTATATTATCTGCAGGTACAGGTCCTGGTGTTACTTACCAGTGGCAGTTGAATGGGCTTAATCTTTCTACTACAACAGATAGCCTTATAGTTTCACCAACTACTGCGGGTACTTACTCTTATTCTGTCACCATTGGCAATTCTGCAGGTTGTACCGAAACACCGCCTGCTGTTAATGTTACAGTCAATTCATCACCAACACCGGTTATTACTGGTAATGGTACAGGCGGCCTTAGTGCACAAGCAGGCTTCAGCTCTTATCAATGGTATCTGAATGGTACTGCTGTTCCAGCTAATGGCAATACAAACACTTACACAGCTGCAACTGGTGGCGACTATACGGTATATGTAACCAGCGGCAATGGCTGCGGCAACATGTCTGCTGTTTATCACTATAGCAGTTCTGGTGTATCTAGTGTAGCTAATAACCAAAACGTGAGGATCTATCCAAATCCTGCAAGGGATATTGTTTACATCGATGCTCCATTTGCGGTTAATGTATCGGTAAACAGCGTGGATGGTAAGGAGTTATTTAGCCAGGCTAGTGCGAAGAGCATAAACATAGCTGCTCTTGCAAACGGTATCTACATGATCAGGATATCCGATGCAGATGGCAACCTGGTTTCTGTAGAGAAGCTGGTGAAATCAGATAACTAAGTAAGTTTATAAATTAATAAAAGCGGGGTAGTGTAAAAACTATCCCGCTTTTGTATTTATGATATTTTGCCGGTCAATTTGTACCATTAACACGGAGATGCTGCATTTAAAAAAGCATAGTAACCCGTATCTATATTCATGTTACAGACTATGTAAAAGGAAAGTGCGGACATCGCCTTTCTGATAACGTTGTGTAAGAACAGTAGATGTTAGCAGTTATTGTAGTGCCCGATCAAAGACATGATTGAGGGAAATAAGCAAGTGCATCTATTACATGCTCTGAAATAGAACATGTGGTATAGAATACAAACAAATGTCTTGGATGGGGATCTCTTGTATTGCAGTTAACTGCAGGACATGCATTAAGGCCTGATAATAAAGGTTGGAGTTGTTATATGGTTACTTTGATGTCTTGCCCTGTCCTCAATATAAATTTCATAATTCAACGTGTCACCATACTTCATGTGTAAAGAATCGGGTCGTGTATGTAGCAATGCTGCCGGTTGCTGAAATAGAATGGTACCAGAAAGCCCTTTTGACGAAACTTCTGCTGAAGGGTCTATAGTTGGGAAGAAATAACCAACATACCCTGTGTCGTAACGGCTGTCTTTAAGGTATATATCATAATAGCCCTGGGTATTGTTGGGGTTAACGCCAAGGTCAGCATCGCCGTCTGTAAAACTTATATATATGCTTACTGTATCAGCCGATCCTGCGATCAATGAATCGCCAATGAAGCCTGCAAGGCTTATTTGTGGTATTTTTGACAACGTGTTTTTTGTGCATGATGCGAATATCAGTGCAGGTATCATTGTCAGCAAAATGCAGTAGCGTTTCATATATTCAAAGTTAATAAAAGTGCCGTACAACTTTAAGTTAATAAATGCCGGTTATCCTGCCGCAATAAATGATGCTAATTTTGAGGAAATAGCATTAGCGCTTTTCAACTATCAATACGATAATAATGATTTATATCGTCAATTTGTACAGGCTCTAAAAATAGAGCCTCGCACTGTTACTGCAATTGAAAAAATACCCTTTCTGCCCATCTCCTTTTTTAGGACGCACAAGATTGTAACAGGGGAACATACCGGTACTCCACTTTTATTTGAAAGTAGCGGTACTACGGGCGAGGCTACCAGCCGTCATTATGTGTACGATGTGCGTTTGTATGAAGAGGCTATGCTGAACGGCTTTAGGGAGTTTTATGGCACCCCATCTGACTATGCAATTATTGGATTGTTACCTTCTTATCTGGAACGAAAAACATCATCGTTGGTACATATGGCTAACCTCCTTATGGAGAAAAGTGGACATCCGGAAAATGGTTTTTATTTGGATGAATTCGCGAAGTTATACGAGGTATTGCGAAAACTGGAAGCTGTGAAGCAACCTGCAATACTGCTTGGTGTAACCTTTGCGCTGCTCGATTTTGCTGAAGCCTATCCTATGCCGTTAAATACTACAATAGTAATGGAGACCGGCGGTATGAAGGGGCGGCGTACCGAATGGACCCGTACACAAGTACATGAATACCTGTGTGCACAATGGGGTTTAAAGCAAGTACATGCGGAATATGGCATGACGGAGTTGCTTTCCCAAGCATACTCAAAAAAGGATGGCTTGTTTAAATGCATACCTTCAATGCAGGTATTGGTACGTGATATGAATGACCCCCTTGACGTGGATGTAAAAGGTACCGGATGTTTGAATATCATAGATCTGGCCAATGTGCACTCATGTGCATTTGTAGCTACCGACGATATAGGAACAATACATGATAATGGCGCATTTGAAGTATTGGGCCGAGCGGATTACAGTGCCCTCAGAGGCTGCAATCTTATGGTCATTTAAAACAAAGTTTTCTTTGGCGGTTTGAAAATTTGACTATATTTGCAGCCCATTAGTGCTTAACGCCCGGGTGGCGAAATTGGTAGACGCACTGTGTTCAGGTCGCAGCGTTCGCAAGGATGTGCTGGTTCGAATCCAGTCCCGGGCACAAAAAAGTGTAAAACCCGCTCTTAGAGCGGGTTTTATGTTTTAGCGATGTTAGGCAGCATACAACGAACTGACTTGCTGGGCCGAATCGATAAGAAATAAACAATAAAAACTTGAACGTTAACTAGCACTCCATATTAAATATGAGGTCGCTTTGTTAATTGTAAAAATGTATCCTTATCCCACTGTTTTGTATACGTGTGCCGGTGGGGATGATGATAATTTTGCTTTATCAAAAACAAAGCAATGGTAAAAACAGTTTTTATTACGGGTGCATCCCGCGGGTTTGGAAAAATATGGGCGGAGGCCTTTTTAAATCGTGGTGACAAAGTTGTCGCTACGTCAAGAAATATCAACAGCCTGAAAGAGCTGGCTGATAAATACGGTGGTGACCTGCTGCCGTTGCAGCTGGATATAACCGACAGGATCGCCTGTTTTGCTGCTATGGAAAAGGCAAGAACTCATTTTGGAAGTGTTGATGTAGTGATCAATAATGCAGGTACAGGAGTGGTTGGTACTGTAGAAGAACTGGCCGAACAGGAGGCAAAAGATCTCATTGATGCCAACTTTTTTGGTACGTTGTGGGTAACACAAGCTGCGCTCCCAATATTCAGGGCACAGGGGAGTGGGCATATCTTACAATTGTCCAGCGCATTGGGGATATATACGTTTCCGACGCTGGGTATCTATAGTGCAAGTAAGTTTGCGGTGGAAGGGCTTAGTGAAGCGCTGTATCTGGAAATGAGGGACATGGATATTCATGTAACTATAGTGGAACCCAACGGATTTGCAACTGACTTTAATACATCATCTATTCAGAGTAGATCTATTCAGGCATATGATAATGTGAGGGCTAAATTATATGCTAACCCGGCGATGACGGAAAGTGATGCCTATGGCGATCCGACAGCGACAGCAGCAGCCATTTTAAAACTGGTGGACGCACCAAATCCGCCATTGCGCCTATTTCTGGGCAAGAAAGCGTTTCCACTGGCAAAAGCTGCTTACGCAAAGCGGCTGGCAACATGGGAAGAGTGGAAAACTGTATCTGTGGATGCGCATGGCCTATAATTGAATGAATAAATTGTAATTTTATATGGCAGCTCAGCCCGTGTGGTACATGGGCTGTTTTAATCATTATACCATGCATTTTAAAAGTCTTGGCGACGTGCATCGCTGCAACAATTATCCCGCACCTGAAAATCCGTTACTTACCTTGTTCAGATGCAACCCATTGCGGAGCGTGGCTAGCTACGAGGTGACTGCCGATTTTTACATTATCTCATTCAAAAAATTAAGCTCCGGCCAGATCACTTATGGCAGGACCCGCTATGATCACGAGAGCGGGGCCATGTATTTCCTTAAACCCCAGCAGGTGATACAAATGAAGGATATTGCGCTGGATGGAGATGGTTTTGAAATATGGTTTCACGAAGACTATCTAAGCGGAAATCCATTGCATGTGGAAATAAAGAAGTACAGTTATTTTAATTATGAGCTGAATGAGGCATTGCATTTATCTCCAAAGGAAGAGCACATCATATGGGAGCTGTATGCGAAAATAGAAACGGAATATAATAATAATCAGGACGAGTTTACCCGGGATATCATTCTCGGGCATATTGCTTCAATTCTTAAGTATTCACAGCGTTTTTACAAGCGGCAGTTCATCAATCGCAATGTGCTTTCCGGCACTACAGTCACAAAGTTCAATGAGGCGCTGTCTGCTTACTTTGAAAAAGGAATGTTGCAAGAAAAAGGATTGCCTACAGTGGCACTGTTCGCGACTAAACTGCATATGTCTCCACGTTATCTGAGCGACCTGCTAAAGCAGGAAACAGGGAAAACAGCCATGGATCTGATACACATGTTCCTGGTTTCGGAGGCTAAGAACATGCTGAATGGAAGCGACCATACGGCGACCGAGATCGCATATTCATTGGGTTTTGAAAATCCCCCCTACTTCTTCCGGTTGTTTAAAAAGAAAACAGGTATCAGTCCCAATCAGTATAAAAAGCAAATTCTGAATTGAACCTGGAGAATTTAATTAATCAGAAATAGGATGAAGCACAGTTTGAATGTGCATTGTAATTAATGGTGAGTAACTACGCCTGTTGGCCAGACGGGCCATTACGGTTATCGTTTTTATCGATTTTATATGGCGATATTCTTTAGGTCATCAATAAAACGGTTCGATAATAATCCATTCAAGCAGACTTTTTAAGATCCATTCCTTTAAAAGAATGATCTTTTAGTGGCATAATTTTTACTTGAGTTTGGGTCTCGCAGTTAAGGTTAAATCCGGGCTGTGTTTGGCTCGGCATCTATTTATAGAATTAGAATTAGTGTTTTTGCGCATGTTATTTAGTAACTTGAAAATCTTTTTTTGATATCCGCATGAAAACAGAAGATCGTCAAACTTCCGCTAGCTCCACTTACCAGTTTTTATCTGGGGGAGGCGAAATGGGGCAGCGAATAAGGGAGTATGATTGGTCGCGCACATCCTTAGGCACAATAGATAGTTGGCCGCAGAGCTTGCGCACCTGTATCCGCATTATGCTTACCTCACGCCAGCCAATTTGGATAGGCTGGGGTAAGGAGCTGATCAAATTTTATAATGATCCCTACAAGGCTATTGTAGGTGGCAAACATCCCGGAGCATTGGGCGCGCCAGCATCTGTAGTTTGGAAAGATATTTGGAAGGATATTGAACCTTTGCTGAAAACTGTAATGGAAGAGGATGAAGGTACTTATGTAGAATCTCAGCTCCTTATCATGGAGCGCAATGGGTACCCTGAAGAAACTTACTATACATTTTCATATACCCCTATACCAGGTGATGACGGTGGTACTGCAGGAATGATCTGCGCTAACACAGATGATACGGATAGGATAATCAGCGAAAGGCAGCTAAAGACGCTTATAAAGCTGGGGCAAAGCCTTACAGACACACAGTCGAATAAGGAAATAATTGAACGTACCATCTTTGCCATAAGCGATAATCCATATGATTTTCCCTTTGCATTATTTTATAGCATAACCGGCGATCTCGCAAAGCTGGAGCACTATACAGACCTTGGAGAAACTTTGGCTGCAGTGCCGCAGCTTATAGATTTAAATGCAGATAATGATGTGTCGTATCTGTTAAGGGAAGTAATAAGCCAAAGGCAGTTTGAGGTGTTTGACAAGTTGAAGGAGCGTATTGGTATTATGCCGAAGGGCGCATGGGAAATTGCACCAGATAAAGCTATAGTTCTGCCCATTATGCAGATAGGGGTCAAAGAGCCCTATGGTTTCCTGGTGGTAGGCATAAACCCTTACCGCTTGCTCGACGAAAAATACAGCAGCTTTTTTTCTCTGATAGCAGACCAGGTAGCAACTAGTTTTGCAAATGTGCATGCAATAGAAGAAGAAAGAAAGAGGGCACAAGCCCTGGCAGAAATCGACCAGGCAAAAAGCACTTTTTTTTCAAATATAAGCCACGAGTTCAGAACGCCGCTTACATTGCTGCTGGGGCCTATTGAAGACGCCCTCAATGATCCTGATACCATTCCTGAAAACCGGATAAGGTTAGACGTTGCCCACCGAAACGCGTTACGCATGCAAAAGCTAGTAAATACACTGCTCGAGTTTTCGCGTATAGAGGCGGGACGTTTACAGGGGAATTTCCAGGAAGTAAATATTTGCGCATTTACAGAGGGTATTGCTAGCTCTTTCAGATCAGCGATAGAGAAGGCAGGAATGCAATTGGTTCTCCGGTGCGTCCCTATTGGGGAAAAGGTATTTGTAGACAAGGATATGTGGGAAAAGATAGTACTCAACCTCATCTCCAATGCCTTTAAATACAGCAATGGTGGGGTAATTAATGTTAAGATAGAAGCTGTTAACAACATCGTTCAATTATCGGTAAGCGACCAGGGGGTAGGGATACCAGAAGACCAGTTTGACAAAATATTTGATCGTTTTCATAGGGTAGATTCAGCTTATGGCAGAAGCCAGGAGGGCACAGGTATAGGGCTGGCGCTTGTTAAAGAGTTGGTGAAGCTGCATGGGGGCTCTATAGCAGTGAAAAGTAAACTGGGGGCAGGTTCTGTTTTTATAGTTGAAATTCCTGCAGGAAGTGCTCATTTGCCTATCGATAACATTCAAAAGTCCCAATCAGATAGTCCGGTATCATCAAATTCCAGGGCGTTTGTTGGGGAAGCAATGAAGTGGGGAACTAACGGAGATACCGGTAATGCAAATATTGCTCCAGGCAACGACTTGCCCGATCGGTACAAAGTATTGATTGCCGATGATAACGCAGACATGCGTGATTACATGAAGAGATTGTTGTCAGATCAGTTTAATGTAGTTACAGCAGGAAATGGTGAGCAAGCTTTTGAGACTGCCATAGCTATACGTCCCGATTTGATACTTAGCGATGTAATGATGCCGGTACTTGATGGTTTCGGCCTGTTGAAGAAGTTGCGCGGAGACACCATCTTGAAAAATACACCATTTATATTCTTATCTGCAAGGGCAGGCGATGAGGCCAAGGTAGAGGCCTTGGATGCAGGTGCTGATGATTATATGGTTAAGCCATTTTCAGCAAAAGAGCTTTCGGCACGTGTAGATGCTAATATAAGGATAAATGCAGCCAGGCTTAATGCAGCGAAGGAGCTCTCTTCTTTCCTTATGCAGGCGCCGGTAGGTATTATAGTTTTAAGTGGTCCAGAGTACATTGTAGAGTTGGCTAACAATAAGTATTTGCCTTTTGTTGGTAAGCAAAGAAATGAGATTATAGATATGCCCTTTTTTGAGGTCGTGGCTGCGAATGAAGATACTCAGGCGCTTTTGGATGAGATTAGGGAAACCGGAAATGCAGTATCGTTAATTGAATATAAGACCCGCGTATCGAAAGATGGAGTTCATGAACTGCTGCATCTGGATACACAATATCAGCCCTTATTAAACAAAGCAGGCAAGGTTGAGCGGATAATGGTAGTAGTAAACGATGTGACAGAACAGGTTTTAGCCCGTAAAAAAGTAATAGAAAGCGAAAAGCGTTTCCAGAATCTCGTTCGGGAAGCCAGTGTCGGTATCATAGTACTCACGGGGCAGGAATTGAAGGTAGAGGTAGTAAATGAGGCTTATGGTCAGTTAATAGGCCACAAGGCAGATGAATTACTGGGCCAGGAATTGTTTAATATTATTCCCGATTCCGAAGGGGTATTTAAGCCAATTATTGAAAACGTTCGTACTACAGGAGAGTCGCTTTACTTGTATGATCAACCCTATACAATGTTTTCAAATAGTGAGCGAAAACTTGGGTATCTTAATTTGGTTTACCAGCCTTACAAAAATGAATTTGGTGCAATTACAGGCGTTATCATTTTATGTCAGGATGTAACGGGAACAGTACTGGCAGGAAAAATGATAAGGGAAAGTGAAGCGCGTTTCCGTACGCTTGCTGAGACCTTGCCGCAATTGGTTTGGATGACAGATAAAAACGGGTTGCCTGACTATGCTTCGTCGCGGTGGAAAGAATATACTGGGGTTGAACCAGATGGCGCAAATGCATGGAACGAAATGGTTCATGTTGATGATCTGGCTAATATAAACGGAGCTTGGGCTGAAAGTAGAGAAGCCGGTAACAGTTACAGGGCCGAAGTAAGGTTAAGAAATAAAGATGCAAAATATAGGTGGTTCTCTGTACAAGGCGAACCGATAAAAAATGAGAATGGTGAAGTGGTAAAATGGATAGGTGCATTTACCGATATTGATGACCAGAAAAATATTGAAATAAAATTGGAAACATTGGTTGCTGAGCGTACACTGGCGCTTGGCAGGTCTAACGACGATCTGCAACAGTTTGCACACGTTGCCAGCCACGATTTGAAAGAACCTGTTAGGAAGATAAAAATATTTATTGGCCGCGTGCAGGAGGATAAAGAAACACAACTATCAGAAAAGAGTAAAGAGTTTGTAGCAAAAATAAACGTGGCTACAGATCGCATGTTTTCAATGATAGACGGGGTTTTGACATACTCCACTATAAATGCAACAGACCAGGTGATACAAGACGTAAATATTAACGATGTAATGGTTGATATACTTACCGATCTGGAAGTGCTTATCGGGCAGAAGAGTGCCACTATTACCTACAATGACCTTCCCAATATACAGGGTGCCTATATACTTATCTACCAACTCTTTTATAATCTTATTGCCAACTCGCTGAAGTTTTCAAAATCAGATACACCTGCAGTAATAACCTTAACCGCGAGGCAGTTTTTAGATTACAATACAGATGCTGTGGAAGTTGTAGTAACCGATAATGGTATTGGGTTTGAACAGGACGAAGAAGAGCAGATATTTAATTCGTTTTCCCGCCTTAATTCTAAAGACAAGTATGAAGGCACTGGTCTTGGGCTTTCTCTTTGCAGGAAAATTGTTCAGCGTCACGGAGGATCAATAACGGCAGCAGGTCAAAAAGATAAAGGAGCATCATTCACAATAGTGTTACCAGTTAGGCAGAGTAAGAATTATATTTGATCGCAAACTCTAAAAAGGATTGATCAGACACATACTTTTAATTGACGACGACAAGGATGATGCAGGGATTTTTGAAGATGCACTGACAGAAATAAATAGCTCGGTGATCTTTCGTTATCTGGACAATGGTAAGAAGATATTCGATACACTGAACAGGATGGAACCGCTGCCTCAAATTATTTTTTTAGACGTAAATATGCCTTCCGTAAGTGGGTGGGACTGCCTCAGGTTATTGAAAAGTAACGATGCCTATAGGCATATTCCGGTTATCATGTTTTCCACATCTTCCCATCAAAAAGAAGCAGATATTGCCAGTGATCTTGGTGCATATAAATTCATGGCTAAGCCGCATAGTTATACAGACTTAAAAAAAATGTTAGCAAACTTGTTGAACAGTATTGAAGGTTGTTAGAAAATAGCGACTTTTGCGGCACCTTAGGCGATAAGCAAGTATAGGCAGCACATTGGTTAAACGGCTGCTCTTGTTTACAGATATTATAAGATAAAATGTTCGCCTGGGTATCTGTCTTCTTCTGTTGATTTTAAAAAGTAAAAGTTGAGTAAATATATTTATGGTATCGACTTTGGTACCACCAATTCTGCTTTGTCAATACTTGACAAGGAGAACAATAAGATAATTAAAACGCTTACTGAGGCCTCTATTCTCTTTTTTATCCAACGCCAGGATAGCAGCGAAATTTTATCTTTTGTAGGTCAGCCAGCTATCGAGGCTTATCTGCAAAATGGAATGGCTGGCCGGTTTATGAAATCAATAAAAAGGGTTTTACCCCGTACCAGCTTCACCGAAACAAGGGTTTATAATGAACTCTATAATGCTTCGGGTTTGGTTACATTGATCTTAAAATACTTCAAGGATAAGGCTGATGCATTTTTGGGCGAAAATATAACAGAGATCATTTTAGGCAGGCCCGTATTTTTTGATGAAGACCCTGTAAAAGATAGCCTTGCGCAAACTCGTTTGGAGAAAGCAGCCACTAAGGCCGGATTTGAAAATATTACTTTCCAAATGGAGCCCATAGCAGCAGCATTTGCTTATGAGCGTACGTTAACCCAAAACGAAACCGTACTGGTGGCTGACATAGGCGGTGGTACCTCAGATTTTACTATAGTAAAACTTGGCCCCGATAAATATAAAGCAGGCAACAGAAAGCAGGACCTGATTGCCCAGGGGGGCATATATATAGGAGGTGATAGTTTTGATTCTTCCTTCATGTCAAAAGCACTAACCCCTTACTTTGGTAAGGATGAGCTGTATCAATCCACACCAGGCAAAATGCTCGAGGTTCCCGGCGTTTTATTTGATAGTATCACCTCGTGGGAAAAGATGAATTTTTTCAACGTACACAAGCTGGTAAGAGAGATAGAGAAATATCACCTACTTACTAAGCGGAGTGAAAAGCTCATGAACTTGAAAATACTAGTGGAGAAAAACTTAGGCTATTCGCTGTTTAAAGAAATAGAAAATACTAAGATTCAATTATCCGGTGCAGACAACAGCTTGTTTAGGTTTGAAAAAGAAAGCATTTCAATTGCCAGAGATGTTACTATTGAATACTATAATGAACTGATTGAAGTGAACATTAATAAGATCGGCAATTATCTGGATGCTTTTTTGCTAAAAACTCAAATTACTCCTTCCGAAATAGACACGATTTTTATAACAGGTGGTTCAGCCCAGGTACGGGCAATACAGCAACTTATACTGACTAGGTTCGGAGCCGACAAATTACGTTCCGGCGATTATCTAAATAGCGTATCTGAGGGCCTGGCCTGGAGCTATTATAATTGATCAGAATCTATGCTCTTACCCAGTCCCCAGCCCCTTCGTCATATCTTTTAATGACCTTAGCGGGGTTGCCAGCTGCAATAGAGTAGGGCGGTACGTCTTTAGTCACAACTGCTCCTGCCGCCACTACGCAATGTTTCCCTATCGTTACGCCCGCTGTTATAACAACATTAGCCGCTATCCAGCAATCGTCTTCTATGGTAATGCGTGCCTTTGTAACAGCCTGCTGGCTTATAGGGGTATGTATGTCCCGGTACTCATGATTCAGTCCGCTGGCCACTATGTTTTGTGCCAGTATTACGTTATTGCCTATCGTTACGGGCCCTATGATTACATTACCCATCCCCACCAACGAATCGTGACCGATCAATACATCGCCCACGCCATTGTTTATAGTGCTGAAATCTTCAATAATACTATTAGCACCTAGCTCAAACCGGTTAAATGGCAACACATCAGTACGTGTGTATCTGCGTATCTTCGATCCTTTACCGCGTTTATGTATAAAAGGATTTGCAAATATCTTCACCCACAGCCGCGGCCGCGCCTCACCTTTAGCAACAAGCATACGGTGCACCAGCCTTTTAATTGCAGGGTTGCTTTTTATTGCTGTAACTATAGACATTGCATGATTTTTAAGTAAAGTAATGTAGTACTTTTATGTACTGTCTCTCTTATCCCCAACAAGTGTATAACAATATTTTATGGCACGCAAATAAAAAGTATTTTGCAATTATTTTAAACGTTATAAATCCTGTTAGAAACTAGGTAAGATACAGGCATAACGTATAGGGATTTGTATATAAAGGAGTTTTATTTTCAGTTATTTAGTAAACAGGATCATCTGGGAGATGTATAGGGTAAAGTATATTTTGCTGCTTTTTTGCTTGTCCGCCACCTTCATCACGTACGGGCAGGAATCCATGATGACTGAAATATCCCTTCCCTTCCTCGATAAGCTCATTAGCACTGCAAAACAAAATTACCCGCGCGTTAAAACTTACGATAGTAAGTTAACTATCGCTGAATACAATATTAAAAAGGCGAAGCTCGACTGGTTTAATATTTTTACCTTATCATATCTCTATAGTCCAGGCACTGCAAATACTGTTGTTGGTAGTACCAACTTGGTGCTTAGTGGCTATCAGTTTGGCATTTATACCAGTGTGGGGTCTATACTCCAGAAAGCCCCGGCGGTTAAAGTAACTCGCGAGGAATATAAAATAGCACAGAATGACAAGGCAGAATATGACTTGAGTATAGAAGCCGCAGTAAAACAGAGATATTATGTTTATATTCAGCAACTGACAGTTCTTAAAATAAAGTCGCAGACCGTTGCCGATGCTGAAAGTTCTGTAAAGCTGATGAAATATAAGTTTGAAAAAGGAGAGGAAACATTTGATAGCTATAACAAGGCGCTCATGTATTTTGATACCAATTTGCAGATAAAAATAGACGGGGAAGCTGCATTGTTGGTAGCAAAAAGTAGCCTTGAAGAACTTTTAGGTGTTAAATTAGAGGATGTAAAATAATGGAAGGGGTTAACTTTATAAACATACTAAAGAGGCATAAATACGCTTTGCTGGCAATACCATTGCTGGTGATGTTGCTTACTTTTGTGTTAGTAAGGCATCAGCCAAATACATACGAATCTCGGGCACGCATATCGGCAGGCATACTGGATGGTTCTCAGCAATTCCTGAATAAGGAAAGCCTAGGTGAGTCGAAAATAAACCAGCAGTTTAGTAATCTCTTACAAATGCTGCAGTTGAAAGCCGTTGTAGATCAGGTTTCATACTTGCTCATTATTCACGATCTTACCTCTGATACGCCATTTAAGAAACCGAGTAAACTGATGGGGCAACTGAATGCTGATGCGCGCACCCATGCAGTAAAGGTGTATTCAGAGATGTACAAAACACGCCAGCCCCTTTCCAATGCAGATAAAGACCAGGCAGGGCTTATATTGCTTATAAAGTCAATGGGCTATGACTTTCAATCGCTCCGCAATAAATTGAGAATATGGCGTGTTGAAAGCAGTGACTATATAGATATTACTTATGAGTCTGAAGACCCTTTGTTAACCGCGTATGTAATAAATTCTTTGTGTAGTGAATTTATTAGCTATTACACTGCTTCAAATCTGCAGAACGGCAGTAAAGCTATAGACTATCTGGGTGCTTTGCTGAAAGAAAAAAAGGACGCACTCAACAGCAAGATGCAGGAGCTGAAGGAATTCAAAATTAAGAATAGGGTGCTGAACCTGAACGAACAGGCAAAGAGTCTTTATGGGCAAATGGCTGATTTTGAAACCCGTAAAGAAATAACCCAAAAAGATATAGCATCTACAACCGGGGCGCTCAACGATATAGATTCGAGATTCAGTACCAATAGCCACCAGTATATAGAAAGTAAGCTTACGGCTATAAACCTCGAAATAATAGCCACTCAACAACAGGCCGAAGAATTAAATAGACAATACATACAAAGCGGTTTTGATCCCGAGATAAAAGAAAAACTCGATTCTGCAAAATCGCGGCTCACATCCCAGATCAACCAATCGACAGACAAGGTGATGCTGAATCCCTTAACGGCAAAGGATAATCTGCTTGCACAGAAATTAAAGCTGGGGGTAGATCTTGAATTGGCAAAAAATAGCACTCAAAGCCTGGATCAGGAGATAGCCAAGCTGAATCATAAGTTTGATATGCTGGTACCTAATGAGGCTGTGATACAGGCTTATGAAGAAGATATTAACGTGGCCAGCCAGGAGTATATAGAAATACTGAAGAAGTACAACCAGACCAGCATGGACCTGAATGCTACTTCTAAGATCAGACAGATAGAAATAGCGCCACCAGGTACCTTGCAACCATCCAAAAAAATGGTATTGGTAATATTAAGTGGCATTGTTGCATTTGTAATATACATTGTAATACTGTTTGTGCTCTTCTATTTTGATGATTCTATTAAGGTTGCATCTGAGTTGGCAAATAAAACAAACATACCTGTGCTAGGCTATCTGCCATTGATAAGGGCATCGCACCTGGATGTAAAACAACTTTGGGACAACACGGCACAAAAGCCTGTTAGCGATGAATTCAAAAATTTACTGCGCTCCATAAGGTTTGAGCTGGATATGGTAATGTATGGTGGCAGGTTGCTGGGAGTTACCAGCATACACCCTGGCGAAGGCAAGACGCTTTTTACCATAAGCCTTGCAAGCGCTTACCTTATGATAAACAAAAGGGTATTGGTTATAGATGGTAACTTCAACGACCCGGCAATAACAGAGATCACCAATACCAAGTACTTTATAGAAGATTACCTCACAGGCAAGGCTTCTTTTGCTATGACAGAGCACAAGGGAGAAGTGCATGTGCTTGGCAACCGCGGCAATGATGTTTCAGTGCTGGAGATAAATGATGAGCAGATAGTACGCCAGAAATTGCTGGAACTCAAAGATTATTTCGATATCATTATCATCGAAACCCCTGATCTGGTAAAAATGAACATGGCTAAAGAGTGGATAGAAGTAGTGGATAGGGTAGTAGGCGTATTTGAATCTAACAGGTCTATCAAAAGAGTAGATGAAGATCAGATTGCTTTCTTGAAAACCCTGGACAATAAGTTTACAGGATGGGTATTGAATAAGGTGACAAATGAACGGGTGAAGGTCTCCAAAAAGAAATCTTTTTTCATGAAAAATGCTACAGCTTAATGGTCGTTTCAGCCTTAGAGGTCATTTGGATAGCAATACAGGTATTGATAGGATATAATCTTGTTTTGCCATTAGTTCTATACCTGTTTTATTCCTTGCGTAGCGGCGGGAAGCCCACCGCTTTACGGGGCTATACTGAAGCCGACTATGCCATTATTGTTACCGCTTATGAGCAGACGGATACAATAAAAGCTGTTGTAGATTCTATACTGAAACTCAATTATACCAATTACGTCGTTTATATAGTAGCCGATAAGTGCGATGTTACCTCATTGGTATTTGAAGATGCGCGCGTGGTAGTATTGCGTCCGCCGCAAACCTTGGCCAGCAATACGCGTTCTCATTTCTATGCCATTAATCATTTTCAGCGGCCGCATGAACGGCTAACCATCATAGATTCAGATAATCTGGTAGCGCCCGAGTATCTGAATGAACTAAATACTGAATTTAATAAGGGCTACATAGCTGTGCAGGGATTGCGCAAGGCTAAGAATCTGGATACAACTTATGCCTGCATAGATGCGGCTCGTGATATTTATTATCATTTTTACGATGGCGTGGTGCTGTTTGGTATTGGTTCTTCAGCTACTCTTGCTGGCTCAGGCATGGCATTTACCACTGCGCTGTATAGGGAGTGTCTGGAGCATCTGGATATATCAGGTGCCGGATTTGACAAAGTATTGCAACGGGGAATAGTGAGTCGTGGTAATCGCATTGCATTTACAGAAAAGGCAGAAGTGTACGATGAAAAAACCTCCAGGTCCGACCAATTGGTGAATCAGCGGGCACGCTGGATCAATACCTGGTTCCGGTATTTTAAGTTTGGCTTTTCCATGTGTGGCGCAGGCATCACCCGGTTCGATCGTAACCGGTTCTTGTTCGGGCTCACCTTATTGCGGCCGCCATTGTTTATGTTTCTCATTCTGTCGGCAATATTTATGATAGCCAATATTTTTATTAGTGCTACTGGTGTTATCATATGGCTTGCAGCATTTCTTTGCTTTGCAGTGGGGTTTGCAATAGCCATTGTGCATGCAAAGCCCGATAAGCGTATTGTAAGATCGTTGATAAGCAGCCCTAAGTTTATTTTCTACCAACTGCTTTCCTTACTCAAGGTAAAGAAGGCCAATAAGGTATCGGTTGCTACCCAGCACTATCACGATAGTTCCATCAATGATGTAAAATAGAAGGGGCGTTGTATGAGAGTAGAACCTTCAATTAGAGCAAAAGAAACTCCGGCAGAAAAAAAAGCACGGATCGAGGAACTGACTCGTAAGGTGGCTATTGGTTTTGTATTCTTAGGTGTTTTCTATTTTTTCATCAAGCTGCTTTTTTTGTAATGGATAACATCATTATACCAATAAAGCGCAATGAAGAGGGCTGGAGGAAAAAACTACTCGCAAACCTGCGTCAGCTTGTACTGATAGAAAAGCTCAACAACCCTGTCGGCATCACTGCATTAACCGTTTTGTTTCTACTGGTAGGCCTGGGCATAGCAAAGCTAGGGTTGGTTTTTGGTGTGCTGTGCATGATAGTCGTTCTTGCCCTCCCCGCTGTTTACACAATAGTAATGTATCCGCGGGTAGGTATGATCATCTACCTTACAATGGCATACCTCATTATGTGGTTTTTGCGATTGGGTGTCAATTTTCCTTTAGGTACATTAATGGATGGTATGGAGGGCCTCTTTATACTGGGGCTGCTCATAAGACAAAAGCAAAAGCCTGATTGGAAAATATTTAAGGGCCCTATAAGTATTTGGATATTGGTATGGATCAGTTACAACCTGTTGGAGTTTGCAAATCCTACAGCGGAGTCGCGATTAGCATGGGTATATACGGTACGGTCTGTTGCGGTGGTCATGTTTATGTACTTCATTTTTGTGTATAACATTCGTACTAAGGCATATGTAAAACTCATCATCAAATTGTGGCTGGGGCTGGCTTTTTTTGGTGCGGCATATGCATTTAAACAGGAGCATTTTGGGTTTTTTCCTTTCGAGGAGGCATACCTTCACTCTGATCCTAATATTGCCTTGTTGCTGTTTATAGGTGGTGTCTGGCGCAAGTTCTCTATCTTTTCAGATCCGGTGGTGTTCTCTTATACTATGGTGGTGAGTAGTATGCTTTGTGTAGGTCTGCTTACTGGCCCATTGTCATTGAAGAAAAAATTGGTGCTTTATTTTCTCATTGCGTTTTTCCTGCTCAATATGTTGTATTCGGGTACCCGTGGTGCCGATGTGCTGCCGCCGGTTTGCCTGCTGCTGTTGGCTATATTGAAGTACAATAAGAAAGTACTCGTTATACTTCTTATAGGTGCAGGTCTTATGGCAGCACTTATATTTATGCCTACAGGCAACCAAACGTTAGGTCGCTTCCAGTCGGCATTTAAGCCGTCTAACGATGCATCATTCAATGTGCGTAAAATAAACCAAAAACGCATACAACCTTATATATGGAGTCATCCTCTTGGTGGCGGACTCGGCGCCACAGGCGAATGGGGGCAGCGATTTGCGCCATATTCATTCCTGGCCAGTTTTCCGCCCGATAGTGGGTATGTAAGGGTAGCAGTAGAACTTGGGTCTATAGGGCTTTTCTTATTTTGTATGCTCATGTTTACCATACTTAGGGTAGGCATTAATAACTACTATAGTATCAAAGATCCTCAGCTAAAATCGTTTTGCTTGGCTATGGTGCTTATTGTTTTTGCCTTTAACATTGGCAACTACCCCCAGGAGGCATTGGTACAATTCCCGTCAAACGTATATTTTTACCTCGTTACGGCACTTATAGTTGTTATTAAACGAATTGATGACCAGCAAAACCAACAACTACAACATGGGCAATAATGCTATGATACAAGGGCGCGACATTGTAATTGTGGGCCAGCAACCGTGGGATGTGGAGATAGGTAGCAATTGCAAGAACCTGGCGCTCGAGTTTAGTAAACACAACCGAGTGCTGTATGTAAATTCACCGTTGGACCGCATCACAATGATGAAGAAAAAGGGTGATCCAAAAGTGAAAAAAAGAATTGCAGTCATTCAGCATAAAGAAAAAGGGTTAGTATCTATACAAGATAATTTGTGGAATCTCTATCCCGATCAGATGATTGAATCCATAAACTGGATCAAAAGTCATGGGTTGTTTTCCGTATTCAATAAGATAAATAATAAGCGGTTTGCAAGCCCTATACAGCAGGCAATAATGCAACTGGGGTTTCACAACATTATCTTGTTTAACGATAATGATATGTTCAGGTCTTTCTATCTGAAAGATTTTTTGAAACCGGCAGTAAGTGTCTATTACTCCCGAGATAACATGGTAGCGGTAGATTACTGGAAACATCATGGAGTAGGGCTCGAGCCACAACTTATAGCCAAGAGTGATGTTTGTGTGGCCAATTCTCCTTATCTGGCTTCTTATTGTCGCCAGTACAATCCACAATCTTACTACGTAGGCCAGGGGTGCGAACTGGAAGCATTTACAGGACTTAAAGATAAAAGCCTGCCTGCCGATATTAAAGGCATTCCTCGCCCCGTAATTGGTTATGTCGGGGCGCTGCAGAGCATACGGCTTGATATAGAGTTGCTTGCCTATATAGCAGAACAACGCCCGCAATGGAGCATAGTGCTGGTTGGCCCCGAAGATGAAGAGTTTAAAGCAAGCCGCCTGCATAGTATAAAGAATATATACTTTTTGGGTGGCAAGAAACCGGATGAACTGCCTAAATACATCAATGCATTTGATGTATGCCTGAACCCGCAACTAGTAAACCCCGTAACCATAGGCAACTACCCCCGTAAGATAGATGAATACCTGGCAATGGGAAAGCCGGTAGTTGCCACAGCAACAGAAGCTATGAGTATTTTTTCGGCTCATACATACCTTGCTGTAACTAAAGATGATTATCTTGAGTTGATAAATAAAGCCCTGGTAGAAGACACACAGCAGCTGCAAGAACAACGTATTGCTTTTGCAGCATCTCATACCTGGGAAAACAATGCAGGAGAGATATATAAGGCCATAAATGCTGCAGCCGGTAACAGGGCAGCAGCTATGTAAAATATAAAGGATTATGAGAACCAATACGATAACGGTTGTAGTAGTAAGCGATGATCATTATTTTATCTTGTTGGGTGCTCTTATCAAATCTATAGAGCAAAACCTGAATACCCACACCCGTGTGGATCTTTGGGTAGTAGAGGAAAATGTGACCAGCCGTAATAAAAAGAAACTGGAAGCATCGGTTGATCCAGCAATAACTACTGTGCATTGGAAAAGTGTAAGCGAGGTGATACCTCCCGGCACCAAGTTGCCCGCCGATCACAGTAGTTTCCCGCTCAATGTTTATTCGCGTTTGTTCATCCCAGACTTTGTACCGCAGAATGTAGAAAAGGTACTGTACCTCGATGCAGATATGATAGTACTGCGCGATATTACAGAACTCTGGGATACACCAATTGGCGATAATTACATTGGTGCAGTTATGGATCCCCGCGTGCAGCAGTACGATAATGAATGGGGTGGTATCTTCAATTACAAAGAACTCGGTTTCCCAGGCAATACCAAATACTTCAATACTGGCATGATGTTGCTGAATATACCCAAGTGGCGTGCAGACAACGTTGCAGCCAAAGTATTGCAGTGTATTCACGATAACATTAAGTATGTAAACTATCCCGATCAGTATGGGCTTAATATCATTTTTGCAAATAAATGGAAAGAGATAGACAGTCGCTGGAATCATTTTTCTACTATTGATGCTGAACTGCCCTACCTGATACATTTTGTGCAGCGTAAGCCCATTTATAAATCTTACAATTACAATGCGGGATACCAGGAGTTGTTTTACAAGTATCTGAAGATGTCTGCCTGGAAGAACGCTAAACCTATCGGTGAATCTGCTCGATATATTAAGAAGATAAAAAACATACTCGCTAAGGTGAAGCTCAAATTTTAGGCAATACAATAACTGCATTACAACCATTATATCCCAGTGAGCTTTTTAGATAAATTCAGGAACAGGCATTTTTTATCGCTATTGGGCACTGGCTCCATGGCGGTCGTAGGTGTGGTTCAGGCAGGCTTGTTGTATCGGCACCTATCGTTGGCCGACATGGGCTGTTGGGTATTCTTCCTCACGGTTTTCGGTTTGATAGATACTTTTAGGACTGGCTTTTTGTCAACGGCGCTTATTAAGTTTTATGCCGGCACAGAAGGCCAACGGGCTAAGGAGGTTATAGGCTCTGTGTGGTACCTGGGTATTGTCATTACAAGCGTGCTCATAGCTATAAATATCCTTGCTTTTTTCCTTCTGGGCTTTATACACAATGAGGCTATCGCTGTCTGCATAAAATGGTTTGGTATCACTTTTTTGTTTACACTCCCTCTAAGTATCGCTTCATGGATAATGGGGGCCGATCAGCAGTTTGGTAAGTTGCTCATCCAGCGTGTCCTCAACCAGGGTTCTATTATATTGTTTATCGTCATCCTCATCTTCACCGGGCATATCAATCTGCAGACTGTATTGATGGCAAACCTGGCAGGGTGTGTCATCACAAGCATAGTTTGTTTCGCCGCCCGGTGGACAAGGTTTCGCACATTGTTCAGCAGGTCAAAAGCTAGTATCCTGGAGGTATATCATTTTGGTAAGTACAGTGTGGGCACTTCCATTAGTACTAATCTGTTACGTAGTTCAGATAGTTTCATCATCACCTTTATGCTGGGGCCGGCAGCCTTGGCTGTGTACAGCATTCCTATGAGGCTGATGGCTATTATAGAGATACCCCTAACCAGTTTCCTGGCTACAGGTATGCCAGAGATGTCTGCTGCGTTTAACCAAAACAGGATAAAAGATGTGGGTATCATCATGCAGAAATATGCAGGTATGCTTACTATGGCCCTCATACCCGTTTCGTTGGTAGGCATAGCGCTGGCTCCTATGGCGGTCGGTATATTGAGCGGATCTAAGTATATAGGCACTCACGAAGGTATGCTGGCGGCCACCGCTCTTCGTATCTTCCTCACCTTTGCTATGTTTTACCCCATAGATAGGTTCATTGGGGTATCGCTCGATATTGTGCATCAGCCCAAGGCAAACTTCATCAAGGTATTACTCATGCTGGCAGCTAACATCATTGGCGACTTTTCAGGTATATTAATATTCCACAATGTAGATGGTGTGGCGCTTGCAACCCTTTTGCCTTTCCTCGTAGGGGTGGGGTATGGCTACTATCGTCTCAGAAAATATCTTGATTTCAGCATTGGTGGCATATTTAAAACCGGTTATACTGAGGTGAGATTATTATTGCAACAATACACCAATAAAAAGAAACTGGTACCCTAGATGAAGATAGCGCACCTCATACTATGTCATGCCAACCCCGCCCAGCTGCAGCGGTTGATAGGGCATTTGGTGCATCCTGATGCTTCTTTCTACATCCATCTCGATCTGAAGGCAGATATAGCTCCGTTTCTTTCTCTTAAAGAGCTGCCCAATGTACATTTTGTACAAAAGCGAGAAAAGGTGTACTGGGGCGGTTATAGTATAGTGCAAGCCACAATAAACGGCTTTGCTGAAATAGCTGCAAGTGGTATTGCCTATGATTTTGTGAACCTGCTCAGCGGTCAGGATTATCCATTAGTGCCGGTTGCAGACATACACAAGTTTCTTGAAGGCAAGAAAGGCATGGCATTCATGCATACGCTGTCAGTACAAAATGAGTGGCACGAGGCTATACCCCGCGTTACCAGGTACCACCTTGCTAATATGAACTTTGCTGGCAAGTACCGTGCAGAGCAGATCATTAATAAAATATTGCCCAAACGCAACATGCCCAATGGTATGGAGGCTGTTGGCCGTTCGCAGTGGTTTACAATACCTCTTGAATGCGCCGCTTACATTGTGCAATTTTTAGCTGACAATAAAAATGTAGAACGGTTCTTCAAACTCACTTGGGCACCCGATGAGATCATCTTCCAGACCATTTTGCATAACTCACATTTTAAAGCAAGCATGGTAAACGATAACCTGCGCTATATAGACTGGAGTGCCGGTGGTGCAAGTCCCAAATTGCTTACAATGGACGATAAGGATAAACTAATGTCCAGTGGCAAACTCTTCGCGCGCAAGTTTGGAGCAGACAGTGCCATACTCGATTATATTGATGATACAATAGCTAAAAAACAAAACGCCAACGCATGAGCCGTGTATCCATCGTCACTGTAAACTTTAATCATAGCTACCTTACCGAGGCTTTGCTGGCATCTATTGCCGCCAAAAACACTTGGAAGGATCTGGAGGTTATAGTGGTGGACAACGGCAGTATGGACAATCCTGTACCCGCATGGATCGAAAAATACCCGGACGTGAAATTCATCCGGTCCGATGTGAATCTGGGTTTTGCAGGCGGTAATAATTTAGGTTTAAAAATAGCTACCGGCGATTACCTCTTCCTCATTAACAACGATACCGAAATAACCAATGATCTGATTGAAACACTGGTAGCCACGCTCGAGGAACATCCGGAGATAGGTATAGTATCACCAAAGATTCGCTACTTCGATCAGCCCGAGATGTTGCAGTATGCTGGCTTTACACCTATGGACTACTATACTTGTCGCAACAAGTGTATAGGCTACCAGGAAATGGATGAAGGCCAGTACGATAACCTTACTGGTCCTACAGGTTATGTGCATGGCGCAGCTATGATGGTGCGCAGGACTGCTATGGAAAAAGCCGGCTTGATGCCCGAGGTGTACTTCCTCTACTACGAGGAGATGGATTGGGTAGAACGTTTTAAAAAAGCAGGCTACACAATATGGGTGAATATGCAGGCGCTTATATTTCATAAAGAGTCGGTATCGGTCGGGGGCAGAAGTGCGCTGAAGGAGTATTTTATGAACCGCAATCGTATCTTGTTCATACGTCGCAATTGTGGCATCGGCATAAGGCTCGTTTTCTGGCCTTACTTTATTGGCGTTGTCGCCACACGAAATATCATAGCATATGCTCAGGAAAAGCAGTGGTCATTTATTCCTGTTTTGCTGCGCGCTATCTGGTGGAATGTAACACATGGAAAAAACAGTACTCACTTAGGGTTCAAAATAAAAAACTGATATGGTATTTACTTTTTGGCTCAGCCTGTTCATCGTCTTCTACACCTTCTTTGGTTATGGTATTGTATTGTACATATTGGTAAAGCTCCGTGCGCTCGTAAAGGGCAATCGACCGATACCCGATAATAAAGGCATCTGGCCCACGCTTTCACTCATCATAAGCGCATATAATGAGGAAGATTGCATAACCGACAAAATAAAAGATACCCTTGCTTTAACCTATCCTGCCGATAAGCTGGAGATTATATTTGTCACAGATGGTAGCAGTGATCGCACCCCTGAAATAGTAGCCCAATACCCGCAGATAAAACTCATGCACGAAGCTGCACGTAAAGGCAAGCTGGCTGCCATACACCGTGTAATGGGCCACGTGAAGTCAGAGATAGTAGTACTTACCGATGCCAATACTTTCCTGAATCACGATGCCTTGCTGCTTCTTTGTCGCCACTATGCCGACCCCAAAATTGGTGCGGTAAGCGGTGAGAAAAGGGTGAAGATCGATGACGTAGCCGATGCAACAGCAGGGGAGGGCTTCTATTGGAAATACGAAAGCAAACTAAAAACATGGGACGCCGAATTATACAGCATAGTAGGTGCCGCAGGCGAGCTCATCAGCTACCGAACTGCGCTATACGAACCCATACCACCAGATACCATACTGGACGACTTTATGATATCTATACTGATAGCAGAGGCCGGCTATCGTGTAGTGTATGAGCCCCTGGCCTGTGCCACAGAAACCGGTTCAGACAATGTAAAGGAAGAACTGAAGCGTAAGATCCGTATAGCTGCAGGCGGTATACAATGCATTGTACGTCTAAAAAAAGTACTGAACCCCTTCCGCAATTTTACCCTTACCTTCCAGTACATCAGCCACCGTGTGCTGCGTTGGACGGTCACCCCGTTCCTCATGGTACTCGCTTTCATCATCAACGCCATCATAGCATATCAAACCCATGCGTTGGTATATGAACTGCTGTTTGCTGCCCAGGTATTTTTCTACACCCTTTCCCTCCTCGGTTGGATCATGGAGCGGCAACAAATAAAAGTGAAAATATTCTTCATCCCCTACTACTTCTGCATGATGAACTATGCCGTAGCAGCAGGCATCAAACGCTACATCTCCAAATCACAAAGCGCCGTCTGGGAAAAATCTAAGAGACGATAGGGGAGTTTCAAAATTGATTTTAGAGTGTTTTTTTTATTGGTATACGTAGTTGACTGCTATGTTCTGTCAAAACTATTTTAACTATACCATCAGCACTAAAAGTGCGGTCACTCAACTCTTCTGTAATAGGATTGTATGCTTTTATGTTTTTTAAAGACTGAGGATCCATTGCAAAAGATAGAACCTCTTGCTCATTTTTTAAAATTATTTCTGACGATAGATCAATCATTCTTCTTTCGTAACTCCCCTCAAATGGTATCTGCCCCAACATGGGAGGACAATAATAAATATCGCTTGAACCTTTGTCAAGACCATTTTCAATGTCTTTTGACAAGAGTGGAATGTGGAAAGTGAATAAGATGTTTTCGAAATATATTGCAAAGGAATGAGTCGGAATTTTCTCCTTAGGATCTTTTTTCCTAAATAGATATATAAATGGTCTTTCCGCTTTGTAATTGCTGGAAAGTCTATAATAAAGCACTTTTGCGGACGGTGCAATTTTTTCATTGAGGGTACTAGTAACTAGAAAATTATAAGCTAATTTATAATTACTAACATCATTTTCATTGATAAAAGAAAGCGCAATTTTCAACAGTACTTTATAAACATGAAGAGGTGTATATGATTGTTTTGTGTATTTAAATTGAGCAATACCAGAATTCATATCAACTGAAAAGCCTTTATTTAAAGGGTCCTTCATTTCAATTTCAGTGCTTTTAACTCCGTAAAAGTCATTGTTTACTTTTGCGGTTACACTATCGTTGGGTGAATTAAATTTTGGTACATTTTCTTTTCCTTTAATTCCTTGCATTGTTCGATGAATGCCCAGAAAAAATGCCAGATCGTTTTCATACTTCCCAAAAAAACTATTGCAAGAATCACATTCAACGTCAGATATCAAATATCTATTGCCAAGCAAATGGGGAATAACATGTGATTTTGTTTTGAATTTTTTCGAATCGTTTTTTGTACCACAAAATCGGCATGTCCTTTTGTCTCTATCTGTCAAGGTATGTTTGGGGAATTGCTTATTGGGGCATAAGACATGGGTCTCAACGGCATATTTTTCAAGGAAAATAGCCATGTCATTTTGAAGCCCCTGAAATGTAAAAACTTCCATTTTTTCGAAATCCTCCATCTTACTATTGTCTAAAATACTTAAATAAATTGGAATGTATTTAAAATTGGCCACCACGTTCTATGAGAAAGGCTGAATCCATATTCAGCCACATTTTTGCATCCCGATTACTTTCGGGATTCATCGCCTGCAAAAACCAGTGGCCCACAATCAATCCCGATAGCTATCGGGAAATAAGTAACACGCAGCTGAGCTTCTTTAAATCCGCGGAGCGATTGATTTAAAGCGGCCCTTTTTCCCTTCTACTAGCTTGATTGCACCATTCTTCCTGCCACTACTTTGCGGTCATAAAAGCACAAGCCATCGGCCAGGGAATATAAAACCAAGCTGCTAAGTCAACACATTATTAAAAATGAGTACGCCTAATGCAATACGTTTACTGATGTTTCCGGTAAAACGTATTGAATTAGGCGTATTAACAGGATGACTTACATCCTCGACAAAATACAATGCTGTTGCCTCAACGACACATATTTAGTTGATTTCAATGGTGGGATTGTCAGCCGAACCTAACCATTGAACCGTAAACGGATTACCATTATTGCAACCACCGACCGGAGTAGGGCCACTCACTACAGCAGGGTTAGCTGCGGAAATATAGCACCCGCCGGTATATGGTCCAGTAACACCTGGCAAGCGCATTTTAAAGCCGATAAAAGCTATTGCAGACACAGCAGGCAAGGGTTGCGGTACCAGGTCATTAACTACGGTAACTATCCCAGCGGGAGCGGTAGGCGCAGGACTTTGAATGGTGAGATAATTTATCCCCGGATGAATTATGGCATTGTCAGCAGGGTCCTCCGAACCAAAAAAGCTATATGTTACTCCACTTACAACCACTTGGCCACCATAATACATTATGTCACAATTAGTATAATTTGCCACGCGTAGAACTTGTCCCTGTACCGCGCCATAGCCTGTAAATAAGGCAGCCAAGAGAAATGCAATTTTTTTCATTTTTTTTAGATTTTCGAGTTAAAAAATATTTGTCCACCAAAGCTAAAGTAATAATAAGTATTAAAAATGGGTATAAATACCTATTTTATGATAAAAACTATTGTATATTTTAAATATTATTTATATATAAAACTATTAATGACAAATAAATTATTTTCAGTAAAAATTTTGTTTATAGTTGTTGGTGTCCGCTAGGATGACTCATGTCCAACCAAAGCAGTCGGTCTCCCGACCGGAATTTGAAAAGCTGAATTTTATGATTGCACTCCGTTGAGCGGCATTCAAGTCCCCACTGGTTAAAGTCTACTAAAGGGAGACTTCAATCTAACCAATAATTTTACTGCCTCCTCCTCCAAAACGCCGCATCTTCCCAACGCCGCTCCTGCCCGTAATAGATCCTTTTATGTTTTAAGTAATGTTGCCAGATCTGGTCGATCTGGTTTGTATAAGCAGCCTGGAATTGCAGCATTTTATCAGGACAGAGATCTTTGGTAAATCCCGATTCCAATATCAGGTCAGTAAGCTGCAAAGCGCCAGCCATAGCATTGAACATCCCTTGCGACGATAAAGGGTCAAAACTTGTAGCAGCATCACCCAAAGCTGCCCATTGCTGGCCCGCCACTTGCTGCAGCCGGGTTGAATTAGCCGCAGCCGTTTTCTGAAACCTGATCTCTCCATGGTTACGCTCGAGTATCCCTGCCATCTCGCGATTGGCCCGTGCCAGTTCTATAAACTGATCGCAGTTTTTTATCCGCTTATCTACCAGGTCTGAATCTGTTTGTAGCACAATCACTCGTTTGTTGTTAGGGAGGGGCGCACTATACCACCAGCCCAGTTCACTTGCCGATATGGTACTCATTTTGTTGGTCTCATAATCAGGCAGTGTAGCCCAGTACGCTACCAGCTTATCAAAGTGCTGTCGCTCTACGCCCAGCTTCCGCGCAAAGTGCGACTGTCGCCCGCTGGCATCAATAACAAATTTCGCCCTGAAGTTATAGGTTGTTCCCGCCTTATCGCCCGAAACGGCTGTTATATACCATCGCGAATCTGCATACCGCGTGTTGTGCAATTGCATGGGCCAAAAACATTCTACGCCCCGTTGCACAGCCGCTTCCCGTAGGTACACTTCAAATGCCCTTCGGTCCACATGCCAGCCAAATCCGTCCGGGTTTCTCAAAGGGTCCACTACATGCACCTGCTCACTTCCCCAGTACGATTGCATTCCCATACTTTTCAGGTGCAGGCTGGGATGGTCACTGGGTATAGTCCTTTCAAAATCCGTCAGTAAGTTCAACCGCTTTAATATCCTTCTTGCAGCCGGCGCCAGGCATTCTCCTAACCGCTCTGCAGGTTCGCTTAGTTTATCTATCAGCACCACGCTATGCGACTCAGCAAGGGCAATGGCAGCTATACAGCCCGCCACGCCCCCGCCAATTATCGCAACCTCAATTTCATGCTCTGTTTTAGTATTCATCAACTATTTTATTGTATTGTGCCGCCGTGGTTGGCAGGGTAGTACCTGGAGAAGCGATTGTCTTTTTCCGTAACCCCAACGCCTACTGTTACCTTCTTCTTCATGGTCAGTGATCGTACAGATTTTGGTGCCTTAGAGCCCAGCAATGCCAATAATTTATGAACCGTTGGTGTCGATCTGAAATCATCGCTCAGTTCTGTCTTAACCAGCGATACCAACTTCGATTTTGCACTATTGATCAGATCTTGCTCCGTAAGCAGGTCTTTATGAGACAGGTCATCAACCGCAGTAGTTAAGAGGGTCCGTACATCTTTGTGCATGGCATTCGCACTATTTAGCATGTGCGTCAGTTCCTTCAGCGCAGCAGCCAGCAGCGTAGCTTCCTGTTCTGGGCTCGGTATTATACCCACCTGCATTTTTGCAGGGAAGTTAGGGTCGTTTTGTACTCCCGGCCGTGGTTGCACCACCGCAAGTTTGTCAAAGTACTTTACCATGCTGTTGATCTGGTTGGTATAGGTCGGATCTTCACCATCCAGCGGCAGGTCATCGAGCCACGCTCTGCGGTAGGCAAATGCTTCCTTACGCGTTTCTTCCGATAGGTTAGGGTCCATTGTTTCCTTATAACGGTCTTCGCTTAAGATGTTGTTAGGTACCCTTGCCGGCCAAAAGGTAGGCACATACGGGTCGTAGGTAGATGTATATCCATCCCTGCAGCTTGCAGTGTCCGTCTGCCATGGTATCGCCATCCAACGGGTAATACCACCTGCTACCTGGCCACCCAGTAATGGTCCCTTAGCCAGGGTGAACACATCGCTGTTCATAACAGGGCCATAGTATACTGAGTTAACCGGCGGTGTCTTAGGTGCATGTTTCAGCCTGAATGCCGACATATACATACCCGCAGTGCGCATAGGCCATGTCATTTCACAACCCGGGTGGAAGGCATCTGCGAGGCAGAATTCCATTGCTGCTCTCGTCAGCATATCCGGTTGTTCAGCTACGGGTAGTTTATCTATTGTAATCGGCTCCGGTACATGCGGGCAACCGGTCATGTCCACAAAGTCTGCGTCAAATTCTCCCAGTACCCATTGATCAAGAAATGATAATTGCAGATCGGATAAGGTAGCGTGCTGGCGTACCGAACCCGTTGTTGGGATGCTGATAGCATCGCCATACAGCCATGGCCATAATTGTGGTGCCTCCGCACCCGATACATCGTACCTGCGGAAATTATTCGATATCGTACGGCGCATTTCCACATATGCAGGTGATGGGTTATTCAGTTTTAGTATCCACTGCGTTGTGGTATAGTCAAACTGGCCACCCCAGCCAAAAGCCGCTCCAAAGCCCGCGTTCACCCATTGTAGATTGGTCATGCGCTGGAAAATAGGCAAGATGTCCTTTGTAAAGGAAGGGCGTGCTGGCCGTACAAGCATGCCTGCATTCACCGCCACATCCCGCATCAGGTCCCACATGGTCCGTACCGATTTCTGCATAGGGGCATAATCAGGTGGTGCGCAAATAACCCATGCGGGGTCCACCTTAAGCTGAACGCCGTTGTATTCCACCTCAGCAGTAACGGGTCCGTCCGATATATCGTCATACCATCCTTCATTATTAGCAAACGTAATGGCAATATCTCCATCTATATTTTTAGCCACACCATGTCCACCCAGCATGATCAGCCGGTTCTTTTCATCAGTACGCATTTCGCCCAGGTACACGGTCTCGTTCTGGAATTTTCCTACAAACTCATGGCCGCTTTCCACATTCGGTCCGTCAACCGTCTGTGCTCCGCCATCAATTATAAGCGAGTTCCTGTCGGCAATATTTATGTTGCGCAGCATAGACGCAGGGGCTGTAGCCGCGTCCGGTATGTCCAGCGCCATTTGGAACTGGTACCATGATGATTTTTGATTGGCTAAATGCGAGTGCCATACAATCTTGGAGTTCTCCGCGGTAAGTTCCTTCACTGCTTTCCCTGCTGCGTTAAACCCGTATATCCTGAACTGCGCCGCCTGGCGTTTCAGTGCGCCGGTCTTGTCCCTGTATGCATTTTCATCAAGTCTTGGTTCTGGTTCTGTTACCAAAGGGCCGATAAAATATTCGTCATCACTGTTGCCAACGCGCATTACGCCTATAGGCGGGTAAATGCCTGCAGTAACTATGCAGTCAGCGTCCTCGTCGGTATTCCCTTCAAACGCCGGGTTGATGACCTCGGGTTCATGCAATTGTTGTCCATTAGCTTGGTGGCGTGCTTCTGAGCTCGCTGCATACACCACTTTCCTCGCCTGGGCTATAGAACCCAGTGGCTCATTTGGCGCTAGTGTCCTCCAGATATTAAATGCCAGTATACTTCCAAAATCTGCCTGGCCGATCGCGCATATATCCTGCTGCGGGAAATTCAATTCAGCAATGCAGATGTATGGGCTCTCTTTGGTACTCCATACCACCTGCGCATCATCCAGCGGCATGGTTGCATCATTGGTACGCGGCTGTATCTCGAACCTGAATTTTGCAGGCTTGGCACGCAGGCGTTGTTGCAGGTCAAGCGCCAGGTAATTATTATCATTGAACGGTGCACCACGGTCCGTGTCGTCCGGTACCAGGCGGTACTTAACTATGTTCTCTTCGCCCAGTTTAAAAGGCAGTATAGCCCAGTAGCCTGCGCTCAAACAACTTGCTTCTATCTTGGTCATTGCGGCAAGGATTTCGGCCAGCTCCGGGTGCTTGTTGATGTAAGAATCATAATCATGATCTATAACCCCGGCAGTAGTAAAGGCGCACATTTGCTGCACATCACGCGCAAAAAATCGGTCTATGTTTTGGAAGATGAAATCCGCATTGGTACCCTCACCAAACAGTTTAGGTCCTTCAACACCAAACAGCTTCAACCCCAGGCCCAATGTAGAATGCAGGTCGGGCGATGTAGGCCCGGTGTCACTTGAAAAACGTGCAACACATTCATAGCTATCACCCGCAAAAACACCAACTTTATACTTAGGGTCAATATCCTTTTTTATAGTGAACGTCCCGTAGGCTATACCGTGTTGTTTGCGGAACACGGCACGTTCAGCAGGCTGTTGCCCCATCTCTATGCGTGTCTTTTGTCCCATTTCAACAAACATTTCTTTCAGGCGTTCCGTCGCTATGGCGGTTGGGCCGTCGCTGTCCCAGCATGCCACGTCATTTGCTGTAGGCTTGCCGGCAGTACTATCTTTCTTTTCTTTTGGCGATTCTGTGTTCAAAGCATTCGCCTTCTTCGGGTCGCTTGATTTTTTAGCCATAATTGATTAGTTTAGGTTTTTAAAATTGTGTATGTTGTGTGTTACGAATAAGATGTGTGTAAATGCAATAGGATGAGGTAAAATAGATTTTATTGGAATGCTTTTTTATTTTTTTTATCTAAATGCCATTTTAATCTTATTTATAAGATATATCTACATTCAATTGTACACAATTATCCCTGCTCGCATTGCTTATGAGAAATTCACAGTACGTAATTGAGAACTATTAAAGTTTGGGGTTTCTGTTATAAATATAAAAATAGTATTTGCAATTCCAAAGGGTTTTTAATCCTTTTTATAATAATAATTAACAAATAATATAATTGATTGAAGAATAGGTTAGCCTAAGTGTTTTCACTTATACTAGCAAAGTTGCAATATTTTGACTTACAACAGTTAAAGCAATAGCGTCCCTAAATACACCTCCATCCCCTTCGCTATTGCTTTGTCCGTTGTATTCACAGTTACCGTCTCGCCCTGCACTACAACATCCACCTGCAAGTGGCTACCCATGTATAATACACGCGTTACAAGAGCGGACACACCATTGGTTAACTCTGTTGAAATTATAAAATCTTCCGGTCGGGTATATAGTGTTCTGTCCTCAGGAACCGAAAGCGATGCGGCAAGTTTTGGAGAGACAACATTGTACTTGCCAAACAACCCGGCTACATAATCGTTACGTGGTTGCTTATATATTTGGTGTGGCGCGCCGGTCTGTACTATACTGCCTTCTTTTAAAACCATTATCTCGTTCGCCCACGGCAGCATATCGTCCGTGTCGTGCGATATCAGCATGCAGGTCACACCCAGCCGTTCGCCCACGTCCCATATTACGTCCTTTAATTGCAGTTTATGTATCAAGTCCAGGTTAGAATAAGGCTCATCCAGCAGCAGCAGTTTCGGCGTTTCCGTGAGCAACTTTGCCAGCGCCACCCGTTGTTTTTCGCCACCCGATAATGTGTGCGACCAGCGCCCCGTCAGGTGCGTTATTCGGCACACATTATATAGCTCTGCCGATGCTTCGTCCGTAAGGTTATTGGCATATGCCAGCAATTCTGACACCCTGTATTTTTTAGGCAACTCGTAGTGTTGCGATAGGTAGGCAATGTTTTTGTGGCCGGGCATCATCTTTTCAAATAGTCCCCATACACGTTTGCCTTCAAAAAAAACCTTCCCGCTATCGGCCTGCTCAAGGCCGCCCACTATCTGCATCAGTGTTGTTTTTCCCGATCCCGTTTCTCCGGCAATAGCCAGTCGTTTACCCTCATCCACCACAAAGCTGATATCATTTAATAAAAAATCACCGCCATGCTTTTTTGAAATATGCTCTACCGTAAGAAAACTCATAAGACCTAATATGGCGCTAAAAATACAACTTGCCAGCTCAATTAGCGACACGCATCATTTTATACGCTTTTAGTACTCAAGATAAAAACTGAATGCATATTTAGTAGCCTTACTTTGATTCTTCGTCGGTCGTGTTAATAAGCATTAGGGACTGGGGCTTTTCACTCGTTAAGACAGGTGAATATTAGCTTATTTTGTATCTGGAATTTAAAACTCAGATATCTTTACTCCAATGAAAACTGATTCAAAACACCTGTCCTTTTGCTTTGCCGTGATTATATTGGCTTTATTCAACCGCATTCCATGTTTTGCCCAGGCAAAATACCTGGGAGAAAAAAAACATATCTAACCGCCCGCAACCTTGCTGCCGTAGGCAGAATATTACGAAACAAGTAAACAGATCACTGGCCCTTTGAAAGACAGTCTGGATAACACAGTTAGGTTTTTGTTTGCTCACACAGGCATGCCTGGCATGACTGCGGCTATTCTAGTTCCAGGCCAGGGTATGTGGCACACAGATACAGGCTTTATTTCAAAACCTGCTAACAAAAGGGTTGATAATACTACTGTCTTTTATTGGGCTAGTGTCACGAAGTTAATAACTGCGTCCATCATTAGCCAGTTGATTGAGGAACATAAGCTAACAGTAGATAATAAGCTTGTTAATTGGTTCCCGCAGATAGAGAACGCCAATGATATCACAATAGCTAACCTGCTTGAACAAACTAGCGGGATTTATAGCTTTAATAATGATTCTAAAATATTTGATATTAACCATTATTATTCCCCCAATCAATTATTAAAATTGGCTGCTAGCCGAAAGAATCTCTTCCGTCCCGGTCAGTATTGGTCATATAGTAATACTAATTACTTGTTGCTGGCTTTAATTGCCGAAAAAATTGAAGGAAGGAAATTTGCACGTATCGTGCAGGAACGTATCGCTACTCCAATGCACTTAACTTCATTGCACATACTGGAAGAAAACACACCTGCTGCTGATTTGGCACTTGCCCATGCAAATGGACAGATCGTTAAAGAAGACTACTCAGTACCATTGGGTGCAGGGGATGTCCTAAGCAATGCCAACGATATGGTCATGTTATTGTATTACCTGATGACAACAAAGCCCGGTCTTTATAATCGGCTCAAAGATTTGTATCCTATGCCTGACAAGGGAATCTATTACGGCAATGGTATTATGCTGACAGACTTTAGCGAAATTACCGGAAGTAATGATATTTGGATTGGTCACAGCGGAGGTACCGAAACCTATCGTGCCTTGTTAGTTTATGACACGGCGAAAAAAGCATTTATCGCTATCTCTGTGAACGCCCATATTTCTGTCGAGGCTTGCGCTATGAAACTGCTGGGGCAGATTGGTCTTTAATCTGGGTGCAGATTTAGAACTCTTTTATATTATTATAACATTTCTGAATTCATCGCCGCAAAATAAGGTTTAAGATTTAGTATTAGTACTCTTCAAAGCCCAATACACAAGCGCTGGTTGAAACAGTAATCGAATGAACCTTTTCTTGTCAGTATCCAAATTCAAGGCGCTCCGCTTGTGCGTATACTGGGCTATATTCCCGGGGAAAACCGCAACAAAGAACGCCGCAGCTATTTTGCCCATAGCAGATCGGTACTTTTTGGGAGTAAGTACAATAGCGCTGCCCAATGCTATCTCCACAATGCCTGAATATACTACGGTATCATCCTTTTTCAGGGGCACCCAGTTCGGCACCTGTGCCTGGAAACCCTTTCTGGCAAACGAAAGATGCCCTATACCCGCCAGTATTAAATTGGCCCCCAAAATTATCCTTGCTGCTTGCTGTATGCGCTTTGTTTCCACAATGGTTGTTTCTGTTGTTAGCAACTACACAAAGACCATTCCCTTGCAAACAGTGCATTAGTTATATTCTATCGTATTCCTCCCGTATTTCGTGCCTGTTATAGGGACATATTTTTTAAGTCGTCTATATGCTTGCATTTACAACACACAAATCACTAATACCCCATCCTGGCAAACCCTGCAGCCAAATAAAAAAAACACCATACCACACCCACAGTAGTACTCCACGCACTCCCTGCAGTACCACAAAACCCCAATTATTCTGGTACACAGAAAATAAACATCTTTACACCAAGAAACCTGTAAACCCTATCCCCCATGAATAAAATTACACAGCAGCAGCAAGCCAAAGAACTATATTTCGGCACTGGCCGCACACAAAAAGAAATAGCACAGGCCGTCGGTGTCGACGGTAAAACAATCTACCGGTGGATAAAACAGGAAGCCTGGGACGAGCTCAAAAAAGCCACCCTCGCCGTTCCAGCTGTCGCCGTCAATCACCTCTACAGCCAGATGGTCGAACTGCAGAACCACATAGCATCCCGCGAAGAAGGCAATCGCTTTCCAACCATCCAGGAGGCCGAAATAACCCGCAAGCTCATCAACTGTATAGATAAGCTCGGCACTGCCAACTCACTCAGCACCAACATACAGGTCATGATGGCCTTTTCAAATTACATGGTCAATGCAGATAACGAGTTTACTAAAAAACTCGTCAGCTATGCGTCCACATACTTCAAGGATCAGAAAAAGTCTGGTTACAAACCGTACGAATTTTTGTATGATGCACACTTGCCGGAAGCCGATACGTCTGTCATAGCTCCCATAAAAGAAGAGCTCGATCAGGACGAAGAAAACAGGCCTGGCGCCCCTGCAAAGAAATTAATCACCTGGCGCGAGCTCAGTACCAACCCTGCACCCATACTCAAAAGTGGCCCCATGTGGATCGGTCCCAATACTGTATTCGATTATAAGCAGAAGACATCTCGCAATATGACTTGGGACGAAGCCGAAGAACTCCGTAAAATGGGGTTCGATGTCGAGTGGGAAAAGAATAACCCTGGTTCCGCTCAAACGGCTCCAATGCCCGGTTCCGTTTTTCATCAGGTATCAGGCATTCAAAGTACGGCTCCAGCCGAAACCATTGCACAGCAAGCATCTCCAGCCATGCAACTGCAAAATTCACCATGCCCGCCACCGGGCATTACCGGGCATTGCACCGGTTCAAACGAAGGTTATGATATTCCTGAAGAACTAAAAAAATGCTACCCAAATATCCCATTACTCCCTGGCGGTGTCAAATGGTTAGGTCGCGATATGGTTTACGACCCCAAACTCAAAAGGAAGCGCGAAATAAAATTCGGCGAGCGCGACCAGCTCGGCAAATGGGCTTCGATAGGCGAAAACTGGAGTAATACCAATGGAATATCTATATGAGGCGTTTATCGTTTGATGCAATAACCCCAGCATTCATGCTGGGGACTATACTAACAACACATTTCGGCTTTAGCCACCACTAATTTTAATGGTTCAAATGGTATAATGTATCTGCATCCGACGTCAAAAATAATATTATATAAGCTGTTATTTATTGTATATTAGTATTAACATCCCTTATAACCCATGAGAAGGCTCCTGCTTCTATTATCGCTCTGCATATCATATACTGCATTCGCGCAAAACTACAATTGCTTTACGCCCGCTACACGGCAGTTTTTTGTAAATAGCGATACCAATGCATACTACAAAGGTGGTTACCTGCGTGGTATGCGTATCGATTCGGTAAAGCAGGTGGGCAATACAACGGTCTATTATCCATTTCACACTGCAAGGGGTACATATGGTTACCAGTTACCCAGCTTGGATACCAACGGTGGTAGCTGGCTGGGTAAAAGGGTTGTGCAGGAACCTGATGGTACGTTCCTGTTCGATAATTATTGGGGCGACACTGTGATCATAAAAACCCAGGCCAATGTGGGCGATACTTGGATGTTGTATAACGATACCACCCATTGGTATTATACGGCCACCATGACATCCAAAGGGATAATGACCGTACTAGGTGTTCCCGATTCGGAAAAAACCATTAAAATAGCTGCTTATAAAAATGGCAGCATCAATACTGCCGATCCGTTAAATGATCTAAATATCATCATAACCAAGAACCATGGTTTTGCCCAGGTTTGCGACCTTTATATGTTTCCAATGCATAGGCCGGGTATCGCTTATTCAGGGGGATTTGACTATTATACAGATGTTAGTATAGAGGGCTACAGCACTTATATAGGCTATTATCCCCCAAATAAATACAATTTCACGTACAATTTGGTAGACTACCATAACCCAACGGAAGAAGAAATTAATAACTTTAATGTTGGAGATGTATTTGAATATAATTCTTATTCAGACATTACGCAGCAAGCCTATACTATAGACACTATTGCCAACAAAGGGATATACGCCAACCTGGTAATAGAGTATGGCATCAATAGCTGGAGCGAAGTTTCTACATATGATAACGTAATAACGCATGCTTTTCAAACCAAGCTGATCTATAACAATACGACGATCACTGTAGATACAACCCGGGGGGGTATTCCAGAAGCGTTTATGCCAGAAGATTTTTATCATCCCTCCGGTATCAACTACTATATACCTTTTGACGATAGCTGGTGCTATACCAGCAGTGTGTACGGTAGCAAGAAAGATTTTTTATCACATGCTTTCAATCCTGTTACTAGTCAAAATGATATTGTTCAGGTAGAATTCGGGGAATTTTGTGGTTTTGAGCAGTTTTACAAATTGGGAATTGGTGCAATAGAAAGTTCATTGTGTACCGACCCAAGTATTGTAGGAACCGGACTTAACCTGATATACGCCCACAAAAGAGGCTACCCTGCATGTGGCAATTATGTGAGCTTGGGCGTAAGTAATATTACTAATCCGCTGGCAGAGATAAAAATATTCCCGAACCCTGTCTCGGACGAGCTATCTATAAAACTGCCACCTGACCATATTTTTAAAATAGCAATCGTGAACAGCGTAGGGCAGACCTTATATAGTAATCCCTATGGTAAGAACACCGAAGTAATCAATATACAATACTTACCCGCTGGCATATACATAGCATCTGTAACCGATGAAAATGGTCGTAGCAGTAATTACAAAGTAGTCGTGCAGCACTAAACTATAAACCCAATGAATAGACTTTTATTCTTATTGTTGCTTTGTACATCATTTAGCGCATTTGGGCAAAACTACAACTGCTTTATACCAGGCGTGCGGCAGTATTTTGTGAACACCGATACGGGTAAATATTCTGCCGGTGGGTATTTGCGGTGCATGAATATTGATTCTGTTAGGCATGTCGGTAATAACACAATTTATTATCCCTTTCATTCAATAAGGGGCAATTATGGTGTATATCTGCCAGTTGGCTCTTATACAAGTCTTGACTCTAATGGAGGCAGTTGGTTGGGTAAAAAGGTCACTCAGCTTCCGGATGGTACTTTTCTATTTGATAATTATTGGGGCGATACAGTTATTGTAAAAACACAAGCCAATGTTGGCGATACCTGGGTGCTATTCAAAGACACTACTAATTGGTATTATACAGCTACTATGGTTTCCAAAGGTGTCATGACTATATTGGGCGTTGCAGATTCAATAAAAACGATCAAGGTCAAAGCCTATAAAAATGGTATAATTAATTTAGCAGATCCTGTTAATGGTTTAGATATTATCCTCAGTAAGTCGCACGGTTTTGCGCAGGTTTGCGATTTATATATGTTTCCTATGCACCTTCCAGGAGCTGCTTATAATTTAAATGGGATGGATAAATTTGATTACTACACAGACCTGAGCACCAATAAAAGTCCTGATATTTATGACCTGACTTTTAGCCAGACGAAGTTCTATGATCCTCAGATGGACGAAGTGAATAACTTCAGCATCGGTGACGTATTTGAGGCTCAATACTATGGTACCGACCCTGAACGTGCACATTTCTTAGACACGATTTTCAAGAAAGGTATTTATACAGACCATATCGAATACGAGGTGCACGAATGGGAATATAAGGAACGGCGAGTTATGAATTTACTTGAGGGTTCTATGTCTTTTAGTGATATAACGTTCAACGTGGATAAAACTTTGTTTTTCGATACTGCACAATTAATGCCGGAAGATTATCGCCATCATGGTTATATTTATTACTACACCCCCAACGATGCATCATGGTGTTATACAAGTAACCTGTACATGTATGAATCCGATAGGATTGTTATTGGAAATTCTGGAGTTCAGGTAAATTACGGTGAGGTGGTTGGTGGATCATATATGTTCAAATTAGGGTTTGGTGGCATGCCTGTATTAAACAGCCTTACCGGTAGCTATCCTGTTAATATTGGCAACTACGGTACGCTCGGAATTTTATACTATGATTTCGAAAACGATCCTGATAATACAAACGACTTTTATTCGTTAGGATATGTGCATAAAAAAGGAAACACGTCCTGCGGTAGTTATGTTGGGTTAGCTGTACCAGACATTAAAAATTCTTTAGAGCAGATTCAGGTTTACCCCAACCCTACAACCGACCAATTATCCATCAAGCTGCCGGCAGGTTACAGCTACAAAGTTGCCCTCATCAACAGCATAGGCCAGGTACTATACACAAACGCCAACGCTAAAAATACAGAGGAGGTAAATACGCATAATATACCAACCGGTATGTACATAGTATTAGTAACTGGCGAATTGGGGAATAACAGCAGCTATAAAGTGATGGTCGAGCATTAGCCACTAACGTGGTCCACCAAAGAACACACGCTTGATGCGGCGTATGGTGGCCTTGTATAATCCGCCATCTATTTGTATACGGCGGTCGGTGGTCCATACCAGGGCTTTTATGTCGGTTACATAAAACAGCTTACCGAAGCCGGCGCTGCGTAGCTTCACAGCCAGCCAGCCATCTTCATTAGCTTCGGGTGGGTGGTTAAAGCCATCTACCTGCAACCCCTGCTCACGCCTGAAACCTGAGTTAAAACCGTAAGCATTCACGGCTTCTTCTTTAAAATATTTATTGCGGTAGCGCAGGGCATCGCCAATGTACTCGTAAAAAAAGTAAGTAAGGCGCCCTGTAGTGCCAACAGGTATAAAAGCAAACCGTCCATAAGTAACAGCTACATCGGGGTTGTTGGCCATAGGCGCTACCATTTCTTCTATCCAGTGGCGGGGGTATATGCTGTCTCCATCAGCATTGAGTATATACTTACCCCGTGCCTTGGCCAACCCGGCGTTGCGGGCATTAGTTATGCCCTGCTTAGCTTCCAGTATGCAGGGCACAGAGGAGCTGTTGACCAGGGTTTCAGTATTGTCTTTAGAGTTATTGTTCACCACTATTATCTCTACCGCGCGGTCTGTAATATTATTACATAAGGAGCTGAGCGTGCGCAGTATGTTGGCTTCCTCGTTATATGCAGGTATCACTATCGATACTTCGGGCTCCACAGCCCCACCTTTGCTAAGTGCAGCATATTGTTGGCGTATGCTGGCTATATACTCATTATTCCTGCTGCTGTCAGCTTCCCATAATTGCTTTATGTATGCCGGCATGGCTATTGGCCTCATGGAAAAATGCTTTGTGGTGTTGATAAAATAAGTTCAGGTCGTTGCAGTTTTATATCCCTGCGCCTGCTTGTGTTTTGTAGCGATCAAAAAACTATACACTCTCTTTCTGGAAGAGTGCAGGTATAGTTTTTAGTATCAGTTTAATGTCGTTTAAGAAGCTGTGGTTTTCTGCATATACGTTATCCAGCATCAGGCGTTCTTCTTCGCTCATTTCGCCCTTGCCTCTCTTCTCTACTTGCCATAGGCCGGTAATGCCTGCTGGGGCCATAAAGCGTGGCGCATACTTATCGGTGGTAAGTCGTTCGGCCTCGTACAATGGTAGTGGTCTGTTGCCTACAATGCTCATGTCGCCTATCACTACATTCCACAGTTGGGGTAGCTCGTCTATACTGGTGTTGCGGAGTATCTTACCAATTTTGGTGATGCGGGGATCGTCCTTAAGCTTAAAGAAAGCAGAACCACTCTTAGATTTTTTAGTGGTCTGGAACTGTTTTTCGCACCAGGTATTATTGTCAGAGTACAGCGGTTGGCGGCAACGGTCGCCAGCCAGGCGGCATTCATCGCAGAGTATGGTTTGCACCGTGGCTTCTTCAGCACCCTCTGCTGTTTCTTTGTTGTTGTACTGGTTCAGGTGCTGTAGTTCTTTAAGGCGCTTATCTGCATTTACATACATAGAGCGCAGCTTATAGAACTTAAAGATCTTATAACCGGTGCCTACCCGTAGAGAGTAGTAAAATACGGGCCCTTTTGACTCCAGCTTCATTATGATAATAATGATAAGCAGGAATGGAGACAGGAAGAGAAGTGCGCCGCCTGCAAACACAATGTCAAAAATTCTTTTTGCCAGTGGTGTTTTATAGGCTTTGGTATTCTCTTGGCTCTTGTGTTTATTTAAAACGTCCCAATGGGCCAGTAGAAAGGCTATGCGGGTTTCAATGTCTGCTTTGTTTATGGGGGTTTTAAAAACATCGGCTACCCCTGCATGCAGGCATATCTTTGCCAGGTTCTCGTTGAGCTGGTTGCAGATGAGGAAGAAGGGTAGGCTGGGTACTTTTTTGCTCTTTAGGTTTTCTAGCTGGGGTATGCCTAGCGGTGCCATTATTTCACTTTCCGAAATAATGCCAATAATATCCAGTTTTTGCTTCTCCCAGGTGTTAATAAACTCAACACTATTACTGAAGTTAACCAGTTCTATATCGCCCAATTGACAAGAAGATATCAGATCGAAGTTTGTGGGACTCACATTGATCAAGGCCACTAATCTTTTGGGCAGTGGTGCTATTGGGGCGTTGTACATGAAAAACTATGAGGTTGTAAATATTTTTCCGCTGCGTTTAAGTATTACATTTATGCGTGCTTCAAGCTCGCGTGGGTTAAATGGTTTTACAAGATAATCATCGGCGCCAGCCTCAAGGCATTTTATTCTGCTCTCGGTACTTTCTTCGCCCGATAGTATCATAATTGGTATTGCATTAAAAAAACCGCTTGATTTGATCTGTTTAATTAATTCATAACCATTAAGCTGTGGGGTATTAAGATCTGAAACTATGATGTCTGGTATATTGCCTTCCTGCAAATAAGCAAGGCCATCCATGCCATTATTGAAAACAGTGACCTGAAACCTGTTTTCAAAAAATCTCGATATAACCATTTGCAGTGCCGGATCGTCTTCAATAATAACGATCTTCGGAAGCGTAGATGTTGCTGCCATAAATATTCTTAATTATCCCTTTATATATCTTTTAAAATTAGTTAAACCAATCGATTTTTTTATCACATGCCTGATATTTCTTTTCCGTTACTAAAATAATAAACCTGGTACTTAAAAAATGACGAAATAGGTAATCAAACGCTTGTGAATGATCTGCTTTTAATAATTGGCTGGTATGATCAGTTTTTGTACCAGAGGCACTATTATAAATGCGCTGCATACACCCGTAATACTAATGTCTATGAAAAGAATGATATTCATTTCGCGTTCCATGAAGTATATGGCAATGATCATAGTGAGGCATGTAAATATCATAACCAGCACCCAATAGGTTACTTTGGTAGCGCGGGAATGCTTAACAGATGAAATCTTGAAAGTCATCCTGTTATGCTCAGTTTTTTGAACCTGCACTGCTGGTATTTTTAATACATAATAGGCGGCCAAGATTAAGCCTACAACTGACAAAGTGTATTGAAGCAACAAATAAACCTGAACATGTCCCAGGTATATGGGAGAATCGGTAGCATCCGGGTCAACTAGATTAAGATGGGTAAAAGCATCAAGCAACAAGTGTGAAAAAATACCGATGAGCATAGATATGATGACCACAAAAAAGTGCTTTTTAAAGTAGTTCATCCAGTTAATGCCTTCAAAGCATTGGAGCCGCTCGTATAAGGCCCAGGGAAGGTTTTTGATGAGTGCATCACGTACAATAACGTGATAAACTATAGCTAGGAGGATAGCAAGGGGCAGGTCGAACCAGAAGATGCCCGGCCAGGTATGGCCATAAATCTTCTTCTCATTCAAAAAGATGAATGATTCGAAATCTGGTGCCATACTGCCTATAATAAGTCCTGTAGCAGAAATATAATTTCTGTTCTTATTAAGAAACGGTAGTATAGCCGCCGGATGGGAGAATGTAAAAGGCATTCACACGAGTTAGTAAGAGAGTAAAGATAAACGGTGAAAATAATTCTGCGCAATATCTTTGCTCAAAAATATAAAAGAGACCTTATGATAAATGAAGCTGAAATTGTAAACAATGTTGAAAAGTCGAGGTTCCAGATGACTTTTGCTAACGGTGAAACTGCACTGGTTGATTACCGGCTTACACCAGGTAAAATATCTTTTATACACACAGAGGTGCCAAAGGATATGAATGGGAAGGGTGTTGCCGCAAGACTGGCAAAGTATGCGCTTGAATATGCACGTGCCAACAATTTGCGAATAAATATCTATTGTGCATATATAGCTGCATATGTAAAACGCGACCACAGTTATGATGATCTGATAGATCATAGAATAGAGATATAGGTAATTTATAGCTACGCTAAAATCAAAAACCGTTATTATTCAATCAAAATAAATATGTAATATGAGCACAGATATTGCTCAATTAGTAAAAAAAGTTATAATTTAGTTCTCCCAACCAATAACCACATACATGAAAATTGACTACAAAGTTGAAGGGAAGCCTGTGGAGCGATCCGTTTTTAAAAGCCTCGTCAACAACCTTAATATTTTTAGGGTATGGGAGGAAGTAATAGAAGAGAGTAAGAGTGAAATTGAATCTTATTCTGTGGCTATTGTTTTTAAAATCGTTGACAAAAAACTTATTGTTCTTACAGAAAACTCTTTGCTATTTAAGTTGTCCTATAAGGTAAAGAATCATCTGCAGAACAATAAGCAGAAGTTTGTTTATTCAGCATAACCTCATTTTTTCCAGGAAAGGTTATCTGCCGCCTCACAATGTAGAGGCGTTTTTTATTATATTCAGCTTTGGTGATACTCGTAAAAATTATATGCTTTTTAAAAATATGCCCTAGCGGTGCTGAACCAGTAGGGCATATTTTAAATAGATCGCCAAAAGGCTATTAGCTACATTACTGAAGCGACTGTTTAATATTGGCTGCATTGCTAGCAAGCATTACAAGGAAGGCAACACCATAGATAGCTATGAAAATGACTAGGAGTATGCCGGTATATTTAAACATTCTTTTCAGATAGCTGATAGCACTATTAAATAGTTCCTGGTTAGTTGTTATAATGGCTTTTTTTATTTGTGTTGAATACTTGTACAGGGCGAATATGGGATATATATAAATGGCAGCTACTACCAGGTAGATTGTAGCAAACATAGTATTGTTTATGCCTGCAACCGGGGTGCTGCTGTTTGCTAGAAAGACACCTACAGCAATACAAACAATCATCAAAAGCCCCATAAATACAAAGCCCATGATCGCAAGGAACTTTGTCCAGCGTGCCATTTCGAGGAAGTGCGATTGAGCGGTTGCATCCACTTCCATTTTAAATATTCCAGTTTCCGTTTCCTTATTACTGTAAAAGTAATCCATACTGCATAATGTTTAATAAGCCCTAGCAAATAGTACCCTCTGAATCGATGGGTTGCCGGTAAGTACACATTTACCTTCTTCTTGTTTATTATCCAGTGGAATGCAGCGTATGGTTGCCTTGCTCATTTCTTTTATTTTTTCTTCGGTTTCAGGAGTGCCATCCCAATGCGCAGAAACAAAGCCACCCTTACCTTCCAAAACTTCCATAAAGTCTTCCCAGGTATCTACTGCGGTTATATGATCGTCGCGGAAAGCAAGCGCTGTTTTATACATATTGCTTTGGATGTCAGTAAGCAGGGTTTCAATATTATCGGCCAAACTGTCCAGACTGTATGTTGTCTTTACTTTGGTATCCCTGCGGGCAACTTCAGCCTGGTTATTTTCCAGGTCTCTTGCGCCAATTGCAATACGCACAGGTATGCCTTTCAGTTCATACTCAGCAAACTTCCATCCCGGCCTATTGTTGTCATCATTGTCGTACTTCACACGTATGCCTTTAGCACGCAATTGTTTCATTATTTCGTACACCTTGTCATCTATAGGGCCACGGGTATCTTCGCCTTTGTAGATAGGTACTATAACTACCTGCTGTGGTGCAAGTTTTGGGGGCAGTATCAGCCCGTCATCATCGCTGTGGGCCATTACCAATGCACCTATAAGCCTGGTGGATACTCCCCATGATGTAGCCCACACATAATCTAGTTTATTTTGCTTGTCGGTAAATTTAACATCGAACGCTTTAGCGAAATTTTGGCCCAGAAAGTGGCTGGTACCTGCCTGCAGCGCCTTGCCATCTTGCATCATAGCTTCTATGCAATAAGTATCTTCTGCGCCTGCAAAACGCTCGTTGGCGGTCTTTACGCCACGTATCACCGGCATGGCCATGAACTCTTCTGCAAAAGTGGCATAGACTTCAAGCATCTGCTTTGTTTCAGCAACAGCTTCCTCGCGGGTAGCGTGGGCGGTGTGCCCTTCCTGCCACAAAAATTCTGTGGTGCGCAGAAAAAGACGGGTACGCATCTCCCAGCGTACTACATTGGCCCACTGGTTTATAAGCAGTGGCAGATCGCGGTAGCTTTGTATCCAGTTTTTATAAGTGCTCCATATTATGGTTTCGGAGGTAGGTCTTACAATAAGTTCTTCTTCCAACTTAGCATCGGGATCAACAATTACACCACTCCCATTAGGGTCGTTCTTGAGACGGTAGTGGGTTACCACTGCGCATTCTTTGGCAAACCCCTCGATATGAGCAGCTTCCTTGCTTAAAAAACTTTTAGGTATGAATAGCGGGAAGTATGCATTCTGGTGGCCGGTATCTTTGAACATTTTATCTAATGCATCGCGCATATTCTCCCATAAGGCAAAGCCATGAGGTTTAATTACCATGCACCCTTTTACCGCCGTATAGTCGGCCAGGCGTCCTTTTAGTACAATGTCATTATACCATTGCGCGTAATTTTCGCTTCTATTTGTTAAAGTCTTTGACATAATAAACTTGGCACACTTTTCGTGGTCTTATTAGTTGTTAGTATCTGGCAAAAGTACTAATTTCACTAAGCAAATCTTACGTAAAAAAAAAGAGTATGAAACGGCATTTGTTGATGGCGATTTTGTTGATGGGGTCTGGTCTGGTCACCTATGCCCAATCGAATAATGATGATGGTTATCCTACAGGCTCTGGTCAACAGCAGCAATCACAGGGCTCAAATGATGGGCGTTATTATAATAACAATAGTAATAATTCAAATGGTAATTCGGGCAATACCTACAACAATGGGTTTAACCAGGATAATAACCAGGGGTATAACAACCAAAATAACCAAGGTAATAACCAAAACAACAACCAAAGCTATAATGACCAGAATAGCGGCGACCAGTACATAGATTATGAGAATGATAATTACTATGCTACACATATCAACCGTTTTGATAATCCTTATTACAATCAAGGTTACTACAGTACATTCTATAATCCATTTTGGTATGATCCGTTTTGGGTGGACCCACTTTGGGGGTATAACCCATGGTACAGGCCAGCATTTGGTATAGGTATTGGTTTCGGTCCTTATTGGACAGGTGGATGGGGCTATAACTCATGGTGCGGATATGGTGCTTTTGGTAGTTGCTGGAACTATCCTATATACGGCTGTGGTTTCTATGGCGGATATTATGGCGGTTTCTGGAATGGATACTATGCCGGCATTTATAATGGGTATGGCCGTTACACTGGCGCCAGGAATATAGGTTACGGGCCACGCATTACCTCTTTAAATACCGTTGGCTACCGTGGTGGCATTGTACGTACACAAGGATTTTCGCAGGCATATAATAACAGGGGCGTTGGTAGTGCAACAATTGGTGCAGGCCAGCGCATTGGTGAAATAAGCAGGGTGCAAAGTGCACGTACAGCCGTTGGTAATATTTCATCATTCCGCGGTGGATCAGTACAATCGCAGACGAATGTGCGCAGCCAGACAGCGGCGGGTGTTAACCAGCAGGGAGTACAGGCTGGCCGTGGGGCACAACAATCTTCGGGACAACGTCGTGGTGGTTTCTTTCAAAATGCATTTGGTGGCAACAGGCAAATGGCTCAGAGCCAGGGAGGACAACAGGCTCAGAGAAGTTTTAATGGTGGAGGACGTCCATCCAGCGGATTTAATGGTGGTGCAGTGCGCCAAAGTGGCTTTAACGGTGGTGGTGCAGCTCGCAGCTTTGGTGGCGGGGGGGCAGCACGTTCTGGTGGTTTTGGTGGTGGCGGCCGATCAGGAGGTTTTAGCGGTGGCGGTCATTCTGGTGGCGGCGGACGCAGGTAAGTATTTTTATTTTCTAGAATACATCACCACGCCTAAAAAGCGTGGTGTTTTTTTATGTCTGCTTTTGCAATAAACGGTATGGTTTTTGAATTATTCTTAACAATCAATTCCGTTAAACATTTACCTTTTATAAGTGTCCAAAAAACAAAAAAATTATGATGGTTGTATCACGTTTTTCCTTGGTGGCAGTATTGATGGGTACAGTTGTTTTTAGTGCTTATGGTCAAGACTATACTGATGCTTTGCGCTATTCTTACCTTATACCACAAGGTACCGCGCGTTCTATGGGTTATGGTAATGCTTCAGGTTCGCTTGGTACAGACTTTAGCGCAGTAAGTGTGAACCCCGCTGGTCTTGGTTTGTACAAAAGTAGTGAATTGATGTTTACGCCAAATGTGCAGGTAGGCAATGTGAACGGTCAGTACCTAGGCACCAGCATGACTGATAACAATACTCATTTTAGCTTTAGTAACGCCGGTGTGGTATTTACTAGTACGGCTAAAGGAAAGCGTGCAGAACAAAAGAACTGGAAGTCTGTTTCCTTTGCTATTGGTGTGAACAAGCTGGCTGATTATAACCGAGATTATCAGTACAACGGTAATAACGGTGGCCCCAACGGCAGTAGTCAAAGTGAAATATATGCAGCTAATTTCCGAAGTTTTCCTAGTGACACCAGCATAGATGGCTCTGCTGCATCATTGGGCTGGTATAGCGAATTATTGGATGATACCGGTGCTACACGAGTGCCGTGGAAGGGGGGCATTAATCAAAGCCGCATGGTGCAAGAGCGCGGCAGCACCAACGAAATTGATTTTGCACTGGGGGGTAATTACAAGGATAAACTTATGCTCGGCATTACGTTGGGTATTCCTATCATAAACCACACCATAACTTCCGACTATACTGAAACAGCACTTAATCCAGATCCGTCAACGTTTACTTCTTACAACCTGCATGAAACATATACCACAAACGGTAATGGTATCAATGGCAAGTTTGGGATTATATATAAGTTTACTGATTATTTTAGAGTAGGTGGGGCCATACATACGCCTACTTATTATAGTATGCATGATGAAAGTACTATTACTTTAATCAATAATACACCATCGCTGGCTTCAGGGTTATATGCACCAACAAATACATTTGATTATCATCTTACCACACCATGGCGCGGTATACTAAGTGCTACTGGGTTTATTGGCAGATATGCTTTCATTACCGCAGACTATGAATATGTAGATTACAGTACTGCAAGGTTCAACTTTGGTAATGATCCTAATTACGGTAATCTGCAGGAAGTGCAAGACAATGCTAATCAGCAGATACAGCAGAATCTTAAAGCTGCATCAAACTTTCGTATAGGGGCTGAGGTAAGGGTGACTCCAATATTTTTGCTGCGCGCAGGTGTTGGATATTATGGTAATCCTTATAAGACAAGTGGCGTTGATGGCAGCTCGCTGGTGTTGTCTGGCGGATTTGGCTTCAGATTCGACAGATTCTTTATAGATGCATCTTACATGCATACACAATATAATATAGCTGAACAACCATATGCTACACCTTATACTAATGTAACGGTGCCTACTGCTACATTAGGTAATAGTGTGAGTAATGCAGCCATAACATTTGGCTACAGATTCAGAAGTTAGTTTTTATTTCATCTATAGGTTTACAGGCCTCTTATATGAGGCCTTTTTTTTGTTGGTAGAGCGATTTGCAATGGCGGTTTTAGACGCGATCGTGCTCAATGCCTCTGCCGACTATTTGAAAAGATATCCACATGAACGTGGCCATACAGCCTATTTTCAATAAATTGCAAAGTCAATTCTTTTTTAATCTGGGTTGACCAGAACGGATAAAATGGCAGAGATTTTAAATCAATATAACGAAGACAGCATTCGGTCGCTAGACTGGCGGGAACATATACGCCTGCGCCCAGGTATGTATATAGGCAAGCTGGGAGACGGCAGCAGTATGGATGATGGTATATACATACTGGTGAAGGAAACAATGGATAACTGTATTGATGAGTTTACCATGGGTTTTGGTAAGCGTGTGGACATCCGTATAGAAAAAGGTTCAGTTACTGTGCGAGATTTTGGGCGTGGTATACCTCTGGGTAAGGTGGTAGATGTGGTGAGTAAAATAAATACCGGTGCCAAGTATGACAGTAAAGCCTTTCAGAAATCGGTAGGGTTGAACGGGGTAGGTACTAAAGCTGTTAATGCACTCAGCAGCCAATTTACAGTGGCTGCCTATAGGGAAGGACGGGCTAAGGTAGCTGAGTTTAGCAAAGGTATATTGGTAACGGAGCATAAAGAAACAGATACAACGGAAGCCAATGGAACCCGTATCATTTTTACGCCCGATGATAGTGTTTTTAAGAATTACCACTTTATATCAGAATATGTAGAGAACCTAATTTGGAACTATTGCTTTCTGAATGCGGGGTTGACTATAAATTATAACGGAAGGAATTACTTATCGCGCAACGGGCTTCTGGATTTACTGAACCGTAAGGCCAATCCAGATGACATGCGTTATCCTGTTATACACCTGAAAGGGGAAGATATAGAGATAGCAGTAACCCATAATAGTGATTACGGTGAGGATATATACTCTTTTGTAAACGGACAACATACTACGCAGGGGGGGACCCATCAAGGGGCTTTTCGCGAGGCTTTTGTGAAAGTGATACGCGACTTTTATAAGAAGGACTATGATGCAGGAGACGTGCGTCAAAGTATAGTAGCTGCGGTATCTGTAAGAGTGCAGGAGCCTGTATTTGAATCCCAGACCAAGACCAAACTCGGGTCACAATATGTATGGGAGAATGGACCATCGATGAAGTCGTTTGTGTTGGAATTCCTGGCTAAGGAGCTGGATAACTACCTGCACAAAAATCCAGCAGTTGCAGATGCGCTGAAAAAACGTATTGAGCAAAGCGAAAGAGAACGTAAGGAATTATCGGGTATCCGTAAACTGGCAAACGAGCGTGCCAAGAAAGCGAACCTGCACAATAAAAAACTTCGTGATTGCCGCATTCATCTGAATGACGAGCCGCCAGTGAAAGCGAGAGAAGAGTTTATACAGAAAAGCCTTCAGTCGACTATCTTCATTACAGAAGGAGACTCGGCAAGCGGGTCTATTACCAAGTCGCGCAATGTGGAAACACAGGCTGTATTCAGCTTGCGTGGTAAGCCTCTTAACTGCTTTGGCCTAACCAAGAAAGTGGTGTATGAAAATGAAGAATTCAATCTGCTACAGCATGCCCTGAATATAGAAGAAGGGTTGGAAGGCCTGCGATATGAAAATATAATAGTGGCTACTGATGCCGACGTGGATGGATTACACATACGCCTGTTGTTGATGACCTTCTTTTTGCAGTTTTTCCCAGACCTGGTGAGGGCAGGCCATATTTATATATTGCAAACCCCATTATTCAGGGTAAGGAATAAGCAGAAGACTATGTACTGCTATACCGATCAGGAAAGGCAAAAGGCCATAGCATCGCTAGGTACCAAGCCAGAGATCACCCGGTTTAAGGGGTTGGGTGAAATATCGCCTGAAGAGTTTGCCCAATTTATAGGGGAAGATATGCGTAAAGACCCCGTATTGCTGAGCCAGGATGCACATATACAAAAGCTGCTGGAATACTATATGGGTAAGAATACACCCCAACGCCAGGTGTTTATTATAGACAACCTGAAAATAGAAAAAGACCTTGTAGAAGAACTAGAGGCGTAGTACTTGGCTTGTAACGGCCTATATTTGCACCCTTATGAGCAGGTACATCCAATATGTATTGATATTTTTATTGTCCTGGGTTAGTGTTACCTGCACAGCCCAGGCAACATGGCCATCGCCTGAAGTGGAGCAAATGTACAATCAGGCACGCGAGTACATGACCAATGGTAACGTGAAACAAGCCATCATTGTTTATCAGCAGGCTATACCGCTGGCGCCAGATAATCCCCTCCTATTTCGAGATCTGGGTAAAGCATATTACCTAAACGGTAACTATCCCGATGCGCACAAGACGCTAGAGTCTGTTATAAAGACAAAGGAAGCAGATGAGCAAACCTTCCAGGTGATGGCAGCCTGCGAAACTGCTGCTAACGATGATAAGAGTGCGAAAAAAACCTTGGAAAAAGGCATCAATAAATTCCCGAATGCGGGGTTGTTATACCATGACCTTGGGAAATATTATGATAATAATAATGATGCTCCCCATGCACTTGCTACCTGGCTGGACGGGATAGAGAAAGACCCAGCGTATCATGTAAACTACTATGAGGCTGCCCGCGTATACGCTACTTCTAATAAACCTGTATGGGCAATATTATATGGAGAGATATTTGTGAATATAGAAAGCCAGACACCACGGGCACAGGAAACCCGGACCCTTGTTATGGATGCCTATCGTAAGCTGTATAATACCCCGAAGGCAGCGGTGCTGGAGTTTAAAAAAGTAAAGGAGGCCGAGCCTACAAATTTTGAAGATGCCGTATATACTACATTGATACATCTATCGCCTGTGGTGCTGGACGGTGTAACTACTGAAAACCTGACGATGTTGCGTACACGGTTTGAAATGGAGTGGTTTTCGACCTATGCAGATAAATATCCGTTTACATTGTTCTCGTACTACGATGATATGACTCGTAATGGATTCTTTGATGTGTATAATGAATGGTTGTTTGGTATTGCGGAAAATAAACAACTATATGATTCGTGGAATAAGTTTCATGCGGGATCGATACAACAGTTTACACTTTGGAAGGCCCAACACAAACTAATACCTATAGCTGCCGATTTTTACAACAATAAAAAGATGACCGAGGTATTTCCTAAAAAGAAAAAAGGAGAATAAACGTTAAAATAATTGGTGCATACGTGCTTAGCGCTTAAAAACAGTACTTTTGCCCCAATATCCCAAAATATTTGTAGTTTTTTATATCATGAAGTTTAGATCCATTTCATATAAGTGCCTGTATATAATGACAGTAATGCTGGTGTTTTTAGCTGGCAATGCTACCGTACATGCACAGGTAAGTGCCGACAAGATAGTGGCTATTGTTGGCCGCAACCGCATCATACTGCAATCGGACCTTGACATACAAGCCGCCCAAATAAAGCAGCAGGAGCCTGCCCAATATAGCGATACTGTAAAATGTGTGTTACTACAGCAGATGATACTGAAAAAGATGCTGATGGAGCAAGCCGAAAGGGATAGCGTACTGGTAAGTGACGAAGAAGTGGAAGGACAATTGAATAACCGCCTTAGGTACTTTATACAACTTTACGGATCGAAAGAAAAACTGGAACAGGCATCGGGCAAGACATTGTACCAGTTAAAAGAGGACAACAGGGAAATTATACGCGAGGATATGGTATCTGAAAAAATGCAGGGAGAGATCATGCAGCATGTAAAGATAACGCCGTTTGAAGTAGAAGCTTTTTATAATAAGATACCTAAAGATAGTCTTCCTTTTTACCCTGCAGCAGTGGAAGTAGGGCAAATAGTTATAGACCCGCCCGTGAGCGCTGAACTTGATGCATATGCCCATACTAAAATAGAAGACATACGCAACCAGATAGTAAACGGTGGTAAGAGTTTTGAAACGCTGGCTGGTATTTACAGCAACGATCCCGGTAGCCGCGATAATGGTGGCCGTTACGATGATGTAAGTCGTACGGGGGCATTTGCACCTGAATTCCTTACTGCGGCGTTTAAATTGCAGAACGGTGAAATATCACCTATCATAAAGACGAAATTTGGTTATCATATTATACAAATGATACAACGTAAAGGTGATGAGGCTGATCTCCGCCATATACTGATACGCGGTGAAGTAACATCGGGTGATTTTAAAGCTACGCTGGCGAAGCTAGATAGTGTAAGGTCGCAGCTTGTATCTGGTACTATTTCGTTCCCGCTTGCTGTGGGTAAATTTGCTACAGATGAGGCATCGAAACGCACGGGAGGGATGATAGCAGACCCACAGACAGGTAATACGCTGCTAGAGATCAATAAGCTTGACCCAACTATGGTGCTTTCTATTGATAGCCTGCAACCTGGCCAATATTCACAGCCCCAGATATTCTACAACGAAGCACACGAAAAGAGCTGCCGCATTATATACCTACGCAGCCGTACAGCGCCGCACAAGGCTAACCTTAAAGATGACTACAGCAAAATACAGGATGTAGCACTGCAACAGAAAAAAGCACAAAAAATGCAGCAGTGGGTAATAACCAAGTTGCCTACGTACTATTTGAGGATAGACCCTGATTACCAAACCTGCTCTGTGCTTCAGCAATGGAAGACGGATACCGGGAAGTGATAACAATAGCTGCTCAATAACAGATAATATAATGCACCATGGTTGGTGCATTATATTTTATGGACCTTTTGTTTTCTTAGTTTGTAATGCCGCTTTGACAAACAGATTTTATATCTGCCTAAAGTTAGGATTAGGAATGGATAGCTACAATAAAAAGAAAAATATAACAAGCAAGTTACAGTACTGGTAACGGCTTGTTTTGAATAATATACTGCAAGCGAACAGACAGTGTATGCAGCTGGGTTTTGGAGTGAGCATTGCGTTCTATATAAAATATAGTATCAGTGATAGCTTCCACCATTTTGCCCAAGGCTTCGAAAGAAATATTCATCCCAGCAAGGCGTTTTACAAAACGCGCTTCTTCATCAGCTAGTGTTGGCTCTACGGCAGGCATGTAGCGAACTCGCATGGTTTGCTCTAATAGCTGCACTACATATTGCAACATATTTTTCAACTGTTCGCGACCGGTTTTTGATCCATCTTCTGCAAACTTTGCAATGGATACTCCATTATTTGTGAATATAGAGTTGAACCAGTTCTTAACGTCAGGAAACAGATCGTTATCAGCATGTTTTACAATACGCAGCGCTTCAGTGAAGCTGCCGTTTGCCAGGTGTGCTACCTGGGCTGCGCGGCGTGCATCTGCCAGGCCCTTGCTTTCGAGCGCATAGGAAATGTCAGCAGGACTTACCGGCGACAACCTGATGAGCTGCGTACGGGACAATATGGTGGCCAGGATATCTTCAAGGTTCTCTGCAACTAAAATGATGATCGTATCGGCAGGTGGTTCTTCTATCAGCTTCAGCAGGATGTTACCCTCTTTGCCCAGGTACTCAGGCCGCCAGATGATCTGTATTTTTTTATCTCCTTCGTATGACTTGAGGTTGAGTGTATCTATTATTTCCCGACACTCTTCGGCCGTGATGTTGCCTTGTTTGTTTTCTGCATTAATAAACTGGAGCCAATCGTAAGTAGTGCCGTATGGTGCCTGAATAATAAACTCCCTGAAGTCTTTGATAAAGTACCTGCTCATTGCCTTTGTGCCAGGCTTAGGGGGTATAGTGGGGAAGCTCATATGCAGGTCGGCATGCTCCAGTTTTGCTGTTTTATTGCAAGAAGCGCAATGGCCGCAAGCGTCGGTAGCAGACTTGTTTGTACAGAAAATGTATTGAGCAAGTGCTAATGCCAACGGGAGGCCACCAGTGCCCTCGCTGCCGGCTATAAGCAGTGCGTGAGGCATATTGCCATTGTGCCACATATTCAACAGACCATTCTTTGCCCCTTGCTCGCCTACAATATTTGAAAATAACATTGGTTAAAATTACTGAATTGCATTTTGTTTATGAACAGAGGGCGTGCGAAAATGAAGAAAGGTAACTGTTTTGATTTTTAGGATGTTTGTGGCATGGAATTTAAACAATATGGCTAGATCATATTTTTAATGTTAAATATACCTGGCAATGGCGACCGATAATATTTCAAAGTCATCAAGAGTGTTCAGTAATTTTTCGGCCAAGATCACGAAGGTGGCAGGCAGCTCTTGGGCTTTTGTTACCGCATGTGCGGTGGTGCTTGTATGGGCGGTAACAGGCCCGTTGTTTCATTATTCTGATACCTGGCAACTTGTAATTAACACGGGTACTACCGTTATCACCTTCCTGATGGTTTTTTTAATACAGCAGTCGCAAAATAAAGATACTGTAGCACTGCACCTGAAGATGAATGAACTTATAGCATCGAACAGTGCAGCCAGTAACAGACTTGTAAATATTGAAGACCTGACCGAAGAAGAGTTAGCCGTACTGAAAAAATTTTATACGGAGTTGTCGTGCTTGTCGAAAGAGAATAAGGATGTGTTTTCTACCCATTCTATTGATGAGGCCAAACAGAACTACCATGAAAAGAAAAGAATAAAGCAACGGGATGAGGCTATGGGTAAGCCTCCATTCCAGACGTCTAATTAACGTGCAGGTAGCAATCAAGATAATTACATCAACGTTATTATACTGTTTTTTATAGCATACAGTACCAAACCTGTAACATTACGGGAGCCTGTTTTTTGCAATAAATTGTTACGATGACCATTAACTGTCTTTACGCTAATGAATAATTTTTCTGCAATCTCTTCAGCAGTATGTTGCTGACAAACAAGTTGCAAAATCTCCTCTTCTCGTTTAGTAATTTGCACTGCCATTTTTCTGGGTTTTGTTTTCACACCCATATTTCGCTGTATGGCTTTGAGCGAACGCTCATTAATATACGAACCTTTGTTGTGCACACTAACAACAGCCTCGTGAACTTCTCTAGGGTCAGAGTCTTTTACAAGGTATCCATGTGCACCATTTTCTATCAATTGGTTGATGAAATTGTCATCGTGATGCACGGATAGAATCAATATTTTCATTTCGGGGTATGTATGTATCAGACATCGTGTAACATCCAGACCGCTAAAGTCTTTTTGTTGGTATGGTGGAAGCGATAAATCGACCAGCATTACGTGCGGGATAATCACGCTTTCCGCTAGTTTGTCTATTACAGAATAACCATCAGCTGATTCAAATACCACCATGGTGTCGGCCCAATTATTGAGTATAGCCTTCATTCCCTCTCTGAAAAGAAGTTGATCTTCAACCAGACCAACGTGTATTGTATCGTTCATATGTTGTCCTGTTTTAGTGTGAAAGTGAAATTCAAGCTTTATTGAAAAGTGTATTCGCAAATTGTTTCTACTCCGTCAAATATCAATGTCTGTATCGGGATTTGAATAATGGCATGAAAACCAACGCCAGATAAGGTTCTGATATCAAGTGTGCCGTTAAGCGCATTTACCCGTCCGTCTATGCTTTTATGCCCAAGGCCCTTGTTTATGTGATCGTCACTGAATCCTATGCCATTATCTGAATAGTGACAAATGATCAGCTGATCTGCGATGCGTATATCTATTGTTGCCTTTGCTGCACCTGAATGTTTGATAGTATTGTTAATGAGTTCCATAATTATACGGTATAACCCTAGATTTATGGAGCGGGAAAACAAAGGCAGATTCAAAGGTACGTCCAAATAAATGCAGAGGCCATTTACATTATTTATTTGCCCGATCACAGATTCAAGTGTTTTTATTAAACCAAACGCTTCAAGCTGAGGCGGCATGAGCCTATGACTTATATTGCGGGTGCTGTCAAGTGCAGATTCGCATAGTCGTCGAACATTTTGCAGCCCTGTAAGAAGTGGGGTAGGCATTTCTTGCTCCTGTTGCTCCAGCATTATGATATTCATACGCATAATAGAAAGAACAGCGCCCAACTCATCGTGCAGATTGTGTGCTATCCGTTTTTGCTCTTCTTCCTGTGCTTCAATGCTTGATCGCAGCAGGTCGGCCTGATGAATATTTTTAATGGTTTCCTGATTTAACTTTTGTATGAACAGGTTTTTTTGAAAATGCTGATACAATAGCACTACCCCTACAGCTATAATGAAGATAACGATAACAAGAGGTAACAATGCGTCTATAAACGTGGAGTCTTTGACCGTTTCCATAAGCCTGCAAAAAAACAGATGTACATTACTGTTGAGAAAAAAGAATGATATACCCATGTGTGCCGGCTGAGATCTTTGGAAAGCCGAAAGAGAATAGTATCGCCAAAATAGAATATCATGAGGCAAGACAGGTAATAAATGAATAAGCCCGAGTTGATCCAGGTGAGGCTTTTTATATTTGGAATCCCTTGTTCCATCATGGTGTCGTTGAGGAAGAATATAAATGTAAAAAGCGCGAGTATAATAATGAGTATGGATTCTACTGCAAGTGCATTGGAATTAAACCTGAAAATGTTTTGTACAAAAAGGGAATTGATAACGCTGAATAGCAAGAATAGTATGGCGATACCCCATACTATTCTATTGCTAATAAAGTTGCCCAATACCGTTTTGTAAAACCATACAAGGCATGGAAAGCCGGTTGCTACATATATGTGCAGCAGAGGCATATTATTGATACTGACCAGGCATAGCCATAAAGAAGTGAACTGAATAGCTCCCGACAAAAAAATGAACCAGGAAAATACCTGTAACGGCTTACTGAGTTGGCCGTACCGCAGAGCTGCGAGGACAACAGTAGCCAAGATAGGGAGATGTGATAGAATTACTATAGTCTTTAATGATATCATTTATTGGGCTTTGTATTGTGCATTTGTGTTGGCATGAGTCTGCTTTGCCAATCGCAGAAACTAGGGCATGGCGCATTCAGGTCGAGGACATTGTGCCCTGTTAAACTAATGACAGGAACATTATTTATAACATCGATAAACATGTCTGAACCGGCTGTAGAATCAGGACTAGGTGGATTGATACCAGACTTTACAGGAACTACAAATAATCTAAACTGCTGCGCCGTTTTGCTGTACCCCAGGTACACACGTATATTATTGTATTGAACCTGGGGATAGGGCTGCTGTATACCCATAGCCATAAACAGATCTGTGGAGCTTATAGTAAACGCCTTAATGGGGGAAGGGTAATATTTGACTGAGGTGTCATATTTACTAACAAATGCAGTAAAAAGTGTATCCATAAAGCGGATGTCGGCCTGGGCAGCTACTACGGGATAAAGTTGAGCAGAAAGGCTGTCTGAATAGGTATGGCCATTACCAGCTGGTTTATTACAGCAAGCAGAGATAGCAATAGTAGCAGATAATAACGCAACGCTTAAGGATGTGATTTTCATGTTTTTTGTCAAAATTTAAGTTTAAATGCTTGTGTATTTACTAAACGTTTATTTTTTAGAATTCTTGAAAGGTAAAAATAGAAAGCAAAATAACCTATTACCTATCCTGATTTTTGCAGTAAAACAGATAGAAATACGTGCGTGTTTATAGCTAACAGTTATAAATACCTGTTTTTTAGATTGCGTATTTATCATCTGTTATGTGGTTTTTTAGTGTTTCATCTTTGAGTTATCAAAAGCTTTTGAAGGTGAAGCCGAAAATCACATAAAAAAACGGGTCAGCGCGGAGGCAACAAAAGCGAAGGCGGTATCCGAAAAGCCTAAACAGTGTAGGAGCCAATTTTTCAAAAAATAACGTCATGTCAAAAGAAACAAATCCAATAATCGGTACATACCAAGTATGTGGTACATTGGGTAATGCAAAGCCAGGAGCACCTATTATGCATTTCAATCTGTTAGTTACCCCATCCACTCATAGTGTTACAGGAGTAGTGCATATTACACAAGCAATAGCACCGCCTAATGGAGATATCTCCATACAGGTAACTGGTAAAATATTTGGTGCAGGTATAACTCCCGTTACCCAGTTGGTTTCACTGCAAGGCACCTATGGCCAAGGTTATCCACCAAGTATGGTAATAGTGCAAGAGCATTTTACTGCGCACATGGCAATCAATAATGCATGGGAAGGTAATGGTGGTTTTGAATATGGAAATGGCGTACACCATATTGAAAATGTTCCTGTTAAGAAAGGGGATTGTGGTAAATAAGAAGAAGGACAAGAAGGATAGTGTACCGAAAACTTATCAACACAATTTTGAATCAGGATCCAGTTTGGACTCAAGGTCAAATTGATTAATCCGATTACAACAGATGTTGGATATGAAATAGCATTTTTATAATGCTGTGTTTTCTCTATTCCAACATCTGTTTTTGACTCACCTGGTGGAAAAAATATGGTAAAGGAAGTTGTAAGAATGACGGAATCTGAAAAGCCATGAAACAGAGTAATAAAAATTAATGAACTGATATAAAACTTATAAAATGTCTGATGTTCACTTGAATTTTATCAATCAATCTAATGACCGAAATAATTCGGACATCGTTATTTTCCAGAAAAATGTAGCTGTTAACTTTGAAGAAGTTACTGTTGCGTGGACGGTAATACAAAACTGCGGACAAGGTTGGAATCATCCCTTTGTTTATCCCTCGACTATGACAGTTGCTGCAAGTGACAGCTATGGTAATTTTAGTACGCAATTGACAGCCTCTTTTGGGCAAAGATTTAGTGTAGTGGAAAACGAATCAGGCGACACATTGATACTTAGCGGGCAATCATCCAGCTTGACTGAAGTTGAGGTACTAAATGCATTGCAAATGGGTGCGGTAAATGCTAATATTTACAAAGACGGTCGTTTGCTGGCTACTAAAACAAGTATAGCCCCAGAACAGAAGGCGGTATTTGAATTTAAACCCACTGTATGGATCGGTGTTGTTTCACAGGTAGGTGAAGGGGATGTGATGAATTCGGCTATTCTATCTAATGTAAATACGGAGATAAGTTTGTTTGGAATCAAAAGCGCTGATATTGTGATGACCGGTGGCGGACCCGGTGCAGAGTCCATCCCTTTTATGTTTACATTGCAAAATGTAGTGTACGCTTAGTTATTTTAAAACTACGCATTCGCATGTCTAATTGATTGAAATATGAGATAAGGCGAGGATAAACCCGCCCTTACAGGTTTTCGCGTATTATTATTAAGCCCTTTGTCCAGCGGACTATTGCGTCGAGCATGGTTTTGGCCGCTGTATGTGAGATGTCGTTAGCTACGAATACATTTTCTTCATTGATGTTGTGCGAGAAGAAAGGGAAGTTGACCATTTCAGGGATGGGGACCATTTTCATAGTTGCCAGGTCGCCTTTAAGGCTATTTGCCGCCCGGGTGCCGGCTGAAACGCCGCCATAGCTTATGATGCCTGCCGCCTTGTATTCCCATTCTTGCGAAAGATATTCTATTGCATTCCTGAGCGGGGCAGGGTAGTTATAGTCATACTCGGCAGTAACAAAAATGAAAGCGTCTGCCTGTTCAACCATAGCGCTCCATTTTTTGGTGTAGTCGAATGTGTACTTTTTTAGCATGGGGTGGTGCGGTTCATTCATCATAGGTAGGTTTATTTCAGCCAGATCTAATAAGTCCACCTCAAAACTGCCGTGCTGCCGAGCTATATCTTCTATCCACCGTGCAACGGCAGGGCCTTTGCGCCCTTCGCGTACTGTAGATGTAATGATTTTTAATTTGTACATGATCGAATTTTTTCTTTCGAAAAGATACTAAAAAATAGGGCCTGTAGTGATACAAGCCCCGATAAGTATAATAAAAGAGATAAACGATACAAGTGATAGCTGTGTTTAAGCCAGCGATGCGGCAACCATTTCAGCAATATCCATTACCGATACACTGTCTTCTTTTTCTTTGTTCTTTATACCATCGGTAAGCATAGTGGTGCAGAACGGGCAATTAACGGCAACAATGCTTGCACCGGTTTCCATAGCCTGGTTGGCACGCTCGAAATTAACACGTGTTGTACCCGCTTCTTCTTCCTTAAACATTTGGGCACCACCGGCACCACAGCACATACCATTACTGCGGCAACGTTTCATTTCAACCAGTTCTATATCCAGAGCTTGCAAAACCTCGCGGGGGGCATCATAAATATTGTTTCCTCGACCCAGATAACAGCTATCGTGGTATGTGATCTTCTTGCCTTTGAATGCGCCGCCTTCTTTTATGCGTACACGGCCATCATTTATCAACTGCTGCAGGAAGGTGGTATGGTGCATGACCTCGTAATTACCACCCAGGGCAGGATATTCGTTTTTAAAAATATTGAAGCAATGGGGGCAAATGGTAACAACCTTTTTAATGCCGTAGCCGTTAAGCGTATGTATGTTGTTGTATGCCATCATCTGGAACAGGAACTCGTTGCCTGCACGGCGTGCCGGATCGCCCGTACACATTTCTTCTTTGCCTAGTATGGCGAACTTGATACCCACCTTATCCAGTATAGTTGCAAATGCTTTGGTTACTTTTTGCGCGCGCTGGTCGAAGCTGCCAGCACACCCCACCCAAAATAATACTTCCGGGGTTTCTCCACTTGCGGCGTATTCCGCCATTGATCTTACCTGCATAAATCGATCGTTGTTGTGTTATTTCGGCTAAAGTCTACTTTATATATTGATACCCTGGCATGAAGCTGGGAGCTACTATTTTATATTATCCTGCTAACTCTTCTACCCATTTATCCCTATCATCCGGGCTAAATTTCCACGGGGCCATATTGTTTTCTATGTTGCCAAACATCATGTTCCACTCTTGAGGGGCATTACTGTCTTCCATTACAAGATTGCGGCGCAGCTGAGTAATAATTGATAATGGATCGATTGATACCGGGCAAGCCTCGACACAGGCCTGGCATGTAGTACAAGCACGCAGTTCTTCGGTGGTTATGTAGTCGTTGAGTAACGATTTTCCGTCGTCCTGGAAGGTTTTATGTTCCTGTATGTTTTTGCCCACTTCCTCCATACGGTCACGGGTATCCATCATTATTTTGCGTGGCGATAGTTTTTTGCCCGTCATGTTTGCCGGACATACAGCTGTGCAACGTCCACACTCGGTGCACGAATAGGCATCTAGCAGATTCTTCCAACTGAGATCCTGAATATCTTTAGCCCCAAAACGGTGATGCTCCGGCTGCGCATCGGTAGCAGGTGGCGCTTTATCAGGCTCCATCATATACAACACTTCGTTCTGTATATCGGGCATGTTCTTTATTTCGCCCTGGGGTATCAGTTTGCCATAGTATGCATTGGGGAATGCCAATATAATGTGCAAGTGCTTAGAAAAAGGAAGATAATTGAGGAACAGAAAGATACCCAATATATGCAGCCACCAACAGGTGCGCTCTATGCCTATTAGTGTAGCTGTAGAAAGATTGGAGTACAGCCATGTGAAATTGCCAGTGATCCAGAATGAGGCAGTTTGTGTGTAATGCTCTACACCCCGACTTTGCAGTACGAGGTCTATAGTGTTCATGGTAAGGAATAAACCCATGAGAATGATCTCTGTAGAGAGAATGATATTAGCATCACTTTTAGGCCAGCCATTGAGCTCGGGCATATTTAGACGGCGTAACTTCAGGATATTCCTGCGGATGAGGAAGATGACACATGAGGTAAGTACCAACACTGCCAGAACCTCGAAAAAGCCTATAAGAAATGGATAGAGGTTGCCAAGCATAGGAGCAAACAAGCGATGCTTGCCCAAAATGCCATCGAGGAATATTTCCAGTATCTCAAGGTTAATGATAATAAAGCCAGCATAAACTGCCAAATGCAGGAAAGCAGGTACCGGGCGCTTGAACATTTTTTTTTGCCCCAACGCCAGCAATATCATGTTCTTCCATCTTGCAGAAGGATTGTCGGTAATGTCCTCATCGCGGCCCAGGTTTATATTGCGACGTATTTCTGCTACCTTTTTGGCAAAGAAAAATACTGCAATACCGGAACAAAGGATGAAAAGCAACTGCTGAATGATATGCATAAAAGCATGTTATTTTGAGACTCGAAAATAAATTGTTTTATGGTAAAAACGTACTTTTAATATCTTGTGTTGATTTAGGTTAAATAGCATGCATTTGAAAAGAGCAAACAACAGAGGTTTGAAGAAAGTTGTATTTTATTTTTATTGCCTGGTATTTATGTGCCTGGCAGATAGTGCACTAGCACAGGGAGAAGCGCCAGCAGCAAATGTGCCTGCTATAAGCGGGGAGAACCTGGAACGCTTCCATATAATGGAAGATAGCATGCTGGTAACCATAGATTCGGCCTACAACGCTTTTATAGCCGATACGAGGTATGATTACTGTGAGCGTTTTGTGAAGCAATTGGTACGCACGCTGAAAATTGAGAAATCTTACCTTTATCCTTTTGATAAGCTGAAGGAGAAAATAAACATTACTGTTCCTGATGATAATGCCTTCAGGATATTTAACTGGGATATAGCGCCTACGGAGGTGAGCCGCCGGTATTATGGAGCCATACAAATGAATGCCCCGCAACTAAAGCTTTTCCCGCTGATAGACTATAGCGATGAAATGAAAAAGGGTACCGAAGATAGTGTACTAACTGGGGGTAAATGGCTGGGTGCCCTGTACTACCGGATAATAAAGCACGAGGTGGATGGGCGCAAAGTATATACTATGTTTGGTGTAAACAGTGGCAACCCCATAAGTAATAAGAAATTTATGGACCCAATGTTGTTGACTACAGACGGACCGGTATTTGGTGCGCAAATATTTAATGTGAAGGCAAGTGGCGCGCCCAACAGGTATGTAAACCGCTTTGTGATGGAATACAAGAAGGAAGTGCAGGCTGGCCTGAACTGGAACGAAGAACGCCAGATGGTGATATTTGATAAATTGGTAAGTCAGGTAAACGACCCCAACCGAAAATATACTTATGTGCCCAGCGGTGCATATGATGGCTTTAAGTGGGAGCAAGATCACTGGGCATATCAGCCGGATATTATACCTATACAGAACCTAAAGGATGGTGAAGCGCCATCTGGAACACAGCCTGAAAAGTAACAGCGATTCTTTAGTGTATTTTTTATAATTTTGCAGCCGCTCAACGCAAGTTAGCGTTTTGATATCCAGCATGGCCCGGTAGCTCAGCTGGATAGAGCATCAGCCTTCTAAGCTGAGGGTCATTGGTTCGAATCCAATCCGGGTCACATGTAACATAAAACCCGCTCTTAGAGTGGGTTTTATTTGTTAAGCTGTTTTTCAATTATAATTGGTTTGAGCCCAAATTACCCTATTAGTTTTCTGTATATTACATTTTCTGACAACAAACAAACATGAAAAAAAATTACAAAATATGTTTGCTGACTCTATGTCTTTCATGCATAGTTAAGGCTGATGCCCAAACAATAGCGACCTTCTACACCACATTGGGAAACTTTAAGGTGGTGCTGACAGATACGCTGACCCCGATAACCGTAGACAGCTTTAAAGCAAGGGTGAGTCGCAAATTTTATGATACCCTTTTATTTCATCGCGTGGTTCACAATTTTGTAATACAAGGAGGTGATCCGCTGGGCACCGGGTATGGTGGCACAGGTACTACTATTCCTGATGAAATTGTTCCGACATTGAAAAACGTAAAATGGTCGCTGGCTATGGCTAATGAAGGAACTCCCAATACAGGTGACTGCCAGTTTTATTTTAACCTGGTTAATAATAGTTTCCTGAATGGTAAATATACCGTGTTTGGCAATATCCTAAATAATGATACTACAGTTGCTTACAACATAGGTAAAGTCCCTACTGATGCAAATGACAGACCACTTACTGAAGTGCATATGGACAGTATTCGCATAGATACAGTTCCTGCATCTGTTTCCAATGTTACACCTCATTTTGCGGCAATTATTTATCCCAATCCGAACAAAGGCATATTTTCTATTGACTTGTCCAATATTCCCACTGTCGTTGACATAGTTAACCAAACAGGACAGATCGTATTTAATAAAGAAGCCAGAGGTACTATACAAATTGACCTGCGTGATAACCCAAGTGGATTGTATTGGGTTCATTTGCGAAATGAAAATGGAACGGCAGTGAGTGGTGTTGTTGTTCCATAAAGAACTACAAGTCAACTCTTACTGATATCGTATTTTCTACTAAAAAGCGCGTATGTGCTGCAAATAGCTAACTATACTGAAGATAATGCCTATCAGCACCACCAGAAAGATGGTAATAAAAAAATAGCCGACCCTTGGTTCTTCTGCGTTCATATAGCAAATTTAGCACTTTGGCCAAGCCTGGAAAATGATTGCCGTCATCGGTCGGAATTTAGACTAATTCCTTTTTTTTGTTGCAGTTGATGTGCTGTCTTCAACAAACTTATCGCGTTTGGCTTGAATTTGTTCGGGGGTATCTTTATGTGTGACCACAACTATTGCCGCAAGTACAATGAATATTGCAATTGGGAGGACTATACCGAAGGCAAGCCATTTCAAGAATGTTTTTGTTGTCGGGGTCATAAGGGTATTATGCAAATCTAAAATTTAAATGCTAGTAATGTATTTGTTGTCGATAGTGTACACATATACATCGTGAAAAGCATTGTCGAAAAAATAGTTCTGTTTAAGGTATGCTGTACGGGTAAAACCCAGCTTGTTTAGCAGGAGTATAGATGATGTATTTACTGTGAGTACACTGGCCTCTATTTTTGTAATGTTCATTGCTGAGAAGGCATAGGCTATAATAGCAGATAAAGCTTCGGAGGTGAGGCCATTACGCCAATAGTAGGGCAGCAGTGCATAGCCAACGCTTACATGTGTGCCGTCATTTACATTTTTGAAACCGAGGTTGCCGATCAATTTCATAGATGGTTTCAGGTACATGCCCCAACGTACCCCTTCTCCGGCTTCGTATATTCTCCTCCAATGATCAATGAGATCGTGTGCATCGGGCAATGATCTGCCCATGCGGTAACCAAATGTTTTTACTACACGTTCATCTGTAAACAGCTGATACACTCCATGGGCATCACTATGGCTTATTTCTTTCAGTATCAGCCTGTCGGTCTCTAATTGCGGTATGGTCCGGAATGTGTGTTCTGTCATACGCAGTGATGTTAACTATAAAGCTTTGACCATTTATTGATTTAATACTTGTTTTGGTAAGAAAAAACGCCGCCATGCTATTGCAGGCGGCGTTTCGTTTTTAACAAGTGCTATATAGTTGCTTCAGTTACCTGTGGCATTTCCTGTGGATACAGTTTCTTTTCTAGCTTTTCTCTTACAGCAGAGAAGGCAGCGAGTGTTTCATCTATATCAGCATCTGTATGTACTGCCGTAGGTATGATGCGGAGTTCTATCTGGCCCTTAGGTATTACAGGGTAAACAACTACAGAACAGAATATGTTGTAGTTCTCGCGCAGATCATAAGTTACCTGAACAGCATCGTATAAGCCACCTTGCAGGAATACCGGAGTTACGGGGGTATTGGTAGTACCACAGTCGAAGCCTCTTTCTTTAAAGCCATTCTGCAACCTTTTTACATTGTGCCACAGTTTTTCGCGCAGTTCAGGTTTTGTTTTCAATAGTTCCAGGCGTTTCAGGTTGCCCATTACCAGTGCCATAGGCAATGACTTGGCAAATATCTGAGAGCGCATGTTATAGCGAAGAAAAGTGAGTATTTTTTTATCGGCAGCAAAGAAACCGCCTATGCTTGCCATTGACTTGGCGAAGGTGGAGAAGTAGATGTCTATATCGTCTATGCAGTTTTGCTCATCACCTATACCCGCGCCTGTTTTACCCATGGTTCCAAAACCGTGTGCATCATCTACCAGCAAACGGAATTCGAATTTTTCTTTCAATACGGCGATCTCGCGGATCTTGCCCTGGTTACCAGACATACCAAATACGCCTTCTGTAATAACCAGTATACCACCGCCTGTTTTTTGCACTATAGCTGTAGCGCGTTGCAATTGCTTGGCCAGATCTTCAATATTGTTGTGCTTATATACAAAGCGCTGGCTTGGGGCCAGGCGCATACCATCTATGATACATGCATGAGATTCAGCATCGTAAACTATAACATCGTGACGACCACAAAGAGCGTCAATAACAGATACTACGCCTTGGTAACCGTAGTTAACCAGCATGGCATCTTCTTTACCAACAAATTCTGCAAGTTGTTTTTCCAGCAGATCATGGTTGTCGCTATTCCCACTCATCATACGGGCACCCATAGGGCTTGCCATACCGTATTCTGCAGCAGCATCTGCATCAGCCTTGCGCACTTCAGGGTGATTAGCCAAACCAAGGTAGTTGTTGAGACTCCATATTATTTTTTCCTGCCCACGAAATTTCATGCGGTTACCTATTTCACCTTCCAGCTTGGGGAATGCGAAATATCCGGGTGATTTTTCGGCGTAATCTCCAATAGGTCCTAATCTGTTCTCGAACTTGGCAAAAATGTCCATATGCGTATAGTTGTTTGTTTCTCCTTTAAAAGTGGTGCAAAATTAATGAAAATATAACTACTGCTGTAAGCACTTATTTTGCACATTTGCACAAATTAACATTTTAATGAAGCGTATATTAATTCTGCTTTTAGTGGTTATTACAGTGCTTGCCGGATGTAAGCACAGGGACCAGCAAAATTTAGCCCGGCCAAAACTGGTGGTGGGTATTGTAATAGACCAGATGAGGTGGGATTATTTGTACCGGTATTATAGCCGCTATAGTGAAGGTGGTTTTAAACGGCTGTTAAATAACGGATTCAGCTGCGAAAATACTATGTTGCCATACCTGCCATCTTATACAGGACCAGGACATACCTGCATATATACAGGATCGGTACCTTCTATACATGGTATTGCAGCTAATAACTGGATTGATAATATAACTGGGGAAGCTATGTATTGCGTGGATGATAATACGGTACACCTTACCGGTGATACAACCAATGCACCAAGTATGAGCCCGCGAACATTGCTGACAACTACTATAACTGATGAGTTGAGGTTAGCTACCAATTTGAAATCGAGGACATATGGTATAGCACTGAAGGATAGGGGCAGCATATTACCTGCTGGCCACCTGGCTAATGCTGCCTACTGGTATAATGATAAGACAGGTACTTTTACTACGAGCACCTATTATCCCAACCAAAACCCGGCGTGGCTACAATCATTCAATAAAAGAAAAGTTGGCGATAGCCTGACCAAGCTAAACTGGAAGTTGCTGTATGATGCGAACAGCTACACCCAAAGTACTACAGATGCCAATAACTATGAGAAACCTTTTAAAAGTGAAAAGACTCCAGTTTTTCCACATGTATTTGATACTCTTGCTGACACGAACCGCTATGCAGTGATAAAGTCTATACCGGCAGGTAATGCATATACACTACAGATGGCAAGGGCCTGTATGCAGGGTGAAAATCTGGGAAATGGTGAGGCTACAGACTTTTTGGCTATAAGCCTGAGTAGTCCAGACTATGCAGGTCACCAGTTTGGACCTAACTCTATAGAAATTGAAGATATGTATCTGCGTCTGGATAAAGAGATAGCAGACTATTTAAACTACCTGGATGCCAAAGTAGGAAAGGGGAATTACCTCTTGTTTTTGAGTGCAGACCATGGTGCAGCACACAATACCACCTACCTGAGCGACCTTGATGTGCCATCTGGCATTTTTAAAACTAATATGGTGCTGGATGATATGAACGCATACCTGAAAGGGAAATTTGGAAAAGATTCCCTAATAGCTAATGCCCTTAACTACCAGTTGTACCTGAATAATAAGTTGATGACTACAGCCAATATAGATAGGGACAAAGTGAAAGGGGCAATTACAGAATGGTTGAACAGGCGCCCGGAGGTGGGATATGTAATAGATATGGAAAACATAGACAAAACTCCTGTTCCTGAACCTATACGCAGCATGGTTGTGAACGGCTATAACAAGATACGCAGCGGTAGTATATGGATCATACCGAACCCTGGATGGTATGAAGGCGCAGGTAATGCAACTACAGGGACTACACATGGTACATGGCAACCTTATGACACCCATATACCACTATTGTGGTATGGTTGGCATGTAAAGAAGGGCGTGAGTCATAAAACAGTTTATATGACAGATATTAGCGCAACCCTTGCCGCCTTCCTGCATATACAGATGCCTAATGGTTGTATAGGGCATGTAATAACGGACGTGATAGAGTAAAAAAAAATCTGCAACGATATATATAAAGGGCCCAGTAATTTGTATTACGGGGCCCTTTATAAGTAATACTAATTGTTTTACTAGGCTGGTTGTGTATGTTTTATTTCAGCCATTATGGTGTCTATATCTACGCCCAGGCCTTTGGCTACAGCCATGCCCAGGTTTGCATTGGCACGGAAGAAGTGGCAAAGTTGGCGGTTGATAATTAAGTCTTTCTTCGGACCTTCTATACCACTCATGGCGCCTACAATATTGCTTACCAGGTTATGACGATCATAATCGTTCATTGCCTTTGTGAACAAGAGTCCTGGTTGTGTATAATGATCATCATCGCCAGGAGCGTTGCGATCGTACCAGTCAGCTATATCGCTATCCAGCTGCATTGGCGCTTCCTTGTAGCTGGTATCGGCGTATATTTCGTCAAAACTGTTTGGGAAGTAATTAGGTGTATCTTCTCCGTTACCATCTACACGCATATGGCCATCACGTTCGTAGTTGTTTATTGCGTATGGGCATTTGTTCACGGGTATCTGCTCATAGTTGACACCCAGGCGATAACGATGGGCATCGGGGTATGAAAGCAAGCGGCCCTGCAACATCTTATCGGGTGAGTAGCTAATGCCATCTACTACATGGGCAGGAGCAAATGCAGACTGTTCTACTTGTGCAAAATAATTTTTAGGCACTTCGTTGAGTTCCAATGTCCCTACGTCTATCAACGGGAAATCGCCATGCGGCCAAACTTTTGACAGGTCGAAAGGATTGAACGGTGTTTTCTCCGCCTGGTCTTTGGTCATGACCTGTATTTTCATGGCCCATTTGGGGAAGTCTTTATTATCAATAGCATGTACCAGGTCGCGTTGTGCAAAATCAGGGTCTTGTCCCTTCATTGCCGCAGCTTCATCGTTGGTAAAATTCTTAATGCCCTGTACCGTTTTAAAGTGGAACTTGACCCAAACCGATTCATTCTTATCGTTGATCATGGAGAAGGTATGGCTGCCAAAACCATCCATATGTCGGTAGCCATGGGGGGTGCCGCGGTCGCTCATCAATATAAGTACCTGGTGCAGGCTTTCGGGGTTTAAGCTCCAGAAATCCCACATCATGGTTGGACTTTTGCAATTGGTGCGCGGATCTCTTTTCTGCGTATGTATAAAGTCGCCAAATTTCTTCGGGTCCTTTATAAAGAAAACAGGAGTGTTGTTACCCACCAAGTCCCAGTTGCCATCTTCTGTATAGAATTTTATAGCAAAACCGCGAGGATCTCTTTCGGTATCGGCACTGCCTTTTTCGCCACCCACGGTACTAAAGCGTAGAAGAAGTTTAGTTTGTTTGCCTATTTTATTGAAGATCTTGGCCTTAGTGTATTTTGATATGTCGTGCGTGACAGTGAATGTGCCGAAAGCTCCAGTACCTTTTGCGTGCACTACACGCTCTGGTATGCGTTCCCGGTTGAAGTGCGCCATCTTTTCGTGCAAGATGAAATCCTGTAGCAGCAAAGGACCACGATGCCCTGCACTCATTGTGTTTTCATTTTCCGCATATGGCCTACCTGAAGCGGTGGTCAGTTTATGCGTCTTGTTTTTTTCGTTTGACATAGCAGAAGTTTTTGAGGTCTTACAAAGCTGGTGAATATAAAACGTAAAATGAAAAGTTTATATGAATTGGAGGATAGAGGAATATTATGAATAGGGTATTAAATAGTCGGATATATTGTTATGTGAGCAGTTAAAGCTTAATAAAGTTCCAATACCAACGAAAGGGGTAATGATAAATTGGTGAATTATTTAAACCCAGACACATCGACGATAACAAGCTGGTTATCTTTAGAATAAAATATGCTGTTGTTAGATGCCAGGGGATCAGCGCCAAGTGTGATGTTGGCTATTTTTTTATTATTGTATAAAACAATGCTTTTATCAGCGGCAGAATTTTGAAGGTAGGTGTAAGGGCCATAGGCTCCCGTGTTTTTCCAGAGGTCACTCTTTTTCAGTAATTGTTTGCCGGTAAGGTCAGGAGTTATATTGTAGATATCATTATCGCTCTCTATAAAGAAGTGATAGGGATATAATTGGGCCAAATTATAAAAATTGCTATCCGCAGCTTGTGCATAATAGTCATCTGGCGTAATCTGGCCAACGGTATTAGCTATCTCTGACTGGTCCTTCTCAATAGTAGCTATTTTTGAACCTGTGGTTATAGTGTATGTCGCGAGACTATGTTTTAAGCAGAGGAACAAGGTATCATTGTTCAGGTAAAAGCTTCTGACTCTTTCTTTATTATCAAAGTTTATTTGATATACCTGAGCACCTGTAATTTTATTGTAAGCAGCAATAAAAGGTGCGTCGGCCTGTACTTCGTTACCATCCCGATATGCAAAGCCCCTGTTCATAATGACTATATTATCGCCCATATTGAATAGCATGGGGCTACCCAATGTAGCGTCTTCGCCGTAGTTTACACCCCATACTTTTTTACCTTTTGTGTTCAGGCAAACCAACTCATTACGAGACGCGAAATAAATACTATCACCGTCCAGCATCATGCCAGAACTCATTCCTGTTTTAACCTGTGGGCCAGTAAATGCCGCAGATGAAATTCCATTGATGGCGCCACCAGTAACAACTCCGAGCAATCCAGAAGCAATCATGAGGCCATAATTATTTTTTGATGTTTTTAATTTGTAATTCCAGCCGCTGCCGTCATTGATATTTATTGTGTGTATTCCTTGTAATGCTACAAGTAAAATAGAATCGTTGAGATACATTAATTCCTCCACGCCGCTTACCAAATCGATTTGTCTCTTCTTTTTCCACCTTTCTTCACCGGTTGCAGGATCTATGCTAATAACTCTGCTATACCTGAAATAAGTATAGCTTTCCGGGTCAAGATAGGCCATGTCATTGTTCCTTGTCCATATCAAGCTATCATTCTCTTTATTATAGCAGTAGATCTTTTCAAAGGTTTTAACCTGGTAATACCCTTTTGTGGAAACAAAATCAAACCAAGTTGTTCTCCTTGACCATTTCACTTTGTTAGTATTCAAGTCGATCAGCGCGAAGTAACCCTCATCCTTATAGTTAACTCCTTTTACTTTTCTTAGAAGAATAAACAATTCATTTTTTACAGGGTCGAGATCGTACCTATATACATCATAAGGGAAACTGAATTCAATAGCCTTTATAGGGCTATCGTTTTGCAAATTGGTACCGGCTTCAATAGTTGAATAACTGAAGGAGAAATCCTGAGCAAAGGTTAGAACTGGAGAAAGTAAAATTAAGAGGGCAATAATGTATTTCATAGTGCAGTGAAATTTGCACGACAAAATAATTAAAAACACGACTAAACATTTAAGATATTCCGCTTTTATCTTTTATCACCCAAAAGATTGCTGCCTGCAATCCTGCAATAAATTATTGTATGTATGGCTTCAACGAATCTATTGGAGTGTCGCCACTGAAAACTTTGAGCAGCTTACGTTCTTTGTCGTAAATATTTATCTGCGGAAGAGATTTGTAGAGGAATAATTTGCCAATGAGGTTAAGGCTGTCTAAGCCTACAACAAGAGATGGGTATTGGCTAATGTTGTAGTCTTTTAGAAAGTTTGGCACAAGTGGGCGCTGATTAGGAGCAGCAACCAATAAAACTTTTGTTTTCTTAAACAACGAGCTGTTTTGTTCAAGCAGCATGGTCATATTCTCACAATGGCCGCAATTGGGATTAAAAAACATAACAAAGAGATTGGCATCGTATTGAACATCTTTATTGGTAGTATAACTGGAAGGTTTCGTATTAATGGTTACTGTGTTGCCCGAAACGACAGGTTGCGTCATTGAAACTAGAAGGAATGGAGGCAATGGAGCACCTATAGCCTGCTCGGGGACGAAATATGGTGATGGTTTGATGGATTTGGGTGGTATAGAAACGTTAGCATTTGCATTTTGAGCAAATGCTTGGCGACTAATGAGAAGACAGCAGATAATAATGAGATTACGAAACATACTTGAGTAGCTAGGTTATTGGTGATTGGACAAGGGTTAATGTTAATGCTTATTGTATGTATGGTTTTAAAGAATCGAGCGGGGTGTCGCCGCTAAACACTTTTAGCAATTTCCTGTTTTTATCATAAATATTGATCTGAGGTAATGAGTGATATAAAAACAATTTGCCAATAAGATTAAGGCTATCTGTACCCACAATAAGAGTGGAATATTGGTCCGTGTTATAACCTTTTTCAAATTCTGGCATGTATGGGCGTGCATTAGGAGAGGCTACCATTACAATTTTAGTTTTATTGAATAACTGGATGTGTTTTTCCAGTAACTCCGTCATATCCTCACAATGGCCACAAGTAGGGTTGAAGAACATCATGAACAAGTTGGCATCGTATTTTACGTCCTTATTGGTAATGAGTTTAGGTGGTGCGAGTGCAAGAGTTTCGGTACCTTCGGGACTATGTTTTTTCTGTTTACTGTGTGTTTTTCCGGCAACATGCTTAGGCATTTTAATGAGTATAAACGGAGGTAACGGAGCTCCAATTGCTTGTTCCGGAACATCAGCTGATTCGGCCTTCTGGAATGGTGATTTGGCATTAGGAACTGTCTTTTGGGCAAATGCAAGATGTGTGCTAAAAAGGCAGCCAATGATAAGTAATTTGCGTAGCATAAGCTAAATTAGGAATTTAAGTGTTACAAATATAGAACAATGCCTGCATCATCACATATACCGTTGGCAGAGCGCATGCGACCCCATACGCTGGAAGAATTTATAGGACAGGAGCACCTGGTAGGGCCCGGAAAAGTGCTGGAGCAAATGATACAAAGCCATAAGGCGCATAGCATTATTTTCTGGGGGCCGCCGGGTGTTGGCAAGACCACCCTAGCCCAGATAATAGCACATGCCCTATCTATACCCATTTTTACTTTGAGCGCTATAGATAGCGGTGTAAAGGAAGTGCGTGCCATAATAGAAACGGCCCGCAAGGCGGGGCATGCTTTATTGTTTATAGATGAAATACACAGGTTTAATAAAGCACAGCAAGATAGCCTGCTGGGGGCTGTTGAAAAAGGAATTATAACACTGATTGGTGCTACTACAGAAAATCCATCTTTTGAAGTGATAGGGGCCTTGCTGAGCAGATGCCAGGTATATATTCTAAAACCCCTAACAGAGGATCACCTGATGGCGCTGGTACATCATGCTATGGAGAAAGATGAGTGGCTGAGAGAGAAAAATGTAATTATTAAAGAGTGGGAAGCCTTGCTGCAGCTTAGTGGTGGCGATGCACGCAAGTTGCTTAACTTGCTGGAATTGGTTGTGTCATCATTGCCAAAGGGTGAAAAAAATATTACTAATGACCTGGTGCAAGATGTGGTGCAAACCAAAGCTGCATTGTACGACAAAAGCGGGGAACAGCATTATGATATCATATCGGCATTTATTAAATCTATAAGAGGTAGCGATCCCAATGGCGCGGTATATTGGCTTGCCAGGATGATAGCCGGTGGGGAAGACCCTAAATTTATTGCGCGACGTATGCTGATACTTGCCAGCGAGGATATAGGGAATGCCAACCCGAATGCATTGTTATTAGCTACAAGTTGCTTCCAGGCAGTGGAAATGATAGGCTATCCGGAGTGTCGTATTATACTATCGCAGACAGTTACCTACCTTGCTTCATCGCCAAAAAGCAATGCAGCGTATATGGCAATAAACGCCGCTCAGAGCCTGGTAAGCAAAACAGGAGATTTATCAGTACCATTACCTATACGAAATGCCCCTACCGGGCTTATGAAAAAACTGGATTACGGCAAAGGCTATAAGTATGCCCATGACTTTGATGGGAATTTTGTGGACCAGGAGTACCTGCCTGAAGAAATAAAAGGCACCAAATTTTATGACCCTGCACATAATGCCGCAGAGGACCGCTTAAGAGAATACCTGAGGAGATGCTGGAAAGAAAAATATGGTTATTGATGCGGCGCTGGACTTTATTTAGTGCGTTTTTAGTGGTTACTTGCAATTGCTAAACCTAAATATGAAACGCACAATCCTTTTATTGTTGGCTGGACTCTATACTTTATCTGTAGGGTGTAACACCGCGACTCATGAAGATAAAACTATTACTTCAAATAACGATGCCGTAAGTTTACCCCAAGTGATCGATTATCAACTGATTAATATATACCCACATGACTCGGCAAGTTTTACTGAAGGCCTGGAGTATGTAGACGGATGTTTTTATGAAAGTGCTGGGCAATATGGGGCATCGGATGTACGCAAAACGGACCTGAAAACCGGGAGAGTATTGCAGAAGACGCTCTTAGAAAAGAAATACTTTGGCGAAGGGCTAACATTGTTGAATGGTAAGCTGTACCAACTGACCTATAAAGAAGCGACCGGCTTTATATACAATATGACCAACCTGAAACTGACAGGGCAATTTAGCTACAACACAGGAGAAGGATGGGGTATGACACACGATGCTAAATATCTGATATATAGCGACGGTACTAGCGTAATACACTATATGGATGCAAACACCTGGCAAGAGGTGAAGAAACTTACTGTGACGGACGAACACGGCCCGGTGAATTATATAAATGAGCTGGAACTTATAAAAGGGAGTTTATACGCCAACCAGTGGCAGACCGACCTGATACTAAAGATAGATACTGCTACAGGAAAGGTGGTAGCCCGAGCTGACCTCAGCGACCTACGCGCAAAGACGGGAATACCGCCCATAAATCCGTTGATGCACAGAGGGCCAGAGGTGCTGAATGGTATTGCTTATGATGCAGGGACGAACCGGATATTTGTGACTGGTAAGTACTGGCCGAAACTTATGGAAATAAGGTTGGATAATTAGCAAAATTTTATTTGTTCAGTATGAATATCTGGGTGAAGAAAAGTTTGCCATTTCTGTCTGCGGCGATACCAATGCCCGTAAGGGTATAATTGCCCTCAATGTTTTTACGGTGGCCAGGGCTATGCAGCCATATATCTACTACTTCGCGGGCGGTTTTAGCACCCTCAGCTACGTTTTCTGCTGCTGCGTGCGATGGTTTAATCTGCTTCATGATACGCCCCATACGGTCATCAAACCCATCGTGACCAAAGGGCACTCTGCCTTTAGCCATATTGTTGCTATGTGTAAGGGCTTCATCTTCAATTATGGAATTGGTTTTTAGAGGCTGCAATCCCATGTCTTTACGATGCTGGTTAATATAGATTAGGATCTCCTTTTTCATGCTATTATCCTGAGCATGGACAGGAAGAGCAGAACATACAGCGATATATATTAATAAGATCAATAAGAAAATTGGCAAGCGGTTAGTACGTTTCATAAAAAGGCATTTTGTATGGTACTGCAAGAATAATACCGCATACGATGCATAAAAGTTAAAAAGCCCCTAACCGGAAGATTAGGGGCTTTTCTAAACTAAAAAAGTTCAACTATCGTAGAACGACATTAACGTCATTATTATAAATGAGATTGACCACAGTAGTGCCAGATACAAACTTGCCGGTGTTGGATTTGCCTGTCATGTACACTTTGTACATGCCTGGTTGCAGATTGTAAAAAGTTGCACTTAAAACCCCACCAGCAGAGTACAATGGTAGTGTCTTGGTCCAAGGAATGGTTAGGTCGGAAGATGTATCAGCGCGGATATATGCCTGTGCAGAATCGATGCTTGTATAATCGGTGTAGTATGGTATAACGCTCATACTATACCCGTTTGGCACGTCTATGTTCTTGTTGCAAGACGTTAAAAATAATGCGCACATAGCCGGTATCCCCAATAATAGTTTTTTCATCTCTTATATGTTTTATTGTTAAAGGAAACGTAAAGTTATAAAAATGCTTGTTTTATGCAAGAGGGAATTGTAAATATTTGGTAAAGGCACTGAAATGGAAATTGTATTGCTATTTAGAGTAACGAAAAAACGATTAGAAGGGTAAAATATACCTTTACAGGTTTACCATTGATAGAGCCAGGCGTCCAGGGCGGCATTAGACTTAGTACCCTTGCAGCCTCTCTTGCAAAGGATTTATTCGAGGCCGTAACTGTTGTGAAATTTTCAAGTCTCCGTTTTCATAAACTATGAATTTTAAATGTGCACAGAGTCAGGGATATCAAGGTTTTCTAGTTTTTGTAATGAATCCTCTTTCAGATTGAAGGCCGCGGGTATTTTAATATACTTTAACCTCTTTTCCAGCATGCTTTCCAGGCTTCCAGGGCGGCATGCTGCTGAATACTTTAACGGCTGCGCTATCGAGTGCCGGGTTTACAGGTTTTACAACAGTGGCATTTGTAATGCTGCTGTCTTCATTGACTACAAATTTCACCACCACCTTGCCTTCCACATTGGCGGCTTGTGCGCTTGCGGGGTAAATGAGGGTTTCTGAAATGTACTTATTTATTTATGTCTGTAGCTGGCTCTGGCATTGTACCAGCATAGTTCAGTACCTGGGGCTTTGCTAAGTGGGTTTGTGCCTGTGTGTGGATTGTAACGCAGATTATTGCGAGCAAGAAAAGTGATCTTTTTTACCAAGATTTAGATTTATAAGTGTGATTATCGTGGGTTTACTAAAAGCTTTTTATTAGAATAAATTCTTTAAAAAGGGCACCTGTACAATGGCGAAATTAATGTCTTCACCAAGAATTTATACTTGTATGTCATTCTGCCACGCAACCCGGAGTGCTATATTGTGGCGTTATTGTGTTCAATAAAGTACCCGGAAACTTAAGACGATGGCGGCTAGCTGGTTGATTTCCACCTTGATTGTAAAGAAGTCGAGTTTACAATAAATATATAACGTAAAATGGTTTTTAGTGCGTACATTTGCAATCCTTTTTCGAGACAGGACAGCAGGAGGATATTGGTGTGAGGAGCGTGAAAATATGGAGAGCAAAAATAAAATTCAAAAAAAGCTTAAAATAATTTTGCCGAACCAAAAAACTCATTACCTTTGCAGTCCCAAATTTTACGGGTTTAAGAAGTTATTTAATAAGTATGTCACAGCGTATCAGAATAAAGCTAAAATCTTACGACCACAACCTGGTAGATAAATCAGCGGAGAAAATCGTTAAGACTGTGCGCAATACAGGAGCAGTGGTTACAGGCCCTATTCCGTTGCCTACAGAGAAGAAGATCTTTACAGTATTGCGCTCGCCGCACGTTAACAAGAAGTCTCGTGAGCAGTTTCAGTTGTGCACCCACAAGCGCCTCCTGGACATCTATACTTCTTCTTCACGTACAGTTGATGCATTATCGAAACTGGATCTGCCAAGTGGGGTAGAGGTTGAGATCAAGGCCTAACCATAGCCGCTACACTTTAAGGGGTGTGGTAAATTGGTAAGAATTTTGGCTCTTTATAATAAATGATTGAAAATGGCTAATCCCGCACCGTACCAAACGGCACCGGGCGCTTGGCTTAAATATACTAATAATGAAAGGTATAATTGGTAAAAAAATCGGCATGACCAGCATTTTTGAGCCGAATGGTAAGCAGACTGCTTGTACCATCATCGAAGCTGGACCTTGTGTGGTTATCCAAAAGAAAACTGAGGATGCCGACGGGTACACCGCGCTACAGATAGCTTTTGGCGAAGCTAAAGAAAAGAATACGCCAAAAGCACAGATAAATCACTTCGCTAAGGCAAGCACTACGCCTAAGTCTGTAGTTAAAGAATTACGTAACTGTTCCATTGATAAACAAGTAGGTGAAGAAATAACCTGCGAAATATTTACTGAAGGTGAAAAGGTCAGCGTGATCGGCACCACTAAAGGTAAAGGTTTCCAGGGTGTTGTTAAGCGTCACGGCTTTAGTGGTGTGGGTGAAGCAACCCATGGCCAGCATGACCGTTCACGTGCACCAGGTTCTATAGGTGGTTCATCATATCCAAGCCGAGTATTCAAAGGCATGCGCATGGCAGGCCGTATGGGTGGCGACCGTGTAAAGATCAAGGCTTTACGTGTAGTAAAAATATTCCCGGAAAAGAATTACATCTTAATAAGCGGTTCTATTCCAGGCCATAACGGATCTATTGTTTTAATTCAGAATTAATTGAGTCATGCAAGTTGACATTTTAAATAGTAAAGGTGGCAAGACCGGCCGTACGATTGAATTGCCGGAAGATATTTTTAGTATCGAGCCAAACGACCATTGTATCTATCTTGCTGTAAAGCAATATCAGGCTACACAACGCCAAGGTACGAGCAAAACCAAAGGTCGTGCAGAGGTGCAGGGTTCTTCAAAGAAACTGCACAAGCAGAAGGGTACAGGTGGTTCACGTAAGGGTAACCTACGTAACCCGCTTTATAAAGGTGGTGGTACCATCTTTGGGCCTAAGCCACACTTATATGGTGGTAAACTGAACCGTAAGGTGAAGGATCTGGCTAAAATATCTGCACTGGTACACAAGGCGCGTGCTAATAAAATAGTGATCGTTGAAGACCTGGTGATGGATACCCCTAAAACAAAGGAATTTTCGGTAATACTGGATACTCTACGTGGTGAGCACAGGAAGACGCTGGTAGTATTAGCGGATTATAATGATAATGTGTACCTGAGCGGAAGGAACCTGACAGATAATAAAACCATTGTGCTGAGCGACATGAATACATACGACCTGGTAAATGCATCAGTATTAATATTTACTGAGAGCGCAGCAAATATGTTTAGTGAAGAAGAAGTTGGTGCAGAAGCATAAGGATTTAATAAACAGAATATCCATTTTACAATATAAAATAGGTAAAAATGAAACTTACAGATGTGTTGGTAAGGCCGGTGATAACCGAAAAGGTAAATAGCCAGATGGAGAAAAACGGCCGTTACACGTTCGTAGTAGGCAAGTTTGCAAACAAGCTGGAAATTAAAAAAGCTGTAGAAGAGTTTTACGGTGTGAAGGTGGCAGATGTGAATACAGCGGTAGTACCTGCTAAAAACAAAACCCGCTACACTAAAGCCGGCTTTCTTTCAGGCCGCAAGCCTTCTTACAAAAAGGCGATTGTAACCCTGGCAACCGGAGAATCGATAGATTTATTTTCAATGTAAATCTGAAAACAAACTAGAAAATGGCATTACGTAAATATAAACCGGTTACAGCCGGCACACGTTGGAGAATAGGTAACGCATACGCAGAAGTTACTACTAACAAGCCTGAAAAAAGCTTACTGGAGGCATTACCTGGCACAGGTGGCCGTAACGTTCAGGGCCGCCGCGCAATGCGCTACATAGGTGGTGGTAACAAAACACAATATCGTATTATTGACTTCAAACGCAATAAGCATGATATCCCTGCTACCGTTAAGTCTATAGAATACGATCCTAATCGTTCTGCATTCATAGCACTGCTTGCATATGCTGATGGTGAAAAGCGTTACATAATAGCTCCACAGGGCTTACAGGTAGGCAGCAAAGTAATAAGCGGCGTAACTGTACCACCAGAAGTGGGCAATGCACTTGCACTTAAGAACATGCCTTTGGGTACTGTTATACACAATATAGAATTACAACCAGGCCGTGGCGGTGCTATGGCGCGCTCAGCAGGTACTTATGCCCAACTGAACGCTAAGGAAGAAAAATATTGCGTACTGAAAATGCCAAGTGGTGAATTGCGGAAAATACTGAGCACATGTATGGCTACAGTAGGTATCGTATCTAACAGCGACCACGCATTGCAATCAATGGGTAAGGCAGGTCGTAACCGTTGGAAGGGTATCCGCCCGCGTACCAGAGGTGTAGCGATGAACCCGGTAGATCACCCGATGGGTGGTGGTGAAGGTAAATCTTCAGGTGGGCATCCACGCAGCCGTACCGGTAAGTACGCTAAGGGTCTTAAAACCCGTAAGCATAAGGGATCTGATAAACTGATCCTGCAGCGCAAGAACGGTAGGAAATTATAATACTATTGATGGGTGATCCCATCGGCAACATAAAATATTAAATAGTCAATAAACAATGGCTCGTTCGATAAAAAAAGGACCTTATGTAGATGCAAAGCTGGAACGCAAAGTTTTGGCTGTAACAGACGGTAAAGCAAAAAGGGGTGTTATTAAAACCTGGAGCCGCCGTTCTACAATCACTCCAGACTTTGTAGGTCAGACCTTTGCCGTACACAATGGTAACAAGTTTATCCCTGTGTATGTTACAGAGTTCATGGTGGGCCACAAGCTTGGTGAATTTGCACCGACCCGTAACTTTAAGGGACATAGCGGAACTAAATAATAAAGTTGGCCTGTAAGGTTAGCTGATAAGGAATAAAAGCTGTATTAAACATTGAGGTGGAAAGTGGTATAATAACCCTGCCCACACATCAAAAATCATAAAATAAAATGGAAGCTGTAGCTCGCTTACGAAATCAACCTACATCGCCCCGCAAGATGCGCCTTTTGGCAGATCTGATACGCGGTCTGGATGTAGAACAAGCGCTGAATACTTTAAAGTTCAGCACCAAGCATCCGTCTGTGCCACTGGAAAAGTTGTTGCTGAGTGCAATAGCTAACTGGAGGGTAAAGAATGAAGGTACGGATGTTGCAAGCGCTGACTTGTTTGTTAAAACAATATTTGTTGACGGCGGCCGTGTATTGAAGCGGATGCGCCCTGCACCACAAGGCCGTGCTTACCGTGTACGCAAGCGCAGCAACCACATCACTCTGATAGTTGATAGCCGCAACGCAGCAACCGCAGAAAATACTAAAACAGAAAACTCAAATACTCAAGCTTAATAATAAACAGAATGGGTCAAAAAACTAATCCTATAGGTAACAGGTTGGGCATCATCCGCGGATGGGACTCAATGTGGTTCGGTGAAAAAAAGGATTTTGGTCAGAAACTGGTTGAAGACCATAAAATCCGTACTTACCTGAATGCACGTATCAACAAAGGCGGTATAAGCCGTATTGTTATAGAACGTACTTTAGGCAAGCTCATCGTTACCATCCACACTTCAAAGCCTGGTATCATCATAGGAAAGGGCGGTGCTGAAGTAGATCGTATTAAGGAAGAGCTGAAGAAACTTACCAAGAAGGATGATGTGCAGATCAACATTATGGAGATTCGCCGTCCTGAAATGGATGCAAACATTGTGGGTGAAACAATAGCCCGCCAGATAGAAAGCCGTGTTAGCTACAAGCGTGCCATAAAAATGGCTATCTCTACAGCTATGCGTATGGGTGCAGAAGGTATCAAAATTAAAGCCGGTGGTCGTTTGAACGGATCAGAAATAGCCCGTTCAGAAGAATTTAAACAAGGCCGTACTCCATTGCACACTTTCCGTATGGATATTGACTATGCTTCGGTGTATGCAATGACCGTATATGGTAAGATTGGTTTGAAGGTATGGATATGTAAAGGTGAAGTTTTGGGCAAACGTGACCTGAATCCTAACCTGTCAGCAGGTTCTGATAACCGTGGCAATCGCCCGGCCGGAGCTTTCCCAGGCAGTGAAGGTGGTGCAGGCGGCGAACGCAGAGGTGGTGACAATCGTGGTGGCGGTGAACGTCGCGGCGGTGGTGACAATCGTGGCGGTGGTAACCGCGGTGGTACAGGCGGCGGCGGTAACCGTGGTGGTGGTACTGGCGGCGGAAATCGTGGCGGTGGTACAGGTGGTGGCAACCGTGGAGGTGGCCGTTAATAACAGAATAATTTTAGCATACTCTCAATAAAACTGTAACAATGTTACAACCTAAAAAGACGAAACACAGGAAGGCCCATAAAGGCAGAATTAAGGGTAACGCACAGCGTGGCGCTACAATAGCCTTTGGTTCTTTTGGTCTGAAAGCGTTGGAACCTAAGTGGATCACCAACCGTCAGATAGAAGCAGCCCGCCAGGCACTTACCCGTCACATGAAGCGTGAAGGTAATGTTTGGATCAGGATTTTCCCGGATAAGCCAATTACCCGCAAGCCACAAGAAGTGCGTATGGGTAAAGGTAAAGGTAACCTTGAATTCTACGCAGCGGTAGTAAAGCCAGGCCATATCATGTTTGAAATTGAAGGCGTAACGCCTCAAGTAGCACGTGAAGCTTTTGAACTTTGTGCGCAGAAACTGCCAATAAAGACCAAATTTATCACCCGTCATGATTATGCTGCCGAGTAATTGGTAACATACGTGACTAAGTGAAGAAACTATAAAAATATTTGTTAGTTGTTACGTGGTTTGTATTTGTAAATGAAATTGAACTTACAGCTAACTTCTGATTACTAACGACCAATTATTACTAAAATGGCAAAAGCAAAACAAGCGAAAGTTGACGATTATCGCTCGCTGGATGACCAGGCGCTGAATGAGAAGATAAGTGACGAGGAGTTGCGCCTGAAGAAATTACATTTCAGTCATGCAGTCAACCCAATTGAAAACCCGCTTACGATCCGTCACCTGCGCCGCGAACTGGCACGATTGAAGACTGAGCAGCACAAAAGAGCTAAAGGTTTCTAACAAATTTATAGATGTCTGTTATGATTGAAAGAAAAAGCAGGAAAACCCGTATAGGTATCGTTAAGAGCAGCAAGATGGAAAAGACCATCACTGTTGCTGTAGAGCGTAAAATCAAGCATCCTTTGTACGGTAAGTTCCTAAAGAAGACAACCAGGTTTCATGCGCATGATGAACAGAATACTGCAGTTGCAGGTGATGTAGTGCGTATTATGGAAACCCGCCCGCTGAGTAAGACCAAAAGGTGGAGACTGGTAGAAATTATTGAAAAAGCCAAGTAACCTCATTTAAGATGATACAACAAGAATCCCGGCTCAATGTAGCCGATAACAGTGGTGCAAAGGAAGTACTTTGTATACGCGTGTTAGGCAATTCGGGACAAGATTATGCCGGTATCGGGGATAAGATTGTAGTGACAGTAAAGGATTCCCTTCCGGGAGGCGCCATGAAAAAAGGCACTGTTTCCAAAGCCGTCATCGTACGTACAAAAAACAAATTGCGCCGTAAAGACGGTTCATACATCAGTTTTGATGATAACGCTGTAGTACTGCTCAACAATTCTGATGAGCCACGTGGTACACGTATCTTTGGCCCGGTGGCCCGTGAACTGCGCGATAAGGGGTACATGAAAATTGTTTCCCTGGCACCTGAAGTATTGTAAAAAAAGTTGTACATTTGCAGCCCGTTAAGAAACGGGGCATACACAACGCTTAATTCATAGTAACTGTGAAAAAGAGATTTAAACCTAAGTTTAATATTAAAAAGGGTGACAACGTGGTTGTTATTACCGGTAACGATAAGGACCGTACCAAACCACGCAAAGTACTTTCCGTGCACCCGCTTGAAGCCCGCGTACTTGTAGAAGGCGTGAACATGGTAACCAAGCACCTAAAGCCCAATGCGCAGAACCCTCAGGGTGGCATTGTGCAGGAAGAAGCTACCATACACATCTCTAACGTGATGCTGTTTGACGCCAAGACCAAGGCGCCAGCTCGTATCAAACGTGAGCGCAAGGATGGAAATTTTGTACGTATCTCTAAAAAGACAGGGGAGGTAATCAAATAATGGCAACGACTACATATATACCTCGTTTACAAACGAAATACCAGGAAGAAGTGGTACCAGCTCTGATGAAGAAGTTTGGTTATACTTCGGTGATGCAATGTCCTCGCCTGGTAAAGATATGCCTTAACCAAGGTGTTAAGGGTTCTGTATCAGACAAGAAGATGATAGATGATGCAGTAGGTGAAATGACGATGATCTCTGGTCAGAAGGCTGTACCTACTTTATCTAAGAAAGATATATCTAACTTCAAGCTTCGTAAAGCGATGCCAATAGGTTGCCGCGTTACATTGCGCAGCGTAAGGATGTATGAATTCCTGGATCGCATGATCTCTATCACATTACCACGTGTACGTGATTTCAAGGGTATCAACGATAAATCATTTGATGGTCGTGGTAACTATACCATGGGGGTTACTGAGCAGATCATCTTCCCTGAGATCAATATCGACAAGATAGCACGTATCAGCGGTATGGACATCACTTATGTGACTACTGCCAAAACAAATGAAGAAGCATTTGAACTGTTGAAAGAACTGGGCATGCCATTCAAAAGTCTTAAGAAAGATAACTAGTAATAATTGATAGATCCTGTTTGCAAAGGCAGGTGACCCCAAAAATAAACAAACATAAATGGCAAAAGAATCAGTAAAAGCCCGTCAACGCAAACGCGAGCACATGGTTGCACAATATGCTGAAAAGCGTGCTGCCCTGAAAGCCGCTGGTGATTATGCAGGTTTGGATAAACTTCCAAAGAATGCAAGTCCTGTACGTTTGAAGAACCGTTGCCAGCTTACCGGCCGTCCAAGAGGATATATGCGCCAGTTTGCAATGTGCCGTGGTATTTTCCGTGATATGGCGTTGGGTGGTATGATACCAGGTGTACGTAAAGCAAGCTGGTAATATTTAGTTTCAAGGTCAGTAACAGGCTATATAATAGCTGTTATTGAAACCCGTAACAACATTTATTTACAAAACTTAAAAAGAAAAATGGTAACAGATCCTATAGCAGATTTCCTGACACGTATCCGTAACGCACAGATGGCACGCCATCGTATCGTGGAAATCCCGGCTTCAAATGTTAAGAAGCGTATGACCGAAATTCTTTACGATAAAGGTTATATCTTAAAATACAAGTTTGAAGACGATAACAAACAGGGCCTTATTAAAATAGCGCTTAAGTATGATGGCCAGACTAAAGAACCAGCAATCAGGTCTTTGGAACGCGTAAGCCGTCCAGGTCTTCGCCAGTATGCTAAGCCAGCAGAAATACGCAGGGTGCAGAATGGTTTGGGTATAGCTATTGTTTCAACTTCAAAAGGGTTGATGACAGATAAAGAAGCCCGCGCTACTAATGTAGGTGGTGAAGTGATGTGCTACATTTACTAGTTTTTAAAGGCAGAGATAAACTTAGTTTATCTCTGCTCTACATAAAGGTTCGAAGGGTGATACATTAAGCCGGTCCTATACCGGGCTGACCGATCAACCTTCATTTATAACAAGTTAATAAAACAAGACCAGATGTCTCGTATAGGTAAAAAGCCGGTAACGCTTCCAAAAGGTGTAACCGCAACAGTTAACTCAGCAAATGAGCTTACAATAAAAGGCCCTAAGGGCGAATTGAAACAAGCTATTGATCGCGATATCAAAGTAACTATTGAAGGTACAGAACTTTTGATTGAGCGTCCTACAGACCAGATCCGCCATCGTGCGTTGCATGGTCTTTACCGTTCACTGGTTGCCAACATGGTACAGGGTGTAAACGAAGGTTTTGTTCGTACACTTGAACTAGTAGGGGTAGGTTATCGTGCAGCCGTTGCAGGCCAGCAGATAGATATGGCTCTCGGTTTTTCCCACAACATTATCATTGATTTGCCAAAAGAAATTAAGGCATCTGCAGTGGCAGAAAAAGGTCAGAATCCACGTATCATACTAGAATCTATAGATAAACAATTGCTTGGCCAGGTATCTGCAAAGATACGCGGGTTGCGTAAACCAGAACCATACAAAGGTAAAGGTATCCGTTATGCCGGTGAAATTGTACGCCGCAAAGCAGGTAAGTCAGCAGGTAAATAATATTGATCATCACCTGGAACCACCGGGTGATGATTACTTATATCTTTTAATAACAAATTCCGGTAGCCGGGAAGCGCAAGCAGCCTGAGCCCGTAAAAAACAAGTTAACATGGCATTAGATCAGAAAGTTGTACGTCGCCAAAAATTGCGCTGGCGTATACGCGCTAAAGTGAAGGGTGTTGCAAACAAGCCTCGTCTTTCAGTTTTCCGCAGCAATAAAGATATTTATGTTCAGCTGATAGATGATGCTACAGGTACTACACTTGCAGCAGCAAATAGCCGCGAAAAGGACATAGTTGCAATAGCAGGCAATAAGGTTGAAAAAGCTGTGTTGGTTGGTAAAGCAATAGCAAATAAAGCAAAGGCAGTAGGAATAGAAATAGCTGTTTTTGATCGCGGAGGTTACCTCTATCACGGCCGTGTAAAGGCTGTAGCCGATGGCGCACGTGAAGGTGGGCTGAAACTATAACAATATAATTTTAACTTTTTTCATATAATATAATGTCGAAAGCATATTTTAATCGCGTAAAAGCCGGAGATCTGGATCTGCATGAAAAGGTAGTATCTATCAACCGTGTGGTAAAGACTACAAAAGGCGGCCGTGCATTCAGCTTTTCAGCCCTTGTGGTTGTAGGTAACGGTAATGGCGTTGTAGGTCATGGCTTGGGTAAGGCTAAAGAAGTACAGGAAGCCATCACCAAAGGTATAGATGACGCTAAGAAGAACCTGATAAAAGTACCGGTTATGAATGGTACTATACCACATGACCAATTGGCTAAAGAAGGCGCTGCAAAAGTGTTTATTAAGCCAGCTGCACATGGTACAGGTGTGATAGCAGGAGGCAGCATGCGTGCTGTTCTTGAAGCTGCAGGTATCACAGATATCCTGTCTAAATCGCAAGGATCTGCAAATCCGCACAACGTGGTAAAGGCAACCTTTACAGCATTAGGTATGCTTCGCGAACCTATTCAGGTAGCTAGGCAGCGTAATGTGAATCTTAAGAAAGTATTTAACGGATAATATTTTTAATAATCTGGGTTGACAAGTTTAACCTTTATTGACTGCATACAATCATGGCAAAAATTAAAATCACACAAGTAAAAAGCGGCATTGACCGTTCTGAGCGCCAGAAGCGTACGCTTGTAGCTTTAGGCCTGCGCAGGATGCTCTTCACTGTTGAAGTTGAAGCAACCCCGCAGATACTGGGTATGGTGGAAAAAGTACACCACCTGGTGAAAGTTGAAGAGGTAAACTAATTATTTATAATCAATTTGCGAGCGGTTTAACATTCCGCGCAAGTTCAAAAATGCTAATACAATGGAATTACATAATTTAAAGCCAGCAGCAGGGGCAACCCATAAAACAAAACGTATTGGCCGTGGTGAAGGTAGCGGACATGGTGGTACCTCAACAAAGGGTAACAAAGGTCAGCAGGCACGTACAGGTTATCAATCTAAGAGAGGTCATGAAGGTGGCCAGATGCCTATACAGCGCCGTATGCCAAAGCGTGGTTTTATCAATCACTTCCGTGTTGATTATAAAGTGTTTAACCTGGGTCAACTGGATTTTCTCATTGAGAAATATGAACTGAAGGAATTTACTCCCGATGAGCTTTATATCAATGGTTTGATCAATCGTACTGATCTTGTTAAAATACTGGCCAACGGTGAGTTGAAAGCTAAAATTGCATTTAAAGTTAATGCGGCTAGCGCAAAAGCTAAAGATGCAATAACAGCAGCTGGCAGTACAATAGAAATACTATAATAATTTTTACTGTATAAAAGACGCATTTGGTTAAATGCGTCTTTTATCGTTTATTCGCATTTCATACAGATTAACCTTAGTTCAGTGAAGAAACTTATCGAAACGCTTAAGAACATCTGGAGTATTGATGAACTCCGTAAGCGCATCCTATACACGCTATTACTTATTTTTGTTTATCGTGTAGGTTGTTATATAACATTGCCCGGTATCAACCCCAATTTATTATCACTAGGTGGTAGCACTGAAGGTTTGCTTGGTCTGTTCAATATGTTTGCAGGTGGTGCGTTCAGTCGTGCTTCCATTTTTGCATTGGGTGTTATGCCGTATATCTCCGCTTCAATCTTTATGCAGCTCGCAGGTATTGTTATACCGCAAGTTGCTAAAATGCAGCGCGAGGATAGTGGACGTCGCAAGATCAATCAATACACACGTTATATCACTGTTCTTGTTACTGCTTTCCAGGCGAGTGCCTATGTTGCTTACCTGCGTAACCAAAGTGGACCAGCAATAGTTCCTGAATTTAATCCGTTCCTATTCTGGCTTTCTACGGTTGTTGTGCTTACTGCAGGTACATTGTTTGTAATGTGGATGGGGGAAAAAATTACTGATAAAGGTATAGGTAATGGTACATCACTTATCATCATGGTGGGTATCCTCGCACGTTTGCCCCACTCTGTGTTGCAAGAGTTCAGCTATCGTAACATTGGCGGTGGTGGCGGATTGCTTATATTCCTGATAGAACTTGCAATATTTGTTGGGGTAATAATAGGTTTGATATTGCTTACACAGGGTACACGTAAAATACCACTCAACTATGCTCGTCGTATAGTAGGCAGTACAAATCCTGCGCGTGAAGTTTCTGGTTCAAGGGATTTTATACCATTGAAAGTAAACTCAGCAGGTGTAATGCCTATCATCTTCGCACAGGCTATCATGTTTATACCTGCTACTGTTGTTGGTTTCACTAACAATGAAAATGCTGCTGGTTTTATACGTGCACTGTCTGATCATACCTCACTTTGGTATAATCTGATATATGCAGTAATGGTTATTGCATTCACTTATTTCTATACTGCCCTTATCTTTAACCCAACTGAAATGGCTGATAACTTGAAACGTAATAACAGTTTCATTCCCGGTGTAAAACCTGGTGAACCAACAGCCAACTATATCGCAACTATTATGGATCGTATTACCCTGCCGGGTGCATTTTTCCTGGCAATTGCAGGTATATTACCAGGCATAGCAGCTTTACTCGGTGTAACCAGTGGCTTTGCTTCATTCTTCGGGGGTACATCAATGCTAATAGGTGTAGGCGTTATATTAGATACATTACAACAAATAGAAAGCCATTTGTTGATGCGCCAATACGATGGGTTGATGAAGACCGGTCGTATATCTGGCCGCACAGCTACCAATACAGGTACTGGTGTAGGCGTATAATTAAATTTTAACTGGATTTCTTTTAATGATACATATAAGAACAAAAGACGAGATTGAATTAATTAGAAAAAGCGCTTTAATGGTAACTGCCACCTTAACCGAGGTGGCAGCTTTTTTAAAGCCAGGCATTACTACAGCATCCGTTGATAAGATGGCTGAAACCTTCATTAGAGACAATGGTGGTGTGCCTTCCTTTAAAAATTATCATGGTTTTCCCGCTTCACTTTGTATATCTGTTAATGAAACGGTAGTACATGGTTTCCCAAGTGACTACGTTATCAAGGATGGGGATATCATTTCTGTGGACTGCGGTGTTTTTATGAACGATTTTCATGGAGACCATGCCTATACCTTTGCTATAGGTGATGTGAAACCCGAAGTTTTGAAACTGTTGCAGGTTACTAAAGAATCCTTACATAGGGCTATATTTCAAGCTCGCGAAAATAACAGGGTAGGAGATATTTCCTTTGCAGTTGAGAACTATACAGCTAAGGAACATGGCTATGGTGTTGTACGTGAGCTGGTGGGACATGGAGTGGGACGTAAGCTTCACGAAGATCCGCAGGTACCTAACTATGGTCGCCGTGGCGATGGCAAACGCTTAAAAGAGGGTATGGTGTTAGCAATTGAACCTATGATCAACCTGGGTACACGCGAAGTGCAAACTCTTGAAGATGGATGGACAGTAGTAACAGCTGATAGGAAGCCTTCTGCTCACTTTGAGCATACTACAGTCGTACGTAAAGGGCGTGGAGAAGCATTGTCTAATTTTGCCCCTATAGAGGCGGCTGAGGCTAAGAATCCAGAGTTGAACAGCAGCCACAATCCGCAGCCTGCTGAAAAAGCAACTGAATAAGTTAAGCTGCAATAACCGTATTGCCGCCATCTTCTAACATTTGCATGAGGATATGTTCTTCCGGAGATAAGCCAGTATCATTTGGACAGGTAATTTTATCGAATTTGCTAAAATACCGAGACATAGTGTTGTTGGCATAGTGGTTTATAACGAAAGGATGGACGTAGTATTTTCTGCATACTGTTCTTGTATTGCCCAATTGTGAAGCTACCATATCTAGTGCGATTATTATATTTTTTTTCGCTTCTGTAACGGTATTGCTTTCCCCCAATTCTTTAAAAGCTTCAATAGCATGAAGAGACCCAGCCCAGGTACGAAAGTCTTTAGCTGTGAAATTGCCTCCTCCTATCTGTTTTATGTAGTTATTTACCATGCCGGAGTCTATAGGATGCCTATCTCCAGTCTCGGTATAATATTGAAATAATTCGTGACCAGGTATGTCTCTGCATTGCTGTACTATTCTAGCAAGTTTTCTGCTTTTTAGGCTAATGTCATGATGCACACCTTTCTTGCCTTTGAAAGCAAATTTTAACTCATTACCGCTGATCTTTACATGTTTGTCTTTAAGTGTAGTAAGTCCAAAAGAGCCATATAGTTTTTCGTATATGCTGTTACCTATCCGTATGCATGTGCACTGCATAATAGATACTATGGTAGCCAATACCTTTTGAAGTGGAAGGCCGGATTGTTGCATATCTTTTTGCAGCTGTTGCCTCATTGCAGGTAATGCTTTTCCAAATTCTAATAAGTGGTAAAATTTGGTATGGTTCCTTAACGTATTCCATAAGGGATGGTATTTGTATTGTTTCCTGTTTTTTATGTCGGTGCCAGTAGCTTGCAGGTGCCCATTTGGGAAAGGGCTTATCCATACATTTTTCCACGCCGGGGGGATTACCAAACTTTTAATACGGCCCATGTCCTCATCTGATACCCTTACACCATCTTTTAGGTATTTAAAACTCGCACCATCTTGTATGCGTTCAATGCCTGGAACTGTATCTGGCATGTATATGAGGTTTATTGCTTCAGCACTTTTAACCGGATCGTACACAAGCGTTTTAAGCGTTCTCTTGGTTAATTTTATTTCTGTTACGACTTCCATTCTGTCATTTTTTACATCTGTTTTCGGAAATAATTCTAGTTGGCATAAAATTTTCATGCCTATAGATATAAGAACAAAACATGAAGAAAGCAATAGTGATTGGTGCGACAGGTTTAGTAGGTCTTCAGTTGGTGCAGTTGCTATTACGAAATTCCAGTTTTAATGAAGTGGTGATTTTTGTACGTACAAGCTCCAGAATACAAAATGCTAAATTGACAGAACATGTGGTTGACTTTGAAGAGCCAGAAAAATGGAAAGCACTAGTTACAGGTGATGTCCTTTTTTCGGCCATGGGTACGACCTTAAGAAGTGCGGGTGGTAAAGATGCCCAATATAAGGTAGATTATACTTACCAGTATGAAACGGCAGCAATGGCTGCTGATAATGGAGTGCCGGTGTATGTATTGGTCTCTGCTGCCGGATCTGATCCGCGTGCCAAGTTGTTTTATTCTCGTATGAAAGGAGAGTTAGAGCGAGCGGTTGAAGGACTAACTTTTAACAGTATAAATGAGATAAGGCCAGGCATACTAAGCGGCCATAGAAAAGATCTAAGAATAGGGGAGCAAATTGGCATTTGCCTCATGAAGATAGTAAGTATGTTGCCGGGGTTGCAGAATCTGAAACCTATACCCGGCAAAACAGTAGCTATGGCTATGCTCAACGCCGCCGCATATAATAAACCTGGGATACATAAATATACACTTGGTGAAGTATATACGCTTGCTGGTGACAACCTACCGGATTATAAGCCCGCTATGGGGTAGATATATCAGGAACCTGCAACGGAGCTGTTTTATTTTTGGGGTTATAAAAGAGAATAATTGATAAGCCAGCCAACATCATAAATACCGCAATAATCTCTGCCTGAGTAGGTTTAATAAATCCCCAGTTATATTTTGAGTTGACTCTAATGAGTTCTACGAAAAAGCGTTCTATGCCGTTAAGTATAAGGTATATACCAAACAGATGTAATGGTTTGGTGATCTTTTTGCGGATGCCCCAAAGCACGAAGAACAAGATGATACATACAAAAGATTCATAAATAGGAGTTGGAAATACACTTACAGGAAGTACATGACAATAGCGGCCTATACAACCGGCAATGGTCACCCCATCATCGTTTACATTGTGTGGATAATTCATACCAAACAACCATTGGGGGAAGCCATGCCAGCCTGCAAAAAAAGAATGTGGTTGGTTGCCTATCATGCGTGTGGCGTATTCGGCATCGGCAGGGGTTACAGATGGCCTCAACATACCATCAGGACTGCTTACATACGCTGTATTATAAATTCCCCAGTCGCCATCTCCGGCTATTTGGCAACCAAGGCGGCCTACTCCATAAGCCAGCATAAGGCCCGGTGCAGCAGCATCGCACATATATTGAAATGGTATTTTGTGTTTGCGGGTATAATAATATAGGGCGATAGTAGCTACGATAAGGCCACCGTAAAAGGTAAGGCCACTGCTGCTAAAAATACTGCCTATGGGGTCTCGTAGAAAGTCGTCCCACGTTTCAAATGCGTTAAAAATCTTGGCCCCTGCAAAACCGCCTGCCGCCGCAATCAAAACGATCTCGAACATGAGCTGATATGGGTGCATTAACATTGTTTTCGTTTGAGGTTCTGGTAGCGCTTGCTTTTTTACTTCGGCATATTTAAGATAACCTAGCACCAGACCTACTACTACGCCCCAAAGGGGTGTGCCTTCTACTGAAAAAAGATACCCCAATGGATTTGGAGCTACATCATGAAAATGACCAAAAAGTCCACCTACTTTAAACCCGATAAGGAAGCCCCCCAATGCCGACCATAAAAAATCGTAGAACGTGGCATGCCTGCCTACCAAAACCTTTATATATTCAGGGCTTAGAAAGCCTTGTTTTTCTTTACGTTTCAGTTCGCTGCTGGTGGTCCATGCCGCGCCAACAAACGACAGCATAACGACAAAACCAAATGTTTTAAAAATACTTAACCAGTCGGGCATAGCTGTGCCAAAAAGGTGTTCAAATAAAATCTGAAAATCGGGATACATACGGTGTAAAAGTAAGGGCTTTATGCTAAACGCGGAAGAAATAGAGTGAGTGGTATAACAAGTAATGAATGTATGGATATTTTACGTGGGCGGTGGCATTGGATTTATGCAGGTTGAGTATAAAAAGTCTTATGTATGAGCACCACTATGGTTAAAGATGTAGTTATACACGCGCCCCAATCTAAAAAAAAATACCCTTGGTGGCAAGGCGCTATTGCGTTGATCATTGTATCTGTTGTTGGAGCTTTGTCTGCAGGAACAAAAAAGCGTAGTAAAGAAATATATGAAGTAAAAGAAAAACAAGCACCCTGGGCACCTCCAAGATGGCTATTTGGTCCGGCATGGACATTTAATAACGCCTTTTTAATATGGGGGCTGTTGCAGATATTGAATGACGAACAAATGAAGGACAGGAATAAGCTATTGATATTGCAGGCACTGATATGGGCAGATTTCTTCTCATTTGGATATGTATATTTCAAAAAAGGTAGTCCTGTGTTGGCCGAGGTATGGACACAAGCAGATGCTACATTTGCCACTGCCAGCTTTTTTACCGCATTAAAAGCTGATAAAAAACTGGCTTGGGCATATTTGCCATTATTGGTATGGACATGGTATGCCAGCAGTTTGTCGGGATATCAGGCATTGAAAAACCCGGATCCATTTTTGGGAACACCAGCTGTGCTTAATTAGACGTTTGGCGCAAATGACCGGGCAATTCTTGCTTTTTTTAAAGACCGTTGCATTCTTAAATTAATAAGGTGGGTAGTTATGAGACCCGCTGAGGCTACATATGCAAGCCAGTGGATTGCATCCTCAAAAATAATTGCAGTTGTAAGCACTGCCCAAAAGAACCAAAAAGACACTTTGATGTTCCTCGATAGAGCATGAGATGAAGAGTGGAAGACGGCAATGAAACTTATGACAAGAAAAAAATAGTCGAGCATACCCCACCATGATGGTAGGATGTAAACGGTATGATTACTCCACCATACCTTAAGTACAAAAGCCAAAGGTACTATCATGCAATGTATCATGCACAATACAGCACTGGCAATTCCTAAGCGATCTGATCCTATTATATGTTTATGCGATGACATTCTTTATGCAACAGAGTTGCAAATGTAAGCATAAAGCAACACTGTTGCATCTATATTCCTTATCTTTGTATCAGGATTATGAATGCTGCACAGGAAATAAAGGATAAAGGGCTAAAAGTAACGACCTCACGTGTGAAGGTGCTGGATATATTGCAGCCTGATGGATTAGCGCTCAGCCATATGGAACTGGAGCCGATGCTTGGAAAAATAGATCGCATAACCCTCTACCGTATTCTTAATGACTTTGAGGAAGTGGGGCTAGTACATAAGGTGATAGATCTTGATGGTGTGACGCGATTTGCTTTATGTAAACATAACTGCACCACACATCACCATAACGATAACCATTTGCATTTTAACTGTACCGCCTGCCATAAAATGTATTGCATGGATAACCTGCCTATAGCTACAGTAAGCCTGCCTAAGGGGTTTACGGCTACCGGGCAGAGTACTATTATTTATGGGTTGTGCAGTGGTTGTAATTAAAAGAGTATGTCTTCGCTTTTGCGTTTAAAGATGCAAAAATACCAACCACCACGTATGCCAAACAATACGTCCAACCGTTGCTTGGTATCAGGACGCATCACATCAAACAAATAATCCCGACGGTCCTGCGTAGAAGCCAACATTATATCTGGGCCTATGTGAAAGTTGAGCAAACCACTTTTTGCAAAATAAGAATATTCAATACTTTCCTCAATAAATAAACCATTTGTAAGTCTGTCATACCCTTTTTGGTATGTAGTATTGAGGGCTGGAACACCATCAGGATTATTGATCTGGATTTTATGCTGAATGAAACCCACAGTTGTCATGAATAATATTCCATTATCCTTGCTGTTTTTTGATGTGTTTACTATTTTTCCGGCCTGTAACCCTATCATATACCCACGCTCATTTGTAGGGATTGTAACACGGGCACCACCTTCTGTAATGAATTCGCCGTATTTGTCCTTTAAATTGATCATAAATGAATCGGGGTGGACTTGGGCACCAAAAATGAAGTCGGCCTTTACACCAAACATCCAGTTGTCTTTGGTTTTATATAAAACAGACGGACCAATGCGGGTGCTGAGCCCGAATTCCTTCGCCATATCTGCAGCAGGAATATCAAAATTTCCATTTGCACCGATGATCCAGCCCTTATGTGTTTCAGCAACTTTTACTGTACCAAACAGATCATCTTGCTGCGCAAGGGCAGCATAGCTTGTGCCTAACAGGCATATAAAAAGGGCAATGAAAACAGACTTCATTATTTTATAGACAAATTATAGCGGTGAAGTTAGCAAATAATACCACTTAACGATTGGCAAGGTGTCTTTTTGTGGTGTTAAACAATATGCAAAGCTTTGATGAATGCAGGGTATGACGTAGGTTTGCAAACATTAAAATTAAGAGATGCGGAATTTGCAAATGGTTGACCTTAAAAGTCAATACCAAAAAATAAAAGCTGAAGTGGATGCAGGCATAAGCCAAGTACTGGAAAGCGCTGCCTTTATTAATGGACCAGATGTGCAGCACTTTGCCAAGGAGTTAGCTGCCTACCTGGGTGTAAAACATGTGATACCTTGTGCTAATGGTACAGATGCGCTGCAGATAGCCCTTATGGCACTTGGGTTAAAGCCAGGCGATGAGGTAATAACGGCATCGTACACTTATATAGCAACGGTGGAAGTTGTAGCCTTGCTGCACCTGAAGCCGGTATTTGTGGATGTGGATGCGGACACATTTACAATGAATATAGATGCAGTAAAGAATGCTATAACACCCAATACCAAGGCGATAATACCAGTGCATCTATATGGGCAGAGCGCCAATATGGAGCCGTTGCTTGCACTGGCAAAGGAACATAATATACCTGTAATAGAAGATAATGCCCAAGCAATTGGCGGTACCTACACCTTCTCTAGCGGCGAGACTGTAAAAACAGGAACAATGGGTATAGTAGGTTGCACTTCCTTCTTCCCGTCTAAAAACCTAGGCTGCTACGGTGATGGTGGGGCTATGTTTACTAACGATGATGAACTGGCTGAAAAGCTGAGGATGGTAGCTAACCATGGCCAAAAGGAGCGTTATTACCACGAAGTGGTAGGCGTGAATAGCCGCCTGGATACTATACAAGCGGTGGTATTGCGCGCCAAACTAAAACGTCTGGATGAGTATTGTGCAGCACGCCGTGCGGTTGCGGACTATTATGATGCTGCATTTAGCGTTAATTCTAATATTGTAACACCATACAGAGCCCCTTATTCTTATCATGTGTTTCATCAATATACCTTGCAACTTAAAAATGTAAGCAGGGACGAAGTGCAGAAAAAGCTAGCGGAAAGGGGAATACCATCCATGATTTACTACCCTGTACCATGCCATAAGCAAAATATGCTGAAAGAATTTGGCAGCGATCAATATCAACTACCGGTAACAGATATGCTACAGGATTGCGTGATATCACTGCCTATACATACTGAATTTAAGGAGGAAGACCTTGCATTCATTACACAAAATTTCCTGGAAATAATAAACCAACTGTCGTAATGATCGTACATACCACCCCGCTGGAAGGGCTACTGATACTGGAGCCCAAAGTGCACAAAGACGACAGAGGGTACTTTTTTGAAAGCTACAATAAGCTGGTTTTTGAGCAGGCAACTTCTTTTGCAACCAACTTTGTGCAGGATAACCAGGCACGATCTGTAAAGAACGTTCTTCGTGGTCTGCATTACCAAAATAACCCTACTGCACAAACTAAGCTATTACGCGTGCTGGAGGGTGGCATATGGGACGTTGTTGTGGATATACGCAAAAACAGCAAAACATATGGCCAATGGTATGGCGTGGAACTTACAGCTGAAAACAAATTACAGTTCCTGGTGCCTAGAGGTTTTGCTCATGGCTATTCTGTGCTTACGGATACAGCGGAAGTTTTCTATAAATGCGATAATCTATATGATAAGAGCACAGAAGGCGGTGTATATTATGCAGATACTGCATTGAATATAGATTGGAAGGTAGATATGAACCTGGCCATAATTTCTGAAAAAGATATGGCACAACCGCTATTAAAAGATTCTAATAATCAGTTCTAAAACCAAATTAAATAAGAAACGCCCGGTCTATATTTTTATAGTCGGGCGTTTTCTTTAACGGATACATTTATACTTTCTGCACCCTAAGATTTCATGTTTATAAACTGCAGTGGTTGTTCCAGATTTGATGAACGGCAAAGCTGAATTACGTCTTGCAGGTCATCAATTTTTTTAGCTGTTACACGTATTATATCGTCCATGATGGCTGCCTGTACTTTAAGGCCGCTATCTTTTATCAGTTTCACTATTTTCTTTGCAAAATCCTTATCTATTCCATGCTTTATGGGGACATTCTTCTTCATGAACTTACCCATGCCACTAGGTTCTTTGGTGAGGTCGAAACTGCTAGCCTCAAGTCCCTGGCGCATAGCTTTGGTAATTACAACGTCCTGCACCTGCTGCAGCTGCATATCGCTTTCCACTTCAAGGGTGAGTATCATATCTTTCTTGTTCAGGTCGAGCACAATGTGCTTTCCTTTGAAGTCAAAACGATTGTCAATTTCCTTTTTAGCTATGTTTATTGCGTTATCTAAAGTTTGCAAGTCAACCTTGCTTGCGATGTCAAAAGAGGGCATACTATATTGATTTGTTACAAATTCTTACTAAAGGTACATAGGGTATGACACATAAGCAATACATTCTATAAGCTGTGCGTAACTTATTAAGCATGTTTAAGAAAGCTGCTGTTCGAGGGCCAGTATCTGTTCAAAAACCTTGTCATAAGCTTTTGTCAGTTCATCTACTTTCACAACGTGCTTACGGTATTGTTCATCCAATTTTGCAAACTTATCCCTATCCGTATAAAGGGACGGATCGGCAAGTTTAGCTTCCAATTCCGCTTTCTCCTTAGTGGCCTTGTTCATGTCTGCTTCCAGTTGTTCAAACATGCGCTGCTGTTTTTGATGTTCCTTTTTAAGGTTCTTTATTTCAGCGTCATTTACCGGTACCGGTTTGGTTTCTTTTTTTTCGACAGGTTTAGGTTTGGCAACTGCCGCAGGTTCGCTGGCAGCTGCTTGTTCACGCTTCAGTTTATCTTGCTGATATACAACCCACTCATCGTAACTGCCTACAAATTCTTTTATTTCGCCACCTTCTATGCTCCATATTTTGTTTGCAGTTCTACTGATGAAGTACCTATCGTGAGAAACAAGAATAAGAGTGCCGGTATATTTGTTGAGCGCCTCTATGAGCATCTCTACACTCTGCATATCCAAGTGGTTGGTAGGCTCATCGAGCATCAGGAAATTGCCCTTTGCTGCGATGGTTTTAGCCAATGCAACACGTGCCTTTTCGCCCCCGCTGAGTACTTTTATTTTCTTAAATACATCGTCGCCACTGAACAGGAAGCAACCGAGGAGTTGCCTTAGTTCCAATTCAGTTTTGCCACTGCGGCATTGTTTTAATTCTTCCAGGATCTCAAATTCTACATTCAGAGATTCTAGCTGATGCTGTGCATAGAAGCTTTCTTCTACATTATGCCCCCATTTACGCTCACCATCAAAAGTTTCAACACCAGCTATTATACGTAATAAGGTAGATTTACCCTTTCCGTTTGCTCCTATCAATGCTATTTTATCACCGCGTTCTATTTCTGCATTTGCACTATCAAGTATGCTGAGCTCGCCAAAATTTTTATCGATGCCTGTAAGTGTACAAACCACCTTGCCAGGAATCTTTGCGACGTCAAAATTGATGTTCATGGTCGGCATTGATGAATCGGGTGATTCTATCTTATCCAGTTTGTCCAACCGTTTCATAGCACTCTGAGCTTGAGCAGCCTTAGATGCCTTGGCTTTAAAACGCTCAATAAAGCGCTCTTGCTGGCGTATGTAGTTCTGTTGGTTTTCAAACTCGCGTTGCTGCATATCCATACGCTCTATCTTTTCTTTCTGGAAGAAAGTATAGTTACCACTGTATTGATACAGATCGCGCTGCCACACTTCAACAATCTTAGTTACCATGCGATCGAGGAAGTAACGATCATGCGACACGATAACCACACTGCCGGGATATCCTATCAAGTAACGCTCCAGCCACTCAATAGACGGCAAGTCCAAGTGGTTGGTAGGTTCATCGAGCAGGAGTAACTCGGGCTGTTGCAGCATCATTTTTGCCAGCAGCACACGCATGCGCCAACCACCGCTATATGTATTGTAAGGACGCTGTAAGTCTGTTGTTGAGAAACCGAGGCCTTCTAATACTTCTGCCGTACGGTGTTCCATTTCATAGCCTCCTGCCACTTCAAAATCGTGCAGGGCATGGCTATAGTCGTCGAGGAGCTTTTCATCATCGGGTTTAGTTTCCAGATCATGAAGGATGCGTTCCATCAACTTTTCAATTTCATGTGCCCTTTCGAAGGCTTGCATGCCTACCTTTAATATGCTATCATCGGTAGAAAAACTTAAAAGATCCTGGTTAAAGAAGCCTAATGTAACGTCCTTGGGCTTATTTATGACACCGGACTCGGGCGTATAGGCTCCGGTCATTAATCTTAGAATGGTAGATTTTCCTGCTCCGTTGCTGCCTACGAGTCCTATTCTTTCGCCTGTACCTATCTGCCAGCTTGCATCTTCAAGTATTGGCCGTGAGCCAAATGAAAATGATAAATTTTGTAATGAGATCAACATGATGCAACAAAATTACGTTCCTTGTGTTTAGCATGATACGTTCCTGTATTTTTGCAACAAATTTTTTTTATTTATGCGCTTCATATATCTGTTCCTGGCATGTGCAATTAGCCTAGCGGCATGTAACAATACTTCTAATAAAACAGCACCTACAGGTGATACGCTGAACAAAACAGCCACTGTTGCCCCCAAACCGCCTGTTAGTGAACTTAATGACAATGGCACACAGATCTTGCTTGAAGTAGTGAGCAAATACTATGACGTGAAGAACGCATTAGTAGCCATCAATGCTCGCCACGTGGACAGCTCTGCACAACAACTGGTAGTTGCTGCAGATAGCCTGAAGGCCTTATTGCAAAAAGATAAAATACAACAGCAACTTTTACCATACACTGATACCGTATTAATGACAGCAAAGGCTATAACGGGCAGCAAAGATGCAACTTGTGAAGAGCAGCGTGTGCCTTTCAGCAAACTATCGGATGCATTTTTTGTGCTGTTGCAAAAGGTGCAACTGAAGAATGCCCATGTGTACCTAGAGCATTGCCCTATGGCGCTGAATGAAAAAGGCGCTAACTGGTTGAGCGATGAGAGTGAGATAAAGAACCCTTATTTTGGAAAGAAGATGCTGGAATGTGGGGATGTTGAGGATTCTTTAAAATAGAAATTAGAGATGTATATCCGGTTTTGTGGACGGCTGCCCTTGTTAATAAGTTTTATATTAATGCTTGCCACCAGTGCCTATGCACAAAAAAAGGTGACATTGAGTGGCTATGTACACGACGGCGCAACCGGGGAATCGCTGATAGGTGCAACCATATTTTTTAAAGAAGTTAACCAAGCCACACAGACCAATGGGTATGGATTCTACTCCATTTCTGTGCCTGCTGCTACCTATACTGTTGACTTTACTTACGTTGGTTTTACTACCCATACCGAAAAGCTGGAAATGGTGGATAGCAAGACCCTGAACGTGGACCTTGCGAACCAGAACATCATCAAAGAAATTGAGATATCCGCGAGGAAGGATGAGAACGTGAAGAATACGGAGATGGGTACCACAAAGCTGTCTATAGAACGGATAAAGACCTTGCCTGTGCTGTTTGGTGAAGTGGATATATTGAAGACGCTGCAATTGCTGCCAGGCGTACAATCGGCAGGGGAGGGTAACGCAGGTTTTTATGTGCGTGGCGGTGGACCTGACCAAAACCTGGTTTTGCTGGATGAGGCTGTTGTTTATAATACTGGTCATTTATTTGGTTTCTTTTCTGTTTTTAACTCAGATGCTGTAAAAGATGTGACACTGATAAAGGGTGGAGCTCCTGCGAATTATGGTGGGCGCCTATCATCTGTAGTAGATGTGACGATGAAAGACGGTAATAATAAGGAGTTTCATGCAGAAGGGGGGATTGGGCTAATCGCATCCAGATTGACGCTGGAAGGGCCGCTGAAGAAGAATAAAGGCTCATTTCTGTTGGCGGGAAGGCGTACGTATATAGATGTGCTCACCAAACCCTTTCTAAAAGGGAACCTTGCTGGCAGCGGATACTATTTTTATGATCTTAACCTGAAGGCGAACTATACGTTTTCTGATAAGGATAAAGTGTTCCTGAGCGGCTACATAGGGCTGGATAAGTTCAATTACGAAAATTCCACAGGCACTTTTAAGGCCGATATACCATGGGGTAACAAGACAGCTACGCTGCGCTGGAACCACCTGTTCAGTGATAAGATATTTGTGAACACTTCTGTTATTTATAACGACTACAATTTCGCTTCCAGCTTTAGCCAGAACTTGTTTGCTATAAAGTTATCGTCCGGAATAAAGGATTATAATGCTAAGAGCGACCTGGATTACTACACCACTTTTCATCATCATTTTAAGGCAGGGTTCAACTATATATACCACACGTTTACTCCCAACCAGGTATCGGGTGAGGTAGATACTACGGTATTGCGACCTAATAATGCCTTGATAAAATACGCCCATGAAGCTGGTGCTTATGTAATGGATGATTTTGACCTGACGCCGTGGCTACGGGTGAATGCGGGTATACGCTATTCATGGTTTGGGCAAGTGGGGCCATATACAAGATACTTGTATAACCTAAATGGCGTAAAGACCGATAGTACCGCCTATAGCAGTGGACAACTTGTGAAGAGCTATGGTGGCTGGGAACCAAGGCTAAACCTACGCTTTGAGCTAAACGACGCATCGAGCATAAAGGCAAGCATAGCTAAAACCTACCAATATATACACCTGCTGAGCGATAACGGTACTACACTACCTACTGATGTATGGGTGCCGAGTACTTATATAGTACAACCAGAACTAGCCTGGCAGTATTCTATAGGTTACTTCTGTAACTTTCTGGATAATAAGCTGGAAACCTCTGTAGAGATCTATTATAAAGACCTGCAGAACCAGATACAATACAAGGAAGGATACACCCCTAACTCGCTAATAGACCCTGAACAGGAGTATGTATTTGGCAGTGGAAAGGCCTATGGGGCTGAGTTCTTTATTAACAAGACGCAGGGCAAGTTTACAGGCTGGATAGGGTACACCCTGGCTTATACAAACCTCACCTTCCCGGCGCTTAATAATGGACAAACCTTCCCGGCGAAGTACGACCAACGGCATGACATATCTATAGTTGGCTCTTATCAGTACAGTAAGAAATGGACCTTCTCCTCTGTGTTTGTGTTTGGCTCGGGGACCACTATTACTTTGCCCAGCTCTTTCTATTTTATAAATAATAACCTGGTTCAGCAAAATGGGACATTGAATGGTTTCAGGCTTTTTCCTTATGATCGCCTTGATGTTTCAGCTGTTTATACCCCACAGCATGCGAAGCCCAAGAAATGGGAGGGGAGTTGGGCGTTCAGTATCTACAATGTATATGACCGGCACAATCCCTACTTCCTATACGTGAACCAGACGGGCACGGTGAATAGTCCGGGTGGGATAAAGTTGCAGGCGATAGAGGTGTCCATCTTTCCTATTATACCGAGTATTACGTACAATTTCAAGTTTTAAATGCCCGATTTTTTGCCCAAAAATGCCTGATGCCGGACATTTTATTTTCGGCTGTAATGTTTGGTGGGCAAGGGGTTTGGGTGAAATGCCCGATTTTTTGTGTTAAATAGGTTTAGGGGTTTGAAAGATGGACACGATTTGTTTTTGACCGTATATGGTTCCAGTCGAATGCCCGAAAATGCCCGATACCTGGCATTTGTCTTTTCAGGTGAAGTGCTTTGTGGTGGCGGATTTAGGCGGAAATGCCCGATGATCTGTGAAAAAATGAAATGCCCGATTGTAGGTAATCCAGGCAAAATATAAGAGGCGAGAATAGATCCCGCCCCTTAAAAGATATATTGATCATTACCTGTTATTCTTAATTTACAGCAGGTTCAAGGGCTACCCGGATGCGCTGTTCTATTTCTTCCATTACTTCAGGATTGTCATTGAGGAAGGTTTTTACTGCATCGCGACCTTGTCCTATTTTGCTATCGCCATAGCTGAACCATGAACCGCTTTTCTGGAGGATGGCCAGTTCTACGCCCATATCAATCACTTCGCCTACTTTGCTGATGCCCTCGCCAAATATGATATCGAACTCGACCTGGCGGAACGGGGGAGCGACCTTATTTTTTACCACTTTTACGCGTGTGCGATTACCGCTGGCAACATCACCATCTTTGATCTGGCTTACGCGGCGGATATCTAACCTTACTGATGAGTAAAATTTAAGTGCATTACCACCGGTAGTCGTTTCGGGGTTACCGAACATAACACCTATTTTTTCTCGGAGCTGGTTGATGAATATGCAGCAACAGCCTGTACGCGAGATAGTAGCAGTGAGTTTACGCAATGCCTGGCTCATAAGCCTGGCTTGCAAGCCCATTTTACTTTCGCCCATTTCACCTTCTAACTCGGCCTTAGGTACTAAGGCGGCAACGGAATCAATAACCACTACGTCAACTGCGCCAGAGGAAATAAGACGATCTGCAATTTCGAGCGCCTGCTCGCCATAGTCGGGCTGAGAGATGATGAGATTGTCTACATCTACACCCAGCTTACGGGCATAGTTACTATCGAAAGCGTGCTCAGCATCTATTATGGCGCAGATACCACCTTTTTTCTGCGCTTCTGCCATGGTATGTATGGCTATAGTTGTTTTACCGGAAGATTCCGGACCGTATATCTCAATAACGCGGCCACGAGGCAGACCACCCACACCCAAGGCTACATCGAGGCCCAGGGAGCCAGTGCTGATAACGTCCATTTTTTCCCTTTGCTTGTCGCCAAGCATCATCACTGATCCCTTTCCATAATCCTTCTCGATCTTATCAAGCGCCAGTTTAAGCACTTTTAATTTGTCGTCTGCTGCCATTGTCTATTATTTATATTTCTATTTATATTTCTCGATCTAATAAGCAAATATACAGCTATCCGTTGTGCCCATGCATAGGGTGGGTGACAAGATATCCACATTTTTGGTAAACAGAAAAGCCGCTCTGGGAGCGGCTTTTGAAAGAATATGGCAATAAAATGTGGTTAGATCTTGAAGTGACTGAACGCTTTGTTAGCTTCGGCCATACGGTGTGTGTCTTCTTTTTTCTTGAAAGCACCACCTTCACCTTTTGCTGCTGCTACGATTTCTGCAGCAAGCTTGTCGGCCATAGTTTTACCATTCCTGTCACGTGCAAAACGAATCAGCCATTTCATGCTGAGTGATATTTTGCGATCAGGGCGTACTTCGCTAGGTATCTGGAAGGTAGCACCACCAATACGGCGGCTACGAACCTCAACTGCAGGAGTAATATTGGCTAATGCGCGTTTCCACACATCATAACCTGCTTCACTGGTAATAGTGCCTACTTTATCCAGCGCATCGTAGAACAGACCCAGAACTATAGTTTTATTACCACCCCACATAAGGCAGTTAACAAAACGGGTTACGTTCTTGTCGTTGAACTTAGGATCTGGTGCTAATGGTAATTTTTTAGCTTGTGCCTTTCTCATCGGTAACGAATGACTTTAATATCTTTTATTAATAATTATTTTTTCTTTGCTGCTGGCGCTGCTGCACCTTTTTTGGCTTTCTTGGTACCATACTTAGAGCGGCTCTGTTTACGGTCTTTTACACCCGCAGTATCCAGTGCGCCACGCACTATATGATAACGTACCCCCGGAAGATCCTTAACACGACCACCACGAATAAGCACTATAGAGTGCTCCTGAAGGTTGTGACCTTCACCCGGGATGTATGCAATGACTTCAAGCTTGTTGGTAAGGCGAACCTTAGCCACTTTACGAAGCGCTGAGTTTGGTTTTTTAGGCGTTGTTGTGTATACGCGGGTACACACACCACGACGTTGCGGACATGCGTCCAAAGCCCTTGACTTTGACTTAGCCCTTATTTGCTGACGACCTTTACGTACTAGTTGTTGTATTGTAGGCATTTGCTTACCGTTAATAAAAAATTAATGGAGTGCAAAGGTAACATTAGTTATTAAACTAACAAAAAAAATTCAAATAATTATTGAATGTGAATCTGCGTAATTATATTTTAATAACTGCTGGTACCCTGGCAGTGTTTGAGAGCGCGAAAGTATGCTTTATTTATTTAGCTGCCAAAGGCTTTTATTTAAAGCAGCATATTCATTGTTATTAAGCGTAAAGTTTTTCATATTTCCATGGGTTATCAGATTTTCTATGATAGAATTGGAAAGATTCATTTTACTATACGTATAGTGATCTGCAATAAACTTAGCTATAAAATTACCTGTATTTTCGCGGGATACTTATATGGAAATGTTGAAGAAGCAGGGCAATTATATAATAGATGGTGGACAGGCTGGGAAAAGCCGCCTGAATGTACTTGCAGAAGTATTATATCCTTATACAAGGGCTTTGCTGGAAGCTGAAGGTTTATTGCCAGGTATGCATTTATTGGATGTGGGATGTGGCGGGGGTAATGTGGCCATGATGACCGCGAGCATTGTGGGCCCTAAGGGTAGTGTAACCGCTATAGATTTTGACAGTGAAATAATAGCACTTGACCAGCAGGATGCCATGGCTACCGGTACGAATAATATTGACTTCCATGCGGTGAGTGCATATGATATTGACTATAATAATGAATTTGATATTGTGTATTCCCGCTTTTTATTGTCGCATTTGCAAGACCCCATAAAGGTGCTAAAGAAGATGGTGCAGAGTGTGCAACCGGGTGGTAAGATAATAGTGGAGGATATACATTTTAGTGGTCACTTTTGCTACCCGGCGTGTAATGCTTTTGATGATTATGTTGCCTACTTCACCGAGGCAGCCAGAAATAATGGACACGATGCAGAGATAGGAGCAAGGTTGCCTGGGTTGTTTAAAGCAGCAGGAATAGAGAATATAAGGTTTGATGTGATACAACCCACTTTTAATACTGGCAAGGGAAAATGGATGGCATACCTTACGCTGGATAAAATAAAGAACACTTTAATGGAGCAGGGTATTGCAACCGAGGAAAGCATAGCAAAAATGTTGTTAGAGCTGGAAAGATTTACAAATGATGACAGTACTATCATAAGCCTGCCCCGTATATTCAGGGTGTGGGGGACGAAAATATCTAAAACTATTGACTAACGTGATTTAACTATAATGTCGCTTATACCACTAACTGAAGAGGACTCGAAATATAATAGCCTGGAGCAAATGAGTACTGATGCGCTATTGCTTGCTATTAATAGCGAAGATAATACCGTGGCTACGGCTGTAGCGCATGCACTGCCACAGATAGTGTTGCTTACGGAGAAAGTGATTTCTGTATTTAATAACGGGGGACGGCTTTTTTATATAGGTGCAGGAACCAGTGGACGGCTCGGCATACTGGATGCCAGTGAATGTGTACCCACATTTGGTGTGCCACAAGGTATGGTGGTTGGCATTATAGCTGGTGGCGACACAGCGATACGGACAGCGGTAGAAGGGGCAGAGGATGATACCGAACAAGGGTATAAAGACCTTATAGTATATAATGTAAACGCTAAAGATATAGTAGTGGGAATTGCAGCAAGTGGGCGAACCCCTTATGTGCAATACGCGTTGCATGCCTGCAGGGAGCAGGGAATAACGACAGGCTGTATTGTATGTAGCCCGGATAGCGAGGTGGCTGCAAACAGTGACTATAAGGTAGAGGTACTAACCGGACCTGAATTTGTGACCGGCAGCACCCGCATGAAGGCTGGTACTGCACAGAAGATGGTGCTGAACATGGTAACAACAACGGCCATGATAAAGACCGGCAGGGTAGAGGGAAACACGATGACCCATATGGCCGTGACCAATAGCAAGCTGACTGATAGAGCGATACGCATCATAATGGGTAAAACCAAGCTTACAGCAGAGGAAAGTAAAGTGCTACTGAGGAGGTATAATAATGATTTAGCGGCTGTGTTGGCGAGTTTTAAATGAAATGATAGTTTTTCTGCTATCCCGATATGAAAAAGAGGTTATCCTGGATTTACGAGATAACCTCTTTACTATTTATAATAGTTTATTTATTCAGATTGTGCTGGTTCGCCGGCAGGTTTAGGGCCACCTTCTGGTCGGTTGCGGCGGTTACGGCCACGGTCGCTGCGGGGCTGGCTTGGTGTGCCATCCGGGTTAGGTGGGCGCTGTTGCTTTGGTTGCTGGTTAGGCGTACCATCAGCATTTTGTGGGCGCGGCGGCCGTTGCTGCTGGCCAGGTGCTGCTTCTGCCTTCTGTGGCCGTGGTTGCTGGTTAGGTGTACCATCAGCATTCGGAGCTTTCTGTTGCTTTTGCGGCTGATTTGGCCTAGGTTGCTGTGGACCTTTAGGTTGCTGTTGCTTTTGAGGTTGGTTGCCTTGAGGGCGTGCTGCACCTGCAGGCCTTTGCTCCCGTTGTGGCCTTTGGTCGCGGGGTTCTCTTTGCTCACGAGGTTCGCGAGTGCGTGGAGCGCCAGACTGACCTGCTGCATCCTGAGGTGGCCTGCTATTGGGATTGTTGCCTGACTTTTTCTTTTTATTGCCTTTTTCGAGGTTACGCAAAGAAGTCTGACCCACATCGTTAATGAACCCTGCATCAGGTTTGATACCCGCTTTGCTTTCTTTGGTTTCCAGTTCTACGGGCAGCAACTCATCGGGCCGGATGCCTTGCTTGTTGAGCTGCATTATTTCTTTAACACGTACTATGCTTAACGGATATTGCTTGCTGCTATCGGAGAAGCTATACCACATAAGGCTCTTGAATATGTCTCTTTTTTGCAGTTGTGCGTTGCCTTTTGCCAGCTGTAAAGTTTCAGCATGATCCGGGAACACACGGAGTGCATCCATATATGTGTCCAACTCGTAGTTGAGGCAGCACTTGAGCCTACCACACTGGCCAGACAATTTGGTTTGATTGATAGACAAGTTTTGGTAACGAGCTGCGGTAGTGTTTACTGATTTAAAATCGGTAAGCCATGTACTGCAACACAGTTCGCGACCGCAAGAGCCAATGCCGCCTACTTTACCACTTTCCTGGCGTGCGCCGATCTGGCGCATTTCCACCTTTAGTTTGAACTCTGTAGCCAATACTTTGATGAGTTCGCGGAAATCGACACGCTGATCGGCAGTGTAGAAGAAGGTTCCCTTTTTACCATCAGCCTGCATTTCCACCTCGCATAATTTCATATCGAGGTTGACACTTCGTGCTATGGCCCGTGAGCGAACGAGTATCTCCTGCTCGCGCTCTTTCTGTATATTATAGGCCTTCAGATCTTCGTCGGTTGCAGGTCGCAGCATGCGTTTCATAGCAGAGCTTTCCTCTACGCTTGCTTTTTTCATCTGTAGTTTTACCAGTTCGCCCGTGAGGCTCACTTGTCCTACATCTATACCACTTACTCCTTCTATTGTTATCCACTCGCCCTTTTCGGGTATGTGGAGTGTATTGTTCCTATAAAAATCCTTTCTGCTTCCTTTATTAAACGATACCTCTATTACGGGGTAAGGTTTGGCACCATCGTGCAAGGGTAATCCGCTAAGCCAGTCAAAAACATTCAGCCGGTTGCAACCGCCAGTACTACATCCACCATTACTTTTGCAACCACCTGGTTTGCCGCTTGCGCCAGTTCCGCAACTGCCACATCCCATTTTGTTATATATTTATATTGAGCAGTACTTTACAAAATCGTTCTATTACACAAAGAATATTATATATCGTATTCTTTCTTACTCCTCAAGTATTGTAATGATACTGCAGCTTGTGAAAAAAAATTAAGTGTTACAAATCTACATAAAAATTGTGATGGCACTTCATTTGGGTAATTTTGCCGAATGTAGTATTGTATGTATGTAAATTATTATTTTAAATTATTTCAATAAATCTAAGCTTCGATAACCAATGTGCCATCTTCAATGTCTTTATAACGTTTCACCTGGTCTAGTGCATCGGGCACAACATCGCTGATGATGACAATGAAGGAGTTGGGCTGGGCATTGTTAATTGCGAAGTCAATAGCCTCGCTTTCTTTTGTGATCACGTCGACACGCATGTTGGGGTTTACTTTTTGAATGCCTTGTTTGATCAGATCTATGATCTCCTGCTCGCTCCTGCCCCTGAGATTTTTATCTTGCCGGATAATGATCTCATCGAATATCCTGGCAGACTCCTCGCCAACTGAAATGATATCCTCGTCTCGACGGTCGCCAACGCCGGCAATAATGCCGACTTTTACGGGCGACTCGACAGAATTGACATATTTACCAATTGCCTGGATGCCGTGGGTGTTATGGGCATAGTCGAGCATAACCGAAAAATGCTTGAACTGAAACATATTCATACGGCCGGGAGTAAGTGCCGGGGACGGAATGAATGTTTGCAATGCCTGGCGAATATCTTCTGTTTTGAAGTCGCGAGCATAGGCTGTTAGGGTTGCCGCCAATACATTGGCGATATTAAACTCTGCCTTGCCTGAAAAAGTAAGCGGGATATTAGTGACCTTTTCGATACGTATTTTCCACGCACCTTTTAAAATGCTAATGTAACCGTGTTCATAAACAGCCGCCAAACCGCCCTTTACGGTATGGGCTTTGATCCGTTCGCTATTTTCGTGCATAGAAAACAATGCAACTTTGCAAGTGACATCTGTGCCCATGGCGTACACCAGGTCATCATCAGCGTTGAGTACCACATAGCCATCGGGCCATACTGTTTGGGTTGCAACGGCTTTCACACGGGCCAATTTTTCGATAGTATCTATACCTTGAAGCCCCAGGTGGTCTGCAGCCACATTGGTTACTACAGCTACATCGCAATGATGAAAGCCTAACCCGGCGCGTAAAATGCCGCCGCGAGCACATTCCAGCACCGCAAAGTTGACGGTGGGGTCGCGCAAGACAAATTCAGCAGATACGGGGCCTGTGCAATCGCCCTTTACCATGAGCTGGTTCTGGATATAAACACCGTCGGTAGTAGTATAGCCCACTTTGTAACCCATTTGTTTTACCATATGGGCAATGAGACGAGTTGTGGTAGTTTTGCCATTAGTGCCTGAAACCGCAATAATAGGTATCCTGGCGTTGGTGCCGGGAGGGTATAGCATATCAATTACTGGTTCTGCCACATTCCGTGCAAGGCCTTCTGTAGGGTCGAGGTGCATCCTGAAACCTGGAGCAGCATTTACCTCCAGAATAGCGCCACCGTTTTCGCTAACAGGCTCGGAGAGGTTGTCGGCCATAATATCAATACCGCAAATATCCAGGCCTATGATCTGGGCAATGCGTTCGCACATAATTATATTGGCGGGATGAACCAGATCTGTAACATCTGTAGCTGTACCTCCTGTACTTAAATTGGCAGTTGGCTTCAACCATAATTCTTCACCTTTGGGCAGGATAGTGCCATCTAGTGTATAGCCATGTTTGCCCAGGATATTCATGGTGAAGTCATCGATTTTTATGGTCGTAAGTACTTTTTCGTGACCATAACCTCTGCGAGGATCTTTATTAACAATGTCGATGAGCTCCTGTATGGTATGTAAACCATCACCAGTTACGGCGGCTGGTGTGCGTAGTGCGGCAGCTACAAATTTGTAATTAATGACCAGAACCCTGAAATCGCGACCAGTGATGAATTTTTCGCAGATGACGGAGCGGGAATACTTTTTGGCAGCAGCCAGTGCTTCGACAGCTTCATCCCAGGTACGGATGTTGGTTGTTGCGCCCTTGCCATGGTTCCCATCTATAGGTTTTGTAACACATGGGTAGCCGATCTTGTTTATGGCAACCTTTAAGTCTTCTTCATTATAAATGATGCAGCCGCGTGGAACCGGTATTTCGGAAGCCTCGAGCAGGTTTTTGGTTTCCTCTTTATCGCATGCCAGAGATACCGCTATACTGCTGGTAGTGCTGGCTATAGTAGCCTGGATACGGTGTTGGTTAGCACCATAGCCTAATTGTACCAAAGAATTCCTGTTGAGCCGTATGAAAGGGATCTTTCTTTTTTCTGCTTCTTCTACAATGCTGCCTGTGCTAGGCCCCAGGCGTTCGTCTTCGCGTATTTCTCTCAGTTGCTGTATATCGTAGCTGAGATCGTAAGGTTCGTTATTTATTAACGCTTCGGCTATTTTAACTGCTGCATTAGCGGTGTACACACCTGCTTTGGCCTCCAGATAAGAGAAAACGACGTGGTACACCCCTTTTTTATCGCTCTCACGTGTTCTGCCAAAACCAGTATCCATGCCAGCGAGCGTTTGCAATTCCAACGCAATATGTTCTATAACATGCCCCATCCAGGTGCCTTCTTTTACCCGGGTGAAAAACCCACCCGCGACACCTTCTGAGCAACGGTGAGCATATAGACTTGGCATAAGAGCTTCTAAACGATGGAGGAAACCTGGGATTTTGTCGGTGGGTTTTTCCTCTAATTCTTCCAGATCCAGAAGCATTACAATGAGCTTATATCTTTTGGCTGACCAATAGTTGGGGCCATTCATGGTTTTTATATTCAGAATCTTCATGTAGTCAACTTTGCTTATTTAGGGGTATTAAAAAAATGGAACTATAAAAAACTTTCACCGAGGCTATTCCCTCTTCTCTATACAGTAAAAAACGAATAGCAATGAAACAACAGGCGTCTATTCGCAGATATTACGCCTAGAAAAACAGCATTTAAAGAACACTATAGCTGTTGATTAAAGAAAAATATTTGCGCCATTTGCAGGCATTTATATTGTCAAGCTTCCTAAATTAATAAATTTTATTAAATCGCTGGGCAAAATGAAAAAACAATATTTTTGCAGATTAAGTTTTCATTACTAAACTGTTATTTAATTTGGCTGATCCGAAAGGTTATTTAGTTTCTGTAGGCGGTGCAGAGGATAAAGGCACAGACCTGGAAAAAGGTATAATAGAACGTAACAAACTGAGTTTTTTTGAACTGGGCATACTGAGCAATATTGTTCACCTTGTTAAGGAAAATGAGCATTTGCAGCCAGAAGTGCTGGTGCTGACCACTGCCTCAACTATCCCTGATGAGGTTTTTGATAACTATAAGGATGCCTTCAGTAAGCTGGGATGTAACAAAATAAGCCACATACGGATACGCACTCGCGAAGACGCAAGCAACCCAGCATACCTGGAGCAATTGAAAACGTGTGATTGCATCATGATAACAGGGGGTAACCAATTAAGGCTTACCTCTATTTTGGGCGGTACGGAGTTTTTAGAGATAATGAAGAAGAGGTATACTGATGAGCACTTTGTAATAGCAGGTACCAGTGCCGGGGCTATGGCTATGAGCGGTACCATGATATATGAAGGCAACGCAGCAAAGGCCAGCCTTAAAGGAGAAGTGAAATTAACTACAGGGTTAGGGCTGATGGCAAATGTGATCATTGACTCGCATTTTGATAAAAGAGGCCGATTTAATCGCCTGGCGCAAGCGGTGGCTGCAAACCCAGGTGCCATTGGGATTGGACTAGGGGAGGATACCGGTGTTGTTGTGACCCATGGTACGGAACTAAAGGCAATAGGTAGCGGGAGTGTAACCATTGTAGATGGGAAGCTGATAGATTATAATAATATAGGTGATATTGAGCTTAGTCAACCCATATCTGTTGAAAATATTATTGTACATATCATGTCTTCGGGCGATCATTATGACGTTGCAACCCGAAAATTTCATGGCCATATAGTATTGCATGCAGAAGAAGAGTAGCTAAGGATTTTGGTACAAGAACGCATTCCGCAATATTTTTTATAACGTTAATATAACTGAACTGATTTACTGTATTGCTGTTATACATGCTGATATGGCATACTTTTAATGCAAGAAAAGTGATTTGGCGTACATGAAAACGATAGGTATAACTGGCGGGACGGGATTTATAGGTAAACATCTTACTTCAATCCTCATTAATAAGGGATATAAAGTTATAATTTTTACCCGCAGCCCTGAAAAGGGAAATCAAAGTGAGCAGATAAGATATGCCTTATTGGATGCTGAGCATAAAAAGTGCGACCATGGGGCTCTTGAGGCGATAGACGCCATGGTACACCTGGCAGGCGCAGGGATTGCTGATAAAAGATGGAGCGATAAAAGAAAAGAAGAAATAATAAATAGCCGTGTTAATGGCACTCATTATCTTGTACATGAGTTAAAAACACATGCGCATAACTGTAAGGTATTAATATCTGCATCGGCAACGGGTTTTTATGGGCCAGACAGAACCGGAGTGATACCATTTAAAGAAGACGAGCTGCATTATACAGACTTCTTATCCATAACCTGTGAACGTTGGGAAAATGAGGCGAAAGCAGCACAAGACCTAATGCGTACTGTTATACTTCGTTTTGGAATAGTGTTGGGTAAAGAAAGCGGTGCTTTCCCGGAATTTGAAAAACCCACACGCTATGGGGCCATGCCGATATTAGGAACCGGGAAACAGATGGTAAGCTGGATACATGTAGATGACCTCTGCCACATGATAGTTTATAACCTTGAGCATGAAAAGAACAAGGGTATATACAATGCTGTAGCACCCAACCCCGTAACTAATAAAGAATTAATGAAGACGATAGGGCGCAACAAAAGAGGGCTTGCGTTACCTGTGTATGTACCAGAAACGGCATTGAAGGTAATGCTGGGTGAAATGAGCGTAGAGGTACTGAAAAGCTGCACCGTAAGCGCAAATAAGATTTTGAGCTCAGGTTTCACCTTTCAATACCCCACCATTGATGAGGCCGTGAAACAACTGCTAGCGTAGCGCTATTCATATGCATAGTCGGCCATGTAAGTATAGGGAGGAGTAAGTTGCCCGTCCTTGCATATGGTGGCACGTGCCAATATATCGCTATGATCTTTGAGGAGTTCTTCTATTATATATTTTTCGAAGTGAAGACCAAAATATTCAGATGCATCGCGAGGTAACTCGTTGGGTAGGTTATCAACAGCCATTACATCAACAGTTTCGGATAATGGCAGGTAAGGCTGTGCTTTTTGTAACGTTTTGCGATTTATACCATATACGGGATCTTCTATAATACTTGCACCTTGGTTTATGGGTACTGAGCCATTTATATCGCATGTGATGTCTGCAATAACACTTATACGCCAATCGTTGCGTTGAATATCTTTCGCATCAAATAAGCGGGCAATATCTTCTTCCCAATAAATGCCATTCATCAATATGTCTGTCTGGTTGACAAAATTAGTGAAGAGGCATTTATAGGCTTCGGGATTAGCGTGAAAATCATCCCTATGAAATAAGTCATTGTCTTTACGCGCATAGAGTGCACCGCCTTTCAAGTGTGTATATACAGGGTATTGGTATTGGTGTGTGAGGAAATCTGCCGGTTCTACGGGTTCTATATCCAGCCGTGTCATAACGTCTATTATACCTGCAGCCACCTTTCCACTACCTGTTATAGCAATTTTTAAATTGGGAAGTTTTTGACGGCCGTATGCTGTAATTACCCCATCGTAACTGCCTATACGATGTGCAGAGGGTAGGGAATATGACCCGGTTTTATTGCCATACGCTAACAATCCATTGTGCGCACCTACTATACCTGCATATAGGCCAAAGCCCAAAATGCGCTGCTCATCCGGGTGGGTGAGGCACTCATAGTCTATCATACGTATGTGCTGCTTTATGAGTGCGTGCATCATTTCGCGGTTATAAGGCTGTTTTTTCTTTGTGTGGGAAAAAAAGAAATAAGTTTTTCCATATAGCAGGTACGTAGAAGGTACTTCTTTTACGCCGAGCAGTATATTGCATTGAGATAAATCTTCAGTAACCGGAATGCCCTCTGCCCTGTATTCATCATCAGTAAAGCACCGTAAGAGAGATGGCTCTGCTACGATCTCTATATCTTGAAAAGTGCGGCAGATATGGGCGCACTGTGCCGGGGTAAGCGCTACGCGATTATCAGGATGCGATTTTCTTTCTTTTATCAGCCCTATACGGAGCATCTTTACTAATTTTAGCCAAATATAACGCACTCGTTTGCATGACCAATCATTTTGAATTATACAATTTGCCACAAAGCTTTAATCCAGTAGCTGCGCGGGTAAAAGCCAAGTATTATGAACTAAGCCGTACGTGGCACCCAGACCGTTTTGCCCAGGCGCCGATGCATGAGCGTGCGGAAGCCCTACGCATGGCTGCTCTTAATAACGATGCTTATAAAACGTTTAACGACCCTGACAGGACAATGGCCTATGTTTTGAAACTGAATGGGCTGCTGGAAGAGGAAGAGAAATATAATTTGCCGCCAGCATTTCTTATGGAGATGATGGACCTAAACGAGACTGTAAGTGAATATGAGGAAAATGCCCAAAGTGGCCAGCCCAGCAACTATGCTATTGAAGCAGTAACCGGGTACCTGAATGACTGGCAAAATGAGATAGGCCCACTGATACAACGCTACGATAGCGGTGAACAAACAACAGAATTACTACTGAAAATAAAAGATTACTACTTTAGAAAAAAATACCTGTTGCGTATTCAGGAAAGAATTGATAGATTTGCAGCCCGCTAAGCGAAAGCGAGGCTGGTACAATTGCCCGTTGCCCAGATGGCGGAATTGGTAGACGCGCTAGACTCAAAATCTGGTTATCGCAAGGTAGTGCAGGTTCGATTCCTGTTCTGGGCACTTGATTAGAGCCGATTCTTAGGAATCGGCTTTTTCTTTACTACAACAATCCTACAACAGTTCATATAATTAATCCAAAATATTCAGTAAAGACCTCTTGATTAATTCTTGTCTTGTTTTTTATTCTTGGATCAGTATGCCGCTTGATCCCCAATAATTGCGAATAGATGCTTAGGTTGTCTAACTGTTTGGAAAATTCAGGGCATTTGCCCCTGTTTTCAGGCAATCATGAGCACTACATTTGAAACATAAAAATTATTCACAATGAGTAGAAAATTATTGTTTCTTATTGTATTGGCACTTGCTACTACTGGTATTGCCCGTGGCCAGCTTTCTGGTGTTTATACTATCAACAGCGCTTCGGCGACTGCAGGTACCAACTTTGCTTCTTTTACTGATGCAGCGACAGCATTGGCTGGAGGAGTTACAGGACCCGTAACATTAAATGTGCACCCGGGCACTTATTCCGGGCAAGTGATTTTCCCCGCAGTTACAGGAACATCAGCAACAAACACCATTACTATTAACGGGAATGGCGATACGCTTAGTTTTGCAGGTACCTCTACGAATTGTGCAGGTATTACGCTAAATGGTACAAACCACATGACCATTAATAATCTTGTGGTAAACGGTTATTCGGGGACATCTAATTCGTGGGGTATCCTGCTCACCGCTGGTGCCACGTACGACACCATTCGAAATTCTACCATTAAGATGTTTGATAGCGTATCCAGCAGTTCAATTGCGGGCATTGTTATTTCCGGGTCGCCTACCGTAGCATTAACTGAGGGCAACAACGGTGCGAACAATACGATCCTCAACAATACTGTTTACGGCGGGTACTATGGCATTTTAGTCTATGGCAGCAGTACAACTACGTACAACACAGGCAACATCATCTCAGGAAATACAATTAAAGATTATTACAACTATGGCATCTACACGGCACTTGATAGTAGCCTCACTGTAACTGGTAACGATATTTCCCGACCAACGCGTAGTCAAGTACCTGCAAGTGGAGGAACTTCTTCTTACGGTATTTATTCTGGTAGCAATAATGCCTCATTTATAACTAAGAATAAGGTGCATAATCTTTTCGATGTGCAAGCTTCAAATTCTTTCAACGGATCTACATGCTATGGCATTGCGGTCAACCAAAAGGTAACTACTCCTACTATTACAACCCTAGTAGAAAACAATGCGGTATTCAATATCAATAATTACAGCAGCAATTTAATAGCTATGCAAAATGCTAGCACTGGTTCAGTTAACTTCTATCACAATACCATTAGTCTTACGGATAATACTGTTTCCACTGGTTGCTATAGCAGGGGAATATTGATAAGTGCTGCAGGATCGGCCTCTATCATAAAAAACAATATTATTAATATAACCAGATCAGGAACGGCAGCGAGCAGTGCTATTTACAGGAGCACATCGGCCACACTTTACCCAACAACGGATTATAACGATTATTACATGGCTACAGCCGGTACAAACAACCTATATACCGACGGAAGCACAGGCTACACCTCGCTGGCTGGATGGCAGGCAGCTAGCCCTGCACAAGATGCCCATAGTAAAAATATAAATCCGGCTTTTACATTACCGGCACCTAATAATTTAATACCCACAGTAAATACAATCGACAATATGGGTACGCCTGTGGGCACCCTTACTGATATTACAAATTCTTTGAGAAGCACCACGCATCCTGATGCAGGCGCCTATGAGTTTACAGTTTCAAACGGAGTCACGCTTTCCGGGCCAAACGTTGTTTGCATTGGCGCCACTGCCGCACTTACAGGAACACCGAGCGGTGGAACTTACAGTTACAGTTACGGTAGCGGCAGTACTGTCGTAGCTTCCGTTGATAGCACTACAGGGGTTGTCACCGGCCTAGTAGCAGGCACAGTTACTATTTCTTATACCACGGCATCTGGTTCTGCCAATTACACCATGAGTGTTAATCCTATTCCAACTGTCGCACCTATTACAGGTAATGGCCCAATTTGCCCAGGTGGAACGATCACACTTGCAAATACTACTTCCGGTGGGAGTTGGACGACCAGCAATGCTACTGTAGCTGGTGTCGCTGCATCTTCAGGGGTTGTTACAGGTGGCACTGCGGGGAATGCAACGGTGACATATACTGTGACAACCAACGGCTGCACCAACAACTCCACCGTTACGGTAACCGTTGGAACCGCAATCAATCCTGTTATAAGCGGGACGCTTGCACTATGCGCTGGCGGCAGCACTGCTTTGTCGGCCTTGCCAACAGGCGGTACCTGGAGCAGTGGCACAACATCTACCGCTACGATCAACAGTACATCAGGACTTGTAAACGGCGTTGCAGCAGGTACATCGGTGATTACTTATAATAATGGTTCAGCTACTTGCCCTGCTTCCAGCACTGCTACTGTCACTGTAAATGCTTTGCCTGCCGCACCTGTAGTAACAGGCTCAACGAATATTTGTATGGGTGCCGCGGATACTTTGCATAGCATAACCACAGGCGGTGTATGGACGAGTGCAACCCCATTAGTAGCGACGATAGGCGGCGCGACCGGTATCATTACAACTGTGGCTCCCGGTACCAGTATCATGACCTACACAATTACCAGTGGCTCTTGCAGCAATAGTGCGTCAACAACAATCACCGTAAATGCATTGCCAGTAGTACCCGTAATTACAGGTGCTAGCTCTATTTGTTTAGGAGCAATAGACACATTAAAGAGTGTTAGCACCGGTGGTGTATGGACGAGCGCTACCGCTACAGTGGTTACTATTGATGCTACATCCGGCATCATTGTAACTGTAGCACCGGGCACCAGTATTATTACTTATACAGTCGCAAGTGGCACCTGCACTAGCAATGCCACAGCAACAATTACCGTGAACGCACTTCCAGTACCAAGCATAACAACAACAGGATTTACTATGAGCACCGGCACATTTGCAAGCTATAGCTGGAGCACGAGTGGTACGCCAATAGCTGGTGCAAATGCTCAATCTTATACAGCAACCAGCAATGGAGATTATACAGTTACTGTTACAGATGCTAATGGATGCACTGGGACTTCGGCGATCAAATCAATAACCGGCGTAGGGGTTAACACGATCTCAACCGCCTATGGTATTTCCGTCTATCCTAACCCAGCAAACGATGTGCTTTATATTAGCACTGCTGTACCAGTTAGCGTTTCGGTAGTGACTGTCGATGGTAAATTGTTACTGCATACTGATGTTACAGCCGGTAAGCCTTCGATTATCAACACAAGCTCATTGGCGACAGGTTTATACCTACTCCGATTTATGGATATAAACGGGGTATTAATAAAGGTTGAGAAAGTCGTAAAGACAATGTAATTCCAGTCGTTATTCATCATAAAGAAGAGGCCTGGTCGTAATATAGAAACCGCTATACTTACAATTCCTGCAGATTTATTTACTCTAATAAAGTAATACTTCTTGATCCATTGGCTCGTCAACGCTATCGACACACGAACTCATTATCAATCGTGGCTTTAACATTGACGATGCCAATTGGATTATTGTATGAATTAATTTAGCACTCGTTTGTTTATGGGCATTCTAAAAGCAGAGATATCACATTGCTTCAATGGAATAAGTACCCATCTGTTTAGGTCGCTGCTACTCCCATACTGCAAGCCCAAGCTGAATTGCTTTTTTTACCAATGCGGCCGTATTGCTAACATCCATTTTTAGTAGAATGCTGTCCCGATAATTTTCTACAGTATGCACACTCAAATGAATCTTCTCTGCAATCTCAGGATTAGTTAGTCCATTAACAATGTATTGAAGCACTTCCTTTTCTCGGCTGGTAAATGACAGCTTTATACTACCTGCAGCTTTATGCTTCGCGTGCCTCAGTTTACTCTTAAAAACATCGTCGATAAACTCTCCTCCATTATAAACAGCTTTAATCGCCGCTATCAATACTTCTTTATCTGTTGTCTTTAAAAGGTAACCTTTCACACCGCGTTGAAGCATTTGTTGAATATAAAAAACGCTGTCAAAATTGGTAAGTACAATAATTTTCAGTTCAGGATATATTTTATGCAGAATAGATGCCAGTTCATCTCCCTGTTTCCCAGGCATTTGAATATCCAACAACAAGACGTCCGGTTGCGCCAACTTCAAGCCTGCAAGAAGGGCATCTCCGTCGGCATAAGTGCCGAAAAGCTGAATATCACTATATTCTGAAAGCATTGTTATCAATCCGTTGACAACAATAGGATGATCATCTGCTAAAGCAATTTTAATCAACATTTATTAGGCTATTTTATCTTGTAATCGCTCAATATCAAAGTCTATGTGTACGAGTGTGCCTTTCCCCAGTGATGAACTGATTTCAATATTTCCCTGCAGGGCCAGCACTCGGAAACGTAGGTTTTGTAAACCCAAACCCTCGTGTAATATATCGTTATTAAACCCCACACCATCATCCTCTACAATAACACTGAACTTGTTTTTTAATTTCTTAATCAGAACGGCGGTAACGGTTGCGTCGGCATGCTTAATAACGTTCTGTATCAGCTCCTGTGTTATCCGATAAATAACGAGTTCGGCTGCTTTACTTAAGTGGTATGGCATTCCCTGGAAATCAATGTCCAACTGTAAATTTCCAGCTGAACTAATTGCGTCACAATAAATTGTCAGTGCATTTTCAAGACCATTTTTTATGAGCACATCGGGCATCAAGTTATGAGCTGTTTTGCGCACTTCATCGGCAGTGGCAGTCAACATCGCCAAAATCTGCTCCTTATGAACATCCGGATCAACCATCGTTTGTCTGGTACTCACCTTCATTTTAGTTGCTGCCAGCATTCCCCCTATCCCATCATGAAGTTCACGGGCAATGCGTTCACGCTCCTTTTCTTCACCTGCCATAGTCGCTTTCAGCAATTCGAGTTCTTTCTGCTGTCGAAGCAGTATCTCAGCCTGTTGTTGGTGATAAAGCTGCTGATTCAACTTAACCTGTTTGTTGCGATACATATGCCGTACGGCTAACAATGTTATTAATAACAAAAGTAAAGCTGACCCGATCGCAAGTATCCATAAAGCCATCGCTTTCATTCCGTTTTGCTGCTTAACAATAGTTAGTTGCTGTTCTGCTAGCGTCTTATCTTTCTGTGCAGTCCGATAGTTGATCTCAAGTGTATTCACATTCCTCGAAACTTCGATGCTGTTCAGGCTATCCTTAATTTGCATATAAGAATCCTGGAATTGAATTGCTTTCTTAAAATTGCCAGTTTCCTTGTACAAATTAGCCAAGAAGCCGCTACATTCTGCAATATATTCAGGCTGATGCAACCCCCTGCTTTCCTTTAATGCCTGCAATAAATACCCTTCAGCTTTATCGTACTTCTTCTCTGTTAGATAAAGCTCTCCGATAGTTTTCAGGGCTGTTACTCGATCTGTTTTGCTTATGGCATCTGTTTTCGATAGAGTGTTCAGCAGTATTGAAAGGGCGGTATCATAGTCCTTTTGGAGATAATCAATAACGCCAATATTAATAAGAGCAGTATTTTTATTAAAATGATACCTTTCGGAAATTTCAATCGACTCCTCAAAATATTTTTTACCGGCTTGATAATCCCTTTGTAGCCCCGCAACACATCCTTTGTTTTCTAATGCTTCCTGATACAGCTTATTGTCGTTCTGCTTCAATGCTTCGCTCGCTGCAAGATCTAGATACCTGTTTGCACTCTTGTATTGTCTCAAGGATATAAAGGGTCCACTTAGATTTAGAAGGACAGCAGATTTTTCAAGAGTGGTGCCAGGATACTGATCTTTTGTCTGTAATGCCTTAGTGTAGGCTGCAATTGCATTTTCATATTGACCGATGTTCTGATATGAAATTCCTACATTATTAAATAGATTGGGGAGCATAAAACCCAGAGAAGGCCTAGTCATACAGTACTGGATCGATTTATTATAAAACAGGCGTGCTGTTACAAAATCTTCCCGTTTTGCTTTTAGGTCTCCCATCCTTCGCAATGAATTCGCGATACCGAAGTCAAAATTTCGCTCAATACTTTCTTTAAAAGTCCTTTGATATATCATGTAAGCACTGTCCGGATAAATAGTTTCGATATCCAAAGCAATGGTCATGGCATTCCTGATAATTGCAGTGTCCCTAGATGGCAGGTAATTCGAGGTGCTGAAAGCTGTATTATTATCCTGTCCCTGCGCAAGGGTGTACAGGATCAAGCATGATAATAGCATTATTAACTGGTATGCTCGCATGAATTATTCAGTCTCTATTATAGCATTACCAATGTACCATTTCTTTTCAAACGGTCTGCCCTTTTAACCAACTTACTAAAAATTCAGGGCAATTGCCCCTGTTTTTCGCTTATAGGGGTAGATACATTTGTAAGTACATATTTGTATCTTATGAAAAAGTATTTACTCCTATTTGCTGGACTTGCTAGCACGTTGACCGGTTTAGCTCAGACCTCAGTCGACCCTGGTCTCACACCCGGCAATACAGGAACAGTCAGCTTCACTTATAGAGGAAGCTCCGTTACACTCACATCTGTCCGCACTGTTGACGGAAATATCTGGTTGCGACAGAATTTAGGGTCAACGCAGGTGGCTACTTCAGCAACCGATCCGGCGTCCTATGGCGACTATTTTCAATGGGGTCGTTGGGATGATGGACACCAGACCTCAACAAGCACAACTGCACCAGCACCATCTACTAATAATCCAACTGGCGTGACAGGGTCAAATTTCTACCTCAATTTCTGGAATGCAGGCACAGGTTCGGATACATGGAACGGCACCACGGCCACTGCGACAAACGGTAAAGATCCATGCACGGCATTAGGGACAGGATGGCATATGCCATCATATGCAGAATACGCAGGTGTCTTTGCCAGTACATCCGAAAATATAACCAGTTCAGCATCGGCCTTTTCATCACACCTAAAGCTCTCGGAAGCCGGATTCCGTGATTACAGCACAGGTAGTATGACTGGTACGGGAACTGTGGGCTTATTGTGGACTTCAACACCGACTGTCGCCGCAGGATATGCTGGTACAGCAACATATGCCGGTGGCCCTACAATCACTAACTATCCACAGAATCGTGGATTTGGGCAACCCTGCCGTTGTATGAAAAACGGATCTTCAGTTGGTACGACTGTTATCGGTAGCACTTCCCTATGCGCAAATGAGACAACCATTGTGTCTGGCGCACCTTCAGGCGGTACTTATACAAGTAGTAATACAGGTGCAGCAACTGTAAACAGCACGTCAGGGTTAGTAACTGGTTTAGGTGCCGGCTCAACGACGATTACCTATACAACTACATCTGGTAGCGCAACATTGGTGATAACGGTTAATGCACTACCTGTAGTGGCTCCCATTACAGGGCCTTCAGCGGTATGCGGCGGTAGTTCAATTACACTAAATACCACAACAACCGGTGGTACTTGGAGCAGTTCCAGTTCCATTGCCAACATAGGTAATGCAAGTACGGGGATAGTGACCGGTGTAAACGGTAGTGGTGGTACAGCGACAATTTATTACTCCGTAGCTACTAACGGCTGTGTAGGCCAGGCAACCCGTACTGTTGTTGTATATCCTAACCCTATTCCTGTGATTAGTGGTATATTAGCATTATGCCCAAGGGGCACAACCACGTTATCGAGTGTCCCATCCAGCGGAGTATGGAGCAGCAGCAATACAGCAGTAGCCACAGTGAACAGTTCTAATGGACTTGTGACGGGTATAACGGTTGGTACATCTAACATTTCCTTCAACACAACTGCTTCTTCTATGGGTTGCACGGCTGTTGGCACCACCACAGTTACAGTAAATTCTGGCGCACCTGCAACACCGGCTCCTATTACCGGAAACCTAAATACATGTCTAAACAAGCCAGACACTTTGCATAGCAATACCGTTGGGGGAGCCTGGAGTAGTGCCAATAATTCGGTAGCTACAATCAACGGTACAACAGGCATTCTCACGACTGTCAGTGCTGGTACCAGCGTCATCACGTACAAAGTAGGTAGTGGAGGATGTAGTAACCAAGTAACTGCAACTGTGACGGTGAATGCGCTTCCTGTTCCTATAGTTACCGCGACGGGACTTGTTTTGAGCACAGGTACATTTACGAACTACAGCTGGAGTAAGAACGGAGTCCCAATTGCAGGCGCGACAGCACAGTCTTACACTGCAACAAGCAACGGAGACTACACCGTTACTGTAACTGATGTTAACGGTTGCACAGGCACGTCCGCGATAAAGACAATTACCGGTGTAGGAATTGAGAACGTACTTATCAATAATGACGTATCCATTTATCCCAATCCTGCTTCTACCATAGTCACCATTGTTTCAGACAAGCGCGTAACTGTGTCTGTCGGTGGCATGGACGGCAGAGAATTAATGCGGAAAGAAGGTGTTAAAACCTTGGATATTTCTGCACTCGCATCAGGTATCTACTTGCTTAAAATATATGACCAGACCGGGCATTTACTGAAAGTTGAGCGACTTGTGAAGTGTAACAAATAGTTTAATCAAATTAATATATAAATCCAGTAAAAGCCCAAATCACTGACCGATTGTTACGTCTATATCTTAATCTATTTCAATCTAAGCGGTGATCATCCAGATAATAATCGCCTGCTAGAGGATAGCTTGCTTATTTCTAAACTAGTTAAAAAAATCAAGAGCGACGAAAATTGAAGTGATGCGAAGTCCTCAAGTAATGAAATTTGGTACAACATAGGTACAACAAATTGCGGTTTTGCTTGCAATAAGGTGAACAGCAGCGATTTGAAAACCCTGTAAAATAGCCACTTTAAGCGCATTTGAGGCCATGTCAAATTACATTTTCGAAGACTTAAAATCTGGTTTTTCGCAAGGAAGTGCAGGTTCGATTCCTGTTCTGGGCACTTGAAAATCAATGAGTTATAAAGGCCGCAATTTGCGGCCTTTATCTTTGGTACAACATAGGTGCAATTTTTGTTAGTAGCTATTTAAGGTTCATACTAACTTCTCGATCGAGGTATCCATCTGCCCGTAAATCTTGACCCACCATGGAGAGCCTGGACATAAATACCTGCCACAGACCGCCCTTCGACTAGTTTCATCAACGACAGGAAAACTGATCTGAGTGCTTAGCTCAACTACTATTCATTAACTTTGTAACAGATGAAAAAAATTGGATTTTTATCGTTTGGCCACTGGTCCAATCATCCTGCCTATAAAACCCGTACGGCAGGTGACACGTTGCTTCAGTCGATAGACCTGGCGGTTGCCGCGGAGGAAATAGGTTTAGATGGAGCATATTTTCGGGTACATCACTTTGCAGCCCAGCTAGCATCTCCCTTTCCTTTGCTAGCGGCTATTGGCGCTAAGACAAGTAAAATAGAGATCGGAACCGGCGTTATCGATATGCGGTACGAAAACCCACTATATATGGTAGAAGACGCCGGGGCCGCTGATTTAATTTCTGGCGGACGGTTACAACTCGGAATCAGTCGAGGTTCGCCAGAACAGGTGATAGAGGGCTGGCGCTATTTCGGTTATGAACCCAATAAAGACGAAAGTGACGCAGATATGGGCCGTCGGAAGGCTCTGGAATTTTTGGATAAACTGAAGGGGATAGGATTTGCACAGCCCAATCCGAACCCGATGTTTCCAAATCCTCCGGGCTTGTTACGCCTTGAACCATATGCCAAAGGACTTCGGGAACGTATCTGGTGGGGAGCTGCCTCTAACGCTACCGCTGTATGGGCTGCGGAGAATGGAATGAACTTACAAAGCTCTACACTAAAGTTTGATGAAAGTGGCAAGCCTTTCCACGTCCAGCAAGCTGAACAAATCAGATTATATAAAGAAGCCTGGAAAAAGGCTGGGCATACACAAGCGCCAAGAGTTTCGGTGAGTCGTTCCATTTTTGCATTGGTAACCGAGCAGGACAGATATTATTTTGGACAGCAAGGTAAAGGTGCTGATAGCTTTGGGTATATTGAAGCCGATAAACGTGCGGTCTTTGGTAAGAGTTATGCGGCCGAACCCGATCGACTCATCAAGGAGTTAGCAGGAGACGAAGCCATTCAGGAAGCAGACACACTGCTTTTAACGATACCCAATACCCTTGGGGTTGATTACAATGTACATTTGTTATCATCGATCCTGGAGCATGTTGCACCCGGTTTGGGTTGGCGCTGATAAAAATTTAAAAGCCCCGATCTGCCGGACCGGGGCTTTTAATCAATCTTACAATGTGTCTAAACGATTGAGATGGCTTTTGTAGCGCTCAAAAACAGGCATCATATTTAACGCCTCGCGAATCAGTTTGATTTTTACCGTTTTCAGCTACTTGCCTTCCCATATGGTGCTGGGCGTAATCTTTTCCATTATAGGTTTCCCGCTGGCAACAATTCTATTCCCGTTTGTGTAAATACAATTACCAACACACAATTACATTTGCAGCAGATTCTTGCTCCAACCAATGCCGCATAGTTTGCGGTTCAATACAATCAATTTAAACTAACAACAGGCTATTGCAGTTGTGCACAACTGCAATTACAAATGGTGTGCCCTCCGTTTTGCTTTCCATGTAATCATACAGCTGGGAGCAAGAAGGCTGAGCAGTTGCATGGGGCAGACGGAGCCGGCCACCACCAAAACAATATGAATCTGACTAACTAAACATAATAGGAAATGAAAAAAATAATACTATCGGCGCTGCTTGCAGCTACCTTCACACAAACCCATGCACAGCAGGTTATTACTGACACCGTATCGATCGGGACACTTTATGCAAACCAAGTATGGTACAGTTTAAAGAACGACCAACAAGGAATAGCCCCCAAGGCAAACTGGGATATTGCATTTGATGTTTCTGGTTTCGGCTCCGGTATCATGATCAATTCAGTAATAGGAACCACCCTGTGGAAATACCCCAAAGCTGACATAGCAGGATGGAGCTCAGTAGATACCACCGGCTTAAGTACATGGACAGCACACTACAATTCAGATACATCGTGGGCGTTGGGTGCAATGGGTAATTATACAAACCCAACAAACCCATACGACCTGGACTGGGGACTGTATAACATCACCACACACGCAGTTACAGGCGATTCCATCTATATCATAAAGCTAGCAGATACTACGTACCGGAAACTATGGATAGAATCATTATCTGGCAGCATATATACCTTTAAATATGCCAACCTGGACGGTACAAACTTACAAAGCGCAACGCTTGACAAGTCAGCTTATACAGGAAAAAACTTCGGGTATTTTTCAATACGCACAAATGCTGCTCTTGACCGGGAACCGGCAACGGTAAACTGGGACCTCGTGTTTACCCAATATACGGCATTCATACCAATGGCATATACGGTAACGGGTGTCTTATCTAACAATGGTGTACAGGTAGCTAAACTGGGCGGTATAACCAATGCAGGCACTTACAGTGACTATTCAACCGCTAATTTTAGCTCTGCAATCAATAGTATTGGTTATAACTGGAAAACCTTCAGCGGGACAGCCTATGTTGTGCAGGATTCACTATTGTATTTTGTGAAACCACTGAGCGGAGATATATGGAAGGTTATGTTTACAGGCTTTGATGGCAGCTCAACTGGCAACTTCATTTTCAGTAAGCAAAAGCTGGCTACATCAAGCATTCCATCTGTAAATGGTGCACCTGCTGCAAGTCTTGCACTTTATCCTAATCCATCGAATGGACAGGCCATACATGTTGCTTATAGCTTTGATGCCAATGTTCCTTCAGCAATGGTAAGTGTATATGATGTGACCGGTAAACTAGTAGCCCAAGATAACCTGGATACTACGTCGGGCTTACACCAATACCAATTACCAACCCTGCATACAAGCATGTATATAGTTGAGATAGAAGCACCGGGAACCCACCTTCAGCAAAAATTAATTGTTCAATAAATAAGCTCAATAGAGCCTCCTTTCCACACAGGAAGGGAGGCTTACCATAACATAAAATATGAAAAAACAGTTCTATCCTATACTGATGTGCTACATAGCTATACTTGCTTTGTCATGCAATCAAAAACCAACTTCGTCCAGTATAGGGGTAACCGATAACAGCGCCCGTATTGTATCGTTAAACGGAACCATTACAGAAATACTTTGCAGCCTTGGGTTGGAAAGTAAAATACAAGGAGTTGATGTGACCAGTACATACCCTGAATCGGTAACAAAACTACCTAAGGTAGGCCACAACCGAGACATGTCTGCCGAGGCAATAATGGGATTAAAACCTACACTAGTAATTGGATTGGATGATAACATAAAGCCTGAACTGAAAGAACAATTAAGGGCTGCTAATATCAGGTTAATGTTATTTCACCTGGACCATTCCATTGCAGGAGCAAAATCGTTGATCGCACAGGTTGCAGACAGTTTGGGAAGCGACGACAAAGCTGCTGCTATCTGCAAAGGTATTGACGCGGATACAGTTGGTACGATGATTTTTGGCGCGCGCCCCAAAGTATTATTTATATATGCACGCGGCGCAGGTACTATGTTGGTAGCCGGGAAAGAAAATGCTGTAAACAGTATGATAGTACTTGCCGGTGGCCAGAATGCAATAAAAGGATTTGACGATTATAAGCCATTAACTTCTGAAGCATTGGTAACGGCTAACCCTGATGTAATACTGATGTTTGATAAAGGACTTGAAAGTGTTGGTGGGTTACCGGGGTTGCTACAAGTGCAGGGCATTGCACAGACCAACGCCGGCAAAAACAAAAAGATAATAGAAATGGATGGGCAATTGCTTACAGGGTTTGGTCCACGTGTGGGTAAAGGACTAGCAGAACTTTCAAAAAAACTGAATGCAGCAGAAAAACCCTAATAGGGTGAGCGTAATATTATTGGCCATCCTGCTTATAACTATATTGTTGAGTGTGGGGATGGGCGCTGTTACTATTGCGCCTATGCAAACCATAGCTATACTTGCTAAACAGGCAGGGATGGCTATGCACGCAAGCTTTACAAGTGAACAGGAAGCTGTATTAACCATCATCCGTCTGCCCCGTGTGCTTATGGCTGTGCTTACAGGTGCCACGCTGGCTATTGCCGGAGCTACAATACAAGGGCTGTTTCGCAACCCTCTTGCCGATCCTGCCCTTATAGGAATATCATCGGGTGCATCGGTAGCGGCTGTTGTCTTCATTGTGTGTGGTCATCATTTATTGGCACACCTGCCTAACATTATAAGCATGTATGCATTGTCTCTGGCTACTTTTGTGGGCGCTTTTTTAGCAACATTGGTCGTGTACAAGCTATCGCAGGTAAATGGTAAAACTATTGTAAGTACTATGCTGCTGGCTGGTATTGCTATAAATGCCATTACGGGTGCGGTAACAGGCATGTTTACTTTTGCAGCCAACGATGCACAACTGCGCAGCATTACCTTTTGGGCACTAGGCAGCCTGGGGGGAGCCACATGGCGTACATTATCCGCTGTTTTACCTTTTATGTGCATCCCTTTGCTGGTACTTCCTGCCATGTCAAAATCGTTAAATGCATTTGCATTGGGCGAGGCAAATGCACAACATCTTGGTATAGATACCGAAAGGACAAAACGAATTATTGTACTGCTTACGGCATTGTGTGTTGGCGCCTCAGTCTCTGTGACAGGTGTTATAGGTTTTGTAGGGCTTGTAGTACCACATATCATAAGGGCAATAACCGGACCTGACCATCGTTACCTGCTTATTCTGTCGGCGCTGGCTGGCGCAGTGCTGGTTGTTGTTGCAGACCTGTTGGCACGTACATTATTTGCCCCGGCAGAGCTTCCTATTGGCATCATAACTGCTATCATAGGCGCACCGTTTTTTCTATACCTACTACTCAAGGATCGCAAATTTCAAAGGGTATAACATGATGCAGGCAACAAACATATCTTTCCAGGTAAATGGCAGGTACATATTGAAGGGGGTTTCTTTTGATGCTTTGCCCGGCAAGTTATTGGTGATACTTGGCAGTAACGGCGCTGGTAAATCAACATTATTGAAAATACTAAGTGGAGAACTCATTGCATCTTCCGGCAATGTGATATTGGACGGTATCGATCTAAATAAACACGCCACAGCAGAACTTGCAAAATTCAGAGGGGTACTGCATCAACAAACGGCTTTAAACCTGCCATTTACGGTATATGAAGTAGTAATGATGGGCCGGTACCCCCACTATGCCAACACGCCACAACAAGCAGACCATACGACGGTAAACAATGTGCTGGCCCAAACAGGCATTACCCACCTGGCACACCGCAACTACCTCACCTTATCGGGCGGAGAGCAACAAAGGGTGCATCTTGCAAGGGTATTTGCACAAGTACATTACACCGCCAAACATCCTATACGCTACTTGTTTATGGATGAACCGGTAAATAGTCTTGACATATTGCACCAGCATACAACCCTGCAACTTGCAAAAGAATTTGCCAGAGAAGGCAATTGTGTAATAGCTGTGCTACACGACCTGAACCTGGGTATGCAGTATGCCGATAATATACTGATGCTAAAAAATGGAATAATGGTATGCTGCGGCAATACCCAGCAGGTGCTGAACAGTGAAGTACTGAGTACTGTATATGATTTTCCGCTTAAAGTTTTAACCCACTCACTATACAACTACCCGGTAATTATACCGGCATTTGCAAACTAACTAAAAACTATACAATGGAAATAACTACAACAAGTATACGAGAACGTTTTGAACAGGCAAAGATCAATAATCCTAAAACCCGTATAAGGGATATCGCTACCCAGCTGCATACCAGCGAAGCCGTATTAGTGGCGCTTAGCACGGAAAACATACTATTGGAAGGCGACTTTAAGGAATTGCTTAAAGAAGTGCACACTATGGGGCACGTAATGGCGCTGACTCGCAATAATGATGCTGTGCATGAAAGGAAGGGCGTTTATAACAATGTCTCTTTTGAAGGCCATATGGGTTTGGTACTTGACCCGGATATCGACCTGCGCTTGTTCATGATGCATTGGAAATTTGGTTTTGCAGTACAGGAAGGCGACCGCAAAAGTTTACAGTTTTTTGATAAAAGTGGTGAGGCAGTGCATAAAATATACCTGACTGAAAAATCTGATGTGGCGGTATGGCATACTATAGCCAATAAATATAAAGCAGCTCTACAAGAGACTGACCTTGTTACTACAATATATGCACCAGCAGAGGCAGAAATACCGGATATCGAAATAGATGCTGAAGCTTTTCAGCAAGACTGGCTGCAGTTGAAAGATACACATGAGTTCTTTGGATTGTTGCGGAAGTACAAGTTAAAACGCACACAAGCACTAAGAATGGCACCCGTTGGCTTTGTAAAAGAAATACCTGAAGATACTACGCGTAAGATGTTGTTGGCAGCATCTGAGCAACAAGTGTCTATCATGGTATTTGTAGCCAATCGGGGTTGTATTCAGATACATACCGGCACCGTAGATAATTTATTGGAAACGGGACCATGGTTCAATGTGCTTGATCCTGAATTCAACCTTCATTTACGGGAATCTTCCATTAAACAATCCTTTATTGTAAGAAAACCAAGCGTGGATGGCATTGTTACATCACTTGAGGTTTTTGACGAGGAGGGTGAAATGATCGTCCAATTTTTTGGCAAACGTAAACCAGGGAATCCCGAGTTGGAAAGCTGGACCGCATTGATAGATCAAATAGCCGGATGGTGATGTGCAACTACAAAACACTTAATGCCAATAAGCATGGATACATAGTGCAATGTAATAGCTGTAATCATATACAGATTACTTTTGGTTCTGGGATATTGACACTATCAGTGGCACAGTTCTATAAATTGATTGACACAGTAGATGCCTTATATATTGCCCATAACCTGTATCCTTTCCCTGATCAAAAGGCCATAAAAATACCTACTGACTCAAAATCTGTGGTAATGATCTTTAGCGTAAACGAATTAAAAGAATTGCTTTACCTGCTGATTGGTAGCCGTAATAGTATTCAGCACCTTCAATTATTTGTCTTCAATGAGAACTAAAATTATCCTGGCAGGTATTGCTACTTGCTTGTGCTTCTATACCCGGGCGCAGAACAAAAAAATACTAGCAGATACCACCCCTGAGTTTAAAACCACCAATGCGCACCTTATGGACGAGGTCGTCGTCACGGGTCAATACGCACCTAACACGGAGGATAATGCAGTGCAGAAAGTGCAGGTGATAGACCGTAAAAAAATAGACGCAATAGGCGCGCAAAACCTGCGTGATGTACTTACCAATCAACTGAATGTACGTCTCTCGCAAGACCCTATCTTAGGTAGCGGTATGAGCCTGCAAGGCATTTCTGGTGAAGATGTAAAAATACTCATAGATGGAGTACCCGTTATCGGACGGCAAAATGGCAATATAGATCTGTCTCAGATAGACCTGAACAACATAGACCGGATAGAGGTGATAGAAGGCCCTATGGCCGTTAGCTATGGTACCGATGCGTTAGCGGGAACTATAAACCTGATCACTAAAAAATCTCAAAGCGGTTTGTTGAATATTGGTATGTCTACATATTATGAGAGCATGGGCACTTATAACTTAAATGGCAGGTTTGGCATTCATAAAAAAAAGCACACGCTCATATTATCAGGAGGTCGGAATTTTTTCAGTGGATGGAACCCGGGTGATAAACCATCTTTATTTGACTTAAGCGCCCATACAGCTGATGATAGCCGTTACCAGTTGTGGAAGCCCAGGGAACAATACCTTGCTGGATTACAATATACATATACGATTGGCAAAACAACTATTAGCTATTCGGGCAGCTATTTTCAGGAACAGATCATTAACAGGGGCCATCCGGCTGCACCTTATGGAGAAAATACTTTCGATGGTTATTATCACACACAACGTATAAGCAATACCATGTTCTTGAAAAGTGAAATTGCTGAGCATAAGTTCCTTGATTTCTTTGTTTCTTACAACACCTACAAAAACGTTGATAATACTTACTATGTAGACCTCACTACTCTCAATAAAAGTATATCTAATGCTGATGGTGAACAGGATACCAGTAAATTTCACCAGCTAAGTTCCCGAGCTACATTTAGCACTAGCAACGCGAACAAGAAAATTAATTACGAAACCGGATACGATATCAATCTACAAATAGCAAGTGGGTCTATGATGAAGGCTGGGTTCCAAAACATGGGCGACTATGCGCTGTTTACAAGCGCTGAATACAAACCATTTGGTGCACTAACCATCCGTCCCGGTTTGAGATATAGTTATAATACCGACTACAACGCACCTCTTATCCCCTCTGTAAATACATTGTATAAGATCAATGATAACTTAAAACTGCGCGCTTCTTATTCAAGAGGATTCAGAGCACCATCTTTACAAGAACTCTATTTCTACTTTGTAGATGTCAATCATGATATTCGGGGCAATCCAAACCTAAAAGCTGAGAATTCAAATAACTATACACTCACAGCTACTTATACTAATAGCTTGAACAGTTTTCACTACAAAGCAGAGGGCGGCTTGTTTTACAATGATATTCGCAACCTGATAACGCTGGCGCAAAAAGGTTCTGGCAATGAATATACCTATATCAATATAGGTAAGTACAGGACAGAAGGCCTACAAGTAAATGGGCAAGCAAATTTTAACCATTTTAATGTTTCACTGGGTGGGTCGTATACTGGTACTTATAACCAGTTAACAGAATCGGCGCATGCGCCTTCTTACAGCTATTCACCAGAGCTACGGAGCAGTATTTATTATGATCTGCGAAAGGAGGGGATACGTATAAGCTTCTTTTACAAGTACACAGGTAAAGCTGTTGGCTATACTATAGATGCTACTAATACTGTTAAACAGACTTTTATTGATCCTTATAGCGTCTCTGATGCGTCTATATCAAAGTACATTTTCAAAAAATATCTGAATATATCTGTTGGCTGTAAAAACCTATTTAATGTACAGAACGTTACTGCATTTGCTGCAGGTACAGTACACACTTCTGCGAGCGATAATATACCCATTAGTACGGGCCGCTACTATTTTGTAAAACTGGACTTAAACTTAAATTCAAAAAGCTAAGTGAGATCATATTGTTTTATTTTAGGTTCGCTTGCTGTGTTCTTACTGAGTTGTGAAAAGAAAGAGTTACCGGTAAAAGCACACGATCAGGGTAATGTAATAACATCAACTGTAGATATGGGCACTCCATACAAATGGCAGGTGTATTTCAACCTGAGAACCAATACAGTTGTGGGGCAAAACCTGAAGACCGCATGGGACATTAGTTGCGAAGCATCTCAGAGTGGTTACCATATTACACTAAATGCATCAAAGGCCATGTTCGCATTCAAAACAACAAAAACAGTTCTTACGTCTGTCTCTAACTCAGATACATTAGGGTTTGCGATTAATAAAAAATGGGATGCACCTTCTGGCAATATGGATAGCACTGCGATAGGAGATTGGCGTACCGACAGATCTGTTTATATAATAGATAAAGGCTACGATCAAAATGGTGCATGGCAAGGAATGGAAAAATTACAATTACTATCTGTTACTGATACCAACTATACCATCCATTTTGCAGCCATAAATGGTAGTGGAGAAGCAACGCTGTCTATAAAAAAAGACAGTAGCTACAATTCCTCATTTGTTTCTTTTACAGACTTAACACAAGTATCGGTTGAGCCACCTAAAGCTACATGGGACATTGTATTTAGTCAATACTTGTTCGTATTTTATACCTACAACCCGCCGCTGCCATACCTAGTAACAGGTTGTGTGCTCAACAGGTACAATACTGCGGCAGTAAAAGACACTACAGACCAATTTGCGCAAATAGCATATAGTAATGTAAGCAGCTACAAGTGGTCTTCGGATATAACTACCATTGGTTATGACTGGAAGACATATACAGGTGGCAGTTACATTATCAATACTGGTTACAATTATATCATTCAAACTGCAGATAGCCGTTATTACAAACTACACTTTGTTGGCTACTACAATAGCAAAGGGGCTGAAGGAAATCCTAAATGGGAATACCAGCAGTTATAGGAACATGGCTAGGAATACCAAATTCTCACAGGAGTTTTTTGTGCAAACATAGAAAGGTTGACTATAACAAATTCAGTTCATTGAGTGATTGGAACGGAGTTCTACTTTTTTACATAAAGCTACTGCTGCCTTAGGTGTAAGACAGCAGTAGCTTTCATTTCAATCGCATTAAATTAAAACGGATCAGAAAGTTCGCTTGTACGAATAAGCTTCTTGTTTACAAATTCATCAATACCCAACTCAGATAACTCACGGCCATACCCAGAGCGTTTTGTACCACCAAAAGGCAGGTCAGCCTGTGTCCATGTGGGGTGATTAATAAATACCATACCCGTATCTATCTGATCAGCTATACGCTTGCCCCGTTCTATATCCTGGGTAAATACAGAACCACCTAATCCGAAATTGGAATCATTGGCAAGGTCTATTGCTGCCTGTTCATCCTTTACGCGGTAAAAAGAAGCAACAGGGCCAAATAACTCTTCATGATATGCAGCCATTCCTGGCTTCAGGTCTGTTAAAATAGTAGGTTCCATAAAAGCCCCAATGCGATCTGGCCGTTTACCGCCTAAAACAACTTTGGCACCTGCATCCACTGATCGTTTCACTTGGTCTGCCAGTTGCACAGCTGCTTCTTCGCTGCTTAAAGGGCCCAGTTGCGTATCCTTATCCATTGGGTCGCCAACTATAATTTTAGATAATTTGTCTTTAAACTTCTGCAGAAATTCATCAGCAACCTGCTCTACTGCTATGATCCGTTTAGAGGCTACGCAGCATTCGCCGTTATTATTTATTCTTCCTACAACTGCCCATTCTACTGCTTTATCAATATCGGCATCTTCAAGCACAATAAAAGCATCGTTACCGCCTAATTCCAGCACGGATTTTTTTAAGTTTTTTCCAGCTTCAGATGCAACACTTGCTCCTGCGGCCTCGCTACCTGTAAGTGAAACGCCTTTTATCCTTTCATCGGCCACCAATATTGTGGCACGTTTACCTGATATTAGAAGATTAGTATAAACCCCATGTGGGGCACCGGCTTCTTTAAATAGATCTTCAATAGCAATCGCGCACTGAGGTACAATGGAAGCATGTTTAACCAATACTGTATTCCCAACCATTATATTGGGCGCAGCAAAACGGGCCACTTGGTAAAAAGGGAAATTCCATGGTTCTATACCGAGCAATACACCTACCGGGCTATAACGGATAAACGCTTTGCCATACTGAGGGGTAAGTGGTTTATCTGCAAGGAACTTAGCCCCATTTGCTGCATAATAATCGATGATATCAGCACTTAATATGATTTCACCTTCTGCTTGTGAAATAAGTTTGCCCATCTCTAATGTAATGAGCCGGGCAAGTGATTCTTTTTTCTCGCGCATCAGGTTTGCTACTTTATGCAATAAAGCGGCACGTTGTTCGTAACTGGTTTTTCTCCAGTTCTTGAATGCACTTTCGGCCTGGGCTACTGCTGCATCAACAGCATTCTCTGTCATTTCATCGAATGATTGAACGACCTGGTTGGTATTTGGATTAATTGTTTGAATGGACATTGTATGGGAATGTTTTAATGTAAAAAAAACGTAATTACTAACAAGTTAGGGTTTGGCAATTTCAAGAACGATACGGCCGTTTATCTCACCCTTTTTCATGTCGTCAAATACTGTATTTATATTCTCCAAAGTTGCAGCGTGGACTGTTGCTTTTACTTTTCCTTCCACGGCAAAAGCTATAGCTTCCTGCATATCCTTTCTTGTTCCAACAATGGAACCACGAACGGTATAACGGTTCAGCACTGTTTCAAATATAGGCAGGTCGAAACTTCCGGGTGGCAAGCCATTGAGGGAAATAGTGCCTTTACGCCTTAGAGCTGAAATGCCCTGTTTAAATGCAATAGGGGAGACGGCAGTAACAAGAACCCCATGCATACCACCTGTTTCTTTTTTCAGAAACGCCCCAGGATCTTGTTCCCGGGCATTAACAGTTAACTCGGCACCCAGTTTTTTTGCCAGCTCCAGTTTATCATCTGATACGTCTATAGCAGCAACATGCAAACCCATAGCTTTGGCATACTGCACTGCCAGGTGACCTAATCCACCGATACCAGAAATAGCCACCCACTCACCAGGTTTGGTATCCGTTTCTTTTAAACCCTTATAAACAGTAACACCAGCACAAATAATGGGTGCAATTTCCAGGAAATTAATATTCGCAGGGAAATGAGCAACATAGCGAGCATCTGCTACTACATATTCGGCATACCCACCGTCTACACTATAGCCACCATTCTGTTGGGCTTCGCATAAGGTTTCCCAGCCGGTGATACAGAATTCACAACAACCACAGGCGCTAAATAACCAAGGCACACCTACAATATCACCTTCCTTTACATTTTTCACTCCACGCCCCAATGCAACTACATAGCCAACAGCCTCATGCCCAGGAATTAGGGGTGTTTTAGGTTTCACCGGCCAATCGCCCTGGCAAGCATGCAAATCAGTATGGCAGACGCCACAAGTAATCACCTTTACAAGAATCTGGTTTTCGCCAGGTTCGCGTACAGGCATTTCTTCAATACTTAGCGGTCCGCCAAACTCACGGAGAACGGCTGCTTTCATTGTTTTAGGTAGCATATAATAATGATAAAGTGAATTGATAATGTTCGTTGCAAACTTATTTCTTCCGTTTGCGCCAATACATGATGCTCATCAGGCCTTAAAATGATTGTTATCACTATCTATGCAATTTCCCAATATGGTTTGGGCGGATGTTTACCCCTTTGATGCTCCACATGAGGCACGTAATGAACGCCTGAATTGGCAGAGAGTTGCTTTTCTGAACCCAATACAAGGGACGGTGAAAATAACAGTATTGCAGACTTTAAGTGATGCTAATGTTAGCCTATAATTTTATAGGCCTTGGATTTACATCCAAGGCCTATCTAGTTTAATTATATTGACTGCAAAAGTTAGCTGCAAGTGGTTTGAGCAATGTTTATACATCGACTATAGGTGGATGCATAAAGTAATTCTCTCTGACATTAGCTCCTTCCTCCGCCAAGTGCACGATATAGATCGACAGATGCATTAAGGCGTTGTCTTTGCAGGTTTGCGAGATCAAGATCAGCCTGCAGTGCATTTGCCTGTGCAGTTATCACTTCCAGGTAAGTGGCCATATCACTTCTGAATAATAGTTGAGCATTGAAAGTGGCTTTGTGTAAAATATCTACGCGGGAAGCGGTAAGTTTTTGTTGTTCTTTTAGCTTTTCTTCCCTTACCAATGCATTAGTTACCTCGCCAACTGCATTAAGTACCGATTGTCTGAATAGCAAAACTGATTCTTCACGTTGTATTTGTGCAACTTTGTATTTTGTTTTTAATTTACGATGATCAAAAACAGGCTGGATAACACTTCCTGTAACTATACCAAATAGCGAACCTGGTATATTGAACCAGTTGCTTGCCTTAAATGAATTAAGGCCACCTTCTGCTGTTAAATTTAATGAGGGATACATGTTGACTTTAGCTATTCCCACTTGTTTATTGGCAGCTATAAGTGCATACTCTGCTGCATGTACATCAGGTCGGCGGCTTACCATAGCTACGGGAACACCGGTAGAAAGATCTTCAGGAATATTTACTTCACTAAGGCGTATATCTCTTACTATACTGCCGGGTAATGAACCTGTTAAGATGCTGAGTGTTTGTTCCTGAATTTTAATACTTTGTTCAAGAGCTGGTATAAGTATTGCAGTAGCCTGTAGTTGTGCCTCAGCCTGTTGTACCGCAAGAGTAGTAACATAACCCGCATCTTTTTGTAAACGTGTCAGCAAGAATGTAGTATCACTAAGCCTTAGGTTATTCTTAGCTATGGTTAATTGTTCATCCAGCATCAGCAGGTTATAATACCCTTGAGCTATATCTGAGATGACACGTGTTTGTATTGCCTGTGCAGCCTCTGCTGATTGTAAGTATTGTGCAATAGTTGCCTTTTTTTGCATACGGAGTTTACCCCATACATCTGCTTCCCACGATACTCCAAGATTTATATTGTAATCAGCGATGTACGATTGGTTAAGAAAGTCGGTAGCCGTGATGCCATTAAGGCTGTTATCAGAAGCTCTGTCAATCTGCGCGGTAGCCTGCAGATCTACCTGGGGTAGCTGTAGTGTTTTTGCTTGCTTTACTTGCTCCCTTGCAGCACTTATATGAGTGAGTGCTATTTGCAGATCATAATTATATTGTATGCCTTTTTGTATCAAAGCCTGTAAGGTAGGGTCGGTAAAGAACTGGCTCCATTTCAGATCTGCGATACTTGAGGTATCTGTATTGTCTGTAAATGCTGATGGCAAAGGCACTTCGGGCCGTTGGTATTCGTGTTGCATTCTGCAGGATTCCATGCATATAAGCAGCACTAACGGTACTATATATAGTTGGTGGAAGTTGTTTTTTATAAATGACATACTGAGATTTTTTAATTAGGTTAGTTTTTTTCGATGTCAGAAGCCTGGGGGGCAAGGTTTGGTTGCAAATGTTTATCTCCAACGGGGGCTGGGTGAATAGGTTTGCCTGTGGCTTTTTCCTGTAAATGCTGGAAGATGACAAACAGCACAGGTATTGCAAACACGCCAAAGATGACGCCGGTAAGCATGCCGCCAACCGCACCTGTACCTATAGAACGGTTACCCAGCGCTGAGGCACCGTGTACACCCATCAGGGGTATCAAGCCTACAATAAAAGCAAAAGATGTCATAAGGATAGGGCGTAGGCGGAGTGTTGCTGCTTGCAGTGCTGCTTGTACCAAGCCCATACCTGCATGCCTGCGCTGCACTGCATACTCTACTATAAGTATGGCATTTTTAGATAACAATCCGATGAGCATGATCAGGCCTACTTGTACATAAATATTATTTTCGATGCTCATCATATTTATGAATAGCAGTACCCCAAACACACCTAACGGTATGGTTAAGATAACAGCCAGTGGAAGTATATAGCTTTCGTACTGTGCCGCTAGAAGGAAGTACACAAATAGGAGGCTGAGTATAAAAATGAAGATGATCTGCGAGCCTGAATGCACTTCTTCGCGTGTCATACCTGTCCATTCATACTTGTATCCTCTTGGTAACTCTTGTTGTGCAGTTTCCTCTATGGCGCGTATGGCGTCTCCAGTACTATAACCTGGTTTGGGAGCTCCATTAATTGTTACGGCGTTAAACAGGTTGTTGCGTGTTACCGTTTCGGGACCATACACCTTCTTTAGTGTGACAAGGGAATTGGCAGGAACCATACCGCCTTGTGTATTTTTTATATAAATGTTGTTCAGTGAGGCTGCATCGGTGCGGTAAGCAATATCTGCTTGGGCCATTACCCGGTAGTACTTACCAAACCTATTGAAATCGCTAACAAAGCTACTACCATAATAAACCTGTAATGTCTGCAACAGGTCGCTTATTGAAACACCTAATTGTTTAGCCTTGGCATTATCTATTTCTATTTCGTACTGAGGATTACCTGTGGCAAAAGTTGTAAATGCATAAGCTATCTCCTTTCTTTTCATCAGGGCTTGTATGAAATTATTTGCTGTAGTACCCAATTTCTCAAGAGAGCCACTGTTGCGATCTTGCAACATGAACTCAAAACCACTCACGTTACCAAAGCCTTGTACTGTAGGGAATGTAAAGAAGAATGCATTAGCGCCCTTCACTTGGCTTACCTTCTGCGATATGTTATTTGAAATTTGCTGAAAGTCGTTTATTGGTCCGCGTTGTCCGTACGGTTTAAGTCTTATGAAACCGGCACCATAAGGGGAAGCGTTGGCATTTGAGATGAAGTTAAGACCTTCCACAATATAGCGTTTGTCAGTAGCAGGGTCGTTTTTAACAATGCTGTCTATCTGGGCCATTGCTTTATGTGTGCGGTCTAACGAGCTACCTGGAGGCGTACTAACAGCATACAATACAAAGCCTTGGTCTTCTGTAGGGATAAAACCGGTAGGTGTACTTTTAATAATGAAAAAGCTTGCTACAGCTATCAACGCCAGCCCGCTAATAGTGATCCACTTACGTTTTATGAGGAATTGCAGGCTGTGTTTGTACCTGCCAGTCATAGCGGTAAATCCTGCATTAAAAGCATCAAAGAACCTTTTGCCAAATTTTTTGGTTGGAGCACCATCGGCATGGGGATTTTTAAGAAACAATGCGCATAGTGCCGGGCTTAATGTTAAGGCATTTAAGGCCGATATCATGATGGCAATTGCCAGTGTGAATGCAAATTGCCGGTAGAAGACACCCGCAGGCCCCTCCATAAACCCTACTGGTATAAATACCGCAGCCATGACCATGGTAATAGATATTATAGCCCCCGATATTTCATTCATAGAGGCTATTGTGGCTTGCTTTGCCGGCATTTTAGTATGCTCCATTTTAGTATGCACAGCCTCAACCACCACAATGGCGTCATCTACAACTATACCAATTGCCAGTACCAGCGCAAAGAGCGTAAGCAAGTTGATGGTAAACCCAAATAATTGCATAAAAAAGAATGTACCAATAATAGCTACTGGTACTGCTATAGCAGGTATAAGCGTAGAACGAAAATCCTGGAGGAATATGAATACCACTATAAATACCAGGATAAATGCTTCTAATAGCGTTTCAGTAACCTGGCTGATAGAGGCATCAAGGAACTCTTTTGAGTTATACATGACCGAGGTATGTACACCTTTAGGTAACGAGGCAGAGAACTCCTTTAATTGTTTTTGGGCCTCAGTAAGTATGTCATTTGCATTAGACCCTGCTGTCTGGAAGATAGCTACTCCGGAAGTTGCTGCACCGTTGAGTTTGCCATTGGATGAATAAGTATAAGACCCAAATTCAACTCTTGCCAGATCTTTTAGACGTACGAGTGATCCATCACTATTTGCCTTAATAATGATGTTTTCATAGTCTTCACTTTTGTTCAATTTGCCTTTATACTTTAAGACATACTCAAAAGATTCTGTACTGTTCTGGCCAAGTCTTCCTGGCGCGGCCTCAAGGCTTTGATCTTTTATTGCATTTGTTACATCCTGTGGTGATAGATTTAAAGCAGCAAGACGCTCTGGTTTAAGCCAAATACGCATAGAATAGTCGCGTGTGCCAAAAGGTTGTGCTTGTCCTACACCGGGTATACGTTGCAGTTGCGGTATAAGGTTTATCTTGATGTAGTTGAGCAGGAACGTTTCATCGTAAGCTGTATCTGTACTGGACAGCGCAACAAACATAATAATACTGTTTTGCTGCTTTTGGGTAGATATACCTGCCTGTATCACCTCTTGGGGTATCTGGCTAGTTGCTTTAGATACCCTGTTCTGCACGTTTACCGCCGCAATATCAGGATTAGTCCCTTGTTTGAAATATACACTCAAGGTAAAGCTACCATCATTGCTGGAATTTGAGGTCATGTAGGTCATGTTCTCAACACCGTTTACTGCTTCTTCCAGTGGGGTGGCAACAGACCGTGCTACCACCTCTGCATTAGCACCGGGATAGCTGGCAGTTACCTGCACACAAGGTGGTGCAATATCTGGGAAGAGAGTGATGGGCAGCGAGTATAATGAAAGACCGCCCAGCAGGAGCAATATAATGGATATGACCGTGGACAACACAGGTCGTTCTATAAATTTCTTAAACATCAGATGAGTTTTTTTGCCGGAAGCTTGAGTTGCCGGTTTGTGAAAATGTTATTGTATGCTAACGGCCTTTTAAAGTGGGTTTGATCTTAGCAGACTATCCATAGATAAGGTTTCGGGTTTTATGATTGCACCATCCTTTAAACGATCGAGGCCGGCGTATACAATTTTATCTCCCGATTTTACGCCATTGTTCACGAGGTAATAATTTCCCTTCCTTCCCGTGATATTAATGGGCTGGCTGGCTACTTTATTGCTATCGTTTACGAGAAAAACAAACACTTTATCCTGTATCTCGTAAGTAGCTTCTTGTGGAACTATGAGTGCGGCGCTAACTGTTTGTGGAACACGTATTTTGCCGGTATTTCCTGAGCGTAATAAACCGTTGGCATTAGGGAATATAGCCCGAAAGCTGATAGTGCCCATGGTCTTGTTAAATTGCCCATCAGCTATTTCTACTGTTCCTCTTTCAGGATAGATGGTATTATCAGGCAAAACCAATTGTACGGGTGGCATTTGCTTTAATTTTTCTTCTACTGTTTTTCCCGGGAAATGTTCTTTAAATTGTATGAAATCGTTTTCGCTTAAAGAGAAATAGGCGTACACACTTTGTATTTCAGAGAGTACGGTAAGTGGCTCAGGTGAGGTACGACTTACCAGGCTGCCTATCTTATAGGGTATCCTACCTATATAGCCGTCAACAAGGGCCGTAATAGTAGTGTATCCCAGGTTGATACGAGCGCTGTTTACAATCGCTTCGGCTTGGGCTACATTTGCCTTTGCCGCGTCATAAGCAGCTTTTGCTGTTTTCACCTGCACATCAGATATCAGGTTGTTTTTCAATAATGGTGTCAGCTTATCAACATTGATCTGTGCATTTTCAAGATTAGCCTTAGCCGATAAAAGCGTAGACTTTGCATTGTTTAATTGTTCCTGGTAAGGCTTGTCATCTACCTGGAAGAGTATTTGCCCCTTATGTACATGTGCCCCTTCATCCACGTATATCTTTTGCAGATAGCCATCTACCTGTGGGCGCAGATCAATGTTCTTAGTGCCTTCCAGGCTGGCATTAAAATCCTGGTACAAGGTGGCATTTTGTGTTTGTAAAGACACTACAGGTAAAGATTGTAAAGGTGGCGTCATACTGCCGCTTGATGAGGAATTACAGCTATAGAATGCAACAACAAATAGTAAGTATATTAGGTTTTTCATAACGCAATTAAATGGTTTAACACTGTTAAATTTTAGGAGAAAAGTTTTTTGTAAAATAGTTTTGAGATCAAAAATGTTGTGGTTAAGGATGGGTGTGTATGGGAAAGCTAAATAAGTGATAAGAAAATAACTACCCTGTTATGGTGCGAATAATACCAGTTATTGCATCTTTAAGAATTTCCTGATTTAATTCATCGCTCTGCCCTTTTCTTACAATGTTGATACAGATCAAGCCATGTATTACGGACCAAAAAGTATAGTATTTCTTACAAACGTCAGTTTTAGGATTATTGCTACTGTCAATCAACTGCTGGATCACCTCGCTAAAAATTGTCCCTGGTAAATCATCTTCAGGATAATTCATACCCATTTCACAACAGTTCACCTCTACGCCAAACATAAGTTGGTAATATTCCTGTTCTTCAAAAGCAAAGTTCCAGTAGGCAAACCACATGGCTTCCAGCTGCTTGGCAGGTAGCCTATGCTTAGCTTTTGCCGCCCGCAGGTGGCATGCCAAATTCTGGAAGCCTTTACCTGTAAACTCTACAAGTAGCGCTTCTTTATTTTCAAAGTATCCATATATAATAGGCGCAGTATATTCTATGGCATCTGCAATTTTGCGCATAGATAAGGACTGCCACCCTTCGTTCTTCACTATTTGCCACGCAGCAGTAAGTATCTTACACTTTACATCCTCTTTCTGCCGTATTATTCTTTCCTTGCTTCCCATATATAGGGCCTCCTATTTCTTACGAGGTTAAAGTATTTAACACCGTTAAGCAAAGGTATAGCATCTTTTTATTTTCACGATTAATTTTACAAATAGGTACATAAGAGAATGCTTAGACTGGATATCTTTCTTTTACCTAATAGCCGTCAATTCAGAAAATAAGAACTTTTATTTGATTCCCACATGCTACCTGGTAGCCTGCTGCTTTACCTATATTTACAAAATGGAACAAACTTTTGCTATTGCTATACATGGGGGCGCCGGTACTATTTTAAGAAGTACCATGAACCCAGACCTTCAGCTACAATATGAAAAGGGACTTGTTGATGCGATTGATGCAGGTTATAACATATTATCCCAGGGAGGTAGCAGCCTGGAAGCTGTGGAGGCTGCGATAGTAGTACTAGAAGATTGCCCCTTGTATAATGCAGGAAGGGGGGCGGTTTTTAACCATGCCGGCCAGCATGAAATGGATGCATCTCTTATGAACGGACTTACATTGCAAGCTGGCGCCGTTGCTGGTGTAGGCAATATTATGAACCCAATAAAACTGGCTAAAAGCATTATGTGTGATAGTCCACATGTATTGATGTGTGGAAAGGGGGCAGAAGATTTTGCAAAAACTCAAAACATTGCATTTGCAGATGATGCATATTTCTTTACACAGCAGAGATACGATCAGTGGCAGGAAGCTCTAAAAACGGACAGTGTACAATTGGACCATACGGAAAGGAAATTTGGAACTGTTGGTGCCGTTGCACTGGATAAGCAGGGTAATATTGCTGCAGGTACCAGTACCGGGGGCATGACCAATAAACAATTTGGGCGGGTAGGCGATAGCCCCATTATAGGTGCCGGTACTTATGCTAATAATGCTACCTGTGGGGTATCGTGCACGGGGCATGGCGAATTATTTATACGTGCAGTGGTTGCCTACGACATATCGTGCCTTATGGAATATAAAGGACTGTCGCTTGAAGAAGCCTGTAACCTGGTTGTATATGAAAAGCTTTTGAAAATACAAGGCGAGGGTGGACTGATAGCAATAGATAAAAATGGAAATATAGCTATGCCATTTAACAGCGAAGGTATGTACAGGGCGTATAAAAAAAGTAATGGTACATCAGCAGTGAGTATTTATAGAGAAGCATGAAAATAGCTTGCATTGCAATGCACAGTTTATTTTGTAAACTGCACTGTTTTTTCTGGGCACCTCTATGGAAACACAAAATCTTTTCATCACCCGTCTTACTGAAGATGATGCTACATTTATTGTACAGCTTTTAAATAGCCCGGGCTGGCTGCAGCAAATAGGCGACCGGGGTGTAAGAACAATTGACGATGCGCGCAGTTACCTGATTAAGGGGCCAATACACAGTTACCAGGAAGATGGTTTTGGTCTAATGCGTGTAAGTTTGAAAACTGACGATACCCCGATAGGGATTTGTGGGTTAATAAAAAGAGATGCACTGGACGATGTGGATATTGGCTTTGCACTGTTACCTGACTATGAGGGAAAAGGCTATGGCTATGAAGCTGCTGTAGCAATAATGAACCTTGCTGTAAAATTGAATATGGCTCGTGTTGTAGCAATTACCTTACCGACTAATATCAAGTCAGTAAGATTATTGGAGCGGCTGGGTCTTAGGTTTGAAAAAATGATAAGGTTACCTGGTGATGAAGAAGAGTTAATGTTGATGAGTAAACAGCTATAATTTATGTTATTGGATATTTTTATACTAAATTATTATTATTTATTATTTTTTAATTTTAATAATGTCTTGATCTTCGCACAGTTTTTGCACTTAAAATAAGTAGTATTTAAAATTTTGTACAATTAGCTGCTATTGCGTCTATGTGCAACCAGTTTAGCAAGTGGAAAATGTTTAATCAACAGAGGATAAGTATTTTTTTTACAATCTGCTGCGTATTGACCTGCATAACGGCCTTTGGCCAGATGAGCAGGTTAAACAAGTATATGCAGGATAGTGTGAAAATATCTAATCGTAAATTTATTAATAACCTTTTTCTGCAGGCAAGAAGTAATATTGTAAAAACACCTGATACAGGTACAGTTGACATATTCATAAATGGGAAAAGTGAAGCGCCTTACCTGCCGTACGAAGGGCGTATAATAAGGCATATAGAGGTTGAAGCATTGGGTTTTGAACGGACCTTTAATGATACTGCCACACGCCATGAAACTTTTTCAAACAAAATAGCCAATAGCATACATACCAATACACGTGCTTTTGTGGTACGGAACAGCCTTTTTATTAAAGAGAATACACCAGTAAATGCATACGCTATAGCCGATAATGAACGTTATTTGCGTTCCTTGAGCTATATACATGATGCCCGTATTTTGGTAAAGTACATTCCGGGCAATCCTGATTCGGTAGATATATTGGTGGTTACAAAAGACTTTTTTACCATCAGCGCAGATGGAGCAGCCAATTTACCACATCGAATAAATGCACGGGTAATAGACGATAATATTGCCGGTATGGGGCAAAGCGTAACCGTAACAGGCCTTGACGATAATACCCGTACCCCCAACGGCGCTTATGGGGCATCTTATACCAAAGATAATATTGGCAATTCTTTTGTGAACGCTACAATTGGGTATAGCCTGATGAACATTAATAACTATACGCACGTAGAAGAAACCAGCGAGTTCTTCGGTCTCGACAAACCGCTGGTATCGCCTTACTCGCGTTTTGCAGGTGGGGTTACGCTAAGTAATAACGCCAGTTATAATAGTTATCATTTGCCGGATAGTCAGTCTTTTGTGTATAAATACAGTTATATAAATGGCTGGATCGGTTATAATCTGGGTATAAAAAAGCTGACGGCAACCAACAATACTATACGCGACCGTCGTTTCCTGGCTATACGGTATTTCAATTACGATTTTACACAAGTACCCAAACAGGTAGCTGATCATTTTGACCCTGTTTTTAATAACAAAATGGGGGTGCTGTCCACGCTCACTTTCTTTAAACAGGATTATTTTAAGACACAGTACATATATGGGTTTGGCACCACAGAGGATTTACCTTATGGATATAATATTTCAGTAACAGGTGGCTGGATACGGCAATTGAACCTTGAACGCCCCTATGCAGGTATAAATGCGCAACGATATATAGCTACCGAACACGGCGATTTTTTGCAGTTGTATCTTAGAGCTGGGGCCTATTATTACCAAAACCAGATACAGGATGTGAATTTTTTAGTAGGCGGCACGGCTTATAGCCGTATTTTCTTTTTAAAGCAAACCAAGATAAGGCAGTACATCATGTTTAGTTACAGCAGCCTGTATCGTCAGATCACTTCACAGCCGCTACGAATAGATAACACGTATGGTATCCGTGAGTTCCTGTCAGATTCTGCGTATGGCAGCAGGCGTATTAGTTTGCAGCTTGAAACGCCTTTCTATCTTAAGTATAAAGTGCTGGGTTTCCAGTTCGCACCTTTCCCGTATGCCGATTTTTCGTTGTTGCAACCAGGTGGGCAACCTTTTAATAAAGTATCACTGTATAGTGGAGTGGGGGGGGGAGTACGTACCCGTAATGAAAACCTTGTTTTTGGTACAATAGAGTTGCGTGCTTTTTACTACCCGGTTACACCCGACGGGGTAAAAGGTTTCAAGATAATACTCAATTCAGAACTGCAATACCGTTATAATAGTAATTTTATAAGGCAGCCCGATTATGTACAACTGAATATAGACCAGTAAATGACTGCCGTATAAATTTTCTCTTCAGTTTTATTACTTTTAATTCTCTTTAAGATTCAGAATATGCACATCCCGTTAGACCTGTTCGAAAAAATATGTATCGCACTTGTATTAGGTGGCGCTATTGGTATTGAACGTGAGCTAAGAACCAAAAGTGCGGGTTTCAGAACCATGATGCTGATATGCATTGGGTCCACCATATTCACTACATTTTCGCAGGTGTTGGGTGTTGATATTTCACCAGACAGGATAGCCTCTAATATTGTGGTTGGGGTAGGTTTTTTAGGTGCCGGAGTTATTTTTAAAGCTGATGATAAGGTACACGGCATAACAACTGCAGCTACTATTTGGATTGCAGCAGCTCTGGGTATGATAGTAGGTGCGGGATTTTATGGAATGGCCACCGTGGCTTGCCTGATGGTGCTTATTATACTTTTTGTATTTTCTTTTTTTGACCAGCGCATAGATCGTTTTAATCAGATGCGCAATTACAAGATAGTGTATCCTTATGAAATGGATGGGCAGCACAAATACGAACATTGCCTGAAGCAATATAAACTAGCCATTAAAGCACAAAGCCAAAGCAAAGTTGGTAATATCATTACAGGAACATGGCTGGTACAGGGCAATGAAAAGAATCACCACAAATTTATTGAGCACATACTAAAAGATAGCTCAGTAACCGAGTTTGATTTTTAGTTCGGTTCTTATTATTTCGTTCTCATCATCAAATCGGCCAACGCAATAGCTGTTGCAGCTTCCACTACAACTGGTACACGTAGCGCTATACATAAGTCGTGGCGGCCTTTAACCGTAAAAGAGGTTATAGCCTGTTCTTCAGTGTTCCATGTGTGTTGTTCCTTTGGTGTACTACTGGTAGGTTTAACCGCTACTCTAAAATAAAGTTCGTTGCCATTGGTGATTCCCCCGTTTATGCCGCCCGCATTATTAGTTTTTGTTGTTCCTTCTGCATCTACAATAGCATCATTATGAATGCTGCCTTTCATATGGCTTGCTGCAAAGCCGCTACCAAACTCTATACCTTTTATTGCAGGTATGGCGAATATGATGTGACTGATCATAGATTCTACTGAGTCAAAAAATGGCTCACCCATACCAACTGGTAAGCCCTGTACATTGCAGGTAACAATGCCTCCTATACTATCCTGTTCTTCTATTGCTTGTGCTATTGCCATATCTATGTTCGCGCTGCCGCCGGCTTCTGTAAGTGTAGCGGTCACCTTAATTCCGCTCAGTATTTTTTTAGCAACTACACCTGCCGCCACCAAAGCAAGTGTAAGCCGGCCCGACGAATGGCCGCCTCCACGGTAATCATTATAGCCGCTGAATTTTTTGTCCAGAACCCAGTCGGCATGGCCGGGGCGAGGTGTTTGCCTTAATGCTTCGTAGTCTGCTGACTTCGTATTTTTGTTTTCGAATAATATAGTAATAGGTGCACCGGTTGTTGTGCCTTTAAATATACCGCTTACAATATTTGGTGCATCTTCTTCTTTGCGTGGAGTGGTGCCGGCAGCGCCAGCTTTGCGCCGTTCCAGGTCGGGCAGCATATCTTCTTCCTTCAGTGGTATGCCGGGAGGGCAGCCGTCAATAGTAACACCAACAACCGCGCCATGCGATTCTCCAAAAAAATTGATGCGAAATAGGTTACCAAATGTATTCATCTTATTACTTGTTTATGGTGCAGTGGGCACCTAAAGCGGATAGCTGTTCAAAAAAATGGGGGTAAGATTTATTTACCGCCTCGGCACCTGTTATATTCACAGGACCATTGGCGCGTAAAGCGCCGATGCTGGCGGCCATAACAATGCGATGGTCGTTATAGCTATCTATTGTGGTGCGCTCAAGTCCGTTTGTACCTGTTATACACAAGGTATCATCTTCTATGGAAAATGGTACCTCAAATTGAAGTAGCATCTCTGCCACGCTTTCTGCGCGGTTACTTTCTTTATGGTGCAAGCGGTGCATACCGGTTATGTAGCTGTCACCATCGCAACAGGCAGCCAGTATGGCTAGTATAGGAAAAAGGTCGGGGCAATGAGTAGCATCAAATTCAAATGGTTCCAGGTCGCTGGTGCGCACAGTTATTTCATCTTCGCTGATGGTGATCCGCGCTTTAATATCAGCCAGCAGTTGCAATATTGCTTTATCTGCTTGTACTGATTGTAAAGAAAGTCCTTTCACTTTTATATTCCCATTTATAGCGCCAGCCACCAGCCAGTATGCTGCATTGCTCCAATCACCCTCTACATCAATATGTATATCATATTGGTATATAAAGAGAGTTGGATCGATATGGAAAAATCTGTAACTATCGTGTGTTATATGTTTGCCGAAATGCCTTAAAACTTCAAGCGTGAGGTCGATGTAGGGAGTGCTTTTTAGGTTTTCAACTTCAATGGTTAAGGGTTCTTTCGCCCTGTAACAAATGGCAAACAAAAGCCCACTCAGGAATTGTGAACTCAGCGAACCATCTACTTTTATTGATGCAGGTATAAGAGGCCCTGCAACAGTAAAGGGAATGTGACCGTTAAAATGCAGCAACTTTACTCCTAATTCCGGCAGTATGGTATTGAAGGTATCCATAGGACGGTTGAGCAGACTGCCAGATCCTTTAATCTCAACAGGGTTAAGGCTTAAAGCGGCTATAGGTGTAAATAAACGCGCGGCCAATCCACTTTCATGACAGGAGATGAAGCCATGCTCTGTGTTTATACCGTTCCCTATTATTTCTATATGCCCGGGATGTCTATTTACGGTAGCGCCCAGTTGTGCTATGATCTCTAACGCCGCAATTTCGTCAGCAGACATACCTGCATTATTTATGATGGTTTTGCCATGGTGCAGTAATGCTGCAGCAAATACCCGCTGGGTATGGCTTTTAGAGGCTGGGGCATGTACGGGACCGCTTATCGGGCCTGGATTAATAATTACTTCCATTCTTTGTGGATACCAGTGCTTGTTCTATACTACTAAAAGACAGCAAAGTAATGCAAGCTTCGCCAATATTGTTCAAGAGTATGTATTCAATACCTGTATCATTTCTTTTTTTATCCATGGTCAGCACATTCATTACTTCCTGTACATCAAAGGCATATGTAGCAGGCAGGTCATACTTAGTGAGCAATATGGCCAGTTTCTGACCTATTGATGTATCTGTTCCCAGCTCTGTTTCTGCTATGTTGCAGGCTATCATCATGCCTATCGCTACAGCCTGGCCATGTGGCATATGGTACAGTGTTTCTATAGCATGACCGACGGTATGTCCAAAATTCAGCAACTTTCTATTGCCGTTTTCGTGCTCATCTTCATTTACTATTTTGGTTTTCCATTGCACACATGTTTGTATCAGTGTATTGAGTGCTTCTTTGTTATTGCGATAATAACTGATGTCATTCCTGTTCAGTTTGTCAAATAAGGTTGGATCAAAGAGACAGGCGTATTTTATCACTTCTGCAAACCCGTTGCTCCATTCATGATCTGGCAAAGTCTTAAGGAAAGCGATATCAAAAATAATGAAGTCCGGTTGGTTAATAGTCCCTATAAGATTTTTATGTAGTCCATAATTCACTCCGTTTTTACCGCCAATTGCTGCATCTACCATTCCCAGCAGGGTAGTGGGCATAAAACCAAATGGTAATCCACGCATATAAGTAGAGGCGGCATAACCTGCAACGTCTGTAACAATGCCACCACCCACACCAACTATTGTAGTTTTGCGGTGGGCTTCAAATTGCAATAATTCTTTTGTAATATATTGTATGGTTTCTTGTGTTTTGTGTTCTTCTCCAGGGCGGAACATTATAGTGCGCGTGCCTTTGAAGAGATTAGGATATAACTCGTGAATATGAGAATCAGTAATAAAGATAGAATTTGCCGGCAATAGCTTGGGGCTACTGTGCTGGAAAATGTATTTTGGACTGGATAATTGCATGTGATGTGTAAAGTTATAGATTATACAGACTCTTTTGCTTTCATCACTTTCACTAATCACCCTATAATCTACATCCCGGCATTATCCTTATCTTTACACCCTGAAAACCTGTAATGTATTATGGAAATACATGTTTACAGGTTTCTGTACAGTTGTTTATGAGCAAAATGGGTAAGGTACTGGTAGCAATGAGTGGTGGTATAGATAGTACCATTAGCGCACTTATGCTGCACAACCAGGGGTATGAAGTAGTGGGTATAACCATGAAGACTTGGGACTATGCTACATCTGGAGGCGGTAAAAAGGAAACCGGTTGTTGCAACCTGGATTCATTTAACGATGCACGTATGGCTGCAGTTGAGCATGGCTTCCCGCACTATGTACTGGATATCCGGGAGGAGTTTGGTGGTCATGTCATTGAAAATTTTGTTGAAGAATATATGGCCGGCCGCACGCCAAATCCGTGTGTGCTGTGCAATACACACATAAAATGGAGCGCACTATTAAAGCGCGCCAATGCACTCGATTGTGAGTTTATTGCCACGGGGCACTATGTAAAAGTACGCGAAGAAAATAGCCGTTATGTGCTCTCTAAAGCCCGCGACCTTACTAAGGACCAGAGCTATGTGCTTTGGGGGCTTGGGCAGGAATGCCTTGGCCGCAGTATATACCCCCTTGGCGACTACCTGAAGACGGAAGTGCGCCAGATAGCTTATGATATGGGGTATAAAGACCTGGCTAAGAAGGCTGAGAGCTATGAAATATGCTTCGTACCTGATAATGATTATCGTGGTTTCCTGAAAAGGCAAATACCCACTCTTGAAGCTGAGGTAGAAGGTGGCAATTTTGTGATGACTGATGGCAAGATAGTAGGCAAGCACCGTGGCTATCCTTTTTATACGATAGGTCAGCGTAAAGGGCTGGAGATAGCTTTGGGCCGCCCTATATTTGTAACTAAGATCATACCCGAAACTAATACTGTAGTGCTCGGGGATGCACATGAACTGCAGCAGAGCGATATGCAGGTGGGTGGGTTAAATATGGTGAAATATGCATCCATTCCCGATAATATGGAGGCTGTAACCAAAATACGTTACAAAGATGCAGGATCACTAAGTACCTTACGTCCTGAAGGGGATACTGTGAATGTGCATTTTGAACATGCAGTACATAGTATTGCTCCAGGGCAAAGTGCCGTATTTTACGAAGGAGATGATGTAATAGCTGGTGGTATTATCAGGAAAGGATTCAACTAAAAAAACATACTATCAGAAAGCTTTTGCTTATCTGCCAAAAAGTGTTTTAATAAATATAATTATTTCGTTTCTTTAATTATATTTACGTAAAATAATGCCTCCTGCGTTTTATGAATAAAAAGATATTACTCGCTTTATTATCGGTAGTGTGCAGTGTTGCCTTTGTTAATTGTAAGAAAAGCAGCAGCAGTGCTCCCGTAGCAGACCCTACAATGAATTACTTCCCGACTAAATTCGGCAAGTATGTGATATACAATGTAGATTCTGTTTACTACGATCCAGCCAAGTGTAAAACCACCGAGAAAATATCGCAGTTGAGGTATTCGGTTTCAGATACATTCCGCGACAATCAGTTCCGCCTGTCTTATATTATGGATGTGTTTACACGCCCTAACAGTACCGCAGCCTGGACCGCCCAAGGGGTTGTATATCTTACCAATACAGGTTCTACATTAGAATATGTGCAAAGTGGTTTACGCACTATTAAATTAGTTTTCCCCGTTACTGCAACACAAACATGGTTGGGCAATAGTCTTATATCTACGAATGACTCTAACTATATGTTCCTTAATAACTGGTCTTACAGTTATCAGAACATTGGGTCAAGCTATAATACCTCTTACGAGAATTTTGCTAATACTGCAACAGTTCTGGAAAATAATGAAACTATCAGCAATACCGGTTCCAATTCAGATGCGGTGCCATATAGTTTGCAGAGCTATGCTAAGGAAGTATATGCTTATAATGTAGGTCTCATATACCGCGAAACAAAGTATCTCACCTACAGTGCTAAAAAAGGCAATTGTGTTGGCGGCTATACATTGGTGATGCAGGCTATAGATCATAATTAATTTGTGTATCTTTAGTTAAAGCAATTGGTATGTGCTCCCGGAGCGTGTTTTGTTTGTTTGTCGCAATACTATTGGGAGTAACTGCTACTGCGCAACAGTATGCCTACCAAGTATCTTTTACTGATAAAAAAGGTAGCCCGTCAGTCACCACACCGTCATTGTTTCTCTCAACCCGTGCGCTCAATCGTCGCGCTGCCCAGGGAATAGCAATTGATAGTACTGATGTGCCCGTTTCTCCGCTTTACCTGGATAGTGTACTTACTGCAACCAGCGGAATTTTGCATTTGACTAGTAAGTGGTTGAACATGTGTGTGATACTAGTGACAGATACTAGTAGTATTCCTGCGTTGCGTTCCAAACCATTTATAACTGGGGTAAAACAAGTAGCATTCTATAGTACATTCCTTCATTATAAGAGTAGCGGGTCACAGTATAGTCCTGTTACAGCACAAGGTCAGCTTACTACATTCACACCTAATTCATCTTATTACGGCCAAACATATCCACAAACAGCTCTTGTTAATGGTGATTATCTGCATGGTAATGGCTACCAGGGCCAGGGAAAACTAATAGCAGTATTAGATGCTGGATTTATAGATGCAGATGTACACTCCACAACCAATTTGCATCCCGGTTTTGACAGCCTCGTGTATGCCGGAGGTTTTGTAGATGCTTATAACTTTACTTTAGATACCAGTTATGTATTTGATTACGATACCCATGGGTTAAGCTCTTTATCAACAATTGCAGGTTATAAACCGGGAGGGGTAGGTAGCGATACGGGCTATGTGGGCAGTGCCCCTCTTGCACAATATGCAATTTATGTTACCGAAGATGATAACAGCGAACAACCGATAGAACTGGATAACCTGGTAGCTGGTACAGAACGGGCAGATAGTATTGGTGCCGATGTGGTTTCTGTGTCGTTAGGCTATGATACGTTTGATGACGTAGATTACAATTTTAATTTCTCAACAGACTTTGATGGTAAAAGTACCATAACTGCAAGGGCAGCAAACTTTGCTACAAAGAAAGGAATGTTGTTTGTAGCATCAGCTGGTAATGAAGGTGACGGCGTTCCTGGCTGGGGGCACTACATATTAACTCCTGGCGATGCAGACAGCGCTATTACTGTAGGCGCAGTGGATTTGACTGGAATAAATCCATCGTTTAGCGGTTATGGTCCCAATGCTGCCGGGCAGGTGAAACCCGATGTATGCCTGTTGGGCGTTGCAACATCTGTTTTCCACTCAGGAGGTCTTGTTGTGAAAGAAGATGGAACATCCTTCTCTACTCCGCAACTTGCTGGATGGGCTGCCTGTCTCTGGCAAGCTGCAGGTAGTGCTGCTACACCTTATATGATCCGCAATGCTATCAATCGCAGTGCAGATCATTACACAAATGTTGGTCCGCAAATTGGCTATGGTGTTCCTGATTTCCAGAAGGCCTTCCAGATCCTGGATGTAAAGGATACGCCAAATTCATCATCTGCATCATCTGTATGGGTGATTGCCGAAGGTAATCCCTTTACTAATACTATAGGTTTGGCAGTGAAAGTGCAGACAAAAAGTGATGTTGATTTTTTACTCACAGACCTTAGCGGAAAGAAAATAATTACCACCACGAAAACTTTCTACCCCGGCTGGAATCCACGTATTTCATTACCTGTGCCAGGGAGTTTGCCCGCCGGTATTTACATTTTGCATGCTATTTCCTCCACACAGCAGCAGGTGATAAAGATGGTGAAAGAATAACCCCACTTTTTTCATCCTTTCTCGGTTAACGTACATGTGTTTCATCTATTTGTTGTAGTATATATTTATCAGTAATTTTATTGAAACCTCGTCACATGCCTTATCAAAGATTGTTGCTGTTTTTTATCGGGGTATTATTAAGTATAACTGGTAGTGCCCAACAGTATGCATACCAGGTGTCTTTTGCTGACAAAAAAGGTAGCTTATCAATAACTAATCCTTCTGCATTTCTTTCTGCAAGGGCGCTCAACAGGCGAGCAACACAAGGTATTGCTATTGATAGTACAGACGTGCCTGTGTCTCCAATATATATTGATAGCGTTCTTACCATTACAGGTGGTGTGTTTCATGAAACCAGTAAATGGCTGAATATGTGTGTGGTGTTAGTGAGAGATACTAATGCAATAGCCCCATTGCGTACGCTGCCTTATATTACAGATGTAAGGTTGGTGGGTTGCTATACTCATGGTTTGCATAATAAAGTACCTCACCCTTCAGCCAACACAAGTCAACCTCAAATGTTACTTGCAAAGACTACCGGCAACTCCTGGGAATATGGACAGGCATATACTCAAACTTTATTGGTAAACGGCGATTATCTACACGATAATGGTTATAAGGGAGAGGGGGAGCTAATCGCTGTTATTGATGCGGGCTTCCAGGAAGCAGACACGCATCCCGGATTTGACAGTGTAAGGATGGCAGGCGGTTTTGTTGATACGCACAACTTTGTTTTAGATACAGGATTTGTATTTGGTTATAGTCCGCATGGGTTAGGATCATTATCTACTATGGCAGGTAATATGCCTGGTGGAGTAGGCAGTGATACCGGGTATATAGGCAGTGCCCCTCATGCACAGTATGCATTGTATATTGCACAAGACGATAACGAAGAACCTCTATTACTGGATAATCTTGTAGCTGCAACCGAAAGAGCAGATAGTGTAGGAGCCGACGTGATTTCTGTTTCTCTTGGGTTCGATCTATTTGAAGGTACCGCGAATGATCCGGATTGCTTTTTCCCGGGTTTCAATTTTTCCACTGACTTTGATGGTAAGAGTACAATAGCAGCCCGGGCGGCAAACATGGCTACAAAAAAAGGTATGCTATATGTTGCATCGGCCGGAAATGAAGGCACAGGTGTACCCGGGTGGGGTAATTATATATTGACACCAGGTGACGCAGATAGCGCTATAACTGTAGGGGCTGTGAGCATGAATGGCACTAGTGCTGCTTTTAGCGGTTATGGACCTAATGCCGCAGGGCAGGTAAAGCCAGACGTTTGTTTGCTGGGCGTATCTGCCGCTATGTTTTATCCCGGAGGAATAATAGGTAAACAAGATGGCACATCCTTTTCTACACCGCAATTGGCGGGTTGGGCAGCATGCCTTTGGCAAGCTGCGGGTAACAGTACATCTCCATATACTATACGTAAATTAATAAGCCAGAGTGCAGATCATCATAGTAATCCAGGCCCGCAGATAGGATATGGAGTACCGGATTTCAGGAAGGCATTGCAACAGGCGTTAGGTGTTTCAGAATTGCACAATACACCTACAACGCAAACATGGGTACTGGCAGAAAACCCTTTTTCAAATGCTATACACCTCATAGTAAAAGCACCATTTAAAAGTGATGTTGATTTTATTCTTACAGACCTGAGCGGAAAGAAAATTTTTTCTAGTACGCAGACTTTTTATCAGGAACAGGCTACTCATGTTTCTTTGCAAATACCCGGTAGCCTATCTTCAGGAGTTTATATTTTGCATGTTGTTTCTGCAGGTCAGCAACAAGTACTAAAGATGGTAAAAGAATAGTGATTAGAAAATAGCCGCCGAAGTCACATATTTACACCCTTGATTTTCACTTCCTACTTTCTTGAAGGTAAATACCTAATTGTGTTTAATCTCTGTTAAAACAATTCCGATCGTTGGTATATATTTTACCACGGAAAAATTTATCCTTAATTTTGTTAGGTAAACTTACAAGTTTGCTTACATAAAATGAGTCAACACGTAAAAGATAACCATTTAGCCTCAGACCTTAGAATTGTAATTATGCGCCTGGTAAAGAAAATACGTAACCAGGGGGCTACTTCGGGAATGTTGTCACAAACAGAACGATCAACAATAGTATCGCTAGATCAGCATAAGCAACTGTTGCCAAGTGAGCTTGCTGCAATGGAAAAGATAACCACGCAGTCTATGTCTCAAGTACTGAATCATTTGGATGAATTAGGTTTTATTACACGCACCGCTTCCGAAACAGACAAGCGTAAAACTATAATCTCCTTGTCGCAGGCCGGGCAGGATATTTTAATCAAAGTTCGGAACGATCGCGATGAATGGCTGAATAAGGCATTAGCACAAACGTGTAATGCAGCAGAAATGGAAGCTTTGCGCCAGGCGATTGCACTATTGACTAAGCTGGTAGATTTTGATTAAATAGAATGATGATTGACTAAAGAAAAAGGGTAGTAATGAGAATCAGTACATTCAGTGCGTTTAAGAGTCACAATTACAGGTTATATTTTGCAGGTCAATCCATATCTCTGATAGGCACCTGGATGCAGAAAACCGCAGTGAGCTGGGTAATTTATTCGCTCACGCATTCCAAGTTCATGCTTGGGGTCACTTTGTTTGCCACAATGTTTCCTTCATTTGTACTGTCATTCATGGGCGGAGTAGCAGCGGATCGTTACGATAGATACCAGTTATTGTTGCTTACCCAGTTTGCATCAATGATACAAGCTGTATTACTCACCATACTTATCTTTTTTAAACACTATCAGGTATGGGAGATACTTACGCTAAGTGTGGTGTTGGGTATCATTAATGCATTTGATGTCCCTGCGCGCCAAAGCCTGGTATATGATATGGTAGATGATAAGAAAGATCTGCCTAATGCATTGGCCCTCAATTCATCAATGGTAAACCTGTCGCGGCTTATAGGACCGGCACTGGCGGGTCTTGCAATAGAAAAATTAGGCGACGACGTTTGCTTCGGCTTGAATGCACTCAGTTTTGTAGCTGTGATCATTTCGTTGTTTATGATGAAGTTGCCCAAGTATGTACGTAAGCCGCGCACAATGAATGTAGCGGGACAGTTAAAGGAAGGGCTGGTATACGTAAAAAATACACCCTCAATAGGCTTTGTGTTAGGCATGTTGGCGCTGATCAGCCTGCTGGTGCTTCCATTCAGTACACTTATCCCCGTGTATGCAAAAGATATTTTTCATGGTACGGCTTCTACGTTTGGTGTCATAGATAGTGCTATAGGTTTAGGTGCATTCTCGGGTGCTATATTCCTGGCTTCTTTGCGACCAGGTCGCAATCTTGCTAAAATATTGGCTATAAATACTTTTGTGTTTGGAGTGGGGCTGGTATTGTTTTCACACACTACTTATTATCCGCTTGCACTGCTCTTTGCTACTATTGCTGCTTTCGGCATGATGTCGCAGATAACCATCAGCAATACGCTGATACAAACTACTGTTGACCCAGCTATGCGTGGACGTGTCATCAGCATCTACGCTATGGCTTTCTTTGGCATGCAACCCCTAGGTGGATTGGTCATTGGATTAGTATCACAACATATAGGTGTAGAGAACACAGTACTGGCAGAGGGGCTGATAGCTTTGTTAATAGGCGTGCTTCATCTGCGTTTTCTAAGAAAGAATAGGAAAATGAAAGAACAGGGAACTCCTGAAATACCTGTACCAACAATAGAGGTGGCAGTACAAGCATAAACAATAATTAAACAGATCAAAGCCATAAAATGATAACCACTTTAGACAAAAACACAGCACTTGTACTTATAGACCTGCAAAATGGAATTGTAAACTTGCCTTTGGCAAAACCTGCTCACGAAATAGTAGCTAATGCGGTAAAACTTGTTGCGGCTTTCCGTAAAGCAGGTTTGCCAATTGTTATTGTAAATGTAAACCCTGCCGGTTCTGCTGGGTCAAAAACAAGGAAAGATGCAAAGCAACCTGCAGGTGGCGAATTGCCTGCTGAATGGTTTGAGATAGTGCCGCAAATAAAAACGGAACCAGGCGATATATTTATAACCAAGCGCACTTGGGGGGCATTTTATGATACCGAATTGCATGAAGAACTGCAAAAAAGAGGAGTAACAGGTATAGTGCTAGCAGGCATAGCAACCAGTATTGGTGTAGAAGGTACAGCCAGGGGCGCTTTTGAGCGTGGGTATAACATTGCTATTGCAAAAGATGCTATAACAGACATGTTTGCTGATGCTCATGAACATAGCCTGAAATATATCTTTCCTAGGGTAGGGGAGGTAGGTGATACTGACAATATCATTGAAAAGTTGGGGTAGCAAAAATGGGGTAACAATAAGCAGTGCCAGGCTTTTTACGTGGCACCGCTTTCGTATTTAGTTATTCACTTCAAAATAGGTAAAATCCAAAGCTTCTCTATCCCAATTCCCAGTAGTAGCCGCAGCTTCGTAAGTGGATTGCAGAAATTGCATGAGTGTCTCTTCCGGATTTTCTGATAGCCTTACAACGTCATAAGGAAGAAAAAACTCTCCCATTTCATTACTGTAAAAAGCTTCTTTAGGCAATATGGGCTGTTGGCTGAAGGCATCTGGAGTAGGGTAGCAATACGCATAAAAAACAGGTTTGGGGAATGCCGGACTACCCGGCCAGAAACCTGCGCTGCATACCTCATGCGAATAGGCTTCCTGCATTACCTTCAGCGGCATGTTGGGCATACCGCCAGGATGTATTGGAGCCTCCCGTCCAGAAAAACGGGTCACTGCAAGATCAAATCCGCCCCAGAAGAAATGCACCGGGCTGCTCTTGCCTGTAAATCTTGCCCTGAAGCGTTTCAGTACAGTATCCACATGCACAAGTGTTTGCCACAAGGCATGCATTTGTTCTTTGTTGTAATGCTGGTGTATCTCATCTTCTTCAAAAGGTATGGCGGGGTCTATCTCGTTAGGTCTTGCATATATCTGCACGGCTACACCTAATGTGTGCAGTTTTTCAAAAAGCTCTTTATAAAATGATGCAACTGAACGTGGATAAAGTTTCATTTCTGCGTTACTACCCTGGCTGGTACTGAGTAACAATAAATGTTGGTTAAAATCAAACTCGATCTGGAAAATCCCGCCTTCGTAAGGAACGCTGCCTGTTGTTAAACCTCGGGAGGAAACATACAGAGATACATGCCAGGAGTGGTTGAGCCATGGCATTTTTACCATCCGTACCTTACCAACTATTTGTGTCCATAGGTGTACTGTTGTAATCGTGTCTTGTAAAGCGTCATACTTTAATTCAGGCCATTGGCTAGGTTTATGTTCCATAATTTTATTCGTTGTTTTTTTGTTCTATAACTATCATATGGTACGAGCTTATAGCTATGAGCACCATCAATACTGTTGCAATTAAAAAAATATTCACCCCCATACTTTTATATAAAAAAGCGCCTGATAGTAAACCTATTATGCTTGCCAGGCTACCCGCGCTGCTTGCATAGCCTTGTACTACGCCTTGGTATTTATCTGCTACAATATTAGACAATATAGCCTGAAACGATGGCCACATCAAGCCATTACCCAATGCAAAAAAGAATGCGCCGGCATAAATGATCACATCTCTGCTGCTCATAAACAAAGCAAAACCCACAGCAAGCAATAAACAACCTGCTATAACAAGGACTGAAGATGAAAACTTATTAGATAGTATTGTAAGCACGGGACCTTGCACCAGCACCAGCAGCCCGCTTAACACGGAAAAGAAAATACCTATTTGCAGTACCGACCAGTGCAATTGCTGTGCTACAAAAACAGGGAATGCAACATAAAAAAAGTTGAATGCCAGGAAAATGAGGAAGTAAAGTACGAGGAAATAATTCACATCAGGCAAGGTGAAAACCGATACTTTTTGTGGGGAGGCACTATCTTTTACCAGGTAACATTCCTTTTGACTTTGGGCAGGTATTCTATTGACGATATCAGTCGCCAATACTTCTGTTACCGTTCCAGGCACTACATTCTTCAATTTGATAGCAATAACTACAATGGAAATCAGAGATATAAATGCCGCAGCTGCTACAGGTAAAAGATTACCCCAAATGGTTGCTCCTAGTACCCCGGCAAGCACAGGACCGAATATCAACCCAAGGTTGGCTGATGCAGACATTTTGCCAAAATTTCTTTTGCGTTCCTTATGTGTAGAAATGTCTGCCAGGTAAGCATTGGCGACAGAGATATTGCCCCCGGTAATACCATCAAGTGCCCTTGCCAGGAAGATAATGATGAGTGGAATGTTGATTATAAATAAGCCTCCTAAAAATGGGTATGAGACTTTGGGGATAGGCAATATCAAAGCGAAAAGAAATATTATCCAGCCGGCCAAAGTGCCTGCTGAGCTGAGTATAAGTATCTTTTTACGCCCAAACTTATCTGACCATGAGCCCAGTATGGGGGCGCCTATAAACTGGAAGAAAGAATATGTGGCCCCCAATATGCCATACACGATCTCATTACCACCGAGCTTTAAAACAATGACCACCAAAAAAGGAAGTACAACGCTAAACCCAAGGGTGCCAATAAAATTAACCAACAGGATAGGGAATAACGATTGCTTAGAGGCCGGGGTTGCATCTGCTACATCTTCAGCAATCGTTGCTTCTTCCATAGTTGATCTATTAAATGCTGTACATTAATATGCTATAGTGTAACTTCATTACGTATCCTGTAGCACGGAAAGGATATTACCTGCTGGGTCTTTGAACCAGGCTATGGTTGGACCATTGCCACGCATGATACCTTTATCGTCGGTGACTATGGTGCCGAAGTTATAGTGTTCGAACTGGATGCCTTTTGCTGTAAGGTCATCCACAACTTTATCTACATCAGCAACCGGGAAATTAAGTACCGTAAATGTTGCGGGCTCATGGTTAGGTTTAGGATATATAATAACCTTATTCCCTCCATTTAAATGTAAGGTGAGCATGCCGCCGTTATCTGTCACATCAAGGCCAAGTTTGTCGCTGTAAAATGCTTTGGCTTTCTGGGTGTCGTTTGCAGAAAATCCGCTGAAGGCTTTTGACTCTTTAAGCATAAAAAGATGTTTTGATAGTGATATATACTGCCTGCAATGCAGGATAACGAATTTAAGCAAAAAAGGGGATGAATACGTGCGTATCCATCCCCTTGAAGACAAAAATATAATATTAAAGCGTAGCTATATCAATTACAAAACGATAACGCACATCACCTTTCAGCATACGGTCGTAAGCTGTTTGTATGTCTTTGATATCAATCATTTCGATTTCTGAAACGATGTTATTTTCTGCGCAGAAATCCAGCATTTCCTGAGTTTCGGCTATACCGCCAATCCCGGAACCAGCCAAACTTTTGCGACCACCAAGTAAGCTAAATGCACGTACCGGTGATGGTTCAGATGGTGCGCCCACACAGATATGGGTACCATCAGTTGCAAGCATTCCTAAGTACATGTTCAGATCATGTTCTGCAGAAACGGTATCAAGAATAAAATCAAAATATCCCTTTACCGCTGCAACTTGCTCCTTATCGGTAGTAACTACAAACTTATGTGCGCCCAACTTTTTGGCATCTTCTTCCTTCCTTGGCGATGTGCTTAATACGGTTACTTCAGCACCAAACGCTACACCAAACTTTACTGCCATATGACCAAGACCACCCAAGCCAAGTACAGCCAGTTTGTGTCCTTTACCCACCTTCCAGTGCCTGAGTGGTGAATAAGTAGTGATACCAGCACACAGCAATGGAGCTACGGCAGCAAGCGGCAGCTTGTCAGATACATGCAAAACGAATGCTTCGTCAACTACGATAGTATTTGAATAGCCGCCATAAGTAGGGTTGCCTTGCTTATCCTTGCTATTGTAAGTACCTACGTTGCCATTCAGGCAATATTGTTCCAGGTCCTTCTTGCAATTCTCGCAGGTACGGCAACTATCTACCAGACATCCTACACCTGCCAGGTCACCTACTTTAAAATTCTTTACTTCACTACCCACAGCCACCACCTTGCCTACAATTTCATGGCCTGGTACCATAGGGAATATACCCGGGAACCAGTCGTTATTCACCTGGTGCAGGTCGCTATGGCAAACACCGCAATAGTGTATGTCAAACTGCACATCGTGTGGACCTACTTCTCTTCTTTCAAAATCCCAATGCCCTAATTTTTCTTTAGGGGCAGGGGCTGCATAACCTTTCGCTGCTATCATTTTTTGTTTCCTGGTTTAATTACGGGTGCAAAGCTATGGGTACTAATATTAAAGGGGTATTAAGATTCGCTATCGATGTATTTAGCTACCCTATTCATTACCATAATATGCAACTATTTCTTTCCCTTCATTGTTTTTCATGGCGCGATACATCCCTGCCGAGTTAAAACAGAAATCGTAGTTCCCTTGTGCGTCAACCGCTATCAAGCCACCTTCGCCACCCATTTTCACCAATTTGTCCTTTATTACTTTGTCGCAAGCCTGTTGCAGGGTCATGCCCTTATACTCCATAAGGCACGATATGTCGTGTGCTACTACTGCACGTAAAAAATACTCCCCATGACCAGTGCATGATATAGCACAGGTGGCATTGTTAGCGTAAGTGCCGGCACCTATTACTGGGCTATCGCCAATGCGGCCATAGCGTTTGTTGGTCATGCCACCGGTAGATGTGCCTGCGGCAAGGTTGCCTTGCGCATCGCAAGCGGCTGCTCCTACAGTGCCATACTTGTAATCAGGATTGGTTTTAGGTAGCGGTCCTTTTAAATTATCTTCTTTATGATCCAGTTGGTAAAAATCGCTGTCACGTATTTCTACCCATTGGTCGTACCTCGATTTATTAAAGAAATACTCGTCTGGCGCCATTTCTATCCCTTGCTTGAGCGCAAATTCAGAAGCCCCTTTGCCACTTAAAAATACGTGGCCCGAATGCAGCATTACTTCGCGAGCCAGCTTTATAGGATTTTTTATATTGCGTACACCTGCTATAGCGCCGGCTGCAAGGTTGCTGCCATCCATAATAGCAGCGTCCATTTCATTCAATCCTTTTTTGGTAAACACAGCACCCCGGCCGGCATTAAACAACGGGTTATCTTCCATTACTGATATAGCAGCTACTACAGCATCTATTGCTGCTCCGCCACCTGCAAGTACACTATAGCCTTTTTGCAATGCTTCTTCAAGTCCGGCATGATATTGTGCTTCTTGCTCTTTGTTCATTATGGCAGGGGTTATATTGCCTGCACCCCCATGAATGACTAATGTAATAGGCATACTACTATATATATGTTTGATTATTAAAAACTATTTTTCAACGTTTACAGCAGGTAGGCAGCTGTAATATCATCACCGTCGGTTACTACTTCTATATGCTCTAGCAGTGTAGTACTTACACTCTGGCCAATAATGTCGGGGGTAATGGGGTACGATTTATGTTTGCGGTCGATGAGTACTGCTATCATGATCTTTTTAAGTTCATAATTCATCAGCGGGCGTAAACCATAAAGCAGTGTTTTGCCAGAGTTAGCAACGTCATCTACCAATATCACGGTACGGCCGTTCAGATCTTCGGCAATTTTTATGTCCTCGTTCAGCAATTTCTTCTTATTCAGTTTCAAGGAAATAAGATCAATATTCAACGGGCTTATTTTTCTTAGTCTTTCCACGAGGCTTTTGGCTACAGCCATGCCGCTTTCCTCAATGCCAACAAGAGTTAGCGCTTTTTCGTTGCTGTTTTCTTCCCATATCTGGTATGCCATACGCTGCAGTTTCCTGTCTATGCGTTCGCGGTCCAATATCAGTACACGTTGTTTGTTCATAAAGTTAGTTTGATCTTATTGCTACAACAGGATCCAGCCGCGATGCCGCACGTGCAGGTATAATGCCTGCAAGCACGCCCACTACTGCAGAGATGCCAACGCCTAAGAAAAAGTTTTGCAGCGATAAAATAACATTATAATGAAAACCATAAGTAAGCACAAAGCTGAGCAATAGCACAATAGTTATTCCAATTAACCCGCCAATGATACAAAGTGTAACAGCTTCTACCAAAAATTCCATCAAAATGCTGTTGGGCTTAGCACCAATAGCTTTTTTTAATCCTATTATTTTGGTACGTTCTTTTACCGTTACAAACATAATATTGGCAATGCCAAAAGAGCCTACCAGTAATGAAAAACCGCCTATAATAACACCAATAAAGTCTATAGAAGAAAACAGCATGTCCAGTTTTTGAGATATCTGGCTGAGTTGATTCATGGCAAAATCGTCACCGGCACCCGGTTTTACTTTGCGTACGCGTCGCAGCAGGCCCTCGGCTTCATATCTTACATCATCCACATTTTTGCCAGGAGCAGCTTTAATGATCAGGTTTGGGTTATATTCAAGAGACCTCAGATCTACAAGGTTTGCAGCCGCATAATAAGGGAAGATGACGCTGTTGTCAAAATCGAAACCTGCCATATTCTGTCCGATCTTTTTCAGAAATCCGGCTACGTAAAACTTCCTCCCCAGGAAGGTCACTGTTTTGCCTGTTACATCACTGTTGCCTTGAAACAATTGGTCATAAACATCGTTGCCAAGTACTACAGTGTAAATCCCGGCTCCTATCTCTGCCGGCGATAAGTAGCGACCGCTTTGTACTTCAATATTTTGTACCTTATCAAAATTGTTTGTAACTGCATAGCCTGTAATATTGCTGATATCAAAATCGCCCCGTTTTACAGTCATATTAGATATTGGTAGTACTAGCGAAGCATATTCAGCATCGGGCATTTGCGTTTCCACTGCTCTTATCTCTGCCAAGCTCATGCTTGGTCTGCGCCAATACTCCCACCACTTATATTCGCCGCCGTCATCGGTCCAAGGCCACCTGTTTATATAGATCTCATCGCTGCCCAGGGTAGATACCTCTTTATGTATATTATCCTTCATGCTGTCCAGGGCTGTAAGCACTGCTATGATACAGAAAATGCCGATGGTGATGCCCAATAGTGACAGAAACGTACGTAGTTTATTCACCCGCAGTTCCTGCAAAGCCTGTGTGACACTGGTGGTAAATATCTGACCGAAACTATTCATTGATAAGCAAATTTAGTCGTTGCAGGTTAAATTCCTGATATAATAAACGGATACGAACCATAAACAATAAATTTGCACAGCAACAAACACACCTTACTTGCCACCAGCTATTTCTTTTCTGCAGAAAAATGAAGCGCTTAGCACACCTCATTTTAAGAAATACCTCACTATGCGGGTATTGGTTACGCTCGCATTAAATATGCAGTCAACAATAATGTATTATTGGGTGTATCATCTTACAAACGATGTTGCACAGGTAGGTATTTTAGGTCTTTTTGAGGTGATCCCGGCTATTGGGTGTTCTTTCTTTTCCGGCCATTTTGTTGATATGAGGGAAAAGAAAGGTATCATTCTGCAATGTGTAATAGCCTACGTATTGCTTGCCGCTGGCTTTACCTGGTTAGCTACTCCAGCCTTTGGCAGGGATAATTCTGTACAAACTATAGTGCATCTTGTATATGCAGGTATTTTTATTGGTGGGGCCTTAAGGGCTTTCATTAGTCCGGCTACATTTGCGCTCATGGCTGGCCTTTTACCACGCAAACATTACGCTAATGGAACAACCTGGAGTAGTGGGGCTTGGCAGGCGGGGGCAGTACTCGGACCACTTATGGCCGGCGTTATGCTTTCATTTGGGGTTGATATTAGTTTTGCAATAACATTTTTGCTGATGTTTTTAGGAATGGCAGCTGTTATAACAATACCGCGGCAAGCCATTGTACAAAAGGATAAAGAACCAATACTTAAAAGCCTGCGTGAGGGATTAAAATTTGTTTTTAGCACCCAGGTGATACTTGCAGCATTGTCTTTAGATATGTTTGCTGTGTTGTTTGGCGGAGCAACTGCCCTTTTGCCTGCCTATGCTAAAGACATATTGCATGTGGGTGAAATTGGTTTTGGCTGGCTAAGGGCCGCACCCGGCATAGGGTCGGTGCTCACACTTGGTATATTATCTTTTTTGCCACTCAAAAATAAACCTGGTATAAAACTCTTAGGTTGTATTGCTGGTTTTGGATTGAGCATTATTGTATTTGGTATCTCTACCAGCTTTATTTTATCGTTCCTGATGCTATTGGTTGGGGGAATGTTTGATGCAGTAAGTGTCGTTATCAGGGGAACAATATTGCAAATATACACACCGGATAAAGTGCGGGGTAGGGTAGCCGCGGTAAATACCATGTTCATCAGTTCAAGTAACGAACTTGGTGCTGTAGAAAGTGGTTATACCGCCAAGTGGATGGGTATGGTCCCATCGGTTGTTTTTGGTGGTTGTATGACGCTTGTTGTAGTTGGTGTTACCTTCCTTGCAGCGCCTATGCTGCGTGTATTGAATTTAAGCGGTGAAGACAAAGCGCCTGAAAAAGTATAGCCTGCAGCCGCTATAAAAATATTTTTTGCCAAACTGTAGCATTTTGCCCATTTGAGTATCTAAAGAATAAACAACTAAATGTCATTCTTTATGAAAAAGATCAATGCAATATTAATTACATTGCTATTTGTGATGCTGCAATATCACCTTGTAGCACAAGGTATCCCAACCTTAAATGCAAATATCTGCGGTAAGGGAAATCAAACCATCATTTTTATACCGGGCTTTGCTTGTTCTGGCGATGTATGGAAAGAAACTGTTGCTGGCTATGAAAAAAGCAATAGATGTATTGTGCTTACCATGCCTGGCATTGCCGGTGTACCTCCGCTACAAACAGCAACTATTAGTTATTGGGAAAAGATCATTGCCGATTATATAATTGACCATAAAATTGATCACCCTATTATTGTTGGGCACAGTATGGGTGGGGTATTAGCATTAACACTTGCAGCTGATCATCCTGATCTTGTTTCAAAGATTGTAGTGGTCGATGCGCTCCCGTGCTTATCTGCCTTGAGTAACCCGACGTTTAAAACAAAAGAAAACAATGATTGCGGCAGTACTATTGCCATGATGACCGGCATGAATGATGATCAGTTTTATAATATGCAGGTTGGCATGCTGCCACGGTTAGTTGCCGATACTACAAGGGTAAAAACAATAGCACATTGGGGTATAACGAGCGACCGCAAAACATTGGGCGAGATCTATTGCGATTTCCAGAATACAGATGTACGCGAAAAGATAACAGAAATACACTGCCCAACACTGGTACTGTTGGAACCATCTTTTGCAAACATAAAACCAGCCATAGAGGAACAATATAAAAACCTGAAAGGGGCACAACTGATGTATGCCGCAAAAGGATTACATTTCATTATGTACGATGATATGGAATGGTACAACAAACAACTTGCAGCATTTATAAAGTAGGCCGCAATGATATTTGAAGAGATATACGAAGCCTATTGGGGCAAAATATACAGGCTATGCATGGGTTATGTAAATGATGCTGAATGGGCAAAAGACATAGCACAGGAAACTTTTATTACCGTATGGCAGCAACTGCCCAAATTCCGTAACGAGTCTGCTATTGGCACATGGATATTTAAGATAGCATCCAACAATTGCCTGCGACAAATAGAAAAAAACAATCGGATGCCAGCAGGCGAAATACCTACCCAAATGATGGACAAGGCGGAGCCGAGTATGGAAGAAAACATTCGCCTGCTGTATAAATACATTAGCGAACTAAACGAAACAGATAGGATCATTATACTACTGGAACTGGAAGATATAAAGCAAAATGAAATAGCAACCATAGTAGGCCTATCTGAAACCAATATCAGGGTAAAGGTTCATCGCATCAAAGAAAAATTACTCAAAAAATTTAAGCAAAATGAACAGTGATATTGATTTAAAGGCTTTGTGGCAGCAGCAACCAGATATGCCAGCGCCCGACACGAAAGAATTGTTTGCAAAAGCTGCAAAATTAAAAATGAAAACGCGTAACAAGATCATCATTACCAATATTCTCCTGGCGGCAACGTGCGCATTTATTGTATTTATAGGTGAAGCGTACCATCCTAAAATGATCACGACCAAACTAGGTATTCTGCTCATGGTTATTGCAATGATTATGTACCTTATTGTTTATAACAGGTTATTACCTTTATTGCTGAAAAATAATTCAGAAACCAGCATTAGTCAATACCTGCAACAATTCATACGGATAAAACAAAAACAAGAATTCCTGCAAAAAACTATTCTTTCCATTTACTTCGTGCTGCTATCAGTAGGACTATTCCTTTACTTTATAGAAGTTGCAGGCCCTATGGGTACAATTGGAAAAGCAATGGTGTATGGTATTACAGCACTTTGGATATTGTTTAACTGGTTTTACATCAGGCCCAGAACAATAAAGAAACAACAGGCTGCATTAGATGCCATGATAGATAGGCTACAAAGTATGAATGATCAACTTAATGCATCATCTAACGATACTATAATTTAATAGTCGAGCTTTACAACAAACAAAGTATGAGCTCTACAGCAAAATGGCGGTATGCTTTTTACCTGACCTTTGTATAAACAAGAACAAATGGACAAGAAGGTAGTATTGATTACCGGGGCCTCATCAGGAATGGGCAAGGAAACAGCAAAGCTATTATTGCAAAAGGGGTACATAGTGTATGTAGCTGCACGTAGAGTGGTGATGATGGAAGACTTGGGTAGGTTGGGTGCTAAAGTTTTGGCGATGGATGTTACCGACGATGCCGCCATGGTAAAAGGCATTGCAACTATAGTGCAGGCCGAGGGTAGAATAGATGTATTGGTTAACAATGCTGGGTTTGGGTCTTACGGTGCTGTAGAAGATGTTCCCATAAGCGATGCCAAATATCAGCTGGATGTAAACGTATTTGGTGCGGCAAGGTTGATACAACTTGTGTTACCGCATATGCGGCAGCAACATTTTGGGCGTATTATTAATATATCCTCCATCGGCGGTAAGATCGCCACACCTCTTGGTGCATGGTACCATGCCAGCAAATTTGCACTTGAGGGTTTAAGTGATAGTTTGCGTGGTGAGGTAAAGTCTTTTGGTATAGATGTGGTAGTGATAGAACCCGGTGGTGTAAAAAGCGAATGGAGTGATATTGCAGCAGAAAATCTCGTAAAAATATCAGGGAATGGTGCATATAAGTCCTTTGTGAAAAAATTTGCAGATCTAATAAAAAGCCAGGGACACAGAGCTTCTGAGCCTGGCGTAATAGCAACGTTGATACAAAGGGCCATTGAAGCAAAACAACCCAAAACAAGATACAAAGGCGGGTTTGGTGCTACACCCCTGCTGTTCTTGAGAAAAGTGTTATCGGATAGGATGATGGATAAGATATTTATGTTCCCTTTAAAATAAATCAATGGCACTCCCTAAAGACCATACGATCATAAACAACCTGCTATACTCCTGTGTAGATAAGGCACAGCGGGGTAATGAGCAATTTGTGCCGGATCACTCACTGGGGTACATCATATCGGGCGAAACGCACATTACCAGCAATGCAGGAGTAACTGTGCTGAAGGCCGGTACCATTGGAATGGTTAAACGTTACCAATTGGTAAAATCGGTGAAAATACCACCGGCAGACGGAGAATTTAAGGCCATCAATATTTATTTCAACCAGGACCTGTTGCGTGCCTACAGCAGGGAGCGCAAAATAGAAGCGACTAATAAATACCCGGGAGAGGGCTATATTTTTCCGGATGATCCTTTCATTAAAGGCTTTTTTGAATCGCTGCTGCCTTACTTTAAACATCCTAGCCAGCTAAGTAATGCACTCACCGAGTTGAAAACAAAAGAAGCTATAGAGTTGGTATTGCGGGTAGCGCCTCAACTTAAAGATCTATTATTTGATTTTGCCGAGCCACACAAAATAGACCTGGAAGAGTTCATGCAAAAGAACTTTACGTACAATGTGCCTATTGAAAAATTTGCACAACTTACCGGCAGGAGCCTTGCTTCTTTTAAACGTGATTTTGAAAAAATATTCAGTCAATCACCTGGCAAATGGCTGCAGGAGAGGCGGCTATCAGAGGCACACTACCTTATTAGCAAAAAAGGCAAAAAATCGTCAGACGTATATATAGAAGTTGGCTTCGAAAACCTTTCTCATTTCTCCTTCGCTTTTAAAAAAGAGTATGGGGTGGCGCCTTCTGCTTTATAGGGTGCCCAGTGTTTGTCCTATAAGTATAACTTATTTGCCTTTTTTATCGTCAGGTTTGACAGGTGGAATTATATTCCTAAATGTAAAATGCTGGTCGTTACGTGACGCTGATTTTGGGCGGGCTTCACTTACTTCAAGCAAAACTCCATGATGGGTAAAGTTGTTCAGCTTATTGATGGCTTTTTCAGCTTGCCCCCTGTCGCTCATTTCGACGAAACCATAGCCTTTGGGCTGGCGGGTTTTAAAATCCATCATAATATTTACAGAGGTCACAGTGCCATATTGCGCAAAAAGCTCGCGCACGTTTTGTTCACTGATGTTGTTACCCAGGTTGCCGACAAGTATGTTCATAAAATAAAATTTTATTTCGGCAGGATTGATGTAGAAGCTGAGGAGTTATTGTTTGCAGATCAGTTTAGAAGCAAGGGGCCATACTAAAGGTAACCTATTTAAAAGTAGGGTCACTTTAAAAATTATGTGGACTGAATTTTCTTGATCGCAGTACTATATCCAGTACAACAATGCTGATAATAGCACCAAAGAAGCACCAAACTGATATGACATAAAAATGGAACAACAGTCTTGAAATGATATATGACCCCAAAAAAAGATAGCCAAGTAGGGGCATGCGTTTCACACTCGAAAACAGTGGCGAAACTATAGTAGGGATAAAATACAGCAAGCCGAAAAACCATTTGGTGGATAACGCAAAACCGAGATCGTATTTTATATGATGATGCTGGGTTATAGCCTTTACGGAATAAGTACAAAGGCAATAAAGCAAATATGATCCCAGGGCCACTCCTGCAAGCAGCAATGTGGCCATTATGCTTTTTCTTCTTTTATGTTTTTCAAATACCAGCATGCAAAATGGCATAAATATTGGCCATACTACCTGGGCAAAGATCAGAAAGGTATAAGAAGCTGGTTTCTCCCAATCTGCATGGACGGGGTTTAACAGTGCCAGCCAAAGTATGCCTTCAGAGAATTGTTGAATAGCGAAGAGTAAAGGAATGCAAGAAAGGATTTTTTGGGGAGTACTGCGCGCACACGCCATGGAAGCAATACCAATACCCGTTAGTACTGCACTTGCGCCAAAACTTGCAGAAGGTGAAAAACACATTTAGTATCTGTGTTCATTTTTACCTCTGATATCATTATCAAAGACTGGTATAACCAATGAAGTCTGCAAAATAGACTTTAATATGATATGGTGTTCTACACAGTCCGTTAATCGAAAATTTATTGTATAACCTTCAGATTTTCTTAACGTTAGATAGACTAACTTTATAACCATATAGAGATAGTGCCTTTAATTCCATCTATTCTTTTCGCTTCCTTAATGCGGCAGTAATAAATTCAGTTTTTCGCAATTATCTGTTTCAATCATTATTAATTGTCAAATTGAATTTATTATGTGGGTTATTTTGTTCTTTATCGCATTGTGGTATATATCACTATTTTCACAAACGTTTTTCCAGCATAGGTATGCTGCACATGGTGCCTTTAAAATGACCAAGGGATGGGAACGTTTCTTTTTTATCCTCGCTTACGTTTCTCAGGGCTCATCTTACATGAGTCCGCGTGCTTACGCTATTATGCACCGTTTGCATCACGCCTATACTGATACCGAGAAAGATCCCCATTCACCTTCGTTCTCCAAAAATATCTTTAGTATGATGTGGAGAACGCGTAATATCTATTCGGATATATTTAATGAACGTGGTGAGGCTGTAGAGCAACGTTTCACTAAAAACGTTCCTGTTTGGTCTGGCTTTGATAAGTGGGCTAATTCAGGCTACTCCCGTATCATTTGGGTAGGGTTGTATGTTACGTTTTTCGTTTTGTTTGCGAAATCGCCATGGTTGTATTTGCTGTTGCCTATTGTAATTACCATGGGGGCATTTCATGGTGCGGTCATCAACTGGTTTGCTCATAAATATGGTTACAAGAACTACATTCTTAAAAACACTTCAGAGAACCTGTTTAGTGTCGATTTTCTGATGCTAGGGGAGTCTTATCATAATAACCACCACAAATACCCGTCAGCTATTAATTTTGGTAAACGCTGGCACGAAATAGATCCTATTTACCCCATTATTCGTTTGTTTGCGTGGATGCACATTATCGAAATATCTGCTGCGCCGGCGCTGGCTGTCCAACATCATCACGATTAATAAGCTATTTGTCCTGTTTTTCAGCAAATGAATAATACCTGCATGGAATAATTTGGTAATTTTGCTTTGTAAGCAGGGGTTTATTAATTTACACTCCGTTAAAACAGTCCTCTTTACATGATAGAAATTAAAGTTCCCACCGTAGGTGAATCAATAAGTGAAGTAACCCTGGTGAAATGGCTGAAAAAAGAAGGAGATTACGTAAATCGCGATGAGGTAATATGTGAATTGGAATCTGAAAAAGCGACGTTTGAACTCAATGCCGAACAAGCAGGAATATTGCACCAGCTAGCACAGGAAAACGCAGTGCTTAATATTGGTGATGTAGCCTGTACTATAGATGAAACTGCTCCTAAGCCAGAAGGCGCACCAGCCCCTGCGCCACAAGCTGCAAAAGCTGAGGCGCCTAAAGCTGCTGCTGCAGCACCTGCACCTACCCCAACACCTGCGCAAAGTGATGTTAAGGCTACCCCGGTGGCACAAGCTATCATGAGCGATAAGCAGGTAAAACCTTCAGATGTTAAGGGTTCTGGTAGCTTAGGCAGAATATTGAAGCATGATGTGCTTGATGCTATAGCTAACCCAGGCCGAAAAGGCGGTGCCGAAGCCTTTAGTCGCGAAGACAAGCACGAAAGGATGAGCAATTTGCGCAAAACAATATCGCGCAGGTTGGTAGAGGCTAAGAACAGCACTGCCATGCTTACCACGTTCAACGAAGTAGATATGACGCGTATCATGGAGATACGCAAACAATATAAAGACAATTTCAAGGAAATACATGGTGTCAATCTTGGCTTCATGTCATTTTTCACCAAAGCTGTTTGCATTGCGCTGCAGGAATGGCCTGCTGTAAATGCTTACATCAGTGGCGATGAATTGGTGTACCATGAATATTGCGACATTTCTATAGCGGTATCTGCTCCTAAAGGATTGGTAGTTCCTGTTATACGCAATGCCGAAAGCCTGAGCATGGCCGAGATCGAACAAAAAGTAGTTGAACTGGCCAAGAAAGCACGTGACAATAAATTAAGCCCTGATGAAATGGCCGGAGGTACCTTCACTATTACTAATGGTGGGGTATTTGGTTCACTCATGTCAACGCCTATTATTAATATACCACAGTCCGCTATATTGGGAATGCATAAGATACAGGATCGTCCAGTAGCTATAAATGGTAAAGTAGAGATACGCCCAATGATGTACCTGGCTGTAAGCTATGACCACCGTATCATAGACGGCCGCGAATCAGTAAGCTTCCTGGTGCGTGTAAAAGAATTGCTGGAAAGCCCTGATCTTTTATTGTTTGGCAAGGATCCGGTAAAAACGCTTTTAGAAATTTAATTAACTGAATTATATAAAAATAGCCGTTTCCACAATGGAGCGGCTATTTTTTATTATTGAATATGCGCTACATCTGGCAACATATACATACTATTACCGGAAGCTACAAGGGCGATGTACCGTTGGCGCACTATCTTAAAAATCACTTCAGGCAGCATCCAAAGCTAGGCAGTAGAGATAGAAAGATAATAAGCGACATGTGCTATAGTTGGTACCGTTGTAAAAAAGGCATAATCAGCGCTTTGTCTATTGAGGAAAAGATGGGTATGTGCTTGTACTTATCTGGTAGCGATTCAAAACATATTCAAGCCTTCTTGCCGGCTCATTTGCAGGACGTTGAACAGTCTGTAACGGCACGCATCAATAAATTGCAACCAGTTTTTAGCGTCAATGCGATCTTTCCATACGATATACCTTTATCTCACGGCATTGATGCTAGGGAATGGTTACAATCCATTATTACGCAGCCTGCTTTGTTCATTCGTATCCGTAAGAGCAGGGAGAAGTTATTATCAATACTAGGTGAAAATAATATAGCTTATAAACCTATTGGTAACAATAGCCTTGCTTTGTCTAACGGGACGCAAATTGATAAGCTGCTACCTGCAGATAGTTATGTGGTTCAAGACCTTTCATCTCAAAGGACAGGTAATTACTTCCTGCCACAAAAAAATGACAGATGGTACGATTGCTGTTCAGGCGCTGGTGGTAAATCTCTGCTTCTTACAGATATTGAGCCTACCATACAATTGACCGTAACAGATCGAAGAGGAAGCATTCTTCATAATCTTAAGGAAAGATTTAAGCAATATCACCTCAAACAACCTACGGCTCATATTACAGATGTACAAAGCGCTGAGGTGCTGAAAACTGTATTGGGAAATGCAGACTTTGATGGAATTATTTGTGATGTTCCATGTACAGGTTCTGGCACATGGGCACGAACTCCTGAACAACTCTATTTTTTTGATCCTGCAAGGCTTACTGAAATTAGCCATTTACAAATTAATATAGCCATCAATGCGGCCAGCTATGTTAGGGCTGGTGGCAGGTTTATATACATTACCTGCTCTGTGTTTAGGCAAGAAAATGAAGTTGTAGTAGCTAATTTATCAGCTGGAACAAACCTTGTTTTAGAAAGTACGCAAGTATTGAATGGTGTAAATGAAAAAGCAGATAGCATGTTTGTGGCCGTGCTAAAAAAACCTTGATGCCTTTAATAGAATTGGTCTTTGGTAATGTTTATATCCTGCGACCAAGAATAACTTTAAAAATAGCTTTGTCGGTATTGTTGGTAAATCCTAACCCATAGCCTGCATTAAACTCCCACTCAGGATTGAAATTGAGATCTATAGCAGCAAATATTTGCTGCTGCTGTTGTTGAAAAGCATCATAATGGAAAAATGGGCCAGTACTGCCATAGTATTCTAGTCCCAGTGCTACAACCTTAGTTACATCGTAACCGCCTTTCACATTCGGCGAAAATATAAATCCGCGGTTCTGGTCTGGCCCTGAGAAGCTTTTATCTAGTGTAGGGTTAAGTGCTATGTATACCTTGTTTATTTTTTTATCTACTATAGGCCTTACTTCAAGCGTACTTGTATTGGCAGAATAGGCTTGTTTCTGTACACCATATTCCACTGAAAGACTTACGCCGACAGGCCAGTGCCATGCCTCCGGCGCTGCTACCCGTGGGCGAATGTGAGACCCTACATATGCGGTGCGCCCTTCGCTGCCTATTGCGTTAAAAAAATAGAATCCTGTTTCAAACCAGGGCGTCCAGCCATGTGTTATTTCTACTGTTTCATGTACAATATGGTTATCAGGTAGCTGGCCATCTACTTCCTTGGTAAATCCAGACAGGGTATAGTTACTATGTAGTTCCACCATCGTACGACCTTTCGCCACGGTTTCCGATCCATATACTTGTATCTCGTAGTTGTCTTGTGCGTTTATTGTTGAAGTAAGCGCTAAAAAATGTATGGTTAATACTAAGTGTTTTAAAGAAAAACCAGCAAACGTCATTAAAGGAGGTATTTCCATAAAATTATAAACAAATAGGGATCGCTGTTTTATTAAATTGTTTCCAATAGGTTTAATCTATAGTACTTTAAATTTTTACACTACAGATTTTCAAAGGAAAAGACAAGCGCTAGTGGTTATCAAAATAACGATGAGAGTAATGAGGAACCATTTAGTAATTTTGCGCATATTTTAAATCAATAGCACAATGGAAGAGCGTAAAGTAAAAGACAGCAACCGCAATGAATTGAAGGATGGGGATTCAGTGATATTGATAAAGAGTTTGCCTGTAAAAGGCACCGCGATTACGCTGAAGAAGGGATTGAAAATAAAGAACATTAAACTTACTGAAGATGATGGTGAAATAGATTGAAGGGTAGAAGGGACCAGGGTAGTGTTTAAAACTGAATTCTTAAAGAAAGCCTGATATTTTTATGTTTCTGCAACGAACCATATTGTTTGTTACACCGCTGCTTCTCTTCTTGGCGTCCTGCAATACAGAGCAGCAGAAAACGCAGAAATGGTACGATGATACAAAAGCTAAAATATTAGCTCAAAGTGCATCTCAGCCAGATAGCATCGTCACCAAATTCAATAAGGATAGCTCTTATAAAGAGGAGCATTTCTTTTCGCACGGCAATATTTATTGGCTAAAGGGCTATGAAAAGGGTAAACTGTCGCTAGAATCTCATTATACCAGGGATGGCAATTGGCGGTTTACACATGAATGGTGTGGGGATGGCAGATTTGACTTTGAGGGCGTTATGTACCAGGACAATGGCTATGGACTTTCAACCTGGCGATATTGTAACGGAAAAATTGAAGAAGTAGGCGTTCGGTATAACAATGAAGATGTTGGTACGTGGAAATACTATAATGAGGACGGTACGTTTAAAAAGCAGGTAGATTTCCTCACTAAAGAAAGCCAGGGGCCGATGCCGGCAATTAATTCCGGGCAATAACTATTATTCCTTTGCATGTATTTTTATGGTCATACTGTCCCGCTTATGCCATCATATGTCGCCGTTAAATTTTATAATACGAAAAGATAAAGAGCATTGGAAGAACCAGGTAGATAAGAATAAATACCTGTTTAGTCGTCCAATCTATTTACAGCTGACACCGCTGGTAGTAGACGCACTGTAAATGTTTTACTGATGCTTGCTGTTTAGTCAAAAAATAACCGGTTGCAAAAAAAATGTCACGTCTCGATTGTTATGTTAGAGTTGATGGACCGGTATTTAATCTCTTACATTGATATTCATTCGATTCTTTTTCCCTTTTATTGTTACCTGGTTGGCCGATAAAAAGTAACTGTACTTGTCATATACCGACTTAGGCTGCTTATCTCCGTTTATGTACAAATGATTACCCTCTTTTTCAATTTCAAATCCTTCGCTTTTATTTATTAGGCCGTCATGTTGCATTTTATCCAGCATTCTTTGATAAGGGTCTTTTGCCGGTTTGGTATAAACGTCACGGTTTTCTTTCAGTTCCTTTTGCACAGTTTTTATCACATTAGGTAAGAACGTGTCAGAAAGTTGTATTTCTATATCCTTCATTGCGCCTGTTATGTCTTCACCAATGGCATCCCAGTCTATTTTGTCTACTTGGTTTTGTATCTCTTTTATGTTTTTGTTCTTGTCTTTGTCCAGGTATATTTTTACTCCCATTAACTTTTGCCTGGCTTTTTCCATCTCCTCGCGGCTGTCCATTGCACTTTCTCTTACTTTTTCTATCTCCTGGCGATCTTTTATTGCATTTTCCCGGGCTCTTTCCATCTCTTGGCGACCATCCATAAGGCTCTGTTTTATTTGAGCCAGTGTTTCAGAATTAGCAAATTCTTTTACTGCCACACTAACGGATTCAATTATGGAATCAGCATAGTCAGCGTCCTCATCGCTTTTTATTATTATCACCTTATGTTTCCCAGGTATTGCATCATTGTTGTCATCTTTAATATGCTCTTCGTCGGTAGTAATGTATTCTTTTGCCGTGTTGCTGCTATCGGTAACAATGGTCACTTTCTTTACATTCTTGGTATTATTTTCCTTTACTTTTTGGGCAAAACCTGGAGTGAACCAAAACATGGGTATGAGTAACGCTATACATACTAGTACTATTCCAGGTATATAATGTTGTGTAACCGGGTTCTTTTTCATTTCTATGATACGTTTTATGCGGGTGAATAAATGATACTTATTACCTGTAGCTGCAAGGGCTGTTGTTGGTGCAGTACGGCATTGTTCCAATTGGGCTAGGGCGGTAGCGTAGTGGTAAGGTTGTTGGGTATATTTTATTACCATATCGTCGCAGCAATGCTCCCGTTCACGGCGTATGATGCCGTTTACAAGCCATACAAAAGGGTTGAAGAATAGTACCGTTTCTACAAATACCTGCAGTAGGTTCAGTATGTAGTCGTGTCTTTTTATATGTGCCAGCTCGTGCATTAGTATAGTGTGCAGTTGTGCTTCATCCAGTTGCGTAAGTATAGTAACCGGCAGCAGGATATAAGGCCGCAAAGTGCCCATCATAGCGGGTACTTTTACCCGGTCAGATAGGTACACCTTTATTTTACGCACAATGTTCATCTGCTGCATCAGCTGTTCTAAATTAGCCTGCGATTCCTTGTGATATACAATGCCTTTTGTACGGTAAGTATGTATGCTCAACATGTTTAGTATTAGCCGGGCCATCATTAGCATCAACCCTGGAATATATAGGTACCAGAAGTAGGGTAGGGAATGTTCAATAGCGTATAACAATTTCACCAGGCCTGGTTGAGAATCGCTGTAAAATGTGGAGGAAGTATATGTTGCACCTGTATTGCCCGATGCCTGTATCATATAGGATGCAGCATTGTATGCTTGTGCTTGGCTTATCCAATCGCAGATGAACCATATACATATTCCACCTAGCGCAGTATAGGATAAGGCATACCTAACTGATGCCGAAGCATTTTTAAGTATTATTAATCCTACTCTTAGTAAGATATACAGTATTGCTCCTTGCCAAAGCGTTTGCAACAGCGCCATACCAAGGGAATAGGAGGTAATTGATACTATTGATAATAGCCAGGGTGTCATAAAAACGATCTTTAGAAGTTTAATGTTTATTTTCTATTTTCTCCAGGTATGCCTTTATTTGTTCCAGTTCGTCGGATGTGGTCTCGTGCTTACCCAGTGCCTGCATTACCAGTTGTGCTGCCGATCCGTTATATACCTGATCTATAATGCGTTTCAATATTTGTTTTTGGGTCTGCTCTTTATTTACAGCCGCTTTATATACATGGCTCCTGTTTGTCTCATCACGTTCCAGCAACCCTTTTTGTAGCATGATCTGCATTAGCTTAAGGGTAGTAGTATATCCTGCATCTTTTTTGCGACTTAGTATATCATGTACATCACGTACACTGGCTGGACCGTGTTCCCACAATATGCTGAGTATTTCTACTTCACTATCGGTTGGTTTTATTTGCTCTGACATCTTCTATATCCTTTCTACGAATTATTTCGTAGCAAACATACGAATGTTTTCGTAAATAAAAACAATCATGGTATAGATTTATTTTCTTAATAAACAATCCTGCATTTTTCGAGGGGGGTGGAAACAGAAAAAGAACAAAGAGAGGTGGGAGCTCGATTGTGAGTATAAAAAAAAGCGCCTCTATTGAGGCGCTCGTATATATATCTTGGAAAGTATGTTAAGCTAAAGCTCCTACTCTTTTTGCAATACCAGATTTAATGTTACCAGCTTTGTTTTTGTGGATTACATTACGCTTAGCAAGCTTATCTATCATAGATACTACCTTTGGCAATTCTGCCATAGCTTCGGTCTTGTCTGCAACAGCTAAAAGTTTACGTATCGCGTTACGGGTAGTTTTACCGTAATAGCGATTGCGATCACGGCGTTTTTCACTCTGACGGATATCTTTTTTGGTTGCTTTATGGTTTGCCATCTAATAAATCTTATTTTGGATTATTCTTATTTAGGACTGCAAAGGTAATATAAAAAAATATTTTACAAAAATTATTTTTGCTTTTTGTTAATAGGTAAAACTACATCACCATATCGCTGTATATCTGTTTTGATCTCTTCTCCAGCGATGGTTTTTTCTGGATGAATAGATCTACCTTATCCTTGGGTATGCGTAGTGCATAGTCCTTGCTAGGGTAGGTATTGTAGATAAATAGATCGTAGTCTGGATTCCATTTTATCAGCAATTTTTTATCCACTCCCAGGTCCATAGCCATTAGCTCCAGGCTCAAAGGTTCTGTAATATGGATGATGGACATGTTTTTCAATTCTTCTGGGGTAAAAGGGGAGGGGGCACCTGCTTTTTTTGCATCGGTAAGAGATCCTTTGGGGTTATCGAACCTGAAATTTTCAGGTATATCGCCTAGGCCTATAAACTTACTAAGGTTCTCAAAAATGGTTGCAGTTGCAATAAAGGCCAATACATGCCCTTGCGTTTCCCTCGGCAAGTACTTCTTGATATCCCAGAAATTACGGCTGCCAGTTCGGTCTATAGCTCTTTGCACTACTCCCGGGCCACTGTTATATGCAGCAATTACAAGTAGCCAGTCGTTAAGCTGGTTGTATAAAATACCCAGGTATTTTGCAGCCGCACCGGTAGATTTATATAAGTCCTTACGGTCGTCCCTTTTTTTGTTTACTGTTAATCCCATCAGCTTTGCAGTCGATTCCATAAACTGCCATGGGCCTACAGCGCCGGCGTTAGATACTGCGTTGTAGTTTAATGCCGATTCTATAACTGCCAGGTATTTAAGTTCCTTGGGTATGTCATTCTTCAGCAGCACATTGTCCATTAGCGAAAAGGAAGACGGACTTTTATCCTGGACAAAATTGAGTGTTTTGTTATGAGCCATGAAATACTGTCGTACAAATGAAGTAACATATTCATCCATATCGCCAAAGTAAGACTTCTGTCCCGCCAAGGGAATGGGCTTGTAACCATTTACCAGGTTACCACCTTTGGGTATAGAGCAGTTGGCAAGCTCAGATGCGGGGGTAACACCTTTTTTAATTACAATTGTATCAACACGTAGCACCTGTCCTCCATCGCGCCTTATGGGTAAGGTGCGTTGGCCGTAAGATGTTATTGATATAAAAGAAAGTGAGATTGCCAGTAAAAAGCCTTTGCAATGCATGTTTTAATCGTTATAAAGCGGTGAAACCATGCGGCTCCCTTATGCGGGAAGCAGCTATTCAACTCTTAAAGCAGTAATACAGATGTTCTAAAATTACGACTGAGGTGGCGTTGGTGGATTTGTATTTGTAGTGACCTGGGCCTTTTCTTTTTCCTTCATATTATTCTCTATCTCGGTCTTAATGCCATCTTTTGCATCATTAAATTCACGTATGCCTTTTCCTATTCCTTTGGCTAGTTCAGGTATCTTTTTCCCGCCAAACAGAACGATCACCCCAATCAGTATCCATACCCATTGTCCCCCTTCTGGAAGATGCAATAAAAACTGTGTGGGAATATTTAATATAAGCATAATCTACTGTGTTTAATGATAATCGACTAAAGCAAAAATAGCGATTTAAATCCATACTTTCACCACCTTGGTGAGATAGTTGGTAATTTTAACATGTGTGCAACTTGCTTCGTTTATAGCGTTATAACTTACGCATTATCCATTCTTTCTCTTAACTGGCGGTTCATTCCGTTAGTATAAACGCGCCATTTATCTATAACTTGGTCAAGGTCGTCAGGTAGTTCAGACGTAAATTGTATCCACTCGCCCGTAACGGGATGCTTAAAGCCCAGTTCCTTTGCGTGGAGTGCTTGCCGCGGCAGTATTCTCAGGCAGTTCTCAACAAACTGCTTATACTTAGTAAATACGGTGCCTTTAACAATAGAGTCGCCGCCGTAAGTATGGTCCCCAAACAGTGGGTGTCCTGTTGAGCGCATATGCACTCTTATCTGGTGTGTACGGCCGGTTTCAAGCCTTAGTTCTACCAACGTTACATAGTTAAAACGCTCCAGTACTTTATAGTGTGTTATTGCTTCCTTTCCATGGTCTCCGTCGGGAAACACGTCCATTATTTTCCTAAACCTGAGGTTACGACCAATATTGCCTGTAATGGTTCCTTCATCTTCGGCCAAATCGCCCCATACTAAAGCTATATAACGGCGGTGTACAGTATGTGCTTTAAATTGTGCGGCTAACTTGGTCATTGCATCGCCTGTCTTGGCTATCACCAAAAGACCGCTAGTGTCCTTGTCTATACGGTGTACCAAACCTACTCTGTGCAGCGATTCTGGGTCCACTTTGTCTCCGTGCAGGTAGTAGGCGAGTGCGTTTACAAGAGTACCACTATAGTTACCACAGCCTGGGTGCACTACCATGCCAGGATTTTTGTGGACTATCATTAGCGCGTCATCTTCATAAATTACATCCAGGGGTATGTTTTCTGGCAGTACATCATTCAGCTCTGCCTTACGGGTTTCGTAAATAATTATTTCATCGTCGGGCTTTACTTTATAGTTTGCTTTTACCAGTCCGCCGTTTACAATAATATTCCCCTCGTCAATGGCCTGTTGTATTTTGTTCCTGGTAGCACCTTCCACCCGGTGCATTAGGTACTTGTCTATGCGTAACGGTTCTTGCTTGCGGGTAGCGGTAATACGTACTCGTTCCACGCGCTCACCACTGGCGTCCTGCACTTCTTCTTCGGGTTCATCATCATCCCAGGTGCCTTCTATATCGTTCTCGCTTATCATTTTTATGTCTATTACTCAAAATTAATTCTTCATCCAGGTAAGCATCCTCTTAGGATCCATCTGGTAATATGTGGTTTTAAAGCTTACAAAGCCATTAGTTACCCATAATATAGATGGTACTGAGCTGCCCGCCATTGCTACAAATCCGTCAGTATTGTTATACAGCAGGTAAGGCACATTTTTCGCATGGGTTTCATTAAAAAACTCATCCTTATAAGCAGCGGGACCGCTAAGCACTATGTATATAGGTATTTCAGGGTGTTGTTTATGTATCACCTGCAGTAAGTATGCAGCTTTGCGGCAATGCGGACACGTGAGGCTCAGAAAGGCTATAATGTGCTTTCCTTTCCTTAATTCAACGTTTGGTTTTACATCGCCTTCATAAAGTGGTGAAAGGTTGATGGTCTTATTAACAACCTCTGGTTGAGTATCACCGCTGAATGGAGCTATAATAAAAGGGGCAACAAGGGCCGCCATACCCAGCATAGGTGCAATCCATTCCTGGGTTTTGAATGGCTTTATTGGGTATATATATATCAGCAGTATTGTTACTGCTATCATGATCAGGTTTTTATAAATGGCATGTAGTGGTGTCATGGCATAAACATCGCCAAAACAGCCGCAGTTGCCGGTATTGCCTTGCTGTAGCATTACTATCCCCAGGTATCCTGTAAATGCGGTAAGCAGCAATATAACTGCCGGATAAGTGAACGCCTTTAAAAATATATGACAAAGCAGGAACAGTGCAAGCAGAAATTCAAATCCTATCATTACACGCGCTATAATGCCTGCTGTACTTATACTATTTACGCCAAGGTCAAGAAAGGTCCATACAAAACCGTCAAATGCATTGCGGCTATATATTTTTGAAAAGCCAGATAGAATGAATACCACGGTCATTGCCAGCAGCAAAATAGACCCTATGATACGTTTGATAATAAATGATGGGGACCTGTGTGGTCTGGATATTTCTGTCATAACTGCAAATAGCGCCCAAAAATAGGCTTTTTGTAGTTTTATATAACGTATGCAAAATAAGTCATTCGTTAAATCGTCAGTATGTGTAGCAATTGCGGATATACTTTGAACAAATAGATTTTAGACCTGTAATATTTTAGAAGTGTTGTTGGATTGATTATGTTCTAACTAATCATCACCAACATTCAGAATAGAATTACACTATTACAATCAATGTATAATTAGTAAGTAACAGTTCAATATATTGTTCAGGTTAGCCTAGTATAGATAGCAATTTTCAACGGTATTGATGCCGTTATTAGAAGCAGTAGACGAATTTGCAGTGCATTTACTTTTGGCATTAGCCTTGGTGTCTTCTATTTTATATTCCTGCACTAGCGTATCAGGTAAGCCCGGTTGCCCGCTATACGATATGACGCAATGACAGATGTAATTCCTGGTGCAAGAACTCATACAGACCATTGCCGTAAATGCTAAAGCCAACAATAAAGATGGGCGAAATTTCATGTACACAATTATTTGACGGTTGAAGATAATAGGAAAAATTTAAATCGCAAATATTATAGCCTTAATAAATAACGTTCACCCTTATTTTCTTACAATCAGCACTTAGTATTATTAATGTGAATTTTATTATATGGCGGTGTGCTTTCTCTTTTGCTACCCGTAGGTGCTTTGAATAAATGTTCTTTGTAAGTATTGTACAGGGCGAAACAAGAATCAACAAATTAAAGGTGGCGTTTATCTTGTTATCCTTCTTATCTTTATATTCAACTATTCTACCAACATAAAAATGCCTATTCTGCTGCAACAACCCTTGTCTGAAAACCTTGAACTGATAGCCCGGCAGGTAGTAGAAGGCTTTATAATTGGGTTACATAAAAGCCCGTTTCATGGCTTTTCGGTTGAATTTGCTGAGCATAGGTTGTATAATCCTGGCGATCCGTTACGGCATATAGATTGGCGGGTATATGGCCGCACTGACAAACTTTTTGTGAAAAGGTTTGAGGAAGAAACTAATCTGCGATGTTGTATAGTACTGGATACTTCATCCTCTATGCTTTTTCCGGAAGATACGGTGAAGTTGAACAAGCTTCAATATTCATGCGTGTGTGCTGCAGCTCTTTTTCAGTTGTTAAAAAGGCAATTAGATGCTGGTGCGCTGGCTCTTTTTGACGATCAGGTAAATTATATGTCTGCTTGCCGCTCGGCAAATAGTCACTATCGTTTGTTAACTAACGAGTTGAGCCGTACCCTGCAATACAAGCCTGTAAATAAGAAAACCAATGCTGCCAAAGCACTGCATCAGGTAGCTGAGCAAATGCACAAAAGATCGCTTATTGTGGTGTTTAGCGATATGATGGACGATGCAGATAATATTGATGAAATATTTGCTGCTCTTCAGCACCTGCGTTATAACAAACATGAAGTGATACTATTCCATGTCATGGATGGCATACAAGAAATATCTTTTGAATTTGAGGACCGGCCCTATGAGTTTGTTGATATGGAGAGTGGAGAGCGTATAAAACTGCAGCCTCAGCAGATAAAAGAGCAATACACTTCTCAAATGCAGACATTCCAGCAGCTTATTGCAGACAAGTGTCATCAGTACCAGGTCGATCGTATACCTGTCGATCTATCGGCCCCTCCAGACCAGGTACTGTATTCCTTTTTACTGAAGCGAAATAAAATGCAGTAATAAAAAAATATTTCAGTACCTTTGCATCCCGTTTTGCAGAAATACAATTGCTGATTGTATGCCCGTGGCTTTAAAAGAAATGCTTTTAAAGTTATAAAATACTTTAAGTCAATTACTTCTGCATAGTGTGTAAACATTAAGTAAGATGAAACATAGCCGGGAATTTGAAATAGCGTGGCAGGGACTTAAACCCGGTATCAGTACGTTCAGGTACGACATAGACGATGAGTTTATGAAGGAACGTGTTGAAGGAAACGAGTTTAAAGACTGGAAAGCAACGATAGGGCTTACCTTCGATAAGAAGAGTAATTTCTTCATGTTGCATTTTGATGTAGATGGAAGTGTGATAGTACCTTGCGACCGTTGCGGAGACGATTTCTCAATTAAACTTTGGGATGAATTTGATCTGGTAATAAAACTTACTGGTGACGATACAAAGGTAATAGAGGATGAAGACGATGTGATATTTATACCAAGGAGTGAAACCGTTATAGATATAAGCAAATGGCTGTATGAATTTGTAATGCTTAGTGTACCTTTGCAGCACATTCACCCAGACGTAAATGATAAGCCAGGGTGTAACCCCGTAGCATTGAACTTGCTAAACAAGCTTTCTGAACCTGCCGATGAAGCTAAAAACAGTATCTGGCAAGGACTTGAGCAGTTTAAAGAAACAGGAAAAACAAACAAACGTAAAACGAAGTAAAATAAATAACAATGCCTAATCCAAAAAGACGACATTCCCAACAACGCGGTGCAAAACGCCGTACCCACTACAAGGCGGAAGCAGCAACATGGAGCATAGATAAAGTTACAGGCGAAAGCCATCTGCGTCATCGTGCGCATTGGGTGGAAGGCAAACTTTACTACCGTGGACGGATAGTAATAGACAAGACACCTGCAACTGAAGGGGAAACTAATCAATAACGCAATATTTTCATTTAATGAAGATAGCGCTGGATATAATGGGGGGAGATTATGCCCCCGCCGAAGCCATAAAGGGTGTACAGATGTTTTTGGCCCAGGAGCCCGATGCATCTGTGCACCTATTGCTTATTGGCAACGCAGCAGCGGCAGCACCATATATGCCCCTGCTTGACGAACATCAGTATAGGTACACGTTCGTAGAGGCTAGCCAGGTTATAGGCATGAACGAGCACCCTACTCGGGCACTTAAAGAAAAGCCAGAATCCAGCATTGCAATAGGTTTCGGCCTTTTACAGCTTAAAAAGGCTGATGCTTTCATTAGCGCAGGTAATACCGGCGCAATGATGGTAGGTGCCATGTACACTGTAAAAACTATTGAAGGGATATTACGTCCTACCATTGCTTCTCCGGTACCACGTACAGATGGTAAGTTTAACTTATTGCTAGATGTGGGTGCTAATGCAGACTGTAAACCAGAACACCTTGTGCAATTTGCCCAATTAGGAGCCATATATGCACGCAGTGTACTGGGAGTAGAGAGTCCTAGAGTTGGTTTACTTAACCTTGGCGAAGAAGAAGGTAAAGGTAATATTCTTGCTCAGGCTACTTACCCTTTGCTCAAAGAATGTACAGGTATTGACTTTATAGGTAACGTTGAAGGTCGTGATGTATTTCACGATAAGGCCAACGTTATTGTCTGTGAAGGTTTTACTGGTAATGTAATGCTTAAAATGGCAGAATCTATCTATCCAATTTTAAAAGACCGTAATATACAAGATCCATTTCTGGATAACTTCAATTACGAGATATATGGGGGAACCCCTATTTTAGGTATCAACAAGCCCGTTATCATCGGTCATGGCATATCTCATGCCCTGGCATTCAAGAATATGATCGCGGTGACCCAAAAGATCATTAGTTCAGATCTTACAGAAGCTTTTAAGGCTTCTTTCGCAACACCAACTGTTTAAAATTTATTTTATAAAACTTACTTATGCATTCCGGTTCATCCGGAATGCATTTTTTATTACTTGTAAGGTTTATGTCATTTGTAAGGCGTGTAGGCTTTTTTAACCTTTAACAATGTACATAATCATTGTTTTTTGTTTAAATTTGTTTTGACTACAATGCCAGGCTGTCGCTTCTTGTAAAAGGGGAGAGGAAAGTCCGGACAGCAAAGAGCAGCGCACCACCTAACGGGTGGGGTTCCTGTAAAAAGGGATACAGAGAGTGCCACAGAAAATAACCGCCTTGCAAAGGGTAAGGGTGAAAATGCAGGGTAAGAGCCTGCGCTTTATACTGGTAACAATGTAAAGGGGTAAACCTTGCGTGCTGAAATGCCAAATAGGCGGACGATTGAGGGCGGCTCGCCCGATGTCCGCGGGTTGGCAGAAAGAGGTGATGTGTGAGCAGCATCCCAGATAAATGACAGCCATTCCGGGACCATACGGAATAACAGAATCCGGCTTATAGGTTTTGTAGTTGTTTTGGTTAAGTGATGTGAGCGCCGGTTTATCCGGCGCTCTATTTTTGGGGAGATTGTACATTTATGTTAGATTGATTATTTTCAAACATTATGAATACGATCCAACCCGAAAACCCAAATTGGCCAATTACCAAGAAAATTCTATTTCGCTTTTTCTTTGTTTATTTCACTCTTTTTATAGCTCCATGGACATGGCCGGGAGATATACCATTCACAAATAAAATAGCACAAGCATATTATTGGTTCTTGGATGGGTTAGTTAATCTGGCTAATACGCATATGTTTCACATTAGAGGCCTCTTAGTGCCTGTAAATGGCAGTGGGGATACATCGTATGCTTGGGCTCAATTTTATCTAACATTGTGCGTTGCAGGGCTTGTCTGTGTCATATGGACTGCATTAGATATTAAGCGAAGGAATTATGAACGGCTAAACTACTATTTGCGAATACTAGTCAGATACTTTATCATAATGGTGAGTTTAAGCTATGGTATTCAAAAACTATTTGCGTTACAAATGCCCTTTCCCAATCAAAGCCAGTTGCTTACTCCTCTAGGTAATTTCCTTCCCATGCGTTTGATGTGGGTTACACTAGGTTATTCTACCCCGTACCAAATATTTACCGGAGTATTGGAAGTGATGGTAGGACTGTTGCTATTGTATCGTAGAACAATAACATTAGGTGTATGCCTTGCCACTGGTGTTTTCTTAAATGTCGTAATGCTGAATCTATGTTACGATATCCCGGTAAAACTGTTTTCGCTTAATCTATTAGCCTGTTGTCTGTTACTTTTGTCTTACGATTTACAAAGAATGATTGATTTTTTTATATTCAATAAAGCCGTTGCAGGTAATAAATTTTATGAGTTTACTCTACATAAACGGTGGATGCGTGTAAGTAGGGTTGGCATCAAGGCTGTATTTATTTATCTGGTTATAGTAATGCCTTTTGAAAATGCTTATAGTAGTAGCAGGCTTCTAAATGATTACAGCATAATTAAGCCAGGTATATATCAGGTGCACACTTATGCTATAGATGATACCATGCATTCCATAGGAAATAACGAAACCTCCTGGACAAACATGGCTTTTGAAAGCACCCGCATAGGCAGTGTTAATGATACAACAACTATGTTCAGGCAACGATATGGAAGAGGGTACTTTAGCTACGAAATAGATAGTGTAAAAAAAATGATCACCTTCAGGAAAATGCCCGATGACGATAGCCAGATATTTACCACGCACTACAATTTAAAAGGTAGTGATACGATACAGTTGCGGACTCGAATAAATAATGATTCACTTTATTTATTGCTAACAAGAACAAATACCCAATTCCCGTTGACAGAGCATCAGTTTCATTGGCTTTCGGAGACCACTCGGTAGTAATTCGGCTATTGTTTTGTAATAACAGTCCTTGTTATGATGTCCTTATTGTCTGAGATCATGAGGTAGTACATCCCCGGTGCCAGATCTGTTGCCACGTGCTCAGAGGTGCTACTTACCGTGATGGTTTTATGAAATTTTACTCGTCCTACAATATCAGTGCATTCTAACGAAACAGTTTCTCCGATCAGGCCTTCTGTAAATACGATCGTCATTTGCGATGATACAGGGTTCACAACAGTTGCATGATTGCTATTCAATGTTGTGTTAGCGACAGAAACATTCAATATCTCTGGGTCAACAGGACTTACCCCCGTAGTGTTTGGTGTCACTAACAAATCTACCATAACGGGGTACTTATTAGACATCTGGAAGAGTGCATTGATTACAGCCGTCGGTGCCGATGTATTAGTAGGTGCATCATTAACCGAAATGCTCACCCTATTGCCATCATTACCAACCACCCTGAATGATTTGGGTATATAAGAGATGTAATTGGTATTATTAATGATCCATGGAGACAGAAAAATATGGTCGTACCAGTCTTTAGCTCCGCCACTTGTACCACAAGAATTAGGCACGGAAGGTGATACTCTTGTTGAAGTAGTTAGGAATTTTGCAAATGCTGTTGGATTGCTATCCCAGTTAGCAGGTAAGCTTACGGTTGCATCAGGATAGATCGGAGGATCGTAATATTGAAAATTAGAATTTGCAGGCGCCGTAAGCGTCTGGTACACAGGTTCAGAACTGTTTCTTAAATTGAAATCGCCCATATTTATCATATTGGCCAGGTGTGTAAAATGGGTTTGTATCTGGGCCATTTCGCCGGCTATTTGTGCGCCTCTTTGTGCGGAATTGCTGTTGCCCGATATATCGTGGTTGTCAGTTACATAAAGGAACGTGGTATCGTAGGTTGTTGCCAGGTTAGGATCTTTATAATAAAACTTATAAGTATTGAAATCTTCATTTTTGTCACCTAGAGCCCCATAGTAGGTACAAGTAGTAGCTACAAACCCTAATTTCTGTTGGTTGTAGAATACCAGGCATTCTGTGCCTGCAGCAGAAAAGTTAGTAAATGGGCAATAACTAAATCTTCCTGGAAAAGGAGGGTTCAATACATATTTTAGTATAGAATCCTGAAAGTTTAGTTCTGCAGTATAATTATTATCTCCGGGAGCTGTTTGTATGGATCCCATTTTTTCAAGTCCAATAATATCTGGGTTTGCATATTGTACTATTGTTTGCAGGTAAGCATGATAAGTATTGTTAGGGCCTTGGCAAAGTGGATAAGAGCCATAATTCAGCACATTATACGCCATTACACGCAATGTATCTGTAGCTGCAAACGTGGTATTACCTATTACCGATAACAGTGTTATAAATGCTATGATCTGACATTTCAAAAGTGTTGTACGCATTGTAAAGGCTTGAAAAATAATTATTAAAAAATTATACTGTTGTGGCAATAATACTATGAGTGAAAAACACTTACTAACGATAGTCCTGCCAGGATGAACATGACAGCAATACAAAGAACGCTGTATCTCTTTATCATAAAATGAGTGATTGAAAATGTCCGCTGCATTTATCTGCAGCGGACAGTTTATGGTTATTAAATACTGTAAATATTAGTGTTGGTTACCTGTACCATCTGTTTGGTAAGCACCTATGTCTTTACCTGGGCCAGTAATGGTTGTAGCGCCATAAGTAGGGTCAACTGGTACAGGGTTAGCCATTGGTGTCCAACCTGTATATCCTTTACCAATTGCAGGAGAACCTGATGCCAAATGGAAGTCATAACCTGTAGCGTAGTCTATCACTGCGCCTGAAGGGCATGGTAACGGATAGTTTACAAACTGTGGATTATTAGCACCAACCAAAGCATGTGCAGTATATGTTGCACCTAAAACATAACTTGATGGTAAGAAAGTACTAGGATTTGGTATATTCGTTGTTACAGGTAATGATATATACCCAACAGGGTAGAATTGGTTAACTATTGAATCTGCATCACCATAAGAATAGTTATAACCATAGTGGCAACGAGATGTATCAGCAGCAGGGTTACCTACTATCCGAAATCCAAATTTGCAATTTACTATCAGGTTGTTGTACGCTTGGCCATAAGCGCCTTGCTCATAGTTGCAATCACCACCACGTCCCGTTTGTATTTGGCGATACCCACCATTTACATAAGTGTTGTTATACATGTCTATCTGGCAAGTAGGTGTTGAGCCGGTACCTTTATCAGATGCCTTTGTACCATTAGTAGCAGTACCCACAAAAACGTTGTATGCCATAATACCTACAGTACCATGTTTTGCATTGAAAACGTCTCCGCCTATATAACCTTCTTTTTCTACAGTGTTACGCATAAAGCATATTTTACCACCGGCAAAACGTACTCCATCATCTGTACCACCATACAACCAGCTATCTTCCACTATGCAATAGCCGTTAGCATTTTTAAAGTATAATGGCCATGCATTTGCACCAGCAGAAAGTGAAGCAATTGGTGGTGTTGCGCCAAATGTACCTCCTGCAAATTCAAGGTGTGTCCATTTCAAGACCAATAGTGGGCACGAACTATCGCACTGAATACCCAGCCAAAGATTTGCGTTGGTAAACGCAGCGTCTGATGAAGGGTTATTAGCAGTACCAAGATTATCTGTTTTTGCAATGCTTTTAACTGTTATCCAGTTTGGAGCTGCCTTTGTACCCAGCGAAATAAATGATCCTTGCACCAACATAAACGCTTGTGGATTTACTACATTGATAGTTGCTCCGCTTTGCATTAATACTGTATCGCCCGAATTAATAACTACAGGGCATGTCATTACATATGTTTTACCCGATTGTAATGTCCCTTTTATACCACCACATAAAGTATCACTTGATATTAGGTTGCCAATTTGTTTCTGGATACCAGATACGGATGTTGAAGAAGATTTTTTGCAAGATGTAAAGAATGCAAGTCCCGCTATCATAGCCAGGATGCAATAGTTAAGTTGTTTCATTGTACTTGTTGTTTTTGTTTGGTTGTTTAGAATATGTTCTGAGTTATTTAATCAAATTTATATCTGATGCCCACTAGGTAATTCTGACCATACTTAGTTTTCTCTACTAGCGTTTGTCCGTCTTTCAGATTCTGATACGGCAACCATGATGAAGGAGCCGAATTTTGTAATTTGTTGTTTGGATATTTGATCTCGATGAGAACAGGTGTGTTTAATAGATTATTTACTTTGGCGTAAGCGAATAGTTTTTTTGCAACCCTCTTTTCAACAGATAGACTTGTGAGGAATGTTGCCTTTTGCCAATAAGCAAGTCCAGCAAATTGTGCGGTTAGATAAATGTGTCGACCGGTATATTGCTCATTTATCTGTGCATCCAAACCTAGCTTTGGGTTTTTGTATATAAAAGAAAGGTTGGCTACATGTGCTGCTTGGCCTTGCAGAGGTCTGGTTTCAGTAACCGAAGTTATTTTTTGTCCTGTACTACTTGGTTGTAAATATTGAACGGTGTCTGTTATCGCAGAGTGTGTATAGGTGTAGTTAGCATTGATGCCGAAATAGTGGAAATACTTTGTGATCTGAAATTCAGCGCCATAGTTGGTTGCAGTACCCGGTAAGTTAGTAGGTTGGATATCAACAGCCGATGGACCAGTAGGCCTTGCCAGCAAATACTCTATAGGTTGATATATGCTTTTATAAAAGGTGCCTACTAATAATTGGTCTATACCTTTTGGAAACCACTCATACCTGGCATCTATGTTTTGAGCCACACTGCGGGTGAGGTATGGATTGCCTACCTGGTCGAAATCTTCACCCGGTGTAGTAGCATTTATGAGTTCAAAAAATCCAGGGCGTGAAATCGATTCAAAATAAGACAAGCGTATGTTTTCTTTAGAGCTTAGTTTGTATTTTAAATTCAGGCTAGGCAAAACGTCCATGTAATTATATGTTCCAGATACCGCAACCACATATTGTGGGTTTTGCCTCGAGCTATCCGAAACAAAGGTATTTTCTACCCTTACTCCACCTAAGGCCTCGAGCTTGTTATTAAAGAACCGCAGCTTGGCTTGTGCATAGTAAGCCCAGATATTTTCATGTACAGTGTAAGATAATCCGTTCCCATTAGCAGTGCCCATTGGGTTTTGAAGTTTAAGAGATGCATCTTGAATACCTTGAACGTTAGTATATAAAATGCTTCCAACTGGGTTGATGTCATATTCATTATTAAGGTTGTCGCGGTTTTTATTCCTATCCATAGCCCCAACCTTAAACTCAATATCTTTCCCCGAAATGGTCGGAACATAAGTGATATTTACAAACTCCTGTATATCCTGGTCATTTGTATATTCCCATATCTTAGTAATGGCTTTTAAGGTTCTGCCTTGTTGTTTTATATTTCCTAGTGAATCTTTAGAAAATTGGTTTTCTGTTGAAAATTCTGTTTGGTCAGGCATATCCCTTATGGCTTGGGATGCAGCTACAGTCCAATCTACTTTTAATCTGTTTGTTATCTGGTGGCTACCTCTCAGGGTTAGGTTTGCTATACTCTGTTTTATAAATTGTGTACGGTCTTTATAATCAACAGTACCCAGTCCCGGGGCTGGTCTGTTTACTGCTGTTATTACAGAATCAACCACATTACGTTCCTGCCATTGGTTCAACTGTGTGTAAAGGCCACTTAACGTTATAGTGTTACGATCATTAATTCTATAATCGGTATTTAAATGAATTGCACTACGAGTTTCCTGCGTTGAATATTTCCTCAAGTCAATATCATCAAATTCAGGTATGTTATATGGATTGGGCTGCGATGCAGGTTTGAAAAATATGTCATCCGTTTGTTTGTATGTGTTTTGGTAGCTTCCTGAAAGCATTACCCCCAATTTGTTTTTGAAAAATCTATCACCAACACTTAAACTGAAAAGCCCGTTTGCTGGCGCTTGCATTGGTTTTATAATTGAACTGTTTAATGGGAAATCCTTTAATGAAGCAGAATAGTTATTACCATACATCCTTGTCGGGTCTTTTGCAGTAAGAGATCCTTTATCGAAGCTGTTGTAGCTTTCATTGAATCCATTCTGATTGTAACCAGTAGCTGCAGAAGCATATATAACAAAATGGTCTGGAGCTTTTTTTAGTTCAAGGTTTGTAACACCACCTACAGCATCGCCTTCCATAGAAGGGGTTAGCGATTTAATTACTTCTACTCGTTCCACTATTTCCGCTGGAAATATATCTAGTGGTACGAAACGTCCTTTATCATCGGTGCTGGGTATTTTTATTCCATCTACGGTCGTATAGTTATACCTCTTATCCATACCGCGTATAGTAGCATAGCGAGCCTCTCCATTTTCATCACGTTCCACCTGAACTCCTGATATGCGTTGCAATACATTGGCTACAATAATGTCCGGCGATAATTCAATTGCCCGGGCAGACATCACGTTCATCAGGTTGTCTCCGTTCTTCTCTAGGTTTCTTGCCTCTTCGTCTGTACCTGCTTTATACTTGCCCTTAATTTGTACTTCATTTAATACAGAACTCGTTTCTATAAGTTTGATATTATTAGAAACAATCTGTGTCTCGTCGCTTATTACAATATGGTTATTGTATTTTTCGAACGAGGTGTATTGAATACTAATATCATACTCACCTTTAGGAACATTTTTTATTGTATAGCTTCCGTCAAGTCCGGTTGTAGTTGCATACTCAGTACCTTTTATTACCACAAGTGCCCCAATCACAGGTTCGCCACTTTCTTTGTCAATAACCAACCCCTTTATCGTAGCTGCGGTTGAGGTTAAACTTGCAATAACAAAGAGCGTAAGAAAGTAAAATTGTAAGTGTAAGCGCATGTATTTATTAGATTTTGCGCAAAGTTTGTCGGTAAATTCTGAGGGGATTCTGAATTTTTACCCCAAATCGAAAGGCTTAAAACACACTTAATGATGCGGTAATGTTAACGCAACAAAACGACAACATTTAGTTAACATAGCCTTGTTTTTTGACGTAAGAGACTATATAGCTGAAAAATCTTCTGATATAATCAGGTTCAACAGAACAAATGAATAGGGGCAAAATAGTAGGTATAAAAGTGACCTTTTTACATGATTAGATAGAAAACCGTCAGCCCGGTTTACTTATATAAAGGCAACGAAAAAACAAATATACTTCCCTTACCCGGGGGGCTTTTTACACTGATATTGCCACCTTGTGCTTCTATAAATTCTTTCGAAATAGCAAGCCCCAAACCGGTACTGCTTGCTTGCGTGGCACTGGGCACCTTAAAATAGCGATCAAAGATTTTAGAGAGATATTTTTCTTCTATGCCAATACCGTTATCTTGTACGGAAAACTGCACCAGGTTTTGTTGTGCAGTTACATTAACTGTAGTTTTAGTGCCTTCTTCAGAATACTTGATTGCATTGGTCATCAGGTTGATCAATACCCACGACGTCTTGTCTGCATCAGCAAGTACGTAGGGTAGGGTTTCCGTACAATGCACTTCCAGTTGTATGTTTTTCTGTTCAGCCTGTACTTGCACGGCCTGTACCGATGTATTTACTATTTCTAGAGGACTTACGCGTTGCAGTTTTAACTGTATGTTCCCGGTTTCTATTTGCGTCATATTCAGCAACTCGCTGGTCAGTCGTAACAGGCGGTCTGCGTCTTCATCTATATTGTGTAGTAGTTCCTTCTGCTCTGTATTTAGGTTGCCTATACGTTCATCATTAACAAGTTTAGTACTCATTTTAATAGACGATATCGGGGTTTTCAACTCATGAGATATGGTAGCCAGAAGGTTGGTCTTAGAGATATCCAGTTCTTTAAACGAAGTAATATCTCTCAATGTGAATACTTCGCCTATATTTTGCCCTTCGCTATATACCGTTCTGCTATCTACAAAGAAATAATGCTCCTTTTTATTTACAATGATCTTGAGTGGCTGCTTTTCTGTTTTCTGTAGTACCGTGCGTAGCAGATCATTTTGTTTAGCTACATCTAGTGCGTATTTATTTACAACAACCTCTTCTTTCAAATTAAATAAGCCTTCGGCCATGTGGTTAATGAAGAGGATTTTATTATTAACATCAAATCCTATCACCGCATCTTCCATCTGGTTGATGATCGTCTCTACCCGTTTTTTTTCAAACATTAGTTTAGATAGGTTGCTATGTTCGTATTCATACAGCTTTTGGGCCATCACATTAAATGCCTGGGCCATTTCTCCAAACTCATCATTAGAATCCAGGTGTATCCTTTTGTCGTATTTCTTTTCTGCCACTTCTTTTATCCCCTCGGTAAGCAGGCGTAAAGGATTTGCTATATAACCAGGAAAATTCAGTGTCAATGAAAAACTGATCAAAACAATGAGTGTGGTCAACACCGTAAGCCATAATCTTGCACGGCCTGCCGTTTCAAGGGCGCTTGTATTTTTATGTTCAAGGGCTACTTGGTTAAGCCTGTATATATTGTATATCTCTGTGTTTATTTGATGAAATATGGTGTCCGTCCTCCTTCCTGCTTTCAACTGCTCAAAGTCATCGCGCAGCCTGCCAGTTGCCTCCGCTTCACCCGGTTCGGTAATATTGTGTTCTTGCGCCACCAGATTCTTTTCAAAAAGGTCTGTGGCATTTGGATTGGTATTTATGTTGTTCAGCGCATTAGACATTTCACTGCAATACCTGATGGTATTGTAGTTGGCTGTAAGCAGGTTCTCTGTCTTTGAAGATAAAATGTTAATAAAATAAATGGCTATGGCACTAACCGTAAGTAGCAACATAAAGAATATGCTGATACCAGTAGTGATCTTCGATTTTATTGTAAAAGACATGGTTTAAATTAAGACATAATGATCAGGTCTGTATTATTGCTCTTCAGTTTTTTTAATATCTGGCTAAATACGTTGGTCGCAAAGATAATTTGCAACAGGCTCAACTTGGGCTTACAGATACAAACAGTGGTGATGTGTTTTTCATCTACAACTTTCACAATAGCAGCTGCCACACTATCACTGTTTTCTCGTAATACCTCGGCTCCCAATTCAGTGGCCAGCTTAAAATTATTAATTAAATGTCGTTGCTTGTCCAGTGCTATTTTATCTGGGGTTTCTTTAGGGGTTTCTACAAATAATACCCACCACTGGGCATTATAGTAGCTGGCCAACCTGGCGGCTTTTCTTATCACTGTTTTTGCAGTTGCATCATTGCTGCTGATGCAGGCCAATATCTTTTCGTGTCTGAAAGATATGTTACGGGGTATTTCAGCTTCTACTTTGCGCTCAATTTGGCCCGCTACTTCTTTTAGGGCCAGTTCCCGCAACTGCAATATACTCTCTGGCTTAAAGAAGTTCTTTAAAGCCGTTTCAATTTTATCAATAGTATATATTTTACCTTCCTTTAGCCTCGATATCAGTTCTTCAGCGGTCATATCTATGTTTACCACTTCGTCTGCCAGTTTCAGCACTTTATCAGGTACCCGCTCAGCTACATCTATACCCGTTATTTCCTTCACAAGCGCATTAAGGCTTTCTATATGCTGTATGTTCACCGCGCTTATCACGCTTATCCCGGCGTCCAATATATCTATAACATCCTGCCACCTCTTCTCATTTTTTCCACCCGGTATATTGCTATGTGCAAGTTCATCAACTATCACCAATTCTGGTGATAGGTTGATAATAGCTTGTACATCCATTTCCTCTACTTCCTTACCTAGGTAAAACGCTTTTTTCCTAGGTATCATGGGTAGTCCGGGCAGCAACGCAATCGTTTCAGCCCTGTTATGCGTTTCTACGTAGCCTATCTTTACATCCACTCCATTTTGCAGCAGCGTATGCGCTTCCTGCAGCATCCGGTATGTCTTGCCCACACCGGCACTCATACCTATATATACTTTGAACTTACCTTTTTTTGACCTCTTGATCAGCTCCAGGAAATGTTCGGCATGTTCGTCCTGTGTTATTTCCATTGGCTTATAATTTTAAAAGTTGGCAGTATTCCATAATAGGCCCAAATAATATTTCCGCAGTCGAAAAACATTCATTTTGATAGTAAGTTTTCAAAATGAGAAATACATTCTTGTTCGTGTATTTTTTTTATTTATTACTTCTTCGTTTAAAATGACTAAAAGCACAAAAAGTGGCTCGTCATTTTGACGAAGCCACCTTTATTACACTCCACAGCTATTCTGTCTTTACAGCTTGTACTCCTAACATATTATTGATACATTTTCTTCTTTCGTTTAATTTGAACGTGTTTTCTAAATGCCATGAAAAAATAAAATAGCACCCCAAAAGGAGTAATAATGTTTATGTATGTAAATAATGCTTGTTTGTTTTCCGGATGAATAAGCCAATATATATCTGCCGATAAAGACAGTAGGACGAAAAAAATAGTCATCCTATAGGCATATTTTATGAATTTTTCCATAGTATAAAATAGGTGTGTAGTAAATGTGCTTTATAAATAAACTACTTACTACACACCACAATTAATTAAAGCCTGAACAATGCTGCGAATATTACCCTGTTTTCAGATTTTACAAGGTCAGGTGCCCAGCCACTTGTAGGTATCGGAGTATAAGTATAACCACTTGGTGATGTTACACCACCTGGTCCAGCGAAGTAGGGTACATCTGCTTCCCTGTGCACATACTCTGCTTTAAATTCAATACTTTGGTTAGGCGTCCAGCTAAAGCCAATAGAACAATCCCATCCTGTAAACTTATCTCCAGGGTTTTCAGTGAACGGATGGGTACCTACTGTTTGAGTTGGATTGTATGGGTTAGGGAAAGGACTTGCATCCCCTGTTGGTGCCAATACCAGGTAACGGCCAGGGTTGGTCATCCAGCCACCGCCAAAGTACACGCCCATCTTGTTTTTGTGGAACCATATTTTATCGTACACCATCCAGCTTTCAAAGTACTGGGCTGGCCCTTTCACTGCATCGCTGGTAAAACCATTTACACCATCTCCTTTTTCATAACCAATATCGCCTGTTATGGATAATGCCATTCTCGAGATGCCTTTTGATTTTGGATGATTGTAATACCTCCACAAAAAGCTGTTATCAGAGTGAAACCTATGCCTTCCTAAAAGACCAGCAGCATCGGTACCATAGTAATCATTGGTAAGCATTTTAATATTCTCTTTAGGTATGTACGTTATATTAGTACCTAACCCTGGCAGCGAATTGAACGAGCCATAACTCTGCCATCCATTGATGATCCATGGTTCTATTTTCAGGTTCTTGGTTGGGAATATCTGTATGCGGATACCATTAAAGAACCATGGTGTATTGTCCGATGTAAAGGATGCCTGGTATTCCCAGTTCTCCTGCTGGTAGTAAGAGTTAAGGCCTATATAAGACATGAATAACCCCGCGTCAACATTAATACCATACCAAACATTAAAGTGGTATCCCGCATATGCTTCGTCAAGATAACGGTAAGCGTCAGCAAGGTCATATTGACCACGATATGGACTTAGGTCATTACGTGGCACAACCTGCGAGCGAGCTCCAAATTGTGTCATGATGCGTCCACGTGCATTACCATAGTTGAAATCGCCGCCAATATTAATTGCCGAGATCACCATTTCGTCATTACGGGCAAGTGCAGTTGAGCCAACCACTGTATGATCTATAGGACTGTTAAAAGAGTGTGTAGCGTTGCAGTCTATCAATATGCTTGGTGTGAAAAATGGTATATGAAACACAGAAGAATCCCTTCTGTCATTCCCATTTACCCAGGTTTGGTCATACCCATCCCAGGGTATTTTTTCTTTTACTTCTTTTGCTGGCGCTTTTTCCTGGGTCGAAAGTTCCACCGTCCCTTCAACTGTAGCCTGAGCGTTAGCTTTTGGACTGAAAAAAGCTGTTGTTAATACTAATACTGCAGTAATTGTTTTTTTCATTTTTGTCGTTTTTGATCTAATAAATTTAAATTGATTCCTATTTTCTCGGTGCATAAAATATGATTGCGGTGCCTGCTAGTACAACAAGGCCGCCTATAATGTCATATAGATCAGGTTTGGCTTTTTCTGCTACCCATCCCCATAACAGAGACATGATTACAAATATGCCACCATATGTAGCGTATGTGCGCCCAAATCCAGCTGGTTGAAATGTTGCCACAACACCATACGCTGCCATCACAATGCAACCTAGCAGGCCTACCCATATAGGTTGTTCATGTTTCACAGCCTTCCATATCATATACCCGCCACCAATCTCGCATATGCCTGCAAGCAGGAAGAAAAAAAGTGATCGGTACATAGCTTCTCTCATCATTGTCTCCTGGTTGTTTGATCTAGTTCAATATTTAATTTCAACACGTTTACTCGCTCTGGTCCCAGTCCATACATAGGGCCGTCAATATGCTTTTTTACCAGGGCTTCAACTACACTTTTATCTATCCTGCGTACTTTGGCAATTCTTGCTACTTGTACTTCTGCTCCCTGCACGCTAATATGTGGGTCCAGGCCACTGCCGCTTGCAGTTACCATATCAGATGGTATATCCGCTTTGTTAATGTCCGGATTGTGTTTCATAAAAGTGTCTATCGTAGCTTGTACCTGTGCTAGGTAATCCGGGTTGTCAGGTCCTTTATTACTACCGCCAGATCCGGACGCATTGTAATTTACTGCCGATGGTCTCGACCAGAAGTATTTATCGTCAGTAAACTTTTGGCCTATGTTTTCATAGTAGTACTTGCCATTGTCGCCTTTTATCACAAAACCTTCCCCCTTATTGGGCGCAAGTTGGGCTATCCCCCATATCAGTGCCGGATATACCCCGGAAAAAAAAAGGATGCAAACTATAGTCAACAGTAGCGATGGAATGATTTCCTTTTTCATTTTCTTTATTGTTTTTTCGGTGTCAAAAAGTTTTACATAAATAACATAACCACCATGTCTATCAGCTTGATCCCTATGAATGGTACCAATATACCACCCAATCCATACACAAGCAGGTTTCTTCTTAACAACGCGCTTGCACCTATTGGCTTGTACGCTACGCCTTTTAAAGCTAGTGGTATCAGCAACGGAATGATGATCGCATTAAATATGATGGCCGATAGTATGGCACTTGCCGGGCTATGCAGGTTCATTACGTTTATACGCTGCAGCGCTGGTATAGATGCTATGAACAGCGCAGGCACTATGGCAAAATACTTGGCTACATCATTGGCTATAGAGAATGTGGTTAGTGTTCCCCTCGTCATTAGCAATTGCTTGCCTATCTCTACTATCTCTATCAGCTTAGTCGGGTCATTGTCCAGGTCCACCATGTTGCCGGCTTCTTTGGCAGCGGCAGTACCGCTGTTCATGGCTACACCTACATCGGCTTGTGCCAACGCCGGGGCATCATTTGTGCCATCCCCCATCATAGCTACAAGCTTGCCTGCCGCCTGTTCTTTACGTATATAGGCCATCTTATCTTCTGGCTTGGCCTCAGCTATATAGTCATCCACTCCGGCCTTGCCTGCTATATACTTTGCAGTTAGCGGGTTGTCCCCGGTCACCATTACTGTTTTCACTCCCATTTTTCTCAGGCGCTCAAACCTTTCCTGTATGCCGGTCTTTATTATATCCTGTAGTTCCACTACGCCCAGCACTCTATCATTTTCAATTACCACTAGTGGAGTACCGCCATTGCCAGCTATTTTGTTTACTGCTTCGGTTACTTCAAGGTCAAATAAGTTTCCTGCTTTTTGCACCATTGCTTTAATAGCGTCACTGGCACCTTTCCTTATCATTACTCCATTTGCCAGGTTCACACCACTCGATCTTGTTTCGGCTGTAAAATCTATCTGCTGTAATACTGCAGATTGGTATTTGTCCAGCTTTGCTCCAAATACTGCATTTTCGCTCAGCATTTTATTGCCAAGTTCCACAATAGACTTGCCTTCTGGTGTGGTATCTGACACCGAGCTGAGTACCGCTGCATGTATGAATTCATTCAGCGCAACCCCGGGAGCATTATAAAAATTAGTGGCTTTGCGGTTACCTATAGTTATGGTGCCTGTTTTGTCCAGCAGCAATACATCAAGGTCTCCGGCTGTTTCAACTGCCTTGCCCGATTTCGCAATTACATTCGCACGTAATGCCCTGTCCATTCCAGATATGCCAATAGCAGATAATAAACCACCAATAGTGGTGGGTATAAGACACACGAACAATGAGATATATGCAGAGATTGGTATAGGCGTTTTAGCATAAAGCGCAAATGGGTACAGGGTAATACATACAATGATGAATACCAGTGTAAAGCCAGCAAGCAATATAGTAAGCGCAATTTCGTTGGGCGTCTTTTGTCTCGATGCCCCTTCTACCAAGGCTATCATCTTATCCAGGAAACTTTCCCCCGGTTCTGTAGTCACCTTTACTATTATTTTATCAGACAATACTTTCGTTCCACCCGTCACAGACGATTTATCACCACCAGCTTCCCGAATTACAGGTGCAGATTCCCCGGTAATAGCAGATTCATCTATTGTAGCTATTCCTTCAACTATCTCTCCGTCAGTAGGCACGATATCCCCTGTTTCACAGATGAACAAGTCGCCTTTTACTAATTGTGAAGATGCAACAACCTGTGTTTCGCTGGTAAATATTTCTCCGGGTACTATTAGTTTTTTAGCTGGGGTCTCTTCACGTGTTTTTCTTAATGATGCAGCTTGTGCCTTACCTCTTGCCTCGGCAAGAGCTTCTGCAAAATTGGCAAACAGTAATGTAACCAGCAGGATAAAAAATATTATGAAGTTGTATGCAAACGACCCTTGGCTGTGTTCTCCTGATAATATCCAGGCACATACAAACATCATTACCATTGTTCCTATTTCAACTGTAAACATTACCGGGTTGCGGTACTGGTATTTTGGATTCAGCTTGATAAAAGACTGCTTGATAGCTTCGGCTACCAGGTCCTTTTTAAACAAGCTTTCTTTGTTATCGGCTTTCATTATCTAATTTTTTTAGCGCTGAAGTGTGTTTTTTTAATGCATTTTTAGCCATTCTGCAATTGGTCCAAGGGCCAGGGCAGGGAAGAAGGCCAGTGCTGCTATGATCACCTTTACGGCAAATACCAGCATCCCAAATGTTCCCGTATCCGTCTTAAGTGTTCCGCTGCTTACAGGTATAAACTTCTTCTGTGCCAATATACCGGCTATAGCAACAGGGCCTATTATGGGCAAGAACCTGGAGAAGAGCAGCACAATACCTGCACTTATATTCCAGAATGGGTTGTTATCTGCCAACCCTTCAAATCCACTCCCATTATTTGCCGAGCAAGAAGTGTATTGGTACAGCATTTCGCTAAATCCATGGTAAGAGGGGTTGTTCAACCAACCGCTGGCATTATGTTTCCCTGCGGCATCTGCAAACCACCAACCCATATTGGTATCATGTGCCGTCAAGTAGCTCGCAACCGCCGTTCCTACAAGAATTAAGAATGGATGGAACAAGGCAATGATCATGGCGATCTTCATTTCCTTCGCTTCTATTTTCTTACCCAAAAACTCAGGGGTACGTCCCACCATTAGCCCTCCTATGAATACCGCCAGTATCACATAAATAAAGAAGTTGAGGAACCCTACTCCTACACCGCCATAAAACGAATTGATCATCATCCCCAACAGCATATTCATTCCTGAAACCGGCATGAAACTGTCATGCATGCCATTTACAGAACCGGTTGATATAACTGTAGTTGCTATACTCCAGAAGGCCGACGCAGTAGCGCCAAAGCGAACTTCCTTACCTTCCATATTGCCACCCGGTTGCGAAATGCCCATATGGGCTATGTTAGGATTACCCTGTACTTCAGTGTAGATGGCTGGTACTACAAGTATCAGAAATCCTATGGTCATCACGCTCCAAAATACCCACGCCAATCTTTTTTTATTGGTATAAAAACCAAACGCAAATACCATGGCAAACGGTATCAGTATCTGTGCTACCATCTGTACAATGTTCGACAGGTAGTTAGGGTTTTCAAGTGGGTGGGCCGAGTTTGCACCGTAAAAACCGCCGCCATTAGTGCCCACATGTTTTATAGCTACAAATGCTGCCACGGGCCCGCGGCTCACATGCATGGTATCTCCTTGCATTGTGGTTACTGTATCCATTCCCTTAAAGGTCATTGGCGTACCTTCAAACAAGTGGATTGCCGCCACAAGTATACATACGGGTAGCAAAATGCGTGTACAGCTCTTTAAAAAGTAATTATAAAAATTACCTAATTGCTCTGTAGTCCTGTCTCTAAGTGCATTAAATACCACTGCAGCAGCAGCCATCCCTGTACCGGCAGACACAAATTGCAGGAACATCAAGCCATATATCTGAGTGAAATAAGAAACCCCTGTTTCACCGCTATAGTCCTGTAGATTGCAGTTCACCAAAAAAGATATGGCTGTGTTCCATGCCAGGTCAGAGGTCATGTTCTGGTTATGATCTGGGTTCATAGGCAACCATCCTTGGTTCAGCAGGCAAAACATGGCCCAAAAAAACCAGATAAGGTTGATGGTGAGCAGCACCGTTAAGTGTTGCTTCCAGTTCATTTCTTTTGTTGGGTCTATTCGGGATATTCTAAAGAATAGTTTTTCTATCGGACTAAAAATACGGTCTGTCCAAATATGCTGCCCGGCATATACCTTAGCAATATACTTGCCCAGGGGTACTGCTAACAATAACGTTGCAATAAACATTACAACGACTCCTAAAATTTGAGGCTCCATGTAAATGTGTTTTAGAATTTTTCAGGTTTAACTAATACATAGACCATATAGACAAAAGTCAATACCGCTATAATGAACAGTGCTATCATAAAATTTTTTTAATGCAGGCAGTCTTATTGTCTGCTTGTTTTTGAAAAAATGTAATTGATTTTGTACGTTTTGTTCTGTTTATCGTAACTGCTTACATTCCCATTGTATTGGTCAAGCAGGTCTATAAATTTTTCATTACCTGCATAAACAGTTTTTAAGTTGTCCATTGTTAATCGCTCAATTTTACCATCTGCTGAACTGCTGAAGTAGTAAGTATTCACTACTATAAAACCTTTGCTTTGTGCAATATTATTTTGATGAATGTAGATGTAGATATTCCCAGCTTCAGCAAGTCGGTACTCCATGTTATTATAAAAGCGGTACACATCTTTGTTACTATCTATAAAGCCGTACAGGTCACTTTTTCTTAAGTTGTGCCTGCTTCCTTTTGTTACAATTGTTATTGTTGGCATGTTCCAGAAAAAATGATGTATCCGTATTGTAGTTTCACCCTGACTGGCATCCTGCATGTAAGCAATTTTGTTATGTTGAAAGTCGGTGGCAGTCATGAATATGCCGACAGGTTTTTTCCCATAACTGTCTTTTCCCAAAACAATCAATATGGAAATTATGATCAGCAGTTTCTTGTTCATGTGTTTACGTTTGTCCGTCTATATTTTTTCAAACCAGTCTATTGATTTAAATAGGAGCCAAAAACCTATTAGTGTTCCGACGATTAATGCAGTTGTTATCATTTTTTGCTTTTTACAAAAGGAATTTATTATTCTATAAACCTAAGTGACTTATATGCTTTGTTTATATGATGCTTATCATGGCTAAGAAAGCAGCGTTATTTTCGCATGTACTCGTGTGCATGAGTGCCATTAGCAACCTTTGTGTATTTGTGCTATGTAAATAGTGTACAAAGACATAGGCAACAATGCCAGCACAGTTGGTTTTTCAGGCCTGCATGTTTGGAAGATGTTGGTAAACGAATAGACAAATACATTCTGCACTGCATTCTTTACAACAGCATTTCCCTTGTTATACAGTTTGTCTGCTATTTTAAAACAACGTTTTACAGCTTTATAGTCGTGTTCCTGGATGTTTTTTCGGGTAAACGCAGTAAGCGCATCCATTTGCTTATAGGCATTATTATTTGCTTCTATTTTCAGGTCTTGTGCTATCTCCGGCAAGGCTTCCTTCAGGTACATGGGCACCTCAAATTGGTTGATCATTTTACAGGGTATTTGCCCAGTATATGCCAACCATGTACCAAAGTGTTAAAGAAAGCAGAAAAACCGTGTAAACCCAATGCAGCAACGGGATGCCTATAAATTGTACTTTGGGTGGGAATAATTTATCCTTCTCAAAATGAGAAATCTTATATCAAAACAAGGTGGTTGGTGGTTATAATTGGTACTCTTCTATTTTTCGGTAAAGGGTGGCCAAGCCTATATTCAGTAACCTGGCAGCTTCCGTTTTATTACCCTTAGTATGTCCCAGCACCATCTTGATATGTATTTTCTCCATATCGCTCAGTTGAAAGGTTGAGCTGCTTTCCGTTATCGTGTTTGTAAATTGTAGCTCATAGGGTAGGCTGCTGGTGGTGAGCATAGTGGTATCTTCAAGTATTACAGCCCGTTCTATCACATTTTTTAGCTCCCTTATATTTCCTGGCCATGCATAGTTCATCAAAAGGGTAAGTGTATCCTTTTCAATGCCCTTTATTTGTTTATTCGTCCTTGCATTAAAAACTTCCAGGAAGTGGGAGGTTAACGATGGGATATCTGTCTTTCGTTCCCGCAGCATAGGCAGCTGTATAGAAAACACAGCTATACGGTAATAAAGATCACTTCTGAATATTCCTTCTTGTATTTCTTTCTGAAGGTCCCGGTTGGTTGCAGCTATCAGCCTCACCTGTGCACTGCGTTGTATGGTATCGCCAACCCTGTAGTAGGTGCCATTTTCAAGAAATCGCAATAGCTTGGGCTGCAGTTCCAGTGGCATTTCACCAATTTCATCCAGGAACAGCGTACCGCCTTTTGCTTCTTCTACAAGTCCTTTTTTGTCTTTTGCCGCGCCGGTAAACGCTCCGGCAACATGGCCAAAAAGTTCACTTTCCATTATGTCCTTACTCAAAGCACTGCAATTGAGTGCCACAAAGGCCTGGTTGTTTTGCGGGCTGTAACTATGTATGGCCTGTGCAAATACCTCCTTACCGGTTCCAGTTGGGCCTGTAAGTAAAACTGGGGTCTGCGATGTGGCTACTTTTTTGGCCAGGTTCACCGCGGCAGCCAGCGCGGTGCTTGTTCCTATTATTTTATCAAAATCGCCTTTCAGCGCTACTTGTTCTTCTAGCTTATTAATTTTCCTTACCAGCGCCAGTTTCTCAGCAGCGCGGCTTATGAGTGGTATGATTCTGTCATTATCATCCCCCTTTACTATATAGTCAAAGGCACCGTTCTTCATTGCCTGCACACCATCAGGAATATTGCCGTACGCTGTGAGTAGTATTATCTCTACAGCGGGGTATTGTTTTTTTACTGTGCTTACAAACTCTACCCCGCTGCCGTCAGGTAGCTTTACATCGCACAATACAATGCAGATTCCGCCCTTTGCCAATATCTTTAACCCTGCAGCCAAAGAGTTGGCTTCCTGCACAGCATACCCTTCCAGCGATATAATGCGCTTCAGTAATCCTCTTAGTTTATCTTCATCATCTATGATAAGTATGTTGGTGCTATCGGCCATTGCGTTGGATTGGAATGCAAAAGTACAATAGGTGGTTTCAATCTATTGTACTTTTAGTACTATCGTCAAAATAAAATAATTTTGACGTAGCCAGCAGATAATAACTGAAAAACGCTAAGGGGTCTCTTGCCAAACAAACATAAAAAAAGCAACCATTTTCATGATTGCTTTTACGGAATAACGATGACAGGAATAGAATTGTGTTAGTCAGTTCTTTATTTAATAACTAGTCAACACGATTAAAAATCACGTGACATAAGTTCAGATTTTTTGCGTTTGATCACTTTGTGATAGTGTTTCGCAAAATTTACAGATACACCTACGGTAAATCCAATATTACTATATGGTTGTGCAAATGCCTCTTGATATTCCCCATTAGCACTTGTAGTAGCATTCTTATTGTAATATATTGTTTTAACCCCACCCGTTAAAAGGGCTGTGTTGTAGCTACGGCCATTTTCGCTAAAACCCACCAGATCCGACTCTTTTCGCGATATGGATAAGTACTGCAGGTTCACCTCTGCCCATAAAGTAAAATTGCTGGCGCACTTATATTTTATGCCAGTTGCACCTGCAAACCCTAAAGAGAACGAATTTTTGTCTTTCCAATAGTTGTCATCTACTTGCCCGGTATTGTAAGAGTAAATATTATGGCGTTCAATACTGGTACTCACAGGCAATAGCAATCCCATGCGCATATACCCTGTTATCTTGTTACCGGATGTTTGCATAACCATAGCGGGCATAAATGTGATGGATGCATTGGCTTGTCGTGTTATAGCTAAATTGGCGGGGGCATTATTTGAGGTGATGCCTATTTCATTAATGGTGTACTGGGTACCGGCTAATAAAATATCGGCATTCAGTTCAACACCAATATTCTTGGTAAACATATAGCCTCCGCCTATCATGTCGTGGAAACCCGACGAAAAGGATGCATTTTTTATCTGGTAGCCGGTTACCGAGGAGCCCACAACTATAGTGCCGTTAAGTACATTGCCCAATTGGTCTTTTGTTGATCCCGGCATGGGTATGGCATAACCGATACCTTCTTTAATGTAAAATCCCTGAGCTTTTAGTTGGGTAGTAGTAGTGGTAATAACCAATGAGGTAAGGAGCAGCGCTGCCTTTCTGTGTAAAGAGAACATGAAATAAGTGGGTATTTATAGTGAGCTATTTACTTAAACAAAAATCCCTCCTGAAATGAATCAGAAGGGACTGTGTAGCGAGGACAGGGATCGAACCTATGACCTTCGGGTTATGAGCCCGACGAGCTACCGCTGCTCTACCTCGCGCTGTTGGGAGTGCAAATATAGAGGGTTCATAATTACTAACCAAACTATTTCTTTTAGTTTCTGTAAATAACTGCTTATTGCCCAATGCATAGTAATTTTGCATCCAATGCCAGACAATTTTAAATCAGGTTTCGTAAATATATTCGGCGCGCCCAACGCAGGTAAGTCCACATTGCTCAATGCCTTATTGGGCGAGAAGCTCGTTATTACATCTGCAAAGGTGCAAACCACGCGTCATCGCATATTGGGTATCCTTAACGATCCTTACTATCAGATCATATTTTCTGATACCCCGGGTATCATAGAGCCTAAGTACAAGCTGCACGAGAAAATGATGCGCCAGGTAAAGAGTGCACTTGAAGATGCCGATGTGGCTATACTAATGCATGATATCACGCAACCTGCTGAAGAATTTGAAGCCATAACGGCTATGTTGAAGCTGAAGGTGCCTACAATACTTTTGTTGAACAAGACCGATCTGGTAAAGGATAAAGAAGAAGTGGCTGCCACCGTAGCTCAATATAAAGAGAAATACCCCAAGTGGGATGTCGTACCTGTTTCAGCACATAAAAAGCTGAACATGGATAAGATACTTACGTTTATATTGAAACATCTTCCTGTAGCGCCACCTTATTATCCTGATGATAATATCAGCGACCGTACAGAACGGTTCTTTGTAAGTGAATTGGTTCGTGGGCAGATATATAATCTCTATCACGAAGAGATACCTTATCATTCAGCGGTCATAGTGCAGTCTTTTGAAGAGAAAAGTACACTCACCGTTATAAAGGTGGAGATCATTGTAACCCGCGAAACCCAAAAGGTAATATTAATAGGTAAGGGGGGGAGCATGATAAAACAACTCGGCATCAGCTCTCGGAAAGATATAGAAGACTTCCTGGGCGTAAAGGTGCACTTGGAGCTCTTTGTGAAGGTGCGGGATAAGTGGCGCGACAACGAAAACTACCTGCGTGAGTATGGATATAATTTGTGAGGATAAGGCCATAATACAACCATTAAATGAAGATTGGTATGGGGGGAGGGTAGCCGCAATAAATATGTTGCGGCTCGATCTGGTGCATCCTGTTATATCAGGCAATAAATGGTACAAGTTAAAACGCAACCTGCAGGCAGCTAAAGATTTTGGGGCTACACAGGTGCTTACATTCGGTGGTGCTTACTCCAATCATTTAATAGCTACTGCCGCCGCTGCACAAGCACATCATATGCCATGTATAGGTATTGTGCGTGGCTTGTATGCGCAAAATGCTCCCTCTGTAACTTTAAAAACCAGTAGTGATATGGGAATGCAACTGGTGTACATATCCACTGCCGACTACAGCAGGAAAACAGAACCTGGATTCCAGCAGGAGCTCACCGATAAGTATGGCGATAGTTTCATTATTCCGGAAGGCGGAGCTAACAACGAGGGCCGCATGGGTGCTGCCGATATGGCTTTATTGATACCCGGCGGCTACACACATGTTTGCATTTCGGTGGGTACAGGCACTTCATTTATCGGTTTGCGGAATGCCTTATGTCCCTCAACCACCGTGCTTGGTTTTGCTCCCTTTAAAGGTAATAATGATTTTAACAGTGCCATTGTGCCTCATCTCAACAATAAAACAAATGAAAATTGGCATATATACACCAATTGGCATTTTGGTGGGTTTGGTAAGTGCAATAATATATTGCTTCAATTTATGAATGAGTTTTATCACCGCCATGGAATACCATTGGATATGGTGTACAATGCTAAAATGATGTATGGTCTTAAAGAAATGTTAAGTAATGGCGTTTTCTCAAAGAATGCTCGTATTCTGTGTGTGCATACAGGAGGACTGCAAGGCAATAGTTCAGTGCAAGACCAGCTTGACTTTTAGTATTATGTTAATAAACGTTAGTGGCTTGTGCAGTTGTTTTGTTATACAGTAGTGCTGTTAAATTGTTTTAAATTTGTTGCCTTATCAACATGGAGAATAAAAAAACGAATCACCTCACGCTATACATAGTGCTTGCTTTAGTATTAGGTGTTTGTGTGGGCGTGATACTGAACACCAGGTACGTACAACATGAGAACCTTGTAATAGCTAGTTTGGAAAGGCAGTTGCAGGATACAAGGCTACAGATGCATGGCATTGCAGATACTACCGGGGCTGCTTATAAAATACTACATAAGCATATAGCAGATCTCAACTGTCTGAAAGATAATGCCAGTGCCGACAGGGATAAAAAACTCGAACCATTTTCCCTGATAGCTGATCTTTTTCTGCGTCTTATAAAAATGATCATTGCGCCTATAGTATTTACTACATTGGCGGTAGGCGTGGCCAAAATTGGCGATAGTAAAGCTATTGGTCGTATTGGTGCGCGCACATTAATTTGGTTTTCATGCGGTTCGTTTCTCAGTTTGTTACTGGGCATGGGGTTGGTCAATTTCTTTCAGCCTGGCTCGACCATGCATTTACCCGTCCCCGATATTGCAAGCAGTGCGCCGCTTCCTGCCGTAAGCATGAATGCCCGTGATTTTCTATATCATATGTTCCCCACCAGCATTTTCGATGCCATGGCGCGCAACGAGATATTGCAAGTGGTGGTCTTCGCTTTGTTCTTTGGGTTCGCTACCGCATCCATTGGTAAGCGGGGTATTGCAGTTACCAGGGCATTAGATGCTATTTCCCACGTCATCCTCAAAATGACGATGATCATCATGCGTTTTGCACCTGTCGCTGTTTTCGGTGCTATCACGGTGGTTATTGCAAAGCAGGGCATAGGCATTCTGCAAACGTATTCATTATTCATTGGTGAGTTTTATTTGGGGCTATTCTTGTTGTTGGGCATTCTGTTGCTGGCGTGCTATTTTATAATAGGCCGCCGGGTGCGCAGCCTGCTCAGTCACATCAAACAGCCAACATTGCTGGCATTTAGTACCAATAGCAGTGAGGCTGCATTCCCGTCTCTTATTTTACAGTTAGAGCGTTTTGGTTGCCACGAGCGTATAGTAAGTTTTGTATTACCGCTTGGCTACTCTTTCAACCTGGCTGGTTCTATGATGTACATGGCCTTTGCATCTTTATTCCTGGCGCAGTGCTATGGTATGCATTTGGATATGGGCACTCAGTTCAGTATGCTTATGGTGCTTTTGCTTACCAGCAAGGGCATAGCGGGGGTGCCACGTGCATCTTTAGTTATTGTTGCAGGTACCTTAGCTACCTTCAAAATACCAGAAGCAGGCCTTGCCCTGCTGCTGGGTATCGATCCCATAATGGACATGGGCAGAACTGCAGCCAACGTGGTAGGCAATAGTATTGCTACCGTCGTGGTCAACAAATGGGAGAAGCCTTAGTATCTTTTCGCCATTATTTAATACGGATTTTGCTATGTGTAAACGCCGTGTTTATAGTATTTTCCTTATTTTCACCCTTTCTAAGAACAATTTATGATACACGAATTATTAGACCTCTTCAAGAACCTCACGAACGAAGTCTGGATAAATAGTCATGGTGGCTTATATATAGTAATGTTTGTGCTTTTTGCCGAAACAGGTCTTTTTGTTGGTTTCTTTCTTCCTGGCGATTCTCTTTTGTTTGTAAGTGGTATGATTATCTCCCGCTCAAATGTGCCGTTTGAAAATCCCGTTGTCAATCTTATTTATTGGATCGTATTAATGACGGTAGCCGGGGTGCTCGGTAATATGGTGGGTTACTGGTTTGGTAATAAATCTGGCCATATGCTGTTCCAGAAAAAAGATACATTCTTATTCAAGCAAAAACACCTGCATCAGGCGCACGACTTTTATGAGCGAAAAGGTGGCACAGCCATTATACTGGCCCGCTTTCTGCCTATCGTGCGCACTTTCGCCCCAATAGTTGCAGGCGTTGTAGATATGAACTACAAAAAGTTTTTTTCATACAACGTTATTGGTTGCATACTGTGGGTAGGTGGCGTGCTTACCATCGGCTTCATGTTGGGTGGCAATGAGTGGGTGAGGACCAACCTGGACAAGGTGATCTATGCACTTATTTTAGTAACCACAGCTCCTGTATTGCTGAAGATGATCTTCGGTAAAAAACCGGTAGCGGCAGGCGGTCAACCCAATAACTAATTTCCATGACTCAGAGTCAGAACAAAACTATTGCCCTGCTTAGCATCCCGGTACTGGTGGCTTCGTTGGGTTACTTTGTAGATATATACGATCTTTTGCTGTTCAGCATCATTCGGGTAAAAAGCCTCAAAAGCTTAGGCCTTGATGCTGTGCAATTGGATGTAAGTGGCAAGTCTATCATAAGTATTCAAATGACGGGGCTGCTAATTGGTGGCATTATTTGGGGCGTTATAGGTGATAAGAAGGGTAGATTGAGTGTATTATTTGGCTCCATACTATTATACTCTTTGGCCAATATCGCCAATGGCTTCGTCCAAACAGTTAATCAATACAGCCTTTGTCGTTTCATTGCAGGTATAGGCCTGGCTGGCGAATTAGGTGCTGGCATTACACTTGTAAGCGAATTGGTTACAAAAGAAAAGCGTGGTGTTGCTACTTCTATAGTGGCGGGTATAGGTCTTACCGGCGCTGTTGTTGCTTACTTTATTTCCCAAACTTTCGATTGGCGCGTTTGCTACTATATAGGTGGTGGCCTGGGGCTATTGTTACTGTTATTGCGTGTCAGTGTCTTCGAGTCAGGTATGTTTAAAACCATACAGCATGCCAATGTAAAGAAGGGGAATTTCCTCATGTTCTTTACTAATGACAAGCGGTTTAAAAAGTACCTATTAAGCATACTCATTGGCTTGCCCACCTGGTACGTTATTGGTATCCTTATCACATTTTCGAAAGAGTTTGGCGAGCGTTTTGGCTTGCAGGGTCCTGTAGATTCCGGAAGAGCAGTAATGTTTGCCTACGTAGCTATTTCTATTGGCGATCTGCTGGCAGGTTTGCTCAGTCGCGAGCTCCGCAGCCGTAAGCGTGCCCTTTATCTTTTTTATTGCATCACCGTTGTGGGTATGATCTTCTTTTTCCGGCAAGGGCATGGCAGTGTCACCGGCATGTATCTCATCTGTGCATTGTTAGGCTTTGGTACCGGCTTCTGGGCGTTATTTGTTACTATGGCTGCAGAGCATTTTGGTACCAACTTACGGGCCACTTCAGCAACCACCGTCCCTAATATGGTGCGCGGTTCAGTCCCGTTGCTTATCCTCTTGTTCAACACCCTGAAGCCTACATTTGGTTATATAGATGCTGCCGCGGTTACAGGCATTATAGTAATGACCATTAGTTTTGTAGCCGCAATACTTACCGAAGAAACCTACGGTAAAGATCTTGATTTTATTGAAGAGTAACTGTTCTAAAAGATTAAGTAGGATAGTTACGGGGCAGGTTACTATGAGGTAGAATTCTTTAGCTTGGCAGAACAATAGCACTGCTGCCCGCACAAAGCTGCGTCGGCAGCAGCGATAATAGCTGCCGACCGCCTTTTTTTGTTACTTTTTTTGGCATCAAAAAAAGTAAAGAATGGAAATCAGAATTTGTAGAAATATTTTAAGATTTTGGGCGCTTGTAGACAACAATAAATAAGGATACACTTACTAATTGCTTCACTCCACTAAAGACGTATGATCATGGATGTTTTTAATAACCTCAGCTACTATTCTTATCCTGCTTTCATGCAGCTTATGGAAAAGCTGGTGGCCGATGGTTTGTTTACGGGAGATGTAAAAGGGGATGACTTTATATTCTGGACCAAACTTTCCTTGCAGCGCCTCCAGCGTTGGGAAAAGACGCTTACTATAAGTGATGAGGCTATTGCTGAAGCAAAAAAGGCACAGCCACAAATATGGTGGGTCATCACAGAATCTTGGTGTGGCGATGCAGCACAGACCTTGCCTGTTATGGTAAAAATGGTGGAAGCTTCAGGCGGTAATATCGAGCTCCGGCTCATATTGCGCGATACTAATCCTCAAATAATGGATAAGTACCTTACCAATGGTGGGCGCAGTATTCCCATACTTATAGCAGTCAGCAACGCTACCGGCGAGGAATTATTTCATTGGGGTCCCCGTCCTTCCATTCCACAGGCCATGATGATGAACTGGCGTAGAGATAATAATGGCCAGTCATTTCTGGATATAGAAAAAGAAATTCATGGCTGGTATGCCAAAGACAAAGGTGTCACTTTTCAAGCAGAGATATTAAGGCTGATGAGAAGCGTGATTATAAGCCAGGGCTAATTACAGTTTTACTATTTTTTGAGTACAGATTTTGTTGGTACCGTTCATGGCTTGTATATAATACATCCCTTTAGGCAACCAGCTTACATCAATATCCAGTTCCTTGAAGTCCCATTTATACACCCCTAGCTTTTGCCCAAGAGTATTATATAAGATTATAATAGAGCCATAAGTTACATTAAAGCTGTTGCTGACAATGTGTAAAATATGAGTAGCCGGGTTGGGAAAAACATTGATCTCATTGCACGAAATGCTGGTATCTGGCAGCAAGGGTATGTGCGCTATAGCTTCTCGGTAAAAGTAAAGCTGGCTAGGTACTATAATACTATCATTGCTATTCCCTTCAGAACAATTCCCCGTGATAATTATATTCCCGTTGCTGATGGATAAAGCCACGCCATTTGTCATTGATTTGCCAATGCTCTTTTTACGTTTTATGTTTTGATAAAGGTCCATTTGCATAAACGTAACCGGCGTGTGGTTAGAACTGTCAGAGGTTATTGTTCTTTCCAATGCCCATATTTGATTGTCAGTGGTCAATTTAATATCACTAAATACAGTACTTGCTGCTGATGATATCAAATCGCCATTCTTTGTTAAAACAACAGTCATCGGTTGATAGACATTCCCGTATGTCTCCGTGTAATTTAGTACATAATAATGCGCATTAACTGCAATTTTCCACAAATAAATTGTCGATGCAGAACTGGTCAATGGCAATTTGAAAGACCGTAACAATAATCCCGATGTATCGTAGATTTGGATGCCGTTTTCGCTGCCTGCTACGTAATTTCCGGCAAACCCATCAAATAGGATGCCCTGAGTCGATATGCGTACTGGCTTGTTACTCACGCTCAAAAAGGAACCATTCCTTTTGTCAAAATAGTAATTAGCAATATCATTGATCGTGTTGTAATATATATAGGTAAATGGTTCAGCACCGGCATTTAGCGCAATGTATTGAAGCTGGTATGCTCCACATCCGCTATCTTCATAAAATATATTGTTGTTTAGTGTGTTGCCCTGTTCATCTAAAACAAGCATCCCGTTGCGATAGGTAGCTTCCTGTTGAGTTGAATTATTTACACAATTGCGCTGCCCCATATTTATACTGTATGGTATTGCCAGTTTGTTGTTCCATAAAAAGATCTGACCGGGCTGGGTAGGATAGAAAAAACCATTAAAAACGCCGTTTGCTATGTATTCGGTGGCATAGAAATGTTCCCATCCCACAAAGTTATTAAAGTCTATTTTTTGTATTGATGTGCCATATATATTACCGCCTTCAAGTCGTACAGCTGGTCCTTTATAAAAGGGGGTTATGCAAGAGAGTAAAAACACATTGCCCTCGCCATCTACAACGTGCGCCGTATTTCCGGCAACACGTGTACTATCACTATAGGGTATTGTAAATTCAACCTGCGCCTGCGCAAATAAGCACATACAGCACAAGCAAAACAGCAGTAGTCCTTTTTTCATTAAATATGCGGTGGCTTTATAGCGTTAAAAATACGTTCATTAATCTAACTTATTAAAATCTTCCCGTTATCAAGACGCACATTACAGTCGTAAACCCCTAACTGCTGTTTCACATATTTAACAATAATATCAATACCCTCATTGCTATATCATAACCGGCAATAAAATACTTTTGGCTAATTTTCTAAAAAATATCCTGCGATGAGTATCCTGCACAGGCACGATCATAAAGACGAGAATTATAGAGACGTAGTATTAATAGGGGCTGGTATCATGAGTGCTACCCTGGGTATGTTCCTCAAGAAACTGCAGCCCGACTGGAAGATCGATATTTTCGAAACACTCGATGCCGTTGCGCTCGAAAGTTCTGATGCCTGGAACAATGCAGGTACGGGGCATTCTGCCCTATGCGAACTCAATTATACACCGCAAAAACCAGATGGATCTGTGGATATATCCAAAGCACTCCACATTACAGAGTCGTTCGAAGTGAGCAGGCAATTTTGGACTTGGCTGGTAGAGCAGGGAATAATTCCCGATCCGTCCGACTTTATAAATAGCATACCACATATGAGTTTTGTATGGGGCGATAATAACACCGATTATCTGCGTATCCGCTACGAGACGATGAGGCAACACCACTTCTATAGCTCCATGCAGTTCTCTGAAAGTTTCGATCAGCTGCAGGAATGGATGCCGCTGGTAATGGAAGGCCGCGACAAGGAACAAAAAGTAGCCGCCAACTATATAGATATTGGCACCGATGTAAATTTCGGTGCCCTCACTCGTATTTACTTCAATTACCTCAAACATCAGGAGCATACCCATCTTTACTTGCATCACGATGTGCACGACCTGCATCGCGAACAAGATGGGCACTGGCGTGTATCTGTAACAAACAGCGTTACGGGCGGCAAAAAAGAATTGCATGCCGGTTTCGTGTTCATAGGTGCCGGTGGTGGCTCATTGCCATTGCTCGAAAAGTCGCATATACCAGAGGGTAAAGGGTTCGGGGGCTTCCCTGTAAGTGGGCAATGGCTACGTTGTACAAATGAGGATGTCATAGCGCGCCATCATGCTAAAGTATATGGTAAGGCTGCAGTTGGTAGCCCACCAATGTCTGTTCCCCATCTCGATACCCGTGTCATTAATGGTGTGACCGAATTATTGTTTGGTCCATTTGCAGGCTTCTCTACTAAGTTTTTGAAAGAAGGTTCCCCGTTAGACCTTCCAATGTCGCTGCGATTGAGCAATGTAGTGCCCATGTTAGCTGCAGGGTTGCACAACATACCGCTCACCAAGTACCTTATAGACCAGGTAAGGCTATCTCAGGAAGACCGCATTAATGAACTTCGCGAGTATTTCCCGGAAGCAAAGAATGATGACTGGGAGCTTAAAGTAGCAGGCCAGCGGGTACAGGTAATAAAGAAAGACGAAAAAGAGGGTGGGGTGCTTGAATTTGGTACAGAGGTTGTAAACAGTGCCGATGGCAGTATAGCCGCGCTACTGGGTGCTTCCCCGGGTGCATCCACTGCCGTATCTATTATGCTGGGCCTGTTGCAAAAGTGCTTTAAAGAAAAAATGGCTACACCCGAATGGCAGAGCAAGCTGAAAGAAATGATACCCTCATATGGCCACGACCTGTCAAAAGATCCCGCACTTACCGCACAAGTTAGGGCCCACACTGCTGAAGTATTGGGTATAAAGTAAGCGGTTTAAAAAAGCGGAATTGTTTTATTGCTCTTTATGTATGGCGAAGTTACTATGAACTAGTATTGTTTAGCTGGGTACAACAGTAGCACTGCTGCCGGCTCAAAGCTACGTCGGCAGCAGCGGTAATCGCTGCCGACTGCTTTTTTTTGTTACTTTTTTTGGCATCAAAAAAAGTAAAGAAAATGAAGGTTGGTTTTTTGAGTACCCCAAAAACAAGCGCGAAGCAGATAAATTAACAAACGTTACCGCCCCAAAACATAAAATTGTCAGATAGTAGAATTATTTTAGCACCACATTTCAAAATATAATCTTTTATGAGTTTCATAACCAGCATCGTTGCCCGCCAGATACTTGATTCCCGCGGCAATCCTACAGTAGAAGTCGATCTTCATACCAGTGACGGACATATGGGCCGCGCAGCCGTACCATCGGGTGCATCCACAGGCAAGCACGAAGCAGTAGAATTGCGCGATGGTGATAAGAAGATATATGGTGGTAAAGGTGTGCTGAAGGCTGTTGAGAACATAAATGACACCATAGCAGAAGAGTTGTACGGTTTTGAAGTTACCGATCAGCGCGGCCTCGATCAGGCTATGCTGGCTATGGATGGTACCGACAACAAAAAGAAACTGGGTGCCAACGCAATATTGGCTGTAAGCCTTGCTGCCGCTAAAGCAGGTGCGCTGGCTACAGGTCTGCCTTTGTATCGGTACATAGGCGGTACCAATGCACGTACGTTGCCTATGCCTATGATGAATATCTTAAATGGCGGTGCGCATGCAGATAATAAAATAGATTTCCAGGAGTTCATGGTAATGCCTATCGGTGCTTCTTCGTTCAGTGAAGGCTTGCGTTGGGGTGTTGAGATATTCCATACCTTGAAAACTGTATTGAAAGATAAAGGCTTCTCTACCAATGTAGGCGATGAAGGTGGCTTTGCACCAAACATCCAGAGCAATGAAGAAGCTATTGAAACAGTACTGAAAGCTATAGAAAAAGCAGGGTACAAACCGGGTAGCGATGTAGCAATTGCTATGGATGCTGCTAATAGCGAACTGTATAACGACAAAGATAAAAAATATCATTTCCATAAAAGTGATGGCCGCGTAATGTCCAGCGAAGAATTGGTGGACTATTGGGTAGGCTGGTGCAAAAAATATCCTATTGTAAGTATCGAGGACGGTATGGCCGAAGACGATTGGGCAGGCTGGAAGTTGATGACAGAAAAACTGGGCGATAAGATACAGTTGGTGGGTGATGATTTGTTCGTAACCAACGTGACTCGTCTCGAAAAAGGCATCAACAAGGGCGTGGCAAACGGCCTGTTGGTAAAAGTAAATCAGATAGGTACTCTGTCTGAAACAATGGATGCAGTGAGCATGGCGCAGCAGCACCAATACAATACCATCATGAGCCACCGTAGCGGCGAAACAGAAGATAGCACTATTGCTGATCTGGCTGTTGCGCTCAACTGCGGACAAATAAAAACAGGTTCTGCCAGCCGTAGCGATCGTATGGCAAAATACAACCAGTTACTGCGTATTGAAGAAGAACTGGGCACAAGTGCTTTCTTCCCAAACAAAACGCTTAAATTTGGTAAATAATAATAAGCAATTTGCTATGAAAAAAGCTTTGCGCATCCTTACCAATAAGTATTTGCTCACAGGGGTAGCCTTCCTGGCATGGATGATTTATTTTGATCAGAATGACTGGTACAGCCAACGGCAACGCAATAAAGACCTGGCTACAACACGTGCTAACATAGCCTTCCTTAATGGCGAAATAGCCCGTATGCAGCAAGAGCACACCGCGCTGACTTCCGATCCGCAAAAGCTGGAGAAATTCGCTCGCGAACATTTTAGAATGAAACGCGACAACGAAGACCTTTACATTATTGACAAAAAATAACACCTCTTAAATTGTAGAAACCGGCTAAACCGCCGGTTTCTTTTTTGTGTATAAAAATCCTGGGCTGATATCTAACCCCTAGGTTATTGCTAGCAAGAGCCTTAGCTAACTACAATATTATTTCTTGTGTCATCCGGCTAATGATACTTTCACCATATTTTTACAAAAATTCTAAAACTATGATCGCATATATAGGAACAGGCCTTCTTGGTGCAAATTTCGTTCGTGCATTGCTCCAAAAAGGTGCGCAGGTAAGGGTTTGGAACAGAACATTTGCAAAAGCTCAGGCACTGGACGCAGACGGCGCGCAAGCTTTTGAGGACGTTGCAGAAGCTGTAAAAGGTGCCAGCCGTGTGCATATCACTTTGTCTGATGATACAGCTGTAGATGCTGTGCTCGAGCAGGCCAAAGGTGGATTGTCAAAAGATGTTGTTATCGTAGATCATACAACAGTTACGGCTACTACCGTAGCTAAGCGCACGCAGTACTGGAAAGAACAAGGCTTTACTTATATACACGCACCCGTATTCATGGGGCCGCAAAATGCACGCGAGAGTACAGGCTATATGCTCATTTCCGGCGATCAGGCCTTGGTTGAAAGACTTACACCGGAATTATCTGCAATGACAGGGAAACTGCTCAATATGGGTGCAGATCCCAACAAAGCCGCCGGTATGAAGTTACTCGGCAATCTGTTCCTTATTACGCTCACCACAGGGCTTTCAGATACCTTGGCCATGGCCAAAGCGCTTAATATCCCTACAACTGATGTTGCTGCATTGTTCAGCGACTGGAACCCCGGAGCGTCAGTACTCGGAAGGCTAAAGAAAATAACAGACGCCCAATTCGATAAGCCCACTTGGGAATTGAATATGGCCCGAAAAGATGCACGCCTCATGATGGATGAAGCACATACCGCAAGTGTAGAGCTTTCTATGATCCCAGTCATAGCTGCCACAATGGATGAATGGATAAAGAAAGGTTTCGGTAACAACGACTGGACAATTATAGCAAAGGATAGCCTGGCTTAAAGAGTCTTAGTTGTAATAATTCTTACGAAATGATCAAATTAAGGAAGAGAAAAGTTACTATAGATTTGCAAAGTGATTTTTGAATTCAACTTCTATAATCCGTAGCAATTCTGGTAATTTATCAATAGCATTTTCCATGCGATTTAATGCTTTTTCCTGTAATATAGCTGTCTTTGATAAGGAATCGGATTGTGTTGCATTCAACTGGTTTGCTAATCGTATACTAGTTGTATAGTAAACATCAAATCCTTTTACTGCTTTGAATGTTTCATTAAGGAAATCTATTACAGAGACTTGAACATTTTCATTTATGTATATCATTGCCTTATAAAAAGCATCGTTAACTTCATCATAGCATTTATAGAAATTATCCCTTTTTGTTTTAAACTCTTCCGCGCTATTGGCACTAATGAACATCGAAGAGAAATTGCTTTCGCAGTATTTTTGTAACTCATAAACCTTAAAGTATAGAGAGTCTAATCTCTCAAATCTTAGGCGTATATATTCCGCTGTAAAAAGTTGATAAGTAATATTGTCTTTTTGTAATAACGCTTCTAGTGGTTTTACCTTTTCAGCAACATTTATTTGTATTTCTCCTTTTACGCGCTCAAGATCGTTATTGAAATTCTTTCTTATTTGTTCCACAATGTCTGTTTTGCCCGCTATAGTAGTCAGTTCTGCAATTTTTTTTCCTAATTCGTTCATATAGCTTTTATAGAACAGAAGGTAGCTAATTATAGAAAAACAAATAATATCGATGACTATTCTAAATATTTCTTCTAAAATTGGAGACATACAAATTGTTGTGACTGGATGTACTTAAGTTAAAAATAGTTCTATTTGATTTATCAGGTGTTCCCCGCATTTTCTGATGATGCCATTAATTTCAGATTCTGTAAAAACGTCTTGATACAGATGTAGCGATTGATTGGTTGCATCGTTTATTGTCATTGAAAATCGATATGGCTCAAATCGCCATTGTATTTTAGACCATATACTGAAAGTATTAGTGTCGTCTCTCTTGTATCCTTGAAAATAGTAGTGAAATTCAAAAGTATTGATTAACTGCTTCTCATTTTGAATAGAAAAAAAAGGTTTGACGTCTTCAATATTTTGCAAGTCATATGATTTGCTATCAACGAGGATGAATAAATTTCTACCGGTAAATAGTTCTTGGATATTCACAAACTCCAATAAAAATTTATCTATTAAGGGTAATATTAAATCATTTCCTATGCGGTTTAATGTAGTTGCACTCTGAGTCTCTTGTACTACATTCTTATTGTCAGTTTTTTTCTTAAGTACTTGTAACCTTTTTTTCCAATCATCGTCATCGTCTATGTCTTCACCCTTCGCAGCCTTAACTGAAATTTCTAAAGACCATTTCACCTGTTCAGTAACATAATCAATAAAAGCTTCAAAGTCTCCAGTATCGGCACGGTTTAGCGCCCGCAAGTACGCAGCTTTATCATCAGACTTAATAATTACAGGCGGAAACTCATTTTTCAATAATACATAATTCAGTAATAGGCGCGCTATCCTGCCATTGCCGTCGTCAAACGGATGTATACGAACGAACTTATAATGCAGCATTGCCGCAAGTGTAATAGGATGAGATTGTGCTTCCTCTTTCCTGTACCATTCAATTAATTCCTGCATTTGTATGGGGGTATCAACAGGGCTGGCATATTCAAAGATCTCGCCATTTTGCAGCCGTACGGAATTCTGATACTCTTTATAGTCGCCTACCTTTATTTCACGCCTTGTATTCTGTCCATCACTGGTAATAGCGTCTTTCCAATATGGCCTCACTAATATGGTTTTGTTCAGGTTTTTTATAAATTGTTCCGTTAGTGGGCGTTCCCTGTCATGTGCATATTCTTCAATCATTTGCAAGGCCACATCATGCGCTTTCATTTCCTCATACTCGCGCATAGTATGGTTACCTTTCGTATCATCAAATATCAGCAGCAGTTCAGTTTCGCCATAAGTAAGCGTATTACCCTCCAGGTGGTTGGAATTATAATTAAATTCTAACCTGAATTTTTTATCCAATCTTTTCTGGTCTTCAGCTTTCATGGGCAAAAGGCTTCTTAGTTCTTCTGCCAGCCTGTTTACTGCGTCTAATGATGTTTCCATTGGTTTGTAATTATAGAAAGGAAATGTATGGTATATGTATCGTATTTTGAATAACCACTTAAATCAAGCAGTTGATTTTAGTGATTTTAAACCATGAATTTACAAACAATAATGATGCTTTGTTTATTGCTTCGAGCTAACGTTAGTTATAATTCTGTATTGAATCAAATCTAAGAAGGCTATACACCGGGCAGTCTCCCAAAGGAAGACTCGTATCTAACCCAAGCTGCGCTAATGCTTCCAAACGTTACATCGTGGAACACCCCACGCCGTGGAACTGTGTATATCTCTTTATGCCGCCTTTTGTCTGCATGTCCTACCTTGCATTAGCTAACATAACCTGTAAACCATCAATACATATCTGCAATGCACAAAATTTCACTTCCTATTCTTATCAGCAAAACTGTTTGCGCCAGGCAAACTAAAAAAGACACCCTGTCCGATCACCGGACAGGCCAGACAGTATTAAAAAATAGCATAATAGCCATCACAGGTTATTTCAGCCAACAAAATTCTACAGATGTCCAGTTCCCATTTTAAAACCGGACCGGACAACAAGCAAAATGATACACTTTACCCGTGCAGATCTATTTCAATATCATATTTATCCAACAATCCGGGAAGTCCTTCAAGTGAAAACTTGGCTTTTTTTATCCGGTTTTTATCCGGGTCTATCGAGTAGTTAAAAGAACTGCGGAAATCAGCTTTTTCAATAATGGTATCGTCAAATGTAGCTCTGAAGAGGTCACAATTATCAAGCAGGCCGCCGCTCAGATCACATTGCGTAAAGTCAACTTCATGCATGCGCGAATTACGGAAAGTTGTCTTTTTAAGTTTCATCTGGTAAAAAGAACAGTGGTCCAGGATGCAATTATCAAACGCTGCTGTCAATCCCAAAGAGTTGCAGCTTTCAAAACGCATCCCCAGCATCTTACAATCTTTAAATTGTATATCCCTAAAAGCCGTCTGCTGCAATTTTACCAGGCTCAGATTGCAACCATTAAATACACATTCTAAAAATCTAAAGTCCTTAAAATCATTACCCGAAAAATCACATGCATTAAAGATGCAATATTCATACTCACCATATGGCAGCGGTTTTTGGGTAAAGTTTTCCTTATCAAATATTTTATGTTCAGTAAGTTCCATCAGTCCGTCTTATTGTTGGTCAAACATCTCACGCAACTCCAGCATTTTCATATGCGTTTTATCTGTTGTTATAAATCCCGTGCGTGGCCTGTCCAGGTCTATAATGGTGTATATGGTAACCACCATCATTATGGTGTATATCGAAAACATCACCCAGTCATTCTTTTTCTCCTTCTTGCAATATCCAATAATAAAACTGCCAAGCAATGTCAGAATAACCAATAATGTAATAATAGAATCTGGCACGGTAGCCACACGTGCCGCGTCTCGGCTGGTCACCATATCGCCCATACTGTTTAGGGCAGGTATCATTTGGTTATCACGCACCACAGCTGGGGAGGCCACGGAAAGCCGGGTAGCTCTTTGCCATAAACGGCTGAGTATCACCTCCGCTTTTAAGCGTTCTTTCTTTATTTTTTCGTCGTCATTGCCAACTTCATAGTAGGCTATCCTGGTGTCCACATACTGCTTTAGGTCTTTTCTAAATGCAGTACGTATCGTGTCTGGATACAAATCAGCACGCACAATGGCAGTGCTTATATTATTTGCTTCTGTAACAATAAGAGAACGGCGTACATCGTATCGCGATGCTGACATACTGAATGTAAAAGATAATAGCAGTGCCAGTAGTCCTAATAATGAGCTTTCAAGAGGGCCTACGCCTTCTGCCTTCGCATCCGGGTTGTTTCTTTTCTGGTAACTGCCTATGGCTAACCCAAGCAGGTAAAAGAGCACTATTCCGGCCAGTAAAATTATGGCTATCAGGTACGATGGTATAGTATTCAAGACAAGCTAATTTAGACCGTGTAATTATCGGCTGATAAAAATATAATTTATATTTTATGCCGTGGTATTAAATCTAAAAACCCAGGTTACTCCTGAATATTTTCACAGCAATAGCTATCAGTATTACCCCGAAGAATTTACGCACCACAGCTATACCAGAGGGCCCAAGCATACGCTCCAGGAAATTGATAGATCGGAGGGTGATATATATGAATATAAGGTTGATGAGAATACCTATCAATATATTATAGGGTTGGTAGGCTGCCTTTAAAGACATTACAGTGGTAAGCGTACCAGACCCCGCTATAAGGGGGAATGCAATAGGCACAACGGTACTCATTTTTGTATCCTTATCACTCTTGAAGAACTCAAGGCCAAGTACCATTTCCAGGCCTAATATAAAAATGACAATAGACCCGGCTATGGCGAACGATTGAATGTCCAGTCCCATAAACTCCAGCATTTGCTCACCTACAAAGAAGAACAGCAGCATAAGAGCACCCGATACAACAGTAGCTTGCACGGCGCTGACATCGCCCATTTTTTTCTTAATAGATATAATAACAGGGATAGATCCCAGCACGTCTATCACCGCAAAAAGGGTGAAAGTGACCGTTACGATCTGTGAAAAGTCTTTTTTAGTGAGCGCCCACAACATGCAGCTAATATACAACTATTAGATAACCTTGCAGAATGGTATGGGAATGCACTATTTTTACGCCGCAAAAACAACCCCGTAATGTCATTATCACAGTACGCCCATAGTGTGGCCGATCGTTTTATAAAATATGTACAGGTAGATACTCAGAGCGATCCCGCGTCGCCAACTCAGCCTTCTACCATGAAGCAGAAAGACCTAAGCCGTATATTGGTTAAAGAATTGCATGACATAGGCATTGCGGATGCTGAGCTGGATGAGCATGGTTATGTGTATGCAACCATACCGGCTACCGTAGAGGGTAACATACCTGTGCTATGTTACTGTGCGCACGTCGATACCGCACCTGATTGCAGTGGTACAAATGTAAAACCCATACTCCATATGAATTGGGATGGTAAAGACATAGTACTGCCTGATGACCCTACTGTTGTTATTACCACTAAGAACCATCCTTATCTCAAGGAGCGTATTGGCGATGATATCATCACAGCTTCTGGGCTTACACTTTTAGGTGCTGATGATAAGGCTGGTGTGGCCATTATCATGGATCTTGCCCAATATTTAATTAACCACCCCGAAATAAAACACGGCGCAATACGCATTTTATTTACACCTGATGAAGAAGTGGGCCGTGGCGTAGCAGCCATCGATATGAAGAAACTGGGTGCCTGTTTTGGCTATACCCTGGATGGTGGCGAACGCGGCCACCTGGAAGGTGAAACATTCTCTGCCGACTCAATGACCGTAATATTTAATGGCGTAAGTGCACATCCCGGTTATGCTAAAGGTAAAATGGTGAGTGCCATAAAAGCTGCCGCCGCATTTACAGATATGTTGCCCAAAAGCGAATGGAGCCCCGAAACTACAGAAGGGGCACAGGGTTTTGTACATCCGGTGCTTATAGAAGGTACCATAGAAAGTGCAAAAGTGCAGTTCATCATCAGAGATTTTGATACAGTACAACTGGCGCATCATGAGCAGAGGCTGCGGGAACTGGTAGAAAAAACACAAAGGGTTTTTCACGGATTGACTACGGAGATAATAATAAAAGAGCAATACCGTAATATGAAGGAGATGCTGGATCAATATCCACAGGTAATGAACTATGCAGAAGAAGCTTATCGCCGCTCAGGGCTCGATGTACAGCGTATGAGCATAAGGGGGGGCACAGATGGGTCGAGACTGTCATTTATGGGTTTGCCTTGCCCAAATATATTTACTGGCGAAATGGGAATACACAGTCGCCAGGAATACGTAAGTGTACAGGATATGGAAAAAGCTGTTGAGATATTAGTGCATCTGTCCCAAGTATGGACAGAAAAGAGCGAGTAAGACTATATGGCTCTATCTAAAAAACATGATCGCATGTATATACATGCATTCAGGAAACTTTACTAATTTTGAACTTTCTATTATAAGTATACAATGAATCAGCAACTTAAAACAGTTTTATTAACTATCCTCACCTTATCCTGCTTTGTAATAGCGTTGGTTGAGTTGAGTGGGGTAAGCCAGAATGCATTATTTAATAAATACCATATTGGCAGTAGCGATAATGGCCTTACCAATCAGCAGGCCGATACACGTGTGCAGGAAGCTGCTGCTTTGCCAAAAACAACAATAGAATTCCCCGAAACCCGTTACGACTTCGGCAAGATAAAAGAAGGTGAATCAGTAAAGCATGCCTATAAGTTCAAAAATACAGGTGCCAATCCATTGCTTATATCTAAGGTTGATGTGTCGTGTGGTTGCACCGTGCCTACTTTCTCAAAAGAGCCCATACAACCCGGTGGCACTGGGGAGATTGTATTACAATACAATAGCAAAGGACACCCGGGTAAACAGTTGAAAAACGCTATGGTCCACAGCAATGGCCAGGCAGAGAGTATATCCATTAGTTTTGACGCAGACGTACAATAATGAACGCTACAGCACCCATGCCATCGCCTATACAAAGGCTTAAAAATTATTTGTCGCTCATAAAGTTCAGCCACACTGTGTTTGCGCTTCCTTTTGCGCTCATAGGGTTTACACTAGCTGTGGTATACGAACATAAAACTTTCGAGTGGCAGCTTTTTGTGAAAATGTTATTGTGCATGGTATTTGCCCGTAGTGCAGCAATGGCGTTTAACCGGTATTTAGATCGTCGATTCGATGCGCTCAATCCACGTACTGCAAGGCGCGAAATACCTGCTGGCATCATAAAACCCGGTCAGGCACTTACTTATACTATTGTCAATTCAGTATTGTTTGTTGCTACTACATACTTCATTAATCCTTTATGTTTTTACCTGTCATTTGTTGCTTTATTTGTTATTCTTTTTTATAGTTATACTAAAAGGTTCACAGCCCTTTGCCACGTGGTACTTGGGGTAGGCCTGGCATTATCGCCTATTGGTGCATATCTTGTTGTAACAGGCTACTTCGACGTATTGCCGCTCCTATTCTCATTTTCAGTGCTCACATGGGTCTCCGGTTTCGATATCATTTATGCCCTTCAGGATGAGCAGTTTGATCGTAGCCACAAGCTGCATTCTATACCAGAAGCCTTGGGTATACGTAATGCATTGGTGGTTTCTACAATACTGCATGTGTTTTCGGCAATATTTGTTGTCAGCGCTGGTGTACTCGGCCAGTTTCATTGGGTGTATTGGATAGGTGTTGGGGTTTATATCGGCGCCCTCATATATCAGCATCTGCTGGTAAAACCAAACGACCTTAGTAAGGTGGGTATTGCCTTCGGTAATACAAATGGTATTGCTAGTGTATTGTTTGCTGTTTTTACTATATTATCTTTATTCCTTTAATTGTCTCCTCATGAATATCGCATTAATTGGTTACGGCAAAATGGGCCAGACCATAGAACGTTTGGCAATACAGCGCGGCCACAGCATTGTCCTCAAAATAATGCTGGAAAATAAAGAGGAGATGACCCATGAAAATCTACGCAAGGCCGACGTGGCAATTGAATTCACCAGTCCCGATGTTGCGCTTGAAAATGTATTGATGACACTGGGAGCAGGTGTGCCCATTGTGAGCGGTACTACAGGTTGGAACGATGAATTGGATAAAGCTGGCAAAACTGCAATACAGCAGGGCGCGGCGTTCTTACATACTTCCAATTTTAGCGTAGGCGTAAATATATTTTTTGAGATCAATAAAGTATTGGCTGAACTGATGAACGAGCAGCCCAATTATGAGGTGACTATTGAAGAGACACACCACGTAGAAAAAAAGGATGCTCCAAGCGGCACCGCAATAACCCTGGCAAACCAGGTGTTGGCAAACCTAAAACGTAAAGACCACTGGACCAGCGAAAAAGAAAGTGATAAGAATGCGTTACCTGTAATATCTCATCGTATAGAAGTAGTGCCAGGTACGCACCACGTAAAATATTCCTCACCTATAGATGATATAGAGATAATACACACTGCTCATAACAGGGATGGTTTTGCACTAGGTGCATTACTTGCCGCAGAATACGTGGCAGGCAAGCATGGTGTGTTTACTATGAGGGATGTGCTGGGTATAGGCAGGTAAACCTAGTCCTTATTATGTTTAAGTACTTCGTAGTAGGCCCTTAACTGTTGGGCGCGTTCGCGCATCATGTTCAGGCGTTCCTCGGCACGTACACGGTTCCACATACTGCCTTCTTTATCGAATATACAATTGTAGGTGCCAAATTCGGTATCGCGCCAGGTAAGCCATGCCCCCTGTGCTTTTTTAGCTATTTGTTTGGCTGTATCAATAGGTATTTCGCGCAGCAGTTTCTTGTAATAATATTCCATCTGGTCATTCCACTTGGCATAGGCCTTAAAGGAGCAATTACAAATAGTAACTACAGAAGTATCATTACCGAGGCAAGCTTTGTATTCAGTTTCAATACGATCCTCATCCTGCTTGTCTTGGGCATATAAATGCACCTGGGAAATGGCAATGGAAAAAATGATCAGGAACAGGATCTTCATTTTTATTAAAGTATAAGCGCAAGATAACGTCCTGCACTTAGTATCAACGAAAAAACTGTGCCTGATATTGTTAAAGATTACTAATATTTACTGGCTTCATCCAGTTTTTTAACATCTTCTTCCTGTAGTTTCAATTGTGCACCCTTTGCAAGGTCTTCCATTTGGGCTGGCTTGGTGGCGCTGGCTATGGGTGCCGTAATACCCGGTTGGGCTACCAGCCATGCTATTGCAATGGCAGCTGGGGTAGTGCTGTGCTTTGCAGCTACGTCGTCCAGCTCTTTTAAAATGTTGTAACCACGGGCATTCAGGTATTTTGAAGCACCTTGTCCACGTGGACTTTTAGCAAAATCAGCCTCGCTGCGATACTTGCCGGTAAGAAAACCGCTGGCCAGCGCATAATATGGGAATACCCCCAGATTGTTATCCAATGCTATTTGTTCGTACTTGGTCTCGTAGCCCTCGCGGTCGTACAAGTTGTAAAGGGGTTGCAGGGCCTGGTATGCAGGATATCCTTTCTCCTTACTTACGTTCAGCGATTCCTGTATACGTTCTGGCGACATATTGGATGTGCCTATGACGCGCACTTTACCTTCTTTTACCAGTTGGGCATATGCTTCCAGTGTTTCTTCAACTGGGGTGGCTACGTCGTCAAAGTGTGTCCAGTACAAGTCGATATGGTCTGTTTGCAGGCGTTTCAGCGAGTCTTCGGCAGCCTGCAATATGTATTTCTTTGATACTCCTTTTTTGCCATCGCCCATATCGGAGCCGACCTTGGTAGATATGATCACTTTGTCGCGCTTACCACCTTGCTTCATCCACTTGCCTATAATGGTTTCCGACTCTCCGCCTTTGTTGCCTGGCTTCCAGCGGCTGTACGTATCTGCCGTATCTACCAGGTTAAGACCGGCATCCACAAACGCATCTAGTAGTCGGAAAGACATTTGTTCGTCAACCGTCCAGCCAAACACATTACCGCCAAATGCCCAGGGTGCTACTTGTATATCCGAACTGCCTATTTTTCTTAATTCCATGATGTGTCTGTTTATTTCGCAAAGATACTGGCGCAGTAATTTCGCGCCACCATCGGTAGATAGTAAATGCTGATGAGCTAAGACTGAAGATATATCTACGGCAACGTATTTTTTAGTTTTGTTAACTGAACTTTCAGGTAAGGAAGATCTTGTTTGATCACGTTCCATATGGCAGGAAGGTCAACGCCGGCGTATTCATGGGTAATGCGGTTGCGCATATTCGTTATTAAGATCCACGGTATTTGTGGGTTGGCTGCTTTAATGTTATCATCAAGGTCGGTCACGGCTTCTCCTATGATCTGGATATTGTACAGGCAAGCCTCTACCATCATAGCGTTTGCTGTAAAATCGTCAAACGATACAATATCCGTATAAAGCTGGATGCGGTCTATGAAGGAAAGGATATCGTCTATTATTATGGATGTTGATTTCTTAGACATATACTATATCATTTTATCCAAGGTGTACACACTGCAAAATAAGGAAGATTTCTTTACATTGCCCCATATAAGCATACCTCGCAATGACCCGCATCGGCCTCATATCGGACACCCATAACTACCTTGACGACGCTGTTTTTGAACATTTTAAAGACTGCGACGAGATATGGCATGCGGGCGATTTTGGTACTGCAGCAATAGCTGATAAACTTGCTGCCTTTAAACCCCTGAAAGGGGTATACGGCAATATTGACGGTTACGACATCCGCAGCCAGTACCCTGAGGTCCTCCGCTGGAAATGTGAGGAAGTGGAAGTATTGATGACACACATTGGTGGTTACCCGGGCCGGTATGCGCCGGCTATACGTCCTGAACTGTATGCCAGTCCGCCACAGCTCTTCATTTCTGGTCACTCGCATATTTTAAAGATCATTTATGATGACAAACTAAAATGCTTGCACATGAACCCTGGCGCCGCCGGTAACCACGGCTGGCACAAAGTACGCACCCTCATCCGGTTCGTTATAGACGGCAAGGACATGAAACAATGTGAAGTAATAGAACTTGGAAAGAGGTTATAAGCAGAATTTATGATCTTTGGGAACGTTCCCAAAGATGTAGCCAATTACCTAACTTTGCAGTCCATTCAGAAAAACTAAATTATGCAAAACGGTTATTTCCAATTCGCCGAACCTAAGAATGAACCGGTTTTAAACTATGCCCCGGGTAGCCCTGAGCGTGCCGGACTGAAAAAAGCATTAGCAGAACTGAAAGCCACTCATCGCGATATACCTATGTATATTGATGGTAAGGAAGTACGCAGTAATAAAAAAGTGGAGATACGCCCGCCGCACGAAACCAGCCACCTGCTGGGCCATTTCTATGCCGGCGACGAAACACACGTAAACCAGGCTATAGAAGCTGCACTTGCAGCCCGCGAAACCTGGGCAGCTACCAGCTGGGAAGTGCGTGCAAATATATTTATGAAGGCCGCAGAACTGCTGGCCACCAAGTACCGTTTTAAAATGAACGCCGCTACCATGCTGGGCCAGAGCAAGAACGCTTACCAGGCCGAGATAGACAGCGCGTGCGAACTCATAGATTTCCTGCGTTTCAATGTTCATTTCTTAACAGATATCTACAAGCAACAACCTATATCGCCACAGGGCTTTCATAACAGGCTGGAGTACCGGCCACTGGAAGGTTTTGTACTGGCAGTAACCCCGTTCAACTTCAGTGCCATTGGTGGCAACCTGCCCACCGCACCGGCCATGTGTGGTAACGTGGTGGTTTGGAAACCGGCCAACACGCAGATATATTCTGCCAGTGTGTTCATGGAAATACTTATTGAAGCAGGCCTTCCTGATGGCGTTATTAACCTGGTATACCCGCCGGGTGCAATGGTGGGCGAAATATGTTACGATCATCCGCTGTTTGCTGGTGTGCACTTTACAGGTTCTACCGGGGTGTTCCAAAGCATGTGGAAGAGCATAGGCGAGCGCGTTGCAAAGTACCGTTCTTACCCGCGCATAGTAGGGGAGACCGGTGGTAAAGACTTCGTATTCGTACACCCAAGTGCTAATGTAGACGAAGTAGTGGCTGGCCTTGCGCGTGGCGCTTTCGAATACCAAGGGCAGAAATGTTCTGCAGCATCAAGGGCTTACCTACCTGCTAACCTGGCCGATGAAATAAAGATCAAGCTAATCGCCGAACTGAAGACCATGAAGATGGGTGTGGTGGATGATTTTACCAACTTCATTAATGCGGTGATAGATGAGAAGGCATTCAACAGCATTACCAAGTACATAGATGGTGTGAAGAACAGCGATGGTCAGGCTACAATAATACACGGTGGCAAGTACGATAAGAGCAAAGGATGGTTCATAGAGCCTACGCTTATAGAAGCTAAGGATCCTTACTATGTAACTATGTGCGACGAGATCTTTGGCCCGGTACTTAGCCTGCATGTGTATGAACCAGACCAATGGATACTCACTATGGACATCGTTGACAAGACATCTCCATACGCCCTTACCGGTGCTATCTTCGCTACAGACAGGCATGCTATTGAGTACATGACCAAGCGCTTTGTGAACAGCGCCGGCAACTTCTACATCAACGACAAGCCAACTGGTGCGGTAGTAGGCCAGCAGCCATTTGGTGGTGCCCGTGCATCTGGTACCAATGATAAAGCAGGTTCTGCACTTAACCTGTACCGCTGGCTCAGCGCCCGTACTATTAAGGAAACACAGGTGCCTGCTACTAACTACAGGTACCCGTTTCACCAGGACCAGGCAGATTAATCAGATCGAATTTATAGTTGACGAGCAGGCTATCCGTGTGTGGGTAGCCTGTTTTTTTACAGAGCATTAAGAACGTTTAAAGGCTATTTCTTACCCTGAAAATAATTTAAAATGCCATGACCTCCTCCCGGAGGATTGAAATATATGATGTAAATGCTGTCGTGGGAGGCAAAATAATACACATCAATATTGATATCTTCCCAAGGATCTGAGTTTACTGATATATAGCCATAATAATGTGATGTTGCCGAAGGAATAGAATAAGTGGATGGTGTATCCAGGGTTAATGTATCCTTATCGGTGACATTAAAGCTTAATACCAACCATTGCGGGTAACGTGTGTATTGTGTTATTGTAACATGAGTATTTAGTGTTGTATCCCATGTGTTGGAACTGGTACCCCCGGCATTGATCTGAATATTTCTATAAGACCAGCCATTGTAAGTGCCGGATAAACCGCTTGGCTGTAGTGGCGTTGTTTTACTCTTAGTACATGCAGACAAGAGTATTGCCAGGATAAATGGGATATAGATGCGAACTGCTTTTTGCATTCTTTTGGGATTAGGTAGTGTAAATATATTTATAAAACCTGATATTCATTGAGATTGCTTCGTGCTTCGCAAAGACATAGAAATATAGACTGTCCTGTCTGGTTTTAAAGCCGAAACCGGACAGCTGGATTTTTCTTTAGGCTGAAATGTGCTGTGGGGGCTGATATTAAAATTAGCTCAACTGTCTGGCCTGTCCGGTCATCGGACAGGGTTGTTGATAAACTGTTTTTTGAATTTTTGCGCATCCTTGAATTGCGCCATTGGTTTACAGGTTATGATGGCGAGTGCAAGGTAAGATGTACCAACATAAATTGCCTGAAAGAGATATGCACAGTTCCACGAGGTGGAATGTTCCACAAGAACGCTACTATGAGATATGGACTAATAATCCCGACTAATCTCGCGTTTGATAATGGCATACTTTTATAAAGTAAAAAAGAGCCCGTAATTTTTTGCTTCAATCATCCAAAACAACCACTATGTCATCAGTTTTTTCAAAGATCAGGCAAGCGTACCATCTGCTTAAAGAGGTGGACATAGATGCCATAGGTAAGCTGGCCGAAAAAGTAGACCTGCCTGGTGCCATGAAGCAGTTGGGCAAGCTGGATGATGCCCAGCTGAAGGGGCTGATGAAAATGATAGGCCCGCACCACCACAAGGAACTGCCGCCGGTAGATGGAGACTTTTACGACCTCTCGCTTACACTCACGGAGGAAGAGCGAGCATTGCAGCTAAAGGTGCGTGCATTTATGGAAACAGAAGTGCACCCCATAGTAAATGAATACTGGCTTAAAGCAGAATTTCCCTTTGAATTGATACCCAAGCTGGCAGCGTTGAATATTTGCGGGGTTACTTACAAAGGCTACGGTTGCCCCGGCATGTCTCACCAGATGGAAGGCATACTAGCCATGGAAATGTCGCGTATCGATTCCTCTATAGCTACTTTCTTCGGTGTGCAGAGCGGTTTGGCTATGGGGTCTATATACCTGAAAGGAAGCGAAGGGCAGAAGCAGGAATGGCTGCCACGTATGCAGCAAATGCAGTTGATAGGCGCTTTTGGCCTCACGGAGCCTGAAGTAGGCTCGGGCGCTGCGGGTGGCCTTACCACCACGGCACGGCGCGAAGGAGATAAGTGGGTGCTGAATGGCCAGAAGAAATGGATAGGCAATGCCACCTTTGCAGATGTAATCGTTATATGGGCACGGGATGTAGCTGATGATAACGTAAAGGGTTTCCTGGTGCGTAAGGGAACTGCCGGACTGGCCACCGAAAAGATACGGGATAAGATGGCCTTACGCATTGTACAGAATGCCCTTATCACGCTTACCGATTGCTGGGTGGAAGAAGCCGACCGCCTGCAGGAAGCCAATAGTTTTAAAGACACTGCCGATGTGCTGCGCATGACGCGTGCGGGAGTGGCATGGGAGGCTGTAGGCTGTGCCCGGGGCGCTTATGAAAGCGCACTCAAATATACCCGCGAACGCAAGCAGTTTGGCAAGCCCATAGCCTCCTTCCAGTTGATACAGAATCACCTGGTAGAGATGTTGTGTAACCTAACTGCTATGCAGACCATGGTGTTTCGCCTGTCGCAACTGCAGGACGAAGGCAAACTTACCGATGAGCATGCGTCACTGGCCAAGGTATTTTGCTCCCTCCGCACACGAGATGTGGTAAGCCATGCCCGCGAAGTAATGGGAGGTAATGGTATACTGCTGGAATACGATGTAGCGCGCTTTGTAGCGGATGCGGAAGCTATTTATTCCTATGAGGGTACCAAGGAGATCAACACACTTATCGTGGGCAGGGCCATTACGGGTTTTAGTGCGTTTGTGTAACTGCAAGCCCGTTCCATGAGCTAAGCGGATTGAACTTCAACATCAGATCAATGAAGTCCGTTCTGTGAATTCATAAAACGGAATCTATTCGTACTTCCGGATGCCCTTTGGAGCATCCGGAAGTACAGGGTTTTACTTATTTTCAATCTCGACGCTTACTGGAACAGTGGCTCGAAAGATTGTTTGGTGACAACAGATTTAAGTAATGTGTCTAAACTGTTATAGGTTGCCTTGTACGGGAAAACAGCCATGCTGATACGCCGAACCCCGCATTCGGAAAGTGCCTTGATAGAGGAAAGTTTCGGTGTACCAACCACATTTAAACAAAGGGAAGTGGAATCTGCGATCTCTTTAATGATCGATGCGTCTGAAACGCCGGTAACAAATAGTCCGTCAGCGCCTGCATCCTGGTACAGCTTAGCCCTTTTTATTGTGGTCTCAAGAGGTGAATCAACTTTTTGCAGAAAGCCATCTGTCCGCGCATTGATAAAAAGTTTCTGGTTATTTCGCTCTAAATGATTTTTGATACGCTCGAGCTTTTTTAGATAAATGTCTTCTCCCTGGGCATCTTCCAGGTTAATGCCTGCAACACCAGTATCAATAAGCTTTTGAATGTTTTCCACTAATTCGGTTAGATCGTTAGTATATCCCCGTTCCATATCTACCGACAATGGAATATTTGTACTGGCTTTTATGCGTTGTATCATATATAATAGCTCGCTAAACGGCATCTTTTCACCATCCTCATACCCCAGCGAATTTGATATGGCCCCGCTCGATGTACCGATGGCATCATAGCCATTCTGTTCTATCAGTTGAGCGCTTTTTACATTCCACGCGTTTGCAATTATTAAAGGCTTTTGCTGGTAGTGCAAGTGGTAAAATGTTTCGTAACTATTCATAACCGCTATTTTAAAAATCGTGTTTGTTCTAAAATATCTTTACCCCTTTGCCTGTTGTTATCAGGCTCATTAAACTTTGCTTAACGAGTTGGTTCCAGGCGTTAGAGCAGGCATCAAAGCATTCTATTTGCGGCACCAACCCCTCGTGGGTAAATGTGAGCTTTGTTTTGCCGTCTTGTTTGGCGATGTCAAAAATGATGCGGGTACCCGTCCATTCACTTTTATCACTAATAAAGTTGAGCGAACTATCGGTCACTAACCATACCACTCTTTGGTTAGGAACCAGTTCAGTTACTTTTTGCTTAGAGAAATGAACATCAGCAACTTTATAACTAAACTCGTCGTTCAGTTTTGTTGTGCTTCCTTCTATTTCTCCCTGCCACCATTCGCGCACGTTATTAATGGCATTAAATACTTGTTCCGGCGTTTGATCAACCAGTATGGTTGTTGTAAAGTTTGATTGTTGCATATTATCTGATTTATCTTATTTGTTTGGTAACCCCCATTTTTTTACTAATTCGGCATTAAGCCCACCTTCTTTGCCATTTGGTTTTCCTTTTCCGGTAGTAATTAAACTCTTCAGGCTTCCTTGAATATAGCCTGACCATGCGTCGTTGCATACATTATAACACTCGTATTCGGGTACTAATCCTTCATGGGTAAAAACTATTTTGGTTTGATCTCCTGTTGGCATTATCTCAAAAATCAACTTGGTGCCCACCCATTCCGTTTTGTCTTTAACAAAGTTGAATTCGTTCTCAATTACCTGGTACACTAATTTCTTATCAGCAACCATTTCAATTAACTTGATCTTGCATAAATGCACATCCTTGTAGTGATAGAAGAATGTCTCATTAAGCTGGTCCGTTTTACCTTGAATATCTTCAGACCACCATGCACGGAAATTTTTAATAGCATTAAAGGCCGTTGATGGTGATTGTTCAACAACGATAGTAGATGTGAAATCGTTTTTTTTCATGACTGTTCTGTTTGTGTTACTGTTTTTTGTTTGTTTTTTTTCAGAGTTTGTCTGCTGGCCATAGGAGATAGATGAAAGCCAGCAAATAAGTGTTGATAATAAGATTACTCTTTTCATTTTATTACGATTCTAAAATAAAAGATGCATTAAAGTGTATGACCAGAGAAGAATCATGCTCAGCTTTTGATGGTACCTAACACAAAATTAACGAGTTGTTTTACTTGAAAATGGTTGTGAAATGGACATTGTACTGGGTTGATTTGGACAAGTTTTTAAATTATTATATGATTCGTGTTCAGTTGTTTTGATCTTCAGTTATGTTAACTCAACATTCCCTGCATGCCAAATGCGGTTAGAAAATTATCATACTGCATTTTTACCTGTTGGTTAGCAGTTTCAGAAAAGTTACCTGTTACAGGGTCTACTACTGTTCTTAAAGGTCTTTTCCCCTTTGGTGTGTCTATCAGATCCAGTATTGAGGTAGCAACCAACTGAGGGTTTGGCTTCATTGCCGCAAACATCTGGCTTATGCTGGTGCCTATTTGTTCTGGTACGTTTGCCAGGTCGCCATATCCTGTAACAACAGAATTATCTGATCCAGCCATAATTTTCCCCCAAACGTCAGTTGGGAAGGCACCTGGCTGTATCATTACAACGTCCACTCCTAGCTGTCTTACCTCATAATGCAAGCCTTCCGTAAGACCTTCAACTGCAAACTTTGCCCCATTGTAAATAGTTTGAAATGGAAACGAAAAGCGGCCCGCCACACTGGAAATATTTATGATCAGTCCATCTCCTTGCTTACGCATTTGGGGTAATGCGGCACGTATTGTTCTCCAGGTTCCTATCACATCCACGTCCATTATGTTGGTCACATCCTCTTCGGTAAATGTTTCAGCAATGCCAACAGCGTAAATACCCGCGTTATTTACCACTACGTCGAGTCTGCCTTCTTTGTCAATGATCGTTGTTATTGCATCATTTACTGTTTTAGCGTCTGTAACATCAACGTCCAAAATTTCAATATTTTCGTGCTGCGCTAAAATGTTAGCTTTATCAGCATTCCTACCCTTGGTATCGCGCATTGTAGCGTAAACTTTATGCCCAGCTGCAGCACAACTATTAGCTGCCAGCCAGCCAAAACCACTACTTGTTCCTGTAATTAAAATGACTTTCTTTTTCATTCTCATGTATTTTTTTGTGATTGCTAAAAGGCAAAATTAGTGTCTCAATATCGCTCTTAAGAGGTGTAAAATGGACTTTGTGCCGGGTTGATCTAGACAACATTATTTGATACCTTTACATAAAAAAGCGATGCAGCAAGTAACTATCATAGCGCCTGAAGGCAAAGCAAATCTGAGTAGCATAGCTGGTTCGTTTGAAATATTAAACACCGCTAATGCCCGCTGGCGCAGGATGGGAAACCGACCGAAGATGGAGATATGTATTGCAGGCTTTGTAAAAGAAGTGAAACTGGATTCCGGATTTTTTTCTATTCATCCTGTAGATATAACTCAAATTGAGAAAACAAATCTCATCATTGTACCGTCCATTTCGTATGATGACCACCTGATCAAAGACAATGCGTCGCTTATTAGCTGGATCAGGGAACAATATAAGGACGGGGCAGAAATAGCTACCATGTGCTCGGGCGCATTTTTGCTGGCAGCAACAGGTTTACTTGATGGAAAGAGCTGTTCTACCCATTGGAACCTTGCAGATAAATTCAGGCGGACTTTCCCGAATATAGACCTCCAGGAAGATAAATTAATAACTGCAGACAGGGGGATATATACTAATGGTGGTGCTTATTCATTCTTGCACCTGATACTTTTTTTAGTGGAGAAATATTTTGACCGGGAAACAGCTATTTACTGTTCTAAAATATTCCAGATAGATATGGACAGAACTTCGCAATCTCCTTTCTTCATTTTTGAAGCACAAAAGAATCACGGTGATGAATTGGTGGGGCATGCACAAACCTATATTGAAGAAAACCTGGGTGCAAAATTCTCGTTTGAAGACCTTGCCTTAAAACTGGCAACAAGCCGAAGAAATTTTGATCGTCGTTTTATTAAAGCTACCGGCAATACTCCTGTAGAATACCTGCAACGAGTAAAAGTGGAGGTTGCGAAAAGTAGCCTGGAAAAAGGCAGGCAGAGCATTTTTGAGGTTATGGATAAAGTTGGCTATTCAGACGAAAAAGCATTTAGGGAAGTTTTTAAAAAATTTACAGGAATGTCGCCCCTGGAATACAAAGAAAAATATAATAAAGAGGTGATGGCAGTTTAGGTTTAAATAAATGGGCTTAACTAAAAAATTATGTGATCACAATACTGGTCATACACGGTACCAACAGTTTAACATTGCAATTTCAATAAACAAATAGCACTTCTCAAAACTTCCGGATGCCCGTTACAGCATCCGGAAGGTCTAAGTTTTACTTTTATGTGTTTAACTGATCAGTTTAGGGTATCTTTTGATTTCAAAGCTTTAATTTGCGGTTTGGCTGTCAATAACAGAATGCCAACCACTGAGCAAATGATGGTAGCGACGATATGCGGCATTGCCTGCTGGACACCTGTATAACTTTTGCTGAGGACAGTAAGCATATCGGAAACCGGAATAATTGTCGCCACAAACAACATTACTCCCAGGGCCCGACGTTCCTTCATCAAAACCAAAGCGCACAACAAGATCCCGGAAAATATATCCCTGATTCCTTTGATGTGATGAAAGGAGTAATCTCCATTTGCATTAAAGCGTATGCCGAACGCAGCTGTTGCTGTTTCAGGAGAGAAAAAAAAGCGGGCTCCCAAGAAAACCATTCCAAGGCCCACTACAAATGCGATTGCGTAAGAGATCTTCGTTGTCATGTTATTTTGTTTTAAGTTTTAAATAATGAAACAAAATTATCATGACGACAATCAACGTTAATGCACCTGGGTTAATAACTTAAAATTGACTGGAAATTCTTTTACGTATCCGGCTTAGCGATTGCGGTTTCACCCCAACAAATGAGGCGATATGGTACTGGGAGATCCTTTGCTGCAGATCTGCGTGTTTTTTTAAAAACCGCTCGTAACGAAGCTCAGGGGTTTCAGTATATAATGCACTGATATCCTGCAGTAATTTTACAAAGACCGATTCAATAGCGATCCTGCCAAAACGTTCCCCTCCACGCACGTTTGCATAAAATAGTTGCAGGTCGGCATGCGAAATAACAAAAATGATACTGTCTTCTAAAGCCTGAATATTTTTGGAAGAAGGGATCTGGGGGAGAAAACTTTCATAGTTGCATACAAATTCATTTTCTTGGGAAAAGTCATAATTTTTTTCCTCGCCTTCGTGATTAATATAGAATCGTAATAATCCTTTTGCAACAAAGCCGACTTGTTTACAAACTCGTCCTTCTTCTAAAAAAAAGTCACCCTTTTTATAAGCCTTTTCTTTAAACAAAGAGGTCACAATATCTATTTCTGCCGGGCTTAGCGTTATTACATTTTGTATACTGTCAAGTAGCCTGTTTATCATTTTAGGTGTCGCGTTAAAAATGCTGTTAACGTCTTGTGTACAATGGTTATACGGAACAAAACTAAATAAACATTTGGGTTCGTTACCCTACGAGATGAACGAAAACATTATTCCGTAAAAACCGATAAATTGCGAACCTGTGAGGACTAAGCTGTAAATCTCGACAAATGGGTGAAGTCCACTAATTCCCTGGCAAATTATAAACCTCACTTATAGCTATATTTCCCTTCGATGTACCTATTCACTAACTTGCCCAACTGGGGTAGTTAATACACCATTTAAATTGAAACTTCATGTGGACCAAAGAAAACATCCCCGACCAAACTGGTAAAACAATAATTGTAACCGGCGCTAATATAGGCCTGGGTTTTGAAACTGCGCTAGCTTTGTACCAGGCAGGTGCACACGTTGTACTTGCCTGCAGAAGCCAGGAGAATGCAACGGCTGCCGTTGCACAATTACAGGCGCAGCAAGGCACAGGTACCCTTGAAACCGGTATGCTTGACCTGGGCGACCTGGATTCTGTAAAAGCATTTACAAACTTATTTTTGCAACAGCGCAAGCAACTGCATGTACTCATCAATAATGCAGGCGTTGCTGTGCCACCCGCATCTAAAACAAAGCAGGGGTATGAATTGCAGTTTGGTGTAAACTTTTTAGGGCATTTTGCACTTACAGGTCATTTATATCCTCTGCTTAAAGCTACGTCTGGTGCAAGAGTGGTTACGCTGAGCAGTATGGGTTACCAGCGTGGCGTTATAGACTTTGAAAATTTAAGATCGGAAAAGGACTATGATGGTATGCGCGAGTATAGCCAGAGTAAACTTGCCGACCTTATGTTTGCAGTGGAGCTGCAACGCAGGATAACTGCGGCCGGCGACAAGGTGCTATCTATTGCAGCACAGCCGGGCGCCAATACTACCGCGTTAACCCGCCACATGACCGCTGAAGATGTAGCAACAGGTATAGAAAGGCTGGGCGGCTTTATGGAGCCTTGGCAGGGGGCCTTGTCGTCGCTATATGCAGCCACATCGCCTGACGCACTGGGCGGCAACTTGTACCAGCCCGATGAAGATGGATATCATGGTTATCCTGCACATGCTGCGATCAACGAAAATGCGTTGGATGAAATGGTAGCTAAAAAACTATGGGAGTTTGCGGAAGGTGTTACGGGTACTCATTATCCGGGCCGTTAATTTCCCTAACTTTCCATCACAAAATATACATCATGAGACCAAATTCTGTAATTACCATAGACCCTGGTGCAGGGGAGACCTTAGCTGTAGCTGGTGGGGCATACCGTATATTGCTGACAGGTTTGCAAACAAATGGCAACTGCGCTATTATAGATATGAAGGTACCGCCGCATAGCGGTCCTGGTCCGCATGCGCATAAGGATGTGCAGGAATCGTTTTATGTGCTGGATGGTGAAGTAGTAGTACGCTCTGAAACACAGACATATACTGCACGCAAGGGCGCATTTGTGAACATACCATTTGGTGGTGCGGTGCATAATTTTAAGAATGAATCGGATCAGGAAGCGCACCTGCTGTGCATAGTAACACCTGCAGGTATGGACGAGATGTTTCGCGAGATAGGGAAGCCAATAGCTGTGGGCGAGGCTATTCCCCCTCCACAGGGGCCTCCGCCACCGGAAGTGTTGAAATACCTGGGCGAGAAATATGGCCAGGAGTTTTTTCCGCCGGATTATTTTAAGAAGTAAGGTCGTCGTCTATTTTAAAATTAAGTTCAATAGACTGACTGTAGTTCTTTGATTAAACGTCCCGAAAGCATTCGGGATCACTTCGCTGAAGAAGCTACGTTTGAAATGACGGTTAGGGGTGGAACGGTAGGCCAATCAGGCTTTAAATAGATGGGGCTTATATCTGCATTCGGTTGTGGGTCGTGTCAATTCAGTAATTTTCGGGATCGAAAGGAATAATTTATGGAAATAGGGATAGACAGTTTTGCAGCCGCTATATTGAATAGCGATATGAGCGTATCGGACAACAGCAGCCTGGCCATAACCCAACTGCTGGAACGTATGGAGGCAGCAGACAAGGCAGGACTTGACATTTTTGGAATAGGGGAGCACCATAGGAAGGAGTTCCTGGATTCTGCGCCTACTATTATACTGGCTGCTGCTGCAGCCAGAACTAAACGCATTCGCCTCACCAGTGCGGTTACAGTGCTTAGCGCTGCCGACCCGGTACGTGTGTTCCAGAACTTTGCCACGCTGGACCTAGTATCGCAAGGGCGGGCAGAGATGGTTGTGGGCCGGGGCTCGTTTATAGAAGCGTTCCCGCTATTTGGCTACAACCTGCAAGATTACGATGAACTGTTCCAGGAGAAACTGAACCTGTTACTGAATATCCGCAATAACGAGGTGGTGAACTGGAGTGGCAAGTTTAGGCCAGCACTGCACAAGCAGGCAGTGTATCCACGTCCGTTGCAAGATCCGTTTCCTATATGGTTGGGTGTGGGTGGTACGCCTGAATCGTTTGTGCGCGCCGGTATGCTAGGGCTGCCACTTATGGTTGCTATTATCGGCGGCGAAACCCACCGCTTTGCCCCGCTGGTAGATCTGTACCGCAAATCGTGGACAAAGGCAGGACACCCGCCTGACCAGATGAAGGTGGGGTTGCATTCGCTAGGCTATATAGCAGATACCACACAGCAGGCTATGGACGAGTATTATCCCGGCTATGCTGAAACGTTTACAAAAATAGGTAAGGAGCGTGGTTGGGCGCCGGTTACGCGCTCGCATTTTGATGCGCAAACTGGGCCTAAGGGTGCTTTGCTGGTGGGCAGTCCTGAAGATATTGCTGAGAAGATACTACGCCATAGCGAAGCGCTGGGTGGCATATCGCGGGTTACCTTCCAGATGGATAATGCAGGGCTGAGTCATGAAAAGTTGCTGAACGCTATAGAGCTTATCGGGAGCAGGCTAGCACCGATAGTTAATGGTAAAAAGTAATCTCTTTTACTCTGGTTTTTCGGTGAGTGCTATTTCAATATTCTTGTCGGGGATAAGCCAGATGATGGCCATGGCTATGAACAGAGCGCCAGATATGATGGGCGAAACATAAGCCAATGGAATAGCGCAGGCATAACCTATAGTGGATATGAGACCCTTCTTATTCATATTGACAAATGCCGTTTTTAAGGCTTCAATATCCTGGGCATGTTTTTCTATGGCCTTTTGCAGGATTATAAAGGATACACCGTTGGCCAATAACAGCATGCCATATAGTAACATGGTATTGGGCGCAAAGTTATTTTCGCCCATCCACCCGGTTGAGAAAGGGGTGAGCGACAACCAGAACAACAAATTCATATTGGCCCAGATGATGCCTGATGAAACACTTTTTAAAGAATGCAGCATATGATGGTGGTTGCCCCAGTAAATAGCAATATATACGAAGCTTAACAGGTAGCTAAGAAAAGTGGGTATCACCGGTTTAAGTTCTGCCCAGTCTGATCCATGCGGTATTTTGATCTCCAGTACCATTATGGTAATGATAATGGCTAGTACCCCATCACTAAAAGCTTCTAACCTGGTTTTGTTCATGGCGGTTTTATTGAATGAACAAGTTAGGAGATAGAAGTCAGAAAGTAAATTTTCATTAATGATTTGCACTAAATTGTATATCGAAATGGAAATAAAACTAAAACCAGTAGCGTGGGTGAAAAATACGCGCAAAGAGCCAATAGACGACCATTGGGAAGCCATAACATCTGAAATAGAACTTGCTGACGATGTACCTACTGAAGCTTTTGAACATATTGAGGGATGTTCTCACCTGGAGATTATCTATTACTTTGACCAGGTGGAGCAGAATAAGATCGTTTTTTCTGGCAGGCCGCGAGGAAACCCCAATTACCCTGTAACCGGCATATTTGGGCAGCGGAAGAAGGACAGGCCCAACCAACTGGGGCTGTGTACGGTAGTGTTGCTGGAGCATACTGGCAGGACCATAAAAGTAAAATACCTGGACGCTATAGACGGTACACCAGTGCTGGATATAAAGCCAGTGTTTAAAGAGTTTGAGCCCAAAGGCGAAATAAAGCAGCCTAAATGGGTGCCTGATCTGATGAAAAATTACTGGCAATAAAACAATGTGTATGCAAGCGCAGTTAAGAAAAGGACATTGAGCCTACTGGTTCGCTTCTATAAGGTTCGCTTCAAAAAATGTATCTAATATTAGAGTGGGTTTGCGCCGATGTTGTGGTGGATTGATAATCACGAATATTTGCAATAAATTACAACATCAAGAAAGAACCAAACCTATGAAGTATCTCTTAACCATTACCATCATTGTGTGTTCTGCAGTGCTCTGCAAAGGACAATCAGCCAGTGAGTGGCTGTCGAACGGCATTACTAAGCAAAACGCCCAGGACTATAAAGGTGCTATAGAAGATTATACCAAAGCTGTTAGTGCAGCGCCTAAACTGCGGGATGGTTATTACAATAAGGGCACTTGTGAGCTGGCATTGAAAGATCTATCTGCAGCCCAAAAAGACTTTGACAAAACTATTGAACTGGATAAAAAGTTTGACAAGGCGTACTTCAACAGGGCGGCTATACTGGTAAGCGAGGATAAGTATAAAGATGCCCTTGCTGACATGGATAAAGTAATAGCTATAGCCCCGGACACTAAAAATGCCTATGGCTTCAGGGGCCAAATAAAACTAAAATTGGGCAACATAAAAGGGGCTTGTGAAGACCTATATAAAGTAAAAGAAAAGGGTGACCCCAAAGCCGACCAATTGATCAAGCAGTTTTGTTCAGACAGTAAGTAGGAGTATGTGGTTGGGTTAAGTAGATAGCCGTCATAATTAAAATAAGGACTTAGATATTAGATAAATTACCTGAATTCAAAAAATCTACAGTTTGGTTGGATATGTTTGCGGGCAATTGTCCCAGCTTTAATGAAAAGAGTTATTTTTTTTGTGCTTACTATGTGTATGAGCCTTACTGGTTATTGCCAGACGGGTAAAGGGCGCATCAAAGGAAATGTAGTTGATGACGCTACACACAAGCCTGTAGAGTTTGCAGCAGTTGTGGTTACGGACCAGCAAACTCAAAAGGTAGTTACAGGCGCTACTACTGAAGCTTCGGGGGCGTTTATGATAAAAGACGTACCGGCTGGACTTTACAGCGTAACAATAGAATTCATTGGTTATAAGCGCGATACCATTAGTAATGTTGTTATTTCGCAGGCTGCAAATGAAGTGAAATTAAATACTATTTCACTCCGCTCATCGCAACATACATTAAAGGATGTGACTATTACAGCAGCGTTGCCTGTTGTGGAAAATAAGATAGATAAGATAGTATATAACGTTGCCAACGATGTGACATCGCAAGGTGGGGTGGCGCTGGATGTACTGAAGAAGGTGCCGCAGGTGGGGGTAGATATAGATGGTAATGTGGATATACAGGGAAATGGGAATATACGGTTCCTGATCAATGGCAAGCCCTCTAGTGTTTTTAATAGCCCGGTTGATGCACTTTCAGCGATACCTGCCAGCCAGATAAAAAGTATTGAGGTGATCAGTAGCCCTGGCGCCAAATATGATGCTGAAGGTACAGGTGGAATCATCAACATTATTTTGAAAGAAAATAAAATGCAGGGGGTGAATGGGAATGTAACCCTCTCGGTCGGTACAAGGTTGGAGAATACATCTCTGAACCTAGGTGTGAAGCACGGCAATTTTGGTGTTAATGCCTATTTTAGTGGCAACGCACAGCTGATATCGCGCACACCTAATTTGCAGAACAGGACATCGTCTGATAGCTTGCACCTTAACCAGAATGGTTACACTGACCTGCAAAGGCAAGGTTTGCAATCAGGTATAGGATTTGACTGGAACGTAACAAAACACGATAATCTTACTGCTAATATAGGATACAACTATCTTGCAAACAGGAACACTAATTTTTATAACCAGGATCAATATACACAGAATCCCAACCAGGGGGCAACTAATGATGTTTCGGGTTTTCGTAATTCAGATAGCCGATTCCAGAATAACTCTGTGGAGCTAAGCCTGGCTTACAAAAAGACTTTTAAAAAGGAGGGACAGGAATTGAATATTCTTTATAGCGCCAGCCTGGGCAACCCGGTAAGCGATTATACTCTTTACCAAACCTACACCGGCACAAACAGGCCTTACAGTGGATCTGAGAGCCACAGCCCAGGAACGGACAGGGAAACGGATATTGCTGCCGACTATACACAGCCAGTGAATAAAAACCTGGTACTTGAGACTGGAATAAAAACCACATTACAAAATATACACAGCATTGCCGATGTAGGTGTGCTTGATTCGGGTTCGCAACGTTTTGTTCCTGACAACACGCAATCTTATACGCTTACTTATGACCGTAAAATATACGCCGGATATATATCAGCATCTTTGGGTACAAGACAGATAAAGATAAAGCCGGGTTTGCGTTTTGAACATACGGACAATAGTATAGATCTGCTGAATACAACCATTCCGTCTTACGACTTGTGGGTACCTTCTATTATCATCATGCATGAGTTTAAAAATGACCAGTCTATAAAACTGTCATACTCGCACCGCATAGAGCGGCCCAATTATCAATTGCTGAATCCGTTTGTGAACCGGAGTGACCCATATAATATAACTACAGGCAATCCACTACTGAAGCCTGAAATAGGAGATAATATAGAATTGGGCTACAATAAGAGCTTCGGCAAAACCGGCAACATAGCAGTGACCCTTTTTGAACGCATGGATTTGCAGGATCAAAAACCTGTTACTAACCTTTATCCTACTTACGCTGTTGGCGACTCGGTGTATGAAAATGTATCGGTAACTGATGTGCAGAATATAGGTAAGGAGTACAACACCGGTGTAACACTTTATGCTTCGGTAAACATTAAAGAAAAGCTAAACCTACACTTTTTTACTCTTGCAGCGCAACGTTTCATAGAAAGTAGCCTTGCTGCAAATGGGGTAGCCATAGGGTATCGTTTTAGGTTTAACCTGAACGGCAGCTACCAACTACCGCATGACCTGGTTGCAGAAGCATTTGCAAATTATAACTCAGCGTCAGAAAACCTGCAAGGACGTACGCCGCAGTCGCTTACTTATACCATTGCAGGCCGCAAGCAATTCTGGAATAAGAATGCAAGTATAGGTATTACTGCTACCAATATATTCAGCAAGTACATCAACCAGGTAACCACTATAAATACCAGCAGTTATATTTCTTACAATGTACGTGAGTTGCCATACCGTTCTGTGGGCATCAGCTTTACCTACAAATTTGGTAAGCTAGAATTTAAAAAAGGGAAAGATGACAGTTACTTAAATAACCCGCCCGAGTAGCTGTATAGATGTAGAGAAAAGCTGGATTGGTGATATTAATCATCAGTACAGCAACTAAAGGTCATACCCCACGATGAGTGTTTACGTTACCTTTATTTAAGGTAATATAACATACGTGAATAATTTTGATGTACAGGGCTTAACCCAACAACAAGTAATAGCTGCAAGAGCTAGATATGGATACAATAGTCTTTCTTATAAAAAAGAGAATGGATTTCTTGATGCTATAAAAAGCCTTGTAAAAGAGCCCATGGTTGTTTTGTTGCTGATCACTTCCTGCATATACTTCATAAGTGGAAAAACAGGTGATGGTATTTTTCTTGCATCGGCTATAGTCTTGGTTTCTGTCATTTCTCTATACCAGGATTCCAGGAGCAGAAAAGCATTGGAACAGCTAAAAGACTTCTCTCAGCCATACTGCAAAGTAATCAGGGAGGGCAAAGTTAAAGAGATCAAGAGTGAGGACTTGGTAGTAGGTGATAGCCTAATGATAGAGGAGGGAACCTCTATTAATGCAGATGGCATTATTGTGCATTCAAATGATTTTTCAGTCAACGAGTCCATACTTACAGGAGAGTCTTTACCTGTATATAAAGATCAATCAAAAGAAGATAACCTGGTTTTTCATGGAACTACAGTAGCCAGTGGCCTTGCCATAGTTACCATAACGGCTATTGGTAATGAAACAAAACTGGGGAAAATTGGTAAAAGTATTGAAGAAATTAAGGATGAGAAAACACCACTGGAGCTGCAAATCAACAATTTTGTAAAAAAAATGGTAATGGTTGGTGCCATTGTTTTTGTGGTGGTATGGGCACTTAACTACATTCATTCATACAATATATTAGACAGTCTTATAAAGGCCCTTACGCTGGCTATGAGCATTTTGCCCGAAGAAATACCTGTAGCCTTTACCACATTTATGGCGCTGGGTGCTTGGCGGCTGATGAAAATGGGTATTGTAGTGAAGCAAATGAAAACAGTGGAGACGCTAGGCAGCGCATCCGTTATTTGCACAGATAAGACAGGTACCATTACTGAGAATAAGATGAGTCTGGCAAAAGTATTTGCCCTGCAATCGGGCCGTATCTCTAATGCTGACACAGTGTTTGATAAGTATGAAAAGGAATTGATAACTCTTGCTATGTGGGCAAGTGAGCCTATTCCGTTTGATCCCATGGAGATCGCTTTGCATGATGCATATTCAAAAATGCCGGTGAGGGATGAAAGGTCTTTATATAAAATAGTGCATGAGTACCCGCTAGGGGGGCTACCCCCAATGATGACACACTTCTTTGAAAATGAAGAAGGACAAAGAATTGTAGCTGCTAAAGGTGCCCAGGAGGTTTTTATTAAAAATGCAGACCTTAGTTTGGAGGAGCAGCAGAAGATAGAAGAAGCCATCAATACCCTGGCGGCTGATGGCTACCGCATATTAGCTGTTGGAGAAGCTGTATTTCAAGGTGACAATTTTCCGGCTACGCAACAGGAATTGAAATTTACCTTTAAAGGACTTGTAGCATTTTATGATCCTCCAAAGAAAAACATTCGATCTGTATTGTCTGCTTTCTACGAGGCTGGTATTGCGGTGAAAATTATTACAGGTGATAACGCTGCGACAACAATGGCGATTGCGCGGCAAATAGGATTTAAGGACAATGATAAACATATAGGTGGAGAAGCGTTGATGAAGCTGGCAGATGATAAACTGGGAATGCAGGTTGAGGATACTAATATTTTTACCAGGATGTTCCCGGATGCGAAGTTGAAAGTGATAAATGGACTTAAAGCACAACACGAGGTGGTTGCGATGACAGGGGATGGCGTAAATGACGGACCGGCACTTAAGGCAGCACATATTGGGGTAGCTATGGGTAAAGAAGGCACTGAAATTGCCAGACAGGCAGCATCGCTCATATTGTTAGAGGATGATCTTTCTAAAATGGTAGATGCCGTGGCTATGGGGAGAAGGATATACACGAACCTTAAAAAAGCGATACAATATATTATCTCCATACACATCCCCATTATATTAACTGTATTTATTCCGTTGGCACTGAGATGGCTATATCCCAATATCTTTTCCCCGGTTCATGTCATTTTCCTGGAATTGATCATGGGGCCAACATGCTCTATTATTTATGAAAATGAGCCGATGGAAAAGAATAGCATGCTGCAAAAACCACGACCATTTACAACTACTTTTTTCAATTGGAAAGAACTGGCTACGAGTATCATCCAGGGATTAGTAATTACAGCAGGTACTTTGACTATTTACCAATATGCGGTAAAGTGTGGCTATGATGAACAGCTTACCCGTACTATGGTTTTCACGGTTTTAATTATAGCTAACATAGTGCTTACCCTGGTTAACAGGTCATTCTATTACTCCCTTCTTACTACTTTGGGGTACAAGAATAATCTGGTACTATTGATCATTAGTGTTACGGTCTTGTTGTCTGGCATGCTTATATATATTAGACCATTGGTTCACTTTTTCAGTTTTGAACCATTGAGCCTGACGCAACTGTCAATTGCTATAGGAGTCGGTTTCTTGTCAGTAATATGGTATGAGGGTGTAAAATGGCAAAAGAGGTTAACCAATAAGAAACTCAAATAGCAGGCAAGCAATACAAGGTAACCTCAATTAAAGATCAGGCTTCTCAATCTTTAATCGCTTTACCAACCATGGCAGGCTGAGCCCCTGTCCAATCACCGTAAATAAAACGACCATTATAGAAATGAATATGATTTCGCTACGTTCAGGAAAAGGTTTGCCATTGGCAAGGTGTTCTGGGAGGGCTATAGCGATTGCCAGCGATACGATACCCCTCATTCCAGACCAGCTGATGATAAGACTATCTTTGAAATTCAGTAATGATGTTAGTTCAATTTTGCGGCGGCCTCCTTTCTTAAAAGCCCTTTGCAGGTTTATTTTTTGAAAGAAAACGCGGCTCGTACGCAACAGCAGTGCAATAACTGTGATGATGAAGGCATAGCCTATATAAGGGAGTACTTTATGCTCGCTAATATTCCTTAACACAACGGGGAGTTGCAAACCTATGAGTATGAAAATGAGCCCATTAAGCATAAATATGATAATGTCCCAGATGGATTTAGATTGTATCTTCAAATGATCTGAAAATACTTTGTTGCTGAAACGTGCTATGGTTAGACCTAATGTGACTACCGCGATAACACCGGATACATGAATATCTTCCGCTACCAAGTAAGTAACGAATGGTGCTAACAACATAAAACTTATAGTAGCTAAATGATTTTCCTGGACCCTGTTTGTGATAAATGCAAGTATCCAGCCTATTGCAAAACCAATGAGCAGCCCACCCCCCATGAGGATAAGGAATTGCAGGGAAGCCCACCAAAACACAAACGCAGTACCTGTAACAGCAGCAACAGCAAAACGATAGGCTACCAGTGCCGATGCATCATTAACCAGGCTTTCGCCTTCCAGTATTGTATTTGTAGTGCGAGACAGGCCAAGCCCTTTAGTAATGCTAATGGCCGCAACCGCATCTGTGGCAGATAATATGGCACCGAGTACAAATGACAGTGGCCATGTCATACCAGGTATCATGTAATGGGCAGCTACAGCAATGCCTGATGCGGTAATGAATACAAGAGATATAGCCAATGTACTGATTGTGCTTATATTGGCTTTAAAATCCCTGAAAGGAATATTAAATGCAGCATCGTACAACAATGGTGGCAGGAAGATGAGGAAAACGATATCGGGGTTCAGCTCTACATCTGGTATAGCTGGAATGAAACCAACTGTAATCCCAGCTACGATCAACAGCACAGGATAGGGTAGTTTTATTTTATCCGCAATTGCAGACAGGCCAATCATAATGGCAAGGATAAATATAACTATGCTGTAGTTTTCCAATAATTGAAATTACGTTTTTACGGCCATTCCTTATTGAGCGATGACTGGAAAACCTTTTTTACTCTATCAGCAATAGTAATATACTTAGCGAATGAAGATGTTTAAAAGAAAACACTCAATTTAAATTTGGCGAAGAATGGCATACCGGGTGTATAGCTAACCTCATCAACCGGTTTGGTTTCGCCCTTAAGTCGTGAGACATATTCAAACTGCGATTCGTCCCAAACCTTGTTAAACAAGTTTTCAATAGCTATGCCTGTTTCATATCGTTTCCACCGGTAGTTTACTGCCAGGTCTGTTATAAAGTAGCCACGTGCAGTTAAGGCATAATCGCTGTTAGCCGCCCTGTTGTGTAAGTACCGATAGCTGATACCACCGTTTATACCATTCTTGAACCTGAAGTTGAGCCCGGCTGTGCTGGTGAATGTAGGTGCAAGTTCCACATAGTTGTGGCCTGCAGCGCTGTCTGCATAGCGTGGGTGTGCGTAGTTTAGATTTAAGTTGGCAAATAGCCATTTGGTAAGTTGATACCGTGCGGAGCAATCAATTCCTTTCCGAACGGTAGCGCCGCTTGGAGAAACAGGCCCTCCTGGTTGATCTATAAGATCCTCACCAAACGTAAATTCCTGTTGCAGGTACAAGTACCATATGGCTGTATTGATGTATAAGTTAGGGAGCGGTTTCCAGTTAACCCCCAGGTCGGCACCGTAGGCTGCAGGTAAAACCTCAAAGCCCTGGTTGGCTATTACTATACGGGCATCGTTGCTATGGAAGCCTTTGCCTAGTTTAATATATGCCTGGATATTGGAGTTGAAAGTATATTCAGCACTTAGCTTAGGACTAACTATAGCTTTGCGTGCATTGGGAGCTTGCCCGGTGAATGTCTTTGATGCAATAGTATCGACTAACGGTGCCATATTCTGATAGTAGAAATGATAGTAGTCTGCCCTTATGCCTGCATTGAATAGCCATTTACCTATGCGTAAAGTTTCATCTAACCATGCGTTGGTATTCAGCTCTTTGGCATGGCCATATTGCAGGTAATTAAGAAATTGACCGTTTTCGGTATGGTCCAGTTCGTTGGTGGGTATGTTGTCGTACCGGAAACCTAGGCCTGCAGATGAAGTTAAAGTGGCGTTGTTTACAGAGATGGTTTTTGATACCTTACCGTTATAGCCAACCACATCGCGTATGTCCCGTTGGCGAAACTCATCACCGGCAGTAGGATAGTAGTAGTAATAACTGAAATTGCTGACAAGGTTGAAGTAATAGTGTGAATACCATACCTGGTTGTCTATTGTCCAGTTGTGTGCTAGGGTAGTTGCCAGCTTTATACTTGCATTGGTGCGGCTGGTATAGCCACCTTGTGCACTGTCCAGCACACCAAAACGGTTGGGTATGTACCCCTCGGCAACTGCCCGATCCGGTATTTCTCCTGGTGAGCGCCAGCCTGAACTTAGCGTGGATACCAAAGCTGTAAGCTTACTGCTAAACCCTACTTTGGCATTGTATTTCGCAAACAGGTTGTATCGTATAAAATGTTCGGGCAGCAAAAAAGGGCCACCGTTTGAGTAAAGGCCTTCACCAGCGACATAAAGACTTTGTCCCTTTTGCATAGCTTTATTGCTAAGCAAGTTGATCATTGCTATCACACGGAAAGTATTAAACTGACCTGCCTCTATTTTTACCATGTTCTGATCCAGAACATTTTTGGTGTAGTAACTTACATATCCTGCTGTAGTAAAGTCTCCTTTGTCTGAATAATAAGGGCCTTTGCCAAAGTCGTAGCTGGCTACGGTTTCTGGTATTAAAAAATGCAGGTCGGCATAACCTTGCCCATGAGCATGTGAGACCATATTTACCGGTATGCCATCAACCGTTACATTAACATCTGTACCATGGTCTGCATCAAAGCCGCGTAGAAATATCTGTTCGGCTTTTCCTCCTCCCTGGTGTTGCGCTATAAACAGGCCTGGCACAAGCCTTAATAAGTCTTGGGCCGATTTTACAGGCAACATATTAAGGTCGAGGGCGGTAAGTGTATTATAAGTTTTAAGAGTTGAACTGTTGGTAATCACTACATCTTTTAATGAGATGGCTCCTTTTTCAAGTTCTACATGTACATGTTTGTGGTTTTCCAATTTTATCTTTTGTGGATCATACCCAATTAATGCCACCATTATGCTATCGCCAGCAATATGTTCCAGGGTGAATACGCCTTCCTTGTCTGTTATATCTATGTTGTTGGGAGCACCATCAGTTACCATTGCTCCCTCAATTGGTTCGTGAGTAGCTTTATCAATAACCTTTCCCTTTACTCCACTATCTGCTTTTGCCTGCGCAGAACAGGCATAAAAGAGAATAAATAAAAATATTTTGATTAAAGTTGTATTCATCTGCTAAGACAGATACGAGTGGTGAAAGCAATTAGATTTGTGTTTTGCTAAAACAAGTATATGTTAATTGGTAACAGCTAGAACCAATTCCTCTTCATAGATATTGAATTAATGTTTTATTATTAGTTGATCTTTAATACTTGTTGTGTGGCATAAAATTTACACAGCTCCATAGAATAAAGTGTTTTTATGAGCCTCACCAAGTACAAGCAGAAAAGATCGTTCGAAAACACGCCAGAACCGACTGGTGGGAAGGCTGATGATAAGCAATTAAGGTTTGTAATACAGAAACATGCAGCATCGCACCTGCACTATGACTTTAGATTGGAGATGGATGGAGTACTAAAAAGCTGGGCTGTGCCTAAAGGACCATCGACAGATACTGAAATAAAGCGCCTGGCCATGATGGTAGAAGATCATCCTTATGACTATCGGGCATTTGAAGGTATCATACCTGAAGGGCAGTATGGTGGAGGTACCGTAATGGTATGGGATGAGGGAACTTATGAACCAGCTGACTTTGAAGGTAAAACCAAGAAAGAACAGGAAAAACATTTGCTGCATGAATTGCATAGTGGTAAATTGAAATTTGTACTATACGGCAAAAAGCTAAAAGGGATATATGCATTGGTGGAGGCACACGGCAGGGGGGAGAATAGTTGGCTGCTAATGAAGCTAGAAGATAAATATGCTTCCAAAGATGATATTACCCTAAAAGACAGATCTGCAATCTCAAGAAAAACTTTAGATGAAATCACTAATTCATCTGATAAAGTATGGAATAGCATTTCTGAAGAATCTATTAAACCAGCTAAAAAATCTATGAAAAAGAAAACCGAAGCGGTAAAAGATACTTCAGTTGAAAGCAAAGGGATAGATATAGGAGCTATCCTTAACAATGCTCCGAAGTCAAAAATGCCTGTAGGCATAAAACCTATGTTGGCCACACTTGTAGATGAGCCTTTTGATGATCCGGAGTGGATATACGAAGTGAAGTGGGATGGGTATAGAGCCTTGGGTTTTATTAATAAGGGTGGGGTAGAACTGTTTTCACGTAATAATAAGAGCTTTAACGATAAGTTCTATCCTATTTACAAAGCATTGCAGGCATGGAGCATAAATGCGGTAATAGATGGTGAAATAGTTGTGCTAAATAAAAAAGGTATCTCCAATTTTGGCAACCTACAAAACTGGCGTAGCGAAGCTGATGGCGACCTGGTATACTATGTGTTTGACATACTGTGGTACAACGGAAAGAGCCTAATGAACCTACCGCTCAACCAACGACAAGCAATATTAAAAGAAGTGCTTCCTGTTGACGATGACCGTATCCGTGTGAGTGATGTATTTACCGGAGGTATTGATTTTTTTAATGCTACCGAGAAAATGGGACTTGAAGGCATGATAGCCAAAAGGGCGGATAGCGTATATATTCCGGATTCAAGATCTAAAGAATGGCTTAAGGTAAAGGTGCATAAGAGACAAGAGGTGATAATAGGTGGATATACTGTTAATGCGGATACACCTAAACAATTTAGCTCATTATTACTGGGCGTTTATGAAAAGGGAGTATTACATTACGTAGGCAAAGTTGGTACCGGTTTTACCGAAAAAGTGCAAAAAGAAATGATGGCCCAGTTTAAGCCACTGGTTACAAAGGAAATACCATTTAACGAAAAGCCAGATGTTAATAAACCCTCCAGGTTCAGACCTAATCCACCCAATGCCAAGGCAATATGGCTTAGACCTGAACTGGTATGTGAAGTTGCCTTTACAGAAGTTACTGATGACGGGGTGTTCCGCCATCCATCATTCCAAGGTATGCGTATAGATAAAAAAGCCAAAGACGTAGTACGTGAGACTGAAAAGCATACTACCGATATTGTAACAGATGATGCGGTACAGGCACCTGCCGAGAAACCTAAACATACGAAAGTTGTAAAACCGCCTAAAGGAGATGCGCCTAAAACCTTACTGAACCCTACAGATGAGACCCAGGTAAGAAAAGTAAATGGCCACGAGCTGAAGTTTACCCATCTGAGTAAATTATATTGGCCTGAGGATAAGGTATCTAAGCGTGATATGTTTAACTACTACTACCAAGTAGCGGAGTATATGTTGCCATACCTTAAGGATCGGCCTATGTCACTCAATCGGTTTCCAAACGGCATTCATGGATCTAGCTTTTACCAGAAGGATGTGGCGGGTAAGGCGCCGGATTGGGTGAAAACTTTTCCCTATACAACCAGCGAGGGCGAGCACAAGGAGTACCTGGTAGGTACAGGAGTGGACAGCTTGCTGTGGATGGCATCACTGGGGTGTATAGAGATCAATCCCTGGTTTAGCAGGATAGAAAGTCCTGATAACCCGGATTATTGTGTTATAGATTTAGACCCTGATAAGAATACTTTCGACCAGGTAATTGAAGCAGCACTTGAGGTGAGAAAGGTGCTTGACGCTATTGATGTTCCCTCATTTTGTAAGACTTCGGGATCAACAGGTATGCATATATACATACCCATGGGGGCTAAATATACCTACGAACAGACCCAGACGTTTGCCCGCCTCATCGTAAACATAGTTCATGAACAAATACCCAGCTATACCAGCCTGGAACGCATGGTGGCCAAGCGGGGAGGGAAAATGTATTTAGACTTTTTACAAAATCGTCCCGGTGCAACCATTGCGGGACCATACTCGCTCAGGCCCAAGCCCGGGGCTACCGTATCTATGCCGTTAGATTGGACCGAGGTTAAACCGGGACTTACCATGCGCGACTTTACTATTTTTAATGCAATTGACCGTCTTCGTACGACCGGCGATTTATTTAAAGGTGTATTAGGTAAAGGAGTTGATTTGGATAAAGCTATTGCTAAAGCACAATCTGTATTTAATATCTAAAGTACTACTTTAGATATCGAATGGCTATTATTGGTTGTATTTATATCTAGTAATGTCAACTTAGATTAGCTTGTATTTAAATTGTACTATGACAACAGTGGACCTTGCTCATGTAAGTGCGATTTCAAGATTCCATTAAAAGACTTCTTGAGTTTGTGTCAACGGTTGACTTTAGTAAATATATTAGTCTACTCTCTAGGAATTAAATATCTTGCCACTCGATCGCTATATGAAATATTTTATAAATAATATATTTTTGAATGAGTGCAGGTGTAAATTACATTACTAAAATAACAACGCTGCTGCTTTTTTTATTTTGCGTAGTCGGCGATCTTTTTGGTCAAACGACACAAAGAAAGATAGATTCTATGCTGACATTGCTTCCTGCGGTGAAGGAGGATACTTTAAGAATATCATTACTCAGCCAGATAGCGGTTAATTATTGTCAAACTGATCCGGTAAAAGGGATAAAGTATGGAAAGAATGCGCTCGATCTATCTACAGATCTGCATTACCAGCATGGTATCATGGCGGCAAGCATGGCTTTAGGGCGAGGTTATTCGGTGCAAGGAGATCGCAATGTCGCGTTGAAATATTTCCAGGATGCACTTACAGCAGCCAGGGCCAATAAAGATAATATAGGCATTGCAAACACATTGGTATCCGTTGGCCTGGTATATAAAAGTAATCATGAGTATAATAAGGGCATCAACTATATGTTGCAGGCCAAACAAGCTTACAGCCTTGCCGGGATAAAAAACCAGCAGATGGCCATGAACGGCATTGGCACGTGCTATGGTGAGGAGGGCAAGAGTGATAGCGCTTTACCTTATTACCTGCAGGCAATAACAATGGAAGAAGCTGATACACGCGACCCCGCTACATTAGCTATACTATATAATAATGCAGGTGGCGCTTATATAGGCATTGAGCAATACGACAGTGCACTTTATTACCTGGCAAAAGCATCTGAATATATACGGATAACTGGCAATTTGCGGTCGGCAGGTTATAATTTTAATAATATAGGGAAGACTTATCTGGAATTGTCAAGAGACAATGCAAGAAAAAGTGCGGTTGACCTCTCCCTGGCACTATATAATGAAAAACTTGCGCTCAATATCAGCAACCAATTGGGCCTGCCAGAACTTAGGCTTATCGTTTTAATAAATCTCACGGATATATATGGTGCCCAAGGCAATTATAAGGATGCTCTTATTAGCTCTAAGATGTTACGTGTTCTACAGGACAGTTTTTATAATATAGATCAGGACCGTGCTTTTGCAAAAATAGAGGCAGAGTATAAAGTGAAGAAAACTACAGATTCGCTGAAGTTTCAAAATGTGCTTAAGGACAAGGAATTGAAGCAAAAGCGTACAGAGCGTTATACGTTGATCGCATTGGTCATTTTTATAGCTGTTGTTACGTTGATGTTCATCAACAGGCAACGATTGAAACATAGACAAAAGGAAGAAATAGCCCGGAATCAACTGGAGGATTTTACACGACGCATGCAGGAAAAAAACCAACTGATAGAGGCAATAACAGCAGAAGCAGAACGGAATAGGAAACAGGTTGATCGTCAGGCTACTCCTGTTGACGACAAATTATTAACTGAATTGCAGCAGTCTATATTGCTGACCGATGAGCAATGGGATAAATTTAAAGACACTTTTGACAAAGTACATAAAGGATACTTTCACCGTTTGAAAAATAGGATACCCGATCTTTCACCTGCTGAGATCAGGTTCATAATGCTCAGCAAACTGCACCTTTCACCAAAAGAAATGGCATCCATGCTGGGCGTCGGTGCTCCCGCAATGCGTGTAAGCAAGCATCGCCTCATTAAAAAATTGGGAGTTGAGGACGATGACGCACTAAATAATCTTATACATGAAATATAATAAAATTTATTTATTGCTGTACGTCTTGATGTTACGATCTGTAACGTTTTTGTAATGCTTGTAATAGCGGCTCTGTAACGCTTTTGTAATGGCCGTAACAGCTACTTTTTGTGGCTACGGGTCCATATTTGCGTTGTATTATGATCGAAGTTGCTAACTACCAGGTGAGCAGTTTTTTTGACTACTAGGTATCAACTTTAAATTTTGCTGTAAAGGATATGGGAGAGAGCGTCTAACAGCAAATTTTATAAACTATGATACATCTAAACACAAGGCGTAACACCATAATGTTACTAATTGCCGTCTGTTGCGTCTTTTCAAGAGCAAATGCACAGACCACAACCCAAACATTCAACTTTACAGGCAGCCAGCAAACTTTTGTGGTGCCCACAGGCGTTACCAGCCTTGATTTTTTAGTAAATGGTGCCAGTGGTGGTGCCAACGGTGGCTACTCAGGTGGCACCGGAGGGCAGGTTACCGGAAAGCTGGCTGTGACGCCAGGCCAGACATTATACTTGTATGTTGGTGGAAGCGGATCGCAGGTTGCAGCTAATAACATTTTCCAATATGGCGGTTACAATGGTGGGGGGTATGTATATGCCTCTCCCAATACCGCAGGTAGTGGCGGTGGCGCTTCTGATATTCGTATTGGCGGTACAACATATAGCAACCGTATTGTGGTTGCCGGCGGCGGCGGCGGCGGCGGCGTAAGCGGAAACGGTGGCGGTGGCTGGTACCCTATGGGCTATGCAGGCAGTAATTTCGGTTCTGCTTTTTATGTTAATGGCGGCGGCCCTGGAACTCAAACTTCCGGTGGTGCCGGCGGTGGTTTATATGGAAGTGGAACATCTGGAACAGCAGGTGTTTTTGGCGACGGTGGTAACAACGGAGGCGCTAATGCAACTTTACAATCAGGCGGCGGCGGTGGCGGCGGCTGGTATGGCGGTGGCGGTTCTACTGGCTCTGGTGGTGGTGGCGGTTCATCCTATTACACATCGCTAGCATCAAATGTTACAACCGGCAACTTGAGAGCTACAGGAAATGGCTCAATAACCTTTACATTCCCCGTTCCTCCCGTGTTCACTTTACAACCCGGCAACATTAGTGTATGTCCTAATACTTATACTACACTTCAATCGGCTACCGGTGGTACTGCTACGTACCAATGGTACTTTAATGGCAGTGCTATTAATGGGGCAACAACAGCCAACCTCACATTTATTGCTAACGCGAGCAGTGCCGGTCAGTATTACGTTGCGGCCACTAATGCATACGGGACTACAAACTCAAGCGTAGCGACCGTATCTGCTTCAGGTGGTTTACAGATCAATACACAACCAGTTGCGTCAACCGTGTGTAACGGTGGCAATACCTCATTTACTGTTTCCGCTTCAGGTACTGGCTTGAGTTATCAATGGCAGGTGGATGCGGGCAATGGTTTTACAAATTTAAATAATATAACAGGTCTTTACAGCGGCGCTACCACCAACTCATTGCAGTTGACAGGTGCAGCTTTATCTATGAGCGGATTTAACTACCGGGTAGTAGTAGCTAATACATGTGGCAGTGTGAACAGTTCTACTGCTTCATTAACAGTATCGAACACGACTCCTACACAGCCTGTATTCACTGCAGGACCTACAAGTGTAGCGGCAGGAGCAACCAGTGTTACTTATTCAGTTGCCAGCCAAAGCAATATATCATATACCTGGGCATACACGGGTACGGGAGCTACCATCACTCCATCTGGCGCCAATGCAAGTATCAATTTCAGCAGCACTGCAAGCAGTGGGACAGTTACTGTATTTGCAATATACAATAATGGTTGCAGCGGCATCAGCCCTACTGCTTCACTAGGCGTTACCGTTAATGCTCCTGCTACTTCTGCCAGCTGGACAGGTAATGTAAGCAGTGACTGGAATACTCCTGGTAACTGGAGCTCAAATTCTGTTCCTACCTCTGGTACGGCTGTTACTATTGCCGGTACATCAAACACACCAAGAATATCTACAAACGTTACTGCACAGGTAGGTAGTTTCAGCATCGATGCTTCTTCTCTTCTAATAATAGATACATTAGCTAAACTGAAGGTGTACGGCGATGCAAGAACACTTTGTTCTATACGTGGGGCTGGTATTCTTTCTTTCAGCGGCTCTACAGCGCAAACGCTTACAGCATCAGATACCATATATAACCTGGAGATCAATAACTCTGCTGGCGTTACACTTCCTGTAAATAGTCGTATACACATTAAACAACGTTACTATCCTACACTGGGTACATTTACAAATAATGGCACTGTAATATTCATTTCTGATGCTACCGGTACTGCAACCATAGGCCGTGGCGCGGCAGGTGGTAATTACTTTACCGGCTCTGTACAGGTGCAACAATACATACCTGGCAAGCGTGCTTATCGCTTCCTGGCTCATCCATTCACAACTAATACTCCATTATCTCAGTTGGCGTATGCATTTGATATTTCAGGATCCAATGGCAGCACAAATGGCTTTACTAACTCAAGTAACAACGCTCCTACAGCTTTCTGGTATAATCCACTAACTGCAAATGGCACTACAACAAGCGCTAACCCCGGCTGGATACCTTATACTAGTATGACAGATACGGGTGTGAACCAGTGGCATCCTATGGAAGGTATAAGAGTAATGATAAGGGGGACGCGTGGCCAAGGTCTAACAGCAGCAAGTTATACACCGTCACCTACAACAATAAATATGTTTGGTACACCAGCCCAAGGCGACAGGACTGCTACATTAGCTGCTAATTTAAATAAAGGTTTCAATCTCATTGGTAACCCATATGCAGCACCTATCGATCTCAGCCTGGTTGATTATGGAAATACTGTAGGCAGCAATATATGGGTATGGGATGCCAAGCAGGGCATTGATGGCGGTTACGTGTCACAACCAAGGAATGTATCTTATATACTGCCTGCTTATGGCGCATTTGAAATAAGGGCTACCGCTAATACAGGCGCAACTGTAACCTTCCATGAAAGCAGCAAAGTAACCAAAACACCTGCCGCCCTATTCAAAACCACAGATGCTATGGGTAGCAATGTTCTGCAACTACACATAACAAGCGACTTCAAAACACAGTCATGGGATAGGTTACTAGTATATTTTAATGATAGTGCAAGTGATAATAATGATCAATTTGACGGTGAAAAACTTCAAAATGATGATCTGAATTTCTACAGCTATTCTGCGGATAGTGCACAACAGTCAATAGATGTAAGGCCATATGTACCTGGTGAAGTAATAAAACTAGGCCTTACTACCGATGTGCCGCAGATATATGAAATGAGTGTAGATAACCTGGAAGTGGACCCGGGTGTGGTTGTTTACCTGCATGATAAATGGCTGCACAAAGTAGAATTGCTCAGCGAAGGCTATGTTTACGAGTTTGATGTAACCAGCGACCCAGCCAGCCAGGGCGACAACCGCTTTGAACTTAATCTTGCGGTACCATCAACAGCGGGTGTTGCTAATGTAACGGCAGCAAATAAACTAAACGTGAGTATAGCCCCTAACCCCGTAACCACCGTAGCTAAGCTTACTTATGCAGCGGCTGAAAGTGGTGCTACAACCTTGAAGGTCACCAATGTGATAGGACAACAAGTTTACATGCAAGAGCTAGGTAACCAGCAGTCTGGCGCAGTAATAATACCGGTTGCTGAATTAGCATCTGGCATCTACATGGTGACACTGAAATGCGGTAACGAAATGATCACAAAACGCCTGGTAAAAGAATAATCAAACGTTTCAAATAAGTTTTGAGGCTGGCCAGATAGCGATATCCATCGCATCCGTGCCAGCCTTCTTTTTGATATACTTTCTGTTGGAGCGGGATAAAATCGCGCTTATAGCACCGAATACTTTTTGGGCTTTATTCCCGTATGCTGTTCAAAAACCCTGGAAAAATGGCTCAGGTTGGTGAAGCCCAGTTGGTAGCCTACTTCAGAAACAGATAATCGTTTTTCTTTCAGCAGCCTGGCGGCTTCCTGCATTCGCATAGACTGGTAATATTCAAAAACGCCTTTACCGAAGGTTTGTTTAAACAGCTTTCGCATTTTGGGTTCACTCATTCTGGCCTCCTTTGCAAGTAAAGCGATGTTAGGTGGATTAGTGAGATGCAACTGCAAACTCACCTTTATGGCGTAAATGGCTATAATATCGCTGATGTGCATACCGCTTGCTGGCATCGCATCGCGCTGCATGAGTAGGGAAAAGATATGACAAAGTAATTCTTCGCATTTCAGCCTGACATAGTGACTAGCCAAACTTTCAGGAACGGGCTGATGCAGAATATCGCCAGCGGTTTGGATCATTTCGGGTGAGATGCCAGTCTCGTAGGCGAAGTTATCTTTTGCCTCCAAGATGCTTACTACCACAGGGTGCTGTATATTGCCAAAGAGTTTTTGCAAGTACTTACGCGAAACTGCCATTGTCACGCTTCTAAAAAATGTGTTTGAAGGCATGGTGAGTACCGACGAAACTGCATGTGCACAGATAAATACATTGGCTTGCTCAGGAATAAGTTGTGTTTCATGCTGATGCGGGAGAGGGAAAATGCCATTTATTAAAAAAATAATATCATCCTGTCCTTCGGCAAGTTCATTTGTCCGTTCTATCAACACTTCCTCATTTAGATAATAGTTGCGTATCATCACCCGGATATCGTCGTCCCAAGAAAAGCCGGTAAGGTAACCACCGCCTTTACTTTCAGGAATGTGTATAAAGCGGCCCTGCACAGTAGCCCCAATAGCCCGGGCGAATTGCAGCGCGATACCAGAACCTTTATCTGTGACTGATATTTTCATTTACGACTATTTTATTAGCGTTAATAGGTATTTAGTTCGTAAAAGTAAAAATACTTTTGCGTATCAATAAAAAAATAAAAGCATCAGTATGGTACTACAAGATAAAAAGGTGGCAATAGTAGGCGGTGGGCCAGGAGGATTAACGCTTGCGCGATTACTGCAGCTAAAAGGAGCGAATGTTACCGTTTATGAAAGAGATAAAGATAAATTGTTTCGCCAACAAGGCGCTACTCTTGACTTACACACCGAATCGGGGCTAAAAGCATTAAGAGCAGCCGGGCTGATTGAAGCGTTTAAAAGCAACTACAGGCCAGGTGCGGAAAGATTTACTATTACTGATAACAATGCCAAAGTGCACTATACCGAGCGTGATGAGGAACCAAGCATGGATATTGACAGTGAATATGCACGGCCTGAAATAGACCGGGGGCCGCTACGTGATCTGCTGATTGCATCTTTGCATGAAGATACAATTGTATGGGATTCAAAATTTTCGGAGCTAAAAGAAAATGGCAACGGCTGGGACCTGGTTTTTGAAAACGGAACAACCGCATATGCAGACCTGGTAGTTGCTGCAGACGGAGCAAACTCTAAGGTTAGAAAATACATAACAGATATCGTGCGTATATATTCAGGCGTTACGATTGTTGAAGGTAATATTTACAACGCTGCAACCAATGTGCCCAATTTGTGGGAACTTACTAACGGAGGAAAGGTTTATGCGCTTTGGAACCATAAAACAGTGGTTTTAAGTGCAAAGGGGGAAGGCTCGCTATCGTTCTACACAAGTACCAAAGAAGCGGAGGATTGGGCCAAAACATCGGGTATAGACTTTGGTAAAAAAGAGCAAGTGTTTGCCTGGTTCAAACAACGATTTGCTGATTGGAGTAATGACTGGGATGAGATATTTACAACCAATGAATCTTATTTTGTTGTCAGGCCACAATATTATATTCCTGCCAACCAATGTTGGCAAACGGTACCTAAATTAACTATGCTGGGCGATGCAGCACACCAAACACCACCATCGGGTGAAGGTGTGAACCTGGCAATGCTTGATGCCCTGGAACTCTATGAAGCCCTTTGTGTAGAAAATTTTGAAACATTGGGAGAAGCCCTGACATATTATGAACAGAAAATGCACGCCCGGACCGAGGTGGCAACTGAAGAATCGTTACAACTTATAGAAGCGTTACACTCCGAAAACAATCTTCAATTTATGATCAATTTCTTTAGCGGAATAAAGGGCCGATGAGTAGGTGGATATAATAATTAATAGCAAAAAAGGCAGCATTGGGTATTAGTGCTCATTATTCAAATTAGGTATTTATACTCAGTTTATACATTTCCTCTCTCTCTAACTTTGAAATGGATAAAGAGTATATTTTTCACCAAAGCCTAACACTATGAAAACATTATTAACCGCCTTACTCGTCTTTTGTGTTTATGCTGTAAAAGCGCAAACGCCGGTTGTCACTTTTGCACTCACAACCCCGCCCTGTAACAATAATGGTGTTGTTACAGCAAGCTTCACGAATGTAACCCCTCCGCTTACCGTATTATGGCAGGTGTACTCGGGAGGTACATACACCACTATCACCCACACAGGGGTGACGGGTACCAGCGATGTGCTTACCGGGTACTCGGGTGCTCCTTTATACCTTAGTGTTACAGATGCAGGCAGCAATATGGGCTACGGCTCTTATTCGCACCCGCCATTTACTTACACCGTTACGAATACCTTTCCCAGCTGCCCTACGTTATCAACAGGTACAGTAACCCCATCAGGAGGAACAGCCCCTTACACCTACCAATGGTATGACTTGGCGACAAACACTGTGGTGGGCACCACCAATCCTATATCGTTACCAAACGGGCAGTATGGGATTACCATTGTTGATGCTACCGGTTGCGTTACAGGATCTGCATCCCAGCCCGATTCTGTAAACTTCTATTCCCTTCCATCATTTAATTTTAACGTAACCACTACCGCAGCCAGTTGCACCAATGGTACAGCTACAGTAGGCTCCATAACTGGCAGCGGCGTAGCACCATATAGCTATCTATGGTCTAACGGGGCAACCAGTGCATCCATAGGTGGCCTGTCTAAAGGCTACTTGTCTGTTGCGGTTACCGATGCTGTAGGTTGCGCCAGCAGCCGTGTTACTTATATTAATCAGACACCGATTATTACTGCACATGTTACTACTACACCAGCCACATGCACACAGGCTAACGGCGCCATTACTACAACTGCCTCAGGCGGCACCAGCCCCTATACCTATCTTTATGGCAATGGCGCTACCACCCCTACTATTACCGGCTTAGAGGCCGGCCAATACAGTGTTGCTGTAAGAGATGCCAACGGCTGCACCGGTAATAATACTGCAAGTGTAACAGCCACCACCCCTATAACAGCTACTTACACCACGGTCGCCAGTTTATGCACATCGGCTACAGGCAGCGCCACCTTAACAATTGCAGGAGGAGCAACACCTTACTCCGTTTCATGGAGTACTTATCCTGTACAGACCGGTACCAGTGCAACCAGCCTGGCTCCCGGTAACTACAATTTTCATATTACCGATGCTAACGGTTGTGTAAGAACGGGCACTGTAACTGTTCCACCAGTACATATGATCAGTGTTGGCTTTAGTATTACTGATGCTACATGTACACAAGCTAACGGTAGCATAGGCGCTACTGTATCTGGTGGTACGGCACCATACACCTATGCCTGGAACAACAGTGCTACTACTGCATCATTGAGCAGTGTTACTGCCGGATATTATGCCGTTACGGTGCACGACAATGCAGGTTGCAGTGTTACAAAATATGCGGAAATAAATGCTACATCGCCTGTTAGTTTGGGCTTGTCTGCTACTGCGGCGTCGTGCATCTTCAATACAGACGGGGCCATTACTGCTACTCCCAGCGGTGGTGCAACGCCTTATTCATATAGCTGGAACAACGGACAATCAACAGCAACGATTACCAACCTGCCTGTAGGTGATTACTATATACGTGTGACAGATGCTAACGGGTGTGTTGCCAATAACTTTTCTCATGTTGGCTACAATGCGAGTAACAACAGCTGCTACTGCAAAATACAGGGAAATGTATATCATGATGCTAATGGCAATTGCACGCAAGACCCCGGTGAGGCTGGTTTGCAGAATATACAGTTACATTGCAGTGGCATAGGCTATACATATACTGATGCCAGTGGATACTACTCTTTTATAGTACCATCAGGTACTTATACTATTTCGCAAACTGTATTGTCATACTACCCGCTGCAAAGCTGCCAGAACAACGCAGTAAGCGTAACCGCAACTGCTGCGGCCAACTGTACGCACACCGTGAATTTTGCAGACTCTGTAACACCCATCCACGACATACACATCAGTACCTGGAACAATAACTTCCCTATTCCCGGATATTCTTACGAACAGAAAATGATAGTGCAGAATCAGGGCACAGTTGCAGAAACTGGTATACAAGCCACTTATAAAACGGATGGACAACTGAATGGTGCAACCTTCTTTCCTTCGTCAATATTTAGCGGATCGGGTAACTGGTACGATGCAGGCAGCTTTCCCACTTTGCAGCCCGGCGCATCACAACTGTTTAATATAGACTATAATGTCCCGGCAAATATTCCCCTAGGTACTAGCCTTGTATTTACCGATAGCGCAGCCTACACCTCACCTATTAGCAACTGGATGAACGACTATTCGCCATGGAACAATGTAGATTATTTTACTACTCCAGTGGTAGGATCTTTTGATCCTAATTTTATAGCTGTTAGCCCTCAGGGTTCAGGCCCTACAGGTCTTATCAATTATACTGATTCTACACTTGAATACATGGTACACTTCCAGAATACCGGTACCTATATGGCACAAAACATAGTGGTGCTGGATACGCTGGATGCTAACCTGGACTGGACCACGCTTCGTCCGCAATATCAATCGTCTGCATGTGTGGTAACACTTAACAATGGCATTGCCCGGTTTGCATTTAACAATGTAGATCTGCCAGCCGAGAAAGATGACGAAGCTGGTAGCAACGGCATGTTTACCTATACTGTGAAACTGAAAAAGAATCTTGCTGCAGGCACTCAAATAAAGAATCGTGCAGGCATCTATTTTGACTTTAACAAACCTGTACCGACTAACAGCACACTCAATACGCTGAACAAAACATCGGGAATAAGCAATGTTACAGCACAGGGCAGCAACTCTTTCTTTATCTATCCTAATCCAGCTGCAGGCAACTTTAATGCTGTAGTAGATAGTAAGGAAGATAACCAGCCAGCTTACCTCAACATCACCGACCTTGCTGGTAAAACAGTCATTAGCAGGGAATTGGTATTGCAAAAAGGCAAGCAAACTATAGCTGTTGATGCTGGCAGACTTGCTCCTGGCATCTACATAGCAAGTATGTATGCAGGCGGCCAAACACAAACACAAAAATTGGTCATCATCAAATAAGCTGCTATAATATATCTTACTGCCCGGCTTTCACAGGAAGCCGGGCATTTTTATGTATAATATATTAAAAAAAATATCTTATTTTTGGGTAATTGCAATACCTATTTGGGAGAATTAAATGACAGCGTTCCAATTCAATCCGGTCACGCCTCATCCTATACTAAGACCGTACGTTGCTAAAATGTATGTATTCGAAAGTAGTGGCCGCTTACCCGTGCTGGATAATAAGCTAATCGTTCCAAATGCAAATTTTAAATTAACCCTTACTTATTGCAATGGCATCGTAGCACGTATCGCAGATAAAGCCTTTGTCCAAAGTGAAAATAAGTTGAGTTTATCAGGCCTGATAGATGCGCCTGTCCTGCTTGATCCGCAGGAAGACGCGCAGACCGGCACCATAATTATCGAACTCAACCCGCTTGGAGCTTATCGTTTATTTCGCTTATCATATACTGCAGTTAAAAATGAGATAGTAGAGTTGGAAGACTTGATTGGAAACTATGCAAAAGAACTTCAATTGCAACTTACTGAGGCAAATACCTTAGATGTGAAATTGAAACTTCTGCAACATTTTCTGATCAAACAACTGGAAAAATCCTCTGTTGATCCAATATTCGATTATTGTATCGATCGTATATCAGCGGCCAAAGGTCTAATAAGCATAGCACAACTTGAAAAAGAAACCGGCTACACGTCGCGATGGCTTCATAGAAAATTTTCAGAACGCTTAGGCACAGGACCCAAGAACCTTGCTGAAATAATCCGCTTCAAACAATTTTACCAGGTATATTCAACTGGTGCACAATTACAAACCTTAAAAGACCATATTTACTATTATTACCACGATCAATCGCATTTTATCAGGGCATTTAAAAGGTTCACCGGGTTCACCCCTAGCGATCTTCAAAACAGCATGAACGAACTCGCCACCAAACACTATACCAGTTGAGTTCCGATTTGTACAATACAACGGGTTTCCATGATTCTACCTTTGTTTAAAAACAAACAAAATGGAACAGAACAATTTTAGCAGCAGTATCACCGCAAAGATCAGTGCAGGCGAGGCCATCAAAAAAATAAGCAATGTGCCGGAGTGGTGGGGAGTAACCTTTACCGGAAGCGCAGAAAAACAAAATGATACTTTTATCGTAAAGATGGGCGGAGATTCATTCTTCAACTTTACGGTAACAGAATTGATCCCTGGTAAAAAAGTTGTTTGGTTGGTTACAGATTGCAATATGCCCTGGTATTCTGATAAAAAAGAATGGGCTAATACCAGGTTGATTTTTGATCTCAATGAACGCAACGGTGAAACAGAACTCACCTTTACACATGAAGGCCTAACACCCGATGTGGAGTGTTACAAGGACTGTGAACCCGGCTGGACACACTGGATCAAAACAAGCTTATTTTCTTATTTAACTACTGGGAAAGGAGTTTTTAGGGCTCCTACTAAATAATTTTCTATTCAGTATTCGATGACGGAAAAAAGTTAATAAGAAAATGCCAGAGAAAAATTACAAAGCAGCAAATTATACAGTAGAAATTGAGGTTGCAAAATCGCCGAAAGATGTTTTTGAACATGTCATTGATCTTTCAAAATGGTGGCCTGAAGAATTTGAAGGAGAAAGAATTAAACCTGGTACCGAGTTTGTATTTAAGACAGGGAACGGGCATTATTCAAAAAATAAGGTGGTTGAATTTGTGCCCAATAATAAAGTAGTTTGGATCACCACCGAAAGTGTACGTAAAACAGATAACTATGATTGGACAGGTACTAAATTCATTTTTGAGTTAATACCGCATGGTAATAATACCGCACTCAGATTTACTTACGATGGTGTTGTTCTTGAGCATGAAGCGGATAAATTAGCTGAGATATGCGAGATGACCATTAAAGAGTTATTTTACAATTATGTTACCGCAAAGAAAGACTTCACCGCAACTATTGAGCTTGACAGATTTACCCAAGAGGTTTTCAAAGCTATTACGGAAGATGTGGCAAAATGGTGGGGTGGCAAAGACCTTATAGGAAACAGTACTAAATTGAATGATGAATTTGTTATTCGCCATCCGGGCGCGCACTATTCAAAACAGAAATTAATCGAAATTATTCCTGACAGAAAAGTTGTTTGGCTTGTTACTGAAAGCGAACTGAGTTGGCTGCAAAAAGACAAGCATGAATGGACAAATACAAAAATTGTTTTTGAGATAACCACCAAAGGCGATAAAACTGTTCTCCATTTTACACACGAAGGTCTAGTTCCCGGAAAAGAATGTTACGAAACATGCACTAATAGGGGTTGGGATATTGTCATAAAAAACTATCTATTCAACTTTATTACTGATGGCAAAGCAGCGTTTATCTAGTTTGATTAGCGAAAAGTTCTTTGGGGATTTAGATCAGCAATCTAAATCGTCCATAATCCGGTTCGTGGATAGTTTATACCCCAAAGGTTCTTCACGCATCTTGGCAATCCTTATAAGGTCTTTTATTGTGACCGCTTACATTTAATTAAGAAAAATGGATAGTTCTCGGTGACTTCTGTGATTTCGAATAATCCTGCTTTACTAAACTCTGCCGTTATAGATTCCCGGTCATAAAAAAACATATTAACCCCTTCGAAGATTTCGTAGCGATCCTTACTGATAAATTTGCCTTGTCCGTATGTCGAAGCCTCTTTTGAAATGACCGTAAAAACCATGTAACCTCCATCTGTTAGCTGATTATAGCAGTCGAGAATAAGCTTTTTTCGTTCACCATCATTAAGTAAGTGAATTAGGGCATAACAAAAGATGCCATCATACTTGCACGTATCAAATGGCATATCTGTTACGGAGCCATGAAATATGGTCATACTATTGCCATAATGTTTTCTTGCCATGTCAATAGCGGTACTTGATATCTCAATCCCTGTTACAGACATCCCAGTATCTATGAAAATTTGCGCATTTCGCCCATAACCAATTCCTGGTATCAAAATATTTTTCATTGTTTTTTCAATGAAAAAATCCCTGGTCAGTATTGCAGATTTCGCTGGCTCGAAGCCCCACATTTCTTTTTTTTCGCTAAAGGCAGATTCCCAAAATTCCGGTTTTTCGATTCCAGTGTCCATCAATGTGCTTATTTACTTGGTCAGTTTTAAAATGCGCAAAGCTCTTGGCAGCGAAGGTACTATGGGATTATATATGAATGTCTGCCCAGTTTTTTCTAATTGCCTGAAATACACTTCACATTATTCCCATCGAATGCCAAACCCCGCACGCTTCAAGTATATCATTCAGGAAAACACACTATATTTAACCAGTAATACCCGCTACAATCTTAAATCACTTAATGCAAACAGCAAATGAGTCACGTAGTTAGAAGTTCGTATACAGAACCCTCAAAAAGAATATCTGAAGAGGACATAAAAAAAATACGTGATCAACGAAAATGGCAAACGGTTGCTGTTGATATTACGCAAGAAGACCTGGTTGAAAATATAGAATTTTTAAATGATGCTGTTGTTTTAAGGCAAAGCCCCGAGGGTGTTCCTTTGATGACGACCACGGCTATTTATGGGCCCATTCGCCCTGGCACTAAAGTAGCTCTAACGCCTGGTACAGGAACAGGTGTTAGGTTAATAGAAGAAAAATGCACACAACAATCGTTGATAGAGCAATTGGTGGACCTGGAAAGAAAAGCTTCGAAACCTAAAGATGGTAACGCCGCAACCCTACGTGCCAACTGGGTGAGCAGCAAAGATGGCGGAATGGTGCCGAGCCTTGATGAATCTGCTAATGTATTTGGCAGCACGGGGTCGCTATATGTAAATGAAAAGACAGTAACCTTACCGGTGCTGGATGTGAGCCATCCAGACTATCATCAAACACTTGCCTTTTACGGTGCTAAACTCCTTACGCCAAATGAAGAGTTTTGTATAGGATTCAACCAGGTACTTTTTGGCATGGAGTACAATACATCGTTACCAGATTATATACGCAACTACGCTATGTCACCTTTTGGTGGTGGAGGCTTGTTTGTAGAGCATCACCCATTTCCACATATTTTTCTGCCCAGACCCACCAAGGACGGCCAGATATTTTGTGAGGCGAAAGTTACATTAGGACACAAGGTTAAAGATCCAGAAGATAAGATACCTAAAATTATATTTACCACCTTTAGAATACCTTCTGATGGATCGGCCCTGGCTATAAAGCCAGAGGCAATTCATAACGATAGTTTTACAAATGGCAGATTGGCCGTGTTTGTTGCAAACACAGCGGCTGATACTGTTGCTTTCAGAGAAACTTCGCCATTTACCAATATAAGCGTAAAGGATAAATGAAAATCCTTGCCGTAAATACGCCTGTGTGATAGTTTATTAATGGCTGGTTTCTTTGATCTGCAATGAGATCAAGACCAAAACGAGAAAACTAACAATGCGCTCCGCACTGCCCAACCCATTCCAGGTAGGGCTTTGCCACATTGCAAACCATTCACCGCCAATTACCTCAAACCCCAGGAACCAGATAACAATACCAATAATAAGTCCTGCTACAGCCCAGTTCTTAGAAGTATAAAAGACCGTTGCATCATTTTTGAAGTTTTTAAGCAACAGCCAGCTGCCTTTTAAACAGCAAAATGCCATTGTTGCCTCCAGTATAATGATGGAAATATATCCGGCATGATAAAGAAACATACTGTTGATACTGCGGTAAAGAATGCTGCTACTTGGAAATATTGTATCCATTTTCATTACATGTTCCACAAAGTGGTAATTGGTATAATAATCGGTAGTGTTACCTACTACAATTAATAGTGCCATAGTACCAACGGCAAATACCGAAATGGTCTGAGCAATGCGGAACAGATAAGTGGTGGGGTACATTTTATGCTGGTTAATAATTGGATAAATAGGAAGCAATATAAAACCACGGAGGTAATTATTTATCTACTGTGGACATTTATAAGGTGGTGGGCTTTCTCTCCATAAATCGGTCAGCCACTCCCTATAGTTTTCCATTTCGTCATCTGCTTCCTGTTGGGTGGCAGTCCCTTTTGCCAGAAAATTATAGCCCTCCCATTGAGCAGGTGTCAGGGTTGCATTGGGGTTGCCTTGCAGTGATTTCCAATATGCTACTGTAACTGGCCCATCGCATAGGGAAGGATCGAGTACCATTTTTTCAAGAGCACCACCAGGCTGTATTACCAGTAGTGTGGGTGCAACATGCCATCCCCATCCCACCATGCACTGAGGGGCATTGGATGTTTTGGCACGGAGTCCGGGGGATATCCACATCTTTTCCGGTGTTGCTCCGGCTGCTCTCATCATGTAACACATAAGGTGCGCCCTTACATTGCAACCGCTATAGGGGTATTTGTATGCTATGCATGGAGACTTCATTGAACCTGTTACACAGGTCTCAGCACTTACCATGTTGAAAAGTTCCATGCATCTTTCCTGCGAAACAGGCACTATAGGCTCGGGATCGGGTAATGGGCCAAAAGGCCCCTGGCTGGCAACGAATTGGGGAAGCGCTCTGACATCAACAATATCAAAATTATGGAATGTTGCTGTGACGAGTATTGTTGTGCCTGTATCTTTTGCTTGCTGTATGGCATGATGCAACTTGTCAAAATCAGGAGCATCGCTATGCAGGAAATACAACGCATCAGATGCACTCAGCGCTACTTCTACGGTACCTTCAGCGTTAGTCCTTATAGCTATAACCTTTGTCGCAATAGGTATGCATAACCTGGTTATCATATCAGTATCTGCATCAATTTCAATATATGTCGGCTGGTTATTACGTTGCAGGCGGCTTATCATATTTGCCCAAACTGCCGCGCGAGGATGGCTCATGTCTAATAGGGCAGACATGCCATTATCAAAATTTACTGTTAATGGAATGGTGCCATTATCTCGGAGCATATTGGCTTCAGTAACTTTCAATGCCAACAAATCTTTTATTATTCCTAGATGTACTTTGCTATTTGACATATTGGTATGTAGTAATTATATGGTGATTGTAACGCGCTATTTTTTGTGGTCTAATGTACAGATAAAAATATCAATACCGTTAGGTTTTACAGACTCGCCGGGAAGAGGGAATTTATAAACCTACATTAAGTTCATGAAGTATGTGTAAGAAATAGTGGTCAGGAATTGGTTTTTCATTCCTGTAAACGCCAGGAAATTATAACATTTCGTATGCGTGAGCTAATAGGAATGTGGCACAGTTTTAGCATGAGTTTATTGTGGCATTCAGTTATATATACTGGAACTTCTAACCCCCCTCTAGCCCTGATAAAGTTTTGATAAACATGACTCGTATCATTTTCAAACCTCAGCATTTCATTTAATTTCGATACACCAAATAGCAAAACAAACACACCATGAAAAAAAGCACACTTTTTCTTCTTTTCATTTGCATTTTATCGGTGCAGGTAAAAGCACAATCGCGCAATATTGATACCGTGGCAGTATCTCTGCTCGACCGGATGAGCGCAATGATAGGAGATCTGAAATCCTGTAGCGCTACAGTAAAGTCTTGTTACGACGTTGCAACCCCCGACCTTGGGCTTGTAAAGCATTCGGATGTGGAACATGTTTATGTAGGCGGTTCTGATAAGCTGCTTATACGTTCTGAAGGTGATAAGGGTAACAGGTATATGTCGTACAACGGACAAACCCTAAGCTATTACTCCGTTGATAAAAATCACTACGCACGCACCAAAGTACCCGGTAGTGTTGTAGAGATGATTGATTATATGAATAAGAATTACGGCATTGTATTCCCTATGGCAGATTTTCTGTATCCCACATTTGTGGACGATATTTTGGCCGATGCAACAAATCTGTCTATGCTGGGTATGACAAAGGTGGATGGGAAAGAATGTTTTCACATCGCTGGCACCTCAAAGGACAAAACATTCCAGTTCTGGATAGCTAATGATGCTTTTTACCTGCCTGTAAAGTTGGTTATTATATATACCAATAAACCCATGACTCCTCAATACGAAGCTGTTTATTCAGATTGGGAAATTAACCCCGTTTTGCCCAACAGCATTTTTGACTTCAAGGCTCCTGCAAATGCCAAGAAAATCAAATTAACCCCATTATCAGCAAAAAATTAATTTCACTCAGCAACATTTATAGTCATGAAAACGATCAGTAAAATAAAGCTTATAAATATAATTAGTGTTTTTGCCTTCACCATATTCTGTTTTCCCCAGCATGGTATGGCCCAGAGATTTGGCCATGGCGGCGGCGGTGGTGGCGGCGGCTTCCACGGTGGCGGAGGTGGGGGTTTCTCACGTCCTTCAGCTCCGGCAGGAAGGGGTGGCTTTGGAGGAGGAGGTTTTAACGGTGGCGCTCGCAACATAGGTAGCCATTCATTTCCTGCAGGGCGTGGTGGTTATGATGGCGGTTACGGTGGCGGCTATGGCCGTGGTGGCGGTGTCCGTTTTACAGACCATCCATATCATACAGGTTATGGTTATGGCCATATATATGGCGGAGGTACCTATTTTTATCATCCATACCATCCGTATGCATGGGGGCCTTATTGGCATCCATTTGGGTATTTTGCCGCTTCGCTGGCTGCAGATGCTTTATATTTCTCTATCGCAAACCAGGCTTATTATTATGATAATGGGGTTTATTACGAACAATCGGGCGCAGGCTATACAGTTGTTGCACCACCAGTTGGCGCGGTTGTAAGCTACCTACCTAACGGATATGTAACTGTGCCTTTGGGGGATGCGGATTACTATTATTATGGCGGTGCGTTTTATGTGAATCAGGGTAATTCTTTCCGCGTAGTACCGGCTCCAGTTGGTGCTATTGTTACAGAAATACCCCAAGGCGCCACAGAACAGCAGATAAATGGGCAGGATGTATTATTGTATAATAATACCTACTATCAGCCTATTTCGCAAAACGGCCAAGATGCCTACCAGGTAATTCAAGTGAATTAATAATGCAAGATAGATAAGATATAATAGCCCCGACCGCAATGCCGGGGCTATTTATTTTAAGGGTATTGCAGCTACGGTTTCTAAGATCCCGTTTTCAAAAGTGATAATACTGATGTATGCAATAGTTCCTGTAATAGCAAAATCAGTTTCATTCCATTGGTCAACTAACTGCTTTATTTTTATTTTGTCGAGCGAATTTGCTATCTCTATGTGTGGAATATAATCGATGTCTAGCCTATGGTGGTTGGATAATTTGTAGCTGTACAGCTTGTCGTGTAGTTTTTTAATGCTGCTGTGTCCTTCGTCAGGTATAAGGAAAGCAAAATAGTAACCGCTGAATGCATCTTTATTAATAGTGGCGCACCTCAATGTGAAGTGAATGCGTTTCACGTCTCTCAAGCGTTTGGTAACCTCTGCTGTAAAAGACGAAATAGTTTGATCGCTAACCATAAATATAAACGTGAAATGCGGATCTATAAGACCATAAAGCCTATTATTTTCTTTGCGACATTTCTGTATTAGCTCCAGATCATTAGCAGCAAGTTGGGGATATGCAATAGCGTAAAGTCTCATACACAAAAATGGAGCACTGTAAACTGCAATTTACTGAGAAGACTTTAAGAAAATATATAAAGATGTGGAGGTTATTTAAAGATTTTTGCATGAAAAAGCCACCTGACTGGTGGCTTTTCTATATATATTCCGTTTCCGGAAATTTTAGTTGATAGTTATCTAAACTCTGTAGTAAAATTACTTTTAATATTGCCTGCGGTATTGCTTGTTTCGTCGAGAATATTGAGAATGCGGTGACGTACGTCGTCGCTTAGACCTTCAACCTCTTCACCCAAAAGCCTTTTGAGGTCATCTAGCTCTGCACCAGTTTTGCCTAGCATTTTGTTGAGTTTCTTTTTCCATTTTTCAGCATTTACTGCTATGTCTTCACGCATTTCTTCACCTTTCTCGGGTGCTATCAGCAAGCCTGCAACTAGTCCTACTAGTGCGCCTGCGAAAAATTTTGATGTGCTCATGGTTCTTGTTTTATGGTTTATTATTAGAATGTTTTTTACTTGCCACCGCCAAATATGCGGGATATAAGGAAGATAATGAGGCCCACCACCACCACTACCATCAATACTCCGGCCCATACTCCGGCTTTAAATATGTCACCTATCACCTGGCAACCTGACATGCTTAAGGTTAGCGCTACTAAAAGTGCGAGAATCGGGAAAATCTGGATCTTTTTCATTGTGTTTTGGTTTCGTTACGTTATGCTTTTATCTATTACGCTCTATACATTCGCACAAATAGTGTTTAGTAAATTTCGTGCCAACACCTTCAATGTTTTTTGTCAGATAATTCCTCTGGTATGCTTCACTGAGTAATTGAAATAATAATTACATTGTGTATCAATTATTTTCTTCACAAACAACTTCATAGTTTATGGATTTAGAAAACAAAAACGTAGCACTGGTGACGGGAAGTACAGGGGGCTTGGGTACAGCTATCTGTATAAGGCTTGCTAACGATGGATACCGCGTAGTAGCTAACTATAACAACGAAGAGAAAGCAGCTGCCTGGAAGATTAAGATGAAGGGGCTTGGTTATGATTTTGATATGTACCAGGGTGATGTGAGCGACTACGATGCTGTAGAGAAAATGATAGGAAAGGTAGAGCGTGAAATTGGAGGTATAGACATATTGGTAAATAATGCAGGTATAACTCGCGATGGGGCTTTCAGGAAAATGACACCATCGAACTGGGATGCAGTTTTGAAAACGAACCTGTATAGTGTATTTAATTGTACTCGTAACGTTATCAACCAAATGATAGAGCGCGAATTTGGACGTGTTATAAATATATCTTCTGTAAATGGTCAGCGCGGTCAGTTTGGCCAAGCCAATTACTCGGCTGCTAAGGCTGGCATGCACGGCTTTACCAAAACACTGGCCATGGAAGTGGCGCGGAAGGGAATAACCGTAAATACTATCTCCCCCGGCTATATAGGTACAGACATGGTAATGGCTGTAGCTGAAGAAATAAGGAATAAAATAGTTGCCGAAATACCTATTGGCCGCTTAGGCGGCACTGAAGAGATAGCACATCTGGTGTCTTTTCTTGCATCAAAGGAAGCCAGTTTTATAACCGGCGCCAATTATGCAATTAACGGCGGGCAGCACGTGTACTAACAATATTGAGTTTTAATATAGATCCGGCAATAGGAAAGCACCTTTTCTATTACCGGCTTTTTTTTGCTTCTTAGCTTCCGGAAATATTGTAAAAATCACATCTTGCGTTGGCAAGGTAAACCCCTCATTTTTGCGTACTTTTGCAATTCTTAATTTCTTATGCAAAATATTCGCAATTTCTGTATCATAGCCCATATCGACCACGGTAAGAGTACCCTGGCCGATCGTCTCTTAGAATTTACTAAAACCATATCATCCCGCGATATGCAGGCGCAGGTGCTTGATGATATGGACCTGGAACGTGAGAAAGGCATTACCATTAAAAGCCATGCTATACAAATCGACTATGTATATAAGGGCGAAAAGTATGTGCTTAACCTGATAGATACTCCCGGTCACGTTGACTTTTCGTACGAAGTATCGAGGGCACTGGCTGCTTGCGAAGGTGCTCTTTTGCTGGTAGATGCCTCGCAAGGGATACAGGCACAAACCATATCTAACCTTTATCTGGCGCTTGACAATGACCTGGAGATCATCCCGGTTATCAACAAGATAGACATGGATGGCGCTATGATACCTGAAACCCAGGACCAGATAGTGGACCTGATTGGCTGCAAGGTAGAGGATATAATACTGGCCAGCGGTAAATCTGGTATAGGCATAGAAGAAATAATGGCCGCCGTTATAGAGCGTATCCCTGCCCCAAAAGGAAAGACAGATGCACCACTACAGGCTGTTATATTTGATAGTGTGTTCAACTCGTTCAGGGGTATTATTGTTTACTTCCGCGTGTTCAATGGCACCATTAAAAAAGGAGAAAAAATTAGATTCATACATACAGACGCAGAATACTATGCTGATGAGGTGGGTATTTTAAAGATGGGACTTGTGCCCAGACCGGAGGTGACAACAGGCGATGTTGGTTATCTCATCACAGGTATAAAGGTGGCCAGAGAAGTGAAAGTAGGGGATACAATTACCCAGGTGGCTAACCCTACCCAGGAAATTGTTGCCGGTTTCCAGGAAGTGAAAGCGATGGTGTTTGCAGGGATATTCCCCGTAGATACTGATGATTTTGAGGACCTGCGTGACTGCATGGAAAAACTACAGCTTAACGATGCATCGCTCACTTACGAGCCTGAGACATCGCAGGCGCTGGGTTTTGGTTTCCGTTGCGGATTTTTGGGTATGCTGCACATGGAGATCATACAGGAACGATTGGAACGTGAGTTTAACCAGACTGTGATCACTACTGTGCCCAACGTAAGTTTTAAAGCTTACCTGACCCGTGATAAGGATAAAGCGATCATTGTGAACAATCCGACAGAAATGCCGGACCCTAGCCGTATAGATCGTATTGAAGAGCCATTTATCCGTGCACAGATCATAACCTTGCCTGATTACATAGGCAATATTATGAGCCTCTGCCTGGGAAAACGTGGGGTACTTATCAATCAGCATTACCTTACGCCAACCAGGGTAGAGCTTATATTTGAATTGCCACTTACAGAAATAGTTTTTGACTTCTATGATAAGTTGAAATCATCAACCCGTGGTTATGCCTCTTTCGATTATAACCCGCTTGACTACCGCGAAAGCGATATAGCCAAGATGGATATACTGCTGAATGCAGAAAAAGTAGATGCATTGAGCGCTCTGATACACCGCAGTCGTGCCAACGAGTTTGGCCGTAAGCTGTGTTCTAAACTTAAAGACCTTTTGCCGCGCCAACAATTTGTAATAGCAATACAAGCTGCGTTGGGCGCTAAGATAGTAGCACGCGAAACTATATCGGCTATGCGTAAGGATGTTACTGCTAAATGTTATGGTGGTGATATATCGCGTAAACGCAAATTGCTTGAAAAGCAGAAAGAAGGGAAGAAACGCATGCGCCAGATAGGGAATGTGGAAATACCACAGGAAGCTTTCCTTGCTGTACTGAAGCTGGATGAATAAAGATCGAAAACCGAATTAATTATATAAAATGGATTAACTTTTGCTATTGCAGGTTAATCCATTTTTTCTTTAGATGCAGCGTAATAACAGAGCTACGCATTGAAATAATAATTGTTCGGTATTTTTAAAATGTGATGAGAACTAGTGTGGCACATAGAAGTGTGGAATTATCAATTTATATTCGCATTCCTTTAAGCGTACATCTTTGGCCAACAAGATCATCATCATTACTGCACCGTCCGGCTCCGGTAAAACTACTTTAGTGAAGCGGTTACTCACCGCGTGTCCTAACTTGTCTTTTTCTATATCGGCATGCACACGGTCACCACGTTCTGGCGAGATCAATGGTAAAGATTACTATTTCTTTGATGAAGAGAAATTCAAGCATCTGATAGATGAAGATGCTTTTGTAGAATGGGAAATGGTTTATCCTGGTAAGTACTATGGTACATTAAGGTCTGAGTTGCAAAGAATATGGGATAGCGGCAAAACTCCACTTGTAGATATAGATGTGCAAGGTGCACTTGCCATACGCGACCAGTACCCAAGTATTTCTTTCACTATTTTTATTGAAGCACCATCACTTGAAGAACTGCGTCGCAGGCTTATTCACCGCGGTACTGAAACCGAGTTCAGCTTAAACGAACGTATATCGAAAGCTGAGCAGGAGCTTACATTTGCCCCTCAGTTTGACCGGATTCTGATAAACGAGCACCTAAACATAGCTACAGGTGAACTCATAACCATGGCAGAACAATTTTTTGCAGCTGAATAAGTTCTGATTTTCTTTTCTCTTTTACTGTAATACATTTTCTGGGATATGGGATACTCTTTAGGAGGGAGGATTGCGGCCTATATATATATGTCTATATCTCGCAAAAAATAAAAGGGCAGAAGCCCTTTTATAGAAAAAATAAATTCTGTTTAATATATTGCTTTATTGATAAATACTAACACCTGGATAACCATAAAATCTGCCGAGGGAATCCATAACCCTCAACGTGTCGCTTGGTGCACATTTTACAGGCATTACTATCAGGTACATAGAAGAATCCTGTGCTACCATCTGTACACCCTGGTGGCCGTAAGAGACCATGAGTGCTACCTTCTTCTCTGCTTTTTTGCGTGTTTCTTCGTCACCAATGATAAAATTGTAGGTACGCGTTGTATCTGCATTCTTTATCAAAGCCGCACTATCCACTTTGGGTTGAACCATAACCGGCGGGGGCACCAGCACATGAGGATGCAGATCTGATTCTGCTTTATTGTTCCTGTTCTGTATGAATTTGAAAGCTACTAATGCTAGTACAATAAGCACTATTAATGCTACCACAGCTACGATCACTTTTTTCCAATCAACAGTTGCCGTTGCACGGGCTGGTGGAGGTGGCGGTGGGGTTGCAGATTGTGTCGGTTTTTCAGCATTGGTCTGCATAGACGGCAATGGCGGGGTATAAGGCCGTGCAGCAGCAGCTTCATCCGGTCTGCGGTCTGTACGCATAGACGGTACCGAATATGGGGTGTATTGCAGGTTAGGATCTGTAGTGAATGTTATTCTTCCATTAACCTCCTGGAACTTCCCAATATTGGATATAACAACATCTTTACCTTCCAGCAATTGAGCCCGCGCATCGGTGCTGAAATCGCGCAATGCATTGGATGCTTTAGATATGCTGATAAATTCGTTAGTAGCTATAAAGTTGGCAAGGTTATCATCTATTGAGCCACCCTGTGTTACTACAACCTCGTAAGAAGGGCCGCGCAATGTATCTCCATCCTGCGTAGCCGAGCGTTTTTTGAGCTCCAGATTGCCCAAGCCATGTATGTAGCAAAAGTGATTTTTTAGTAAAAAAAGTCCTATATATTTAGCTATGTCCATTTCTAATCAAAAATTGTAGTGAAGGTAAGCATATCGTTTCAATGTGACCATAGCCGATCTAAAATTTAAATCTCAGCCCGCCGTATATATTAGTACCGTAAGACTGATAGCCAAGCCAGCGTTCGTTTTTGTTGTTCAGTAGGTTGTTAACCTGCAGGAAAACAGATAATCGGGGTATCAATTGGTACTCGACGCTACCTCCTATGTCGAGGGTGGGGTCAAGCTTTACTATTGTGGTATTTTGCAAAGCATATATTTGGTCCAGCACATTTGCATAGGCTGTAAAGCTGAGTGCAGCAATAGGGCGATAGAGCAACGACCCTCTAAGGCGTATGCCGGGTTCCTGCCATGCTTTCGCCTGCGATCCGTTGAAGTAAGTATAGAAAATGCCTTGCACATCGGCAGAGAACTTGTTGGCAACTTTGTAGGTAAGCGCTGCCTGTAATGATGTAGCGTTAAGATCATTATCGTAGATAACACTAAACTGCTTTTGATCGCCTATATTGTTTATAAATACAGGCAAATGGTCGTACTGCCACCAGCTTATTCTGCCACTTAAAGATAAGTGATTACCCAGGTTGGTTTGTATGCCGCCATATATTTCATCGCTGCGCGTTTGCAAGGGTGAGTATGTATATTGTGGCGCTACAAAAGAGTTGAAAATGTAAGGATTCTCGGTAGTCAGTTGTTCGTAAGTGTTTTGCCTTACGCTCGCCATCCATCCTGCATTGATGGTAAATAATGTTTTGGGTATGCTGTAGGTTGCCCCCAGGTTGGGCAAGAGGTAGTTTGCATTGCTGCCTATAGCAGGTGAAAGGTAAGCATGGGCGGTAAACGAACCTGTATGATAGTTAATACCCGGATCGAACTGAATAATATTGTTACTGAAACTCTGCTGCGCGTTTTTATACTGCGTGAAAATTCCATTTGCCGCAAACTGCAGGTCGAGCGAACTATCTATTTGGTAGTAAAAAGGAGCATTTAATGTGAAAGAGGTTTCAGTTGTGCTGAATTTATCTGCATAAATAGAGGCGGCTATTGCAGGATGGTAATTGAACCTGCTATTTGCTGCGTTTTCTTTTTGCATATCGGCACCCACTTTTACACCGGTAAACGTTTGTTTTATACTGTCTGCCGTAGGTTGGTACAGGTCGTGATTATAACCAAAGTAGCTGTACTGATTGCGCGTGGCATCTGCGAAACCATGCCATTGGCCACTTGCTTTATGCAATGTTCCGTCTGCCTCAAAATCGGTAAGTGAAGATTTTTGATTTTGAATGTTGCCCTGTTGCGTTATGGAATGCAGATGAAAAACGGTTTCGTAGTCTTTACCCTTCAGACTGCCAATACCTGCATCCAGGAATAGGGTAGATAAATTACCCCCACCCAGTTTTACGTAATTAGGATATGGTGGAAGGGTAGTATCCCGGCCCAGTGCCAAGGGGCGTAACGGTAAGGAATTGTAAGAATAGTTAAGTGTTTGTTGAGGTACGATGTAGTTAAATACCGGGTGTGTATTATCAATAGGGGGGAGAGAAGGCGTATATTCCTGCTTGGGCCGTTGTTTTACTTCAGGCTTGTAAGATTGTATTACCTCAATAGTTGCCCCTTTTATTGATGTGTCTTTTGCAGGTGCGGCTGTTTGCGCCATACCATGTGCAGATGCAGCAACACAAACGGTTGTCAATAAGAATAACTTTTTCATACTCCCGCAAATCATTCTTCAGATAGTTTACTTTGTTTTTTCTCTAGTTTCTTTACCTGGTCCAGTTTCTTAGTAGCTTCTTGCTTCAATTCTGCTATTCCCGTATTCTTTACTATACTTTGCAGGGTGGCTTTGGCATTAAAATAGTCTTTTTCTTTTACCAATATATCTGACAATAAAAGGTAAGCCTTAACCGTCCAGTAGTCGTTGCCAGATGATGCGCGTATTGTGGAATTAGCCATCTTCTCCGCATCTTTCAAATTATCCTGGTTGTAATAGTACTCAGCAATATTGTACCGCGCTTCTGCAGCTATGGTAGAATTTGAATTGTCTTGAACTTGCTGGAAGTAAGATTGGGCAGCTTCGGTATTTTTTGATTGCGATAAGATCTTGCCTTTGTATAGCAAAGCTTCAGCCCTCAATGTAGAATCAGTTTGAGGCTTAGCAATAAGTGAGTCTGCATATGCTGATGAAGAGTCCATTGTACCCAGGTAAAAACTGGATTTCATGAGACCGCTGTATGCCAGCTGTAGGTTAGTATTGGTGCCTGTCGTATTCCTGAATGCGCGATAGTAGTCTTCAGCTGCTTTATAATCTTTAGCCTGGTATGCAATACTTGCTGCCCTTTTTGCACTGTTTTCGGTAAATTCATTTGTCTGGCCTTTCAGTATTGCATTGTAGTCTGCAAGTGCATCTTTGCCGTCTTTCAGCAGGTAGTTACTTTCGGCACGGTAATAATGCGCCTTTGTAATAAATGTACCATTAGGGAACTGGTTGATGTATTTGGTCATCGATTCGCGAGCCTTATCCCAATTGCCCGATGCAAACTGAACTTCTGCAGCCTTATAATAGGCTGAATCCAGGGTGTTGTTGTCAGTAGATGAAAGGTTGTTCTCTTTTAGGAACTGGGCATATGCCGCAGGCTCGTCATTTTCTATATATAAGTTTTTCAGTGCATCCATTGCAGAAGGCCGTTCTTCTGAGGCAGGAAAACTAGTAACAATGTTCTTATAAGCACTGATAGCATTAGGAAGATCATTCAACTGTTGGTAAGCAAAGCCTGTTTTTAGGAGAGCTTTAGGAGCAAGATTACTTGCATTTTTTACACCTGTTAATGGTTGCAATATGGCAATAGCATCTTTATACCTGTTTCCTTCTATGTAGGTTGAGGCCAGCTCGTAACGTGCCTGATTAGCCATGGGCGATAACTCTCCCTTGTTCATCAACAATTGTAATAGGGCTATCTTAGCTGCCGGCTGTTTCTGTAAACCGAGCAATATACTTTTCTGATATCTTGCGTAATCTGCATCGCTGCCATTGGCCGCAATTATCCTATCGTAAAGGCTGATTGCATGCGGGTAGTCTTTGGTCATAAAGACAGCATCTGCCTCATGCAGCAAAGCTTCCTGTTTATCTGTGGTATCAGCCCCCGTATTTAATTGTGCTTCATTAAAGTATTTACGGGCATCGCTGAATTTACTTTCTTCCATAGCCGCATAGCCCATATTGAGCAAAGCATGTGGCCGGGTAGCTACAGCGCTTATCCTTTTTATATTGGCGTTCTTTTCAGTTTTGTTTAGAAACTCTTGCGAAAAGCGGATGGTGTTTTCATAATTGTTCTGTCGGTAGGCTAGCTCTCCTCTCCAGAAGAGGGTAGCAGCCTCATAACTGATGTCTTCAGGATGTTGCAACGTGCTTGCAAGCAGTTTATCTGCTTCACGCATATCGCCAAGTTCGGCCTGTTGCAGGGCATAGCCATATACTACTTTCTGATACACCCGCCAGTATTCAGCGTTCTTGTCATTTACTTCTGTGAGGTATAAATAAGCTTCATAGTAATTATTGGTCTTCACCAGCAGGTCGGATAACAATGTCCGAGCCTCATCCTTATACTTTGTTTTTTTGAAATGTTCCAGTAGGTTCTTTAATGCAAGTGTGGCATCTTCATTATACCCCATTTCGTAAGAAAGCTTGGCATAAAGCAAAATAGCAGTCTCTTGCAGTCCTGTATTGAAAGGCATATCACCGCAAAAACTAAATGCATTCCTTGCACTTGTTTTATCGCCTGTTTGCAAGTAAGCATCGCCCAGCAAGTACATTGCAGTTTGCCCCAGGCTATCTTGTGTGCTGCTCAGCAATTTGAATTTGTCTATGGCTTGTGTCCAGTTATTTACACGATAGTAGCAATAGGCCATTTCGTAGAGGTCTTCTTTTCTTATTTTATCTACGTTATCAAAGTAAAACTCAAAATAGGGTAGCGCCTCTTTAAAGTGTTGTTCTTCAAAGAGGCATTGTGCTGCCAGCAGGTGTAGTTCGTTATCGTAATAAAGCTTTTCAGATCTTTTTACAAGGGTTTCTGCTTCTTCAAGTGCCTTTTCCCTTTTGCCAGTGAAATAGTAAATCTCGGCAATGTAGTAAGGTACTATGTTACTATATTGAGGCAGGTCTTTTATACGTTCAAAACTGCTTAATGCGTCTGTATAGTTGTTAGCGTTATATGCCAGCAGACCATAATAATAATTTCCAGCGGCGTAATATTTACCCTGTTGCAATTCTTTTATAGATGCAAATAGCGGTTCTGCTTTATCTAGCTGGCGGTTATTGAAGTAACAATATGCAAGCTCAAACTTTTCGTTGGCTATTTCCTCATTGCTCAGGTTGGCTATCCCTGCAGCTTCGTAATATGGTATAGCAGCCATATACTTATTGCGCCTGAAATAATATTGTGCCAATGCATACGATGTACGTTGTTTATAAGCTGCAACTGGTGTAGCAGCTATCAGTTGGCGGGCGTCGTCTAAACCTGTTTCCTGGTTGGTCTTTAACCGTGAAACAGCAATGTAATATTTGGCTTTGGTACGCTCGTTGCCCGTTTTTGCATCAGTAAGGCTGGTAACAGCATCCAAGTAGTGACAAGCTGATTGTATAGCAAGCGTATAGTTTTCAGCTGCAAACTGTTGGTCTGCAATCGATAGCCACCTGTCGGGCACAATTTCAGGTGCATGTACCTGCGCATATCCGCAGTATGTGAACGATGCTAGTAGTAAGGTTAGAAAACATTTCGAATCCTTTAAAGCCATAACTTTTTAGAAATTCCAGGTCAGGTTAACACTTGGAAATATTGGTAGTTGAAAGATACTGATATTGGAGTACCTGTCCACATAAAAAATGTTCTGACGATCGTAAACATTAGTTAAACTAAAGGTAAGGTCAATGCTTGATTTCTTACTGAGTGCAAAGCGTTTTTTTGCTGACACATCAAGGCGATGGTACCATGATAACCTACCTCCGTTTATAGCATTTGCATAGAGCGCGGTAAGTGTACCATTTTGCTGATTGACATTTGAGTTCACATTGTTACCTGCTCCCGGCGTCAAGGCTTCATAAAAACCCTGGGTAAGGGTGAATGGGAAAGGTGAACCAAGGTTGAAACGTGCAGAAAGATCCCAATCCTTCTTTTTGCCAGCGGTGTAAGCGCCAACAATATTCAGGTTAAAACGCCTGTCAAAAGGTGCTGGATAGGTTTGCACCTTCCCGTCTGAACCAATGTTGGTATAGTTTACATTCTGCAACCCTGCAGCGGCCCATAGATAGATCCTGTCGTAACTATATTTTGCAGAAAGGTCTAAACCTGTTGCAAGGCCGGTACCTGCAGCAAAGTCAGGATCAGTAGAATAAATCTTGTACCTGTTTATTTCGATGAGCCTGGTAAAGTCTTTCACCCATGGTTCCAGGTTCAGTTCCACCCTGTTCAGGTCATATTCTATACCACCGCTTACATGGTAAGCAGTTTGTAGCGGCGATGAAACCGGTTGCCCATTTGTACCATTTACTGTTTGTTGCGGACTCAATGAAAAACCGGTAAAGAAGTTTACTATATCAACATCGTTTTTGGTACTAACAATGTTTTGAGAGTAAAGGCCCGTTGCAAATTTCAGGCGAAGGTTATCATTGATATTATACTTGAGCCCCAAGCGCGGTTCAGGAGATATCTGCGATAGTTCTGAATAATATTGGAAACGTATGCTAGGCTCAATGATGAATTTTTCACTGAAATTTTTACGGAACACCACATACAAACCCGCAAGAGTGCTTTGCTGTTCTAAAGTGGTGCTGATGTTCTGCAACTCATTATAACTAAGGCTGGTGTGGTAACCGCTTACTTCCAGGCCATATTTTAATTCGCTATAGTGAGGAAGATAGTATGTGAAATTCAAACCGGCTTCAAAATTGTCTATTTCGCTGGTACTCGGGGTAGTTAATGCGTAGTTGTTGAAGTTGATATTGTATCTTGAATAGGCAAACTTACCATCAATAAGCGCTGAGGAGCTACCGGGCGACACTACAAAGGTACCACCACCACCAGAAGCCTTCCAGTTGAAATCAGCTGCAGGTACATGTGTTTGCGGGTCTAGCAATTTAGCATCATCATTAAAGCTGAAGCCGAAAAGGTTCAACTTGCTACCATTATCGGCACTTAAGGTTACTTTGCCATACACATCAGTAAAGCTGTATGGTAGCCCATTACTAAATGGTTCGCCTAAACCGCCGTATACTGATTTTGAAGTTTCATCAAGGTAACTTTTTTTAGCAGATACCAGGAATGTTACACCTGAACCGTTTTTCTTTTTTGACTTAACAAGCGGGCCTTCCAGCAAGGCTCTCGTCATAATTGGGGATACAGATACCAGGCCAGCAATATCATTCTTGTTACCATCCTTAGTGTGTACATCTACTATGGCCGATGTACGGTCGCCATATTCAGCATTGAATCCTGCAGTATAAACATCTACGTTACGTATGGCATCTGTTTCGAAAACAGAAAATAGACCTATGGAGTGAAACGGGTTGAAGATGGTAACACCATCCAGCAAGATACCTGTTTGCGCAGGTGAGCCACCACGGATGTACAACTGACCACCTTGGTCGCCGGTGAAAACGACGCCTGGCACCACTTGTAAAAACTGGGCTACATCGGGTTCGCCACCAGAACTGGGTAGCAATTTAATATCCTTTGGTGTTATAGTGGTCACACCCACATTTATATGGGTTTGCTTTTCGGTCTTTCTGCCAGAAATTTCTACACCTTTCAGTTGTAATCCCTGGTTAGAGATGAATAATTTTTTGGTAACTAGTGCGTCAGGCAACAGGTTTATTGTAGATGTTGCCGTATCGTACCCTACTTGGGTAGTGATGAGTGTATAGCTGCCAGCTGGTAGCGAAATAGAGAAATACCCGTTAAGGTCGGTTTGGGCGCCATACCGTGTGCCGGGAAACAATACATTGGTATATATTAAAGGTTCACCAGTTACTTTATCGTAAACGAACCCTTTAACGGTACCGTTTTTAGATTGTGCAAAAGCTGTTATGGATGTTAAAAAAAGGAGTGATGCCAACAGGCTTATGCACTTCTGCATGTTATAATATATTTTAAGATGGTTAGTTTTTCAGGCATACAGCCTGCTAATATAAAGCGCAACAAAGATAGGTATTACAATATTGTGACCAAACCTGATTGCTTATTGTTAATGAGTTTTAACGATATTATATTTTAGATAATCACTATATTATAGGTGGAATTATCTAATGTATTATTATGTTGAATCTGTTACCATTGTGCATCGCCAGTAAATATTTTAAAGACGGAATTTCAAATGCATTAATTTGGTGGTTATGAAAATCTTTTCAGCAGCACAGATAAGGGCATGCGATGCATATACCATTCATGCATCAGGTATTACCTCTCTAGACCTGATGGAGCGAGCAGCAGGTAAATGTGCAGAATGGCTAATGGCCACATTTGCAATAGATACACCTTTTGTAATATTATGTGGTAGCGGGAATAATGGAGGTGATGGGTTGACCATAGCACGTATGATGCATCTGGCGGGTTATGGTGTTAAGGCATTTTTGCTGCAAGTAGATGATAAGCTCTCAAAAGACTGCAGCGATAACCTGGACCGGATAAAAAAGATAGACAGTAAAATAGTCACCACACTTACCCCGGATACTTTTATTACCGATATTCCGGCTCACATAGTAATCGTTGATGCTATATTGGGTACCGGCATTAATAGGCCTGTAACGGGATGGCTGGCTGCTTTTGTTAATCAGGTAAATATATTGCCTAATAGAAAAGTTGCTATAGATATACCTACCGGGTTACCGGCAGATAGTATTCCTGATCCCGCCGCATCAATTATGGAAGTGAGCGATACTCTCAGCTTCCAGTTTTACAAAAGAACATTTCTGCATCCTGAGACAGGTGTGTTTTGCGGAGATATACATATACTTGAAATTGGATTGGATGAAACATTTATTTCTTCTACACACAGCCAGTATCATGCTATATATCCACAGGATATAAAAGACATATATAAACCCCGGAAAGCTTTTTCGCATAAAGGCACCTATGGCAATGCGTTTTTAATAGGCGGCAGCTACGGAAAAATGGGGTCTATAACCATGAGTAGCCTGGCAGCTTTGCGGGCCGGAGCAGGGTTGGTAACGGCATTGGTGCCAGAATGTGGCTACAACGTAGTGCAGACAGCGGTGCCAGAGGCCATGTGTATGACAAGCGGAAGTAAAAATATAGAGGCTATACAAGATTGGGAAAAAATGAAGGCAATAGGTATTGGGCCGGGTATGGGCACCAATGTCCAAACCGTAAAAGCTTTTGCAGCTTTTGTTGAAACCTGCAAGCATCCCCTTGTTATAGATGCTGATGCACTGAACATACTTTCTAAAAATGCTGATCTACTGGCCAAAGTGCCTGCAAATTCGGTGCTTACTCCGCACCCTAAGGAATTTGAACGGCTGTTTGGAGAAAGCAAGGATAGTATAATGCAATTAGAACAGGCGCGTGCACAAGCCATGCGCTACAATATATTTATTGTACTTAAAGGTCATAATACTGCTATTGTTACACCAGAGGGTGACTGCTGGTATAACCTGACCGGGAATGCCGGCATGGCTACAGGTGGAGCTGGGGATGTACTTACAGGGATAATAACAGGGTTAATGGCGCAAGCTTACTCTGCACATGAAGCTGCATTGCTGGGTGTTTACCTACACGGCCTTTCAGGAGACATCGCAGCCGCAGAAAAATCGCAGGAAGCATTGATAGCAGGCGATATTATAGATAATCTGGGCAAGGCTTTCCTGCAGGTAGCTGCATATTGATGACATTGCCCAGGCTTTCTGGTAGCTATATGAATTCGTAACCTATATCTTTCCTGTAGGTCTTACCGTCGTAGGAAATGGATTCTATATTTTTATAAGATATTTCCAAGGCATCTTCTAAAGTATTGGCTAAGGAGGTTACCGCAAGTACACGACCGCCGTTGGATACTACCTCGTTGCCTTTGTTTGCTGTACCTGCGTGGAACAACAAGCTATTTTCCGTGTTTGCAAAGCCAGTCATCACTTTTCCTTTTTCGTAGCTACCCGGATATCCTGCAGATACCAGCATTACTGTGCAGGCTTTTTGAGCGCTATGCTGCATGATAACTTCATTTAGTCTCCCTTCACTCATTTTCAGTATCAGGTCCACCAAGTCATTTTCCAGACGTGGAATCACCACCTCGGTCTCTGGGTCGCCCATGCGGCAATTATATTCTATTACATAGGGCTCGTTATTTACTTTTATCAATCCAAAGAAAATGAACCCACGATAAGTGATGTTTTCAGCAGCAAGTCCTTTTACCGTAGGCAGTATAACTCTATCTGTCACTTTCTTCATGAATACATCATCAGCAAACGGTACCGGAGATATAGCACCCATGCCACCTGTGTTAGGCCCTTTATCGCCTTCAAGTATGCGTTTGTAATCTTTTGCTTCAGGCAATAATGCATAGTAAGTGCCGTCTGTAAGTACAAATACCGACATTTCTATACCATCCAGGAACTGTTCTACCACCACCTTGTCGCCTGCATTCCCAAACTGCCCTTCTTTTATCATTTGGGTAAAGGCTATAATTGCTTCATTGTGGGTCTGTGCTATTACCACGCCTTTCCCGGCTGCCAGACCATCGGCTTTAATAACTATAGGTAAATTATGTTGCTGCAGGTAAGCAATGCCCTGATCAAAAGTATCTTTATTAAACTCCTGGTAGCCTGCAGTTGGTATATTGTGCCGCTGCATGAATTTTTTAGAAAATGCTTTGCTGCCCTCCAGTTGTGCACCTTCTTTTGAAGGACCGGCAACTATTATATGTTGTAATTCAGCATCTGCTTTAAAGAAATCATATATACCTTCTACCAACGGATCTTCAGGGCCCGGGAGTAAAATATCTATTTGTTTGTCGATACAGATTTTTTTTATTGCCTCAAAATCTGTTACACTTACTGGCAAATTAGTGCCGTAAGCAAGCGTTCCGGCGTTGCCAGGGGCTATATATAAGCTGTCGCAAAGCGGGCTTTGCTGTAATTTCCATGCAAGGGCGCACTCGCGGCCACCACTGCCAAGCAGTAAAATATTCATGTATAATATTAAGTACCGCAAAAAAAAGAAAAAAAATGCAGGGCGTTCGCTAAATAAATTTATTTATTTTGGCGGTTCTATAGGTATTATAGTAAAAACAAAACAAAAAAATGGGTCAGGATCAAGATCTTAAAGTTGGCACAACGCTCGATATGCCAATATCAGTAGAGGAAACACCTGCGCGGTTGAAACACCCCAAGGGGCTTGCCGTACTGTTCACTACAGAAATGTGGGAACGTTTTAACTTCTATGGCATGCGCGCCATACTATCATTGTTCCTTATAAATGCACTCGCGTTTAAAGACTCTGATAGTTCTCTTATTTATGGTGGTTTCTTAGGCTTATGCTATTTAACACCAATGTTGGGTGGTTATATGTCGGATAAGTTCCTAGGAAATAGGAATTGCATCACCATTGGTGGGCTTACCATGGCATTAGGGCAGTTTATGCTTTTTGTGAGTGCCTCGCAGTATAAGACCGATCTGCATTTTGCCCAAACATTGATGTATATAGCATTGGGTGTTATCATACTGGGAAATGGTTTTTTTAAACCCAATATATCGTCTATGGTGGGTAGCTTATATCCTAAGGCTGATACGCGCCTGGATTCTGCGTTCACTATATTTTACATGGGTATAAATGTAGGTGCCTTTATTGGCACTACTGTATGCTCTATTGTTGGCGATGTAAAACATGGCGATATTCGCGTGGTGGAAGCATTTAAATACGGTTTCCTGGCTGCGGGTTGTGCCATGCTGCTGGCCACTGTTACTTTTTTTATTCTTAAAAACAAGTATATCGTAACTCCAGAAGGTAAACCTATTGGTAGCATGCCTAAAAGGAGCTCTACCGCTGTTGATGAAGATGTTATAGTAGCAAAGTTCTCAGGCAAATCATTGTTCCTGGTTTCTTTATTAATGATAGCCCTGTATTTCGTTTTCCAGTACCTTGCATGGGACCCGATAGCTATGCCTGTTCCTTCAGGTGCAGCCGGTCTGGGTGGTTATTTCAGTGCGCTCGCATCTTCACCAATTAAAACCTTTGTTTATCCTTTTATTTATGCTTCTGGTATCAGCCTTGCAGTGTTTATTCTTACTGATAAATCATTAACCAAAGTAGAAACGCAACGCATACTGGTTATTTATATTGTAGGGTTCTTTGTTATCTTTTTCTGGGCTTGTTTTGAGCAGGCTGGTTCTTCACTTACTTTCATTGCCGATCAGCAAACAGATACAAATGTTCTTGGGTGGCAGATGCCCCCTAGTCTTGTACAGAACTTTAATGCCATTTTCATAGTCATATTTGCATTCCCTTTCAGCTGGATGTGGGTTCAATTAAGTAAAAAAGGTAAAGAGCCAATATCTCCTGTTAAACAGTCTATTGGTCTTTTGCTTTTGGCTGCAGGTTATTTTGTAATAGCCATGAGGGTGAAATCTTTGGGTATGACAGAAAAAATGGGTGTGGGCTGGTTGATCATTCTTTACTTGCTCCATACCTTAGGTGAACTATGTCTTTCTCCAATAGGTCTTTCGCTTGTTTCGAAACTTTCTCCGCAACGGTTTTCATCATTGCTTTTTGGAGTGTTCTTCCTTTCAAATGCAGCTGGTTATGCCTTGGCAGGTACACTTGGTGCACTTATACCCAATACCACAGACAAGTTTGTAGCGGCATCCAGTCATGGCATTGATTTGCAGGCAGTGTTGGATAAACGGGTTGTGCCGACTTCAGATCAATTGAGTTTTCTACAATCGGCAAAGATCAGTATTGAGAATCCACATTTTGCAGGGTTCACCATACATAATCTATTTGAATTCTTTATGGTGTTTGTGGTGCTTTCGGGTGTTGCTTCTATAATATTATTCTTTTTATCCGGTACACTGAAAAAAATGATGCATGGGGTGAGATAACGCGCTCTTATATTTCAAAACTATTAGGGTGGAGCTTGTCTCCACCCTAATATGTTTACAGATCTTGCCTTAATACTTTTTAGAAATTCCGGTAGTCAATCACCTCTATTTCATTTCTTAGGCAATATCCAACCTCATTCACGTTATCATTATTATATTTGCCCCTATGCAATTATCACAACGCCTCAGCCGTATATCAGAACCGCAGACCATTAAAATGGCTAAAATGAGCCGCGAATTGAAGGCCCAAGGTATTAATGTTATAGATCTGAGTATAGGTGAACCTGATTTTCGCACTCCTGAACATGTATGTGACGCCGCAATAGATGCCATTAAGAATGGCTACACAAAATATCCACCAGTTGCCGGTATACCAGAGCTGAAGGCTGCTATATGCACGAAACTTAAAAGGGATAATAACCTTTCTTATACACCTGCTGAGGTGATGGTATCAACCGGAGCAAAACAAGCCATAGCTAATGCAATATTGTGCCTGATTGATGCTGGAGATGAAGCTATAATACCCACTCCTTTTTGGGTTACTTATGGAGCACAAGTGTCGTTGGCGGGGGGAGTAGTTAAATATATTCCGTGTAGCATAGAGAATAATTTTAAGCTCACAGCACAGCAACTGGAGGCCAATATAACAGACAAAACAAAGTTGTTTATCTTCTCATCACCATGTAATCCTACAGGTAGTGTATATAGCCGTGCTGAACTTGCTGCGTTGGCTGAGGTGTTTAAACGTTATCCAAATATCACTATTATCAGTGACGAAATATATGAGTACATCAATTATATTGGTGGTCATGAAAGCATAGCCCAGTTCCTGGAATTGCGTGACCAGTTAGTGGTTATAAACGGGATGTCTAAGGGGTTTGCAATGACCGGCTGGCGCCTGGGTTATATGGCGGGGCCGCAACAGTTGATACAGGCTTGTGAAAAATTTCAGGGACAGTTTACTTCAGGTGCCAATTCTATTACACAACGGGCATCGGTTGTTGCATTAACTAGCGATCTTGCACCAACTTATGCTATGCGTGAAGCTTTTCATGAACGCCGGGATTATATCATTGGGGCTCTACAGCAAATGCCGGGGGTAAAAGCAAATATGCCTGATGGTGCATTTTATGCCTTCCCCAATATCAGTTCATTCTTTGGTAAAACAGATGGTAGTACAACTATTACCGACGACGAAAGCTTTTCTATGTACTTGTTGCATAAAGCAAATGTTGCTACTGTATGGGGGAGCGCCTTCGGTGATAGCGACTGTATCAGGATATCTTTTGCTGCTGCTATGCCACTCCTAAAAGAGGCTATGGATAGGGTAGGGAAAGCTTTAGTTGAACTAAAATAAAAAATAAGCGCATTACCCGTTAAGGTAATGCGCTTTATGAAATTTAGCTGAACGTCAATTTTTGTCTTTTAGCAACAAGGAGCATTAAAAGAAATACTGGTTATTTTCTAGCAGCCTCTTAGCAATTCTCCTGCGCGCGTCTTTAGTATTAAAGTTGTCTGTCTTACTGAAGCGTTTCAAGCCCATTAGCATCATACGTTGCTCATCGCCATCGGCAAATGCATTAATGGCATTCTTACCGTTGTGATTGATGCGGTCACCAGCGTCAGCAATAAAAGTACGTGTAGCATCCAGGGCAAGTTCTGCATTAGCATGGCTATTATTGCTCATCTTTATAGCTCGCAGCAGCATACTTTCAGCCTGGAAGGTGTCAATAGCCATATCGGCTATGTTCATCAGCACTTCTTGTTCGTGTTCCAGGTTGGCCAATAGCTTTTGTGCTGCAGCACCTGCACACATTAGTATGGCTTTTTTAAAGCTAGCTATAACCTTGTATTCGGCAGCAAATGGTGCATCGCTGGTATCAAAATCGGGTATGCTGGTAAGTTCTTTCTGTATGCCCATTGCAGGGCCCAGCAGGTTGATGCGACCTTTAAGTGCACGTTTCAGATACATATCCAGCACAAGGAGTCTGTTTATCTCGTTGGTGCCTTCAAATATGCGGTTGATGCGGCTATCTCGATATGCACGACTGATGTTATACTCATCTGAAAAGCCATTGCCGCCATGTATCTGCACTCCTTCATCCACAACATAGTCCAGGCATTCGCTACCCAATACTTTCAACATAGCACATTCTATAGCATATTCTTCAGCTGCACCCAGTAGCGTTTCGTTTTCATGCTTGCCTTCTGTGCGCAATTCATGTTCCTTTTCATCCACCCATTGGCTACTGCGGTACAGTGCACTTTCTGATGCAAATACCCTTATGGCCATTTCAGCTATTTTAGATTGTATAGCACCAAAGTTGGCTATTGGCGTTTTAAACTGCTCGCGTGTTGCCGCATATACTATGCTGGTATTCAATGCGCGTTTAGCCCCTCCGAGTGTAGCAGCACAAAGTTTTAATCTGCCTATATTCAGGATGTTGAATGCTATGATATGTCCACGGCCTATTTCGCCCAGTAGGTTCTCAACAGGAACAGCACAGTTCTCAAAAAATAATTGGCGTGTGCTGGATCCTTTAATACCCATTTTATGCTCTTCGGCTCCAAACGTCAGGCCCGGTGTACCCCTATCTACTATAAATGCGCTGAACTTGTCGCCATCAATCTTAGCAAATACCGTAAATACATCAGCAAAGCCTGCATTTGTGATCCATATTTTCTGTCCGTTTATTACATATTGTTTGCCATCTGCGCTTAGGGTTGCAGTAGTTTTAGCACCCAACGCATCCGATCCCGAACCCGGTTCTGTAAGTGCATAAGCGCCCTTCATTTCGCCTGTAGCCAGCTTGGGTATGTATTTGTCTTTTTGTGCCTCTGTACCAAAGTATAGTATAGGCAAAGAACCTATACCATTGTGTGCAGCCATGGCCACCGCGAAAGAATGACCACCGCCCAGGCATTCATTTACCAGGGTAGATGTTACAAAGTCCTTACCCAGTCCGTTATATTTTTCTGGGAAGGCAGCTCCCAGTAAGCCTAGCTCGCCCGCTTTGTCTAGCAGTTCCGGCATCAGACCTTCTTTCTGCGCATCAATTTCAATCAAATGAGGTATCACTTCCTTATCCAGGAATTCCCGGCACATATCTATGATCATGTGCTGCTCATCATTAAAATCTTCAGGGGTAAACGTATCTTCGGGGGTAGAAGTTTGTATCAAAAATCCACCACCTTGTATGCCAGCCTTGGTTTGCATTTCCATATCACTGCTTTTTTATAAAAATAAATGAATAATCACGATTACACTTGTTAAATTACCACATTATCCTGATGATATTGGTCATTATTTTTTCAATACAAGTATAGAATTTCTCTAAGAATGCAACGAACAGGTATATATGTTTTGCGGGGTGATGAAGAGTTGCACTACATAGTGATGGGTACGGGTAAAAAACTGTTACTTACATTTCACGGGTATAGTAATAATGCAACTCTTTTTATTCCTTTTGAAAAATACCTGGGCAGGGAATACACCATCCTTTCTTTTGATTTGCCTTATCATGGAAGTAGTAAATGGGATGGCAGGCAGCTTAGTATGGCGGATCTTTGTTTATTATCCAGGGACATGAAGGAAAGGTATAGTGTAGATAAATTCTCGCTAATGGGGTATAGTCTGGGTGGTCGCATATGCCTGGCTATTACTGAACACATGCCGGAACAAATTGATAGATTAGTGCTGTTGTCATCAGATGGGATGTCGTCGCATTCATTCTACTCTTTTAGTACGACCACTTACCTAGGTAAGCGCTTCATGAACCATCTTGTAGAAAAGCCTGGCGTGTATATCAGTGTCCTTAACCAATTAAGCAGATTTAAGTTGATTAAGACATCGCTGCATACTTTTGTGCTCAACCATTTACAGAACAAACAAAGCCGGGAGTTTTTACGGAATGTGTGGAATGTAACCAGCTCATTAAGACCTTATATTGGCAGGCTAAAAAGCATGTTGAATAAATATAGGATACCCGTTTATGTTTTTGTTGGCCAATACGATACCATAATACCTGCGCGGTTGGCCATTAACTTTGTGAAAAACTTGAAAACAGCCCATTTAACCATTTTGAATTGTGGTCATCGTACCATAAATACACAATCAATACCTGAAATAGCTAAAACCCTTCTCGACTAATGATATTTCCCGGGTTTTGCGTGCTTCTGCTGATAGCCTACATCGTACTCATGATGCTGTACCTCTATGGTTGGCTAAAGCAACCGTTGCATCATATGAGTGATGACTACGTGCCGCATACTTCCATTTGTATTATTATAGCGGCAAGGAATGAGGAAGCTAATATAGGAAAGTGTATAGATGCTATACTTGCGCAGCAATACCCTCAGTCGCTGGTTGAGATAGTAGTTGTGGATGACCATAGCACAGATGGAACAGCAGCAGTTGTAAATACCTACAAAGATGATAGGGTTAGGTATATCAACCTGGCAGCCCACATGAATGAAGAAGGTGTGGTGGCATATAAGAAAAAAGCTATTGCTACCGGAATAGTTTATAGTACAGGGGAGCTCATTATAACCACTGATGCTGACTGTACTGCGCCGTCTAAATGGCTGGCGCACATAACCGCAAAGTATGAACAGGAACAGCCGGTTCTGATTGTTGCGCCTGTTGATTTTACTAATGATGCTAGCCTCGTACAGGTGTTTCAGTCGCTCGATTTTATGAGTATGCAGGGGATCACTGCTGCAAGCCATTATATGAAGATGGGCAACATGAGCAATGGTGCAAACCTGGCGTTCTCGCGTGAAGCTTACCTGCAGGTTGATGGTTACAATGGGATAGACCATCTTGCATCAGGCGATGATTATTTGCTTATGATGAAGCTACAAAAGGAGTTCCCTTCGCGTATTGGTTATCTTAAATCAAAAGCTGCTATTGTAAGTACACCCCCACAACCTGACTGGCTTGGTTTTTACAGACAAAGAGTACGCTGGGCTTCAAAATCGGGTAAGTACGATGATCAAAAAATGACTATAGTGCTCAGCTTTGTTTATCTTTTTAACCTCGCAATGTTTGTATTGGCTATTGGGTGCATATTCAATAAGGATTACTTGCTGGTACTAGGAGTTTGCATTGGTATTAAGATTGCTGCAGAGCTTATTTACCTGTATCCGGTTGCCCGGTTCTTTAATAAAAGACGACAGTTATGGGTGTTCCCTTTGCTACAGCCGTTGCATATATTGTATATAGTGCTGGTTGGGTTTGCGGGTTTTACTGGTACATACCAGTGGAAGGGTAGGACAGTCAAATAATTTCAACTAATTTTATCAATATTTATACTGCTATGCGTAAAGTTATCCTGTTCCTTTCAATAGCCATAATTATGGGCGTAACCGCGTATGTGTACTGGTTTTACTACAGTGTATATAGTGACGGTTATCGCGAGGGGGCACTGCAGAAATTTTCAAGACGTGGCAACCTGTTCAAAACTTACGAGGGTGAAATGGTGCAGCTAGGTTTTGGCCAGCGTGCTAACACAGGTTTAGTGAATTCTAATTATTTTTATTTCAGTGTTTCAGACAAGGGAATTGCAGATTCATTGAATGCAAATACGGGTAGAATAGTGAAGTTACATTATGTACAGTACCGCCGTGCCTTACCATGGCGGGGCGATAATTATAATGATAAAAACAGCGATAAAGGGCAATATATTGTGGACCGTATAGTTAGTGTGGATAGCACTAATCCATATTAAATGAATAGGGCAGGCTACCCGCCCTATTCATTTATCATTAAGCCAGTATTAAAAATACTGCTGGTATCTTCCCTAATACACGTGTTTCTTTTTTCCATTGCTCAATACTGCATGTTTTTATAAAAGCATCAGGTGCAGTTAGGTTCTGTGCTATGCACAACCTGGTGCCAGGCAAACAAGTCTTAAGCAAATCGGCGAGCAAAGCATCATTGCGATAAGGGGTTTCTATAAACAGTTGTGTTTGCTTTTCCTTTGCAGATACTTGTTCCAGTTGTTTTATGCGCTTGCTGCGTTCGGGATCTTTTACAGGCAGGTAGCCGGTAAAACAAAAGCTTTGGCCGTTAAGGCCCGATGCCATGAGTGATAGGATGATCGAACTAGGTCCTGTAATGGGTATTATAGCTACGCCGGCCTGGTGTGCCACAGCTGCCAACTCTGCACCAGGGTCAGCAATACCCGGGCAGCCCGATTCACTGAGTACTCCAATTGTATGCCCTTCTTTCAGCCATTTTTTGAAGGTATTCATATCGGCCCCTTCATGCTTGCTGATCTCCGAGAATTGCATCTCATCGATATTGATAGCGGGGTGCAATAAGCGCAAAAAACGCCTTGCTGAACGTATGTTTTCTACGAAATAATACTTGATATCGTCAGTTATAGTATATACATCTGCAGGCAGAGTGTGCACGGCACCATCTGCAATTGGTACGGGGATGAGGTAGAGCTTTGCTTTGTTGGACATAAACGTTATAAATGTACGGTAATGGAGACAGGTAATAAAGCTGCCGAGATAAATAAAACCAATAATCCTTGCTTATAGATTTATTTTAATTCCTCCATTAGCAACAAAACCGTCTAATGGAGCGTATATATCTTTAAATATAGGGTTGGTAAGGCTGCCGGTATAAATGGCGCCAAAACGCGTTTGCCGGGTGTCAAGGAAGTTCTCAAAGTTGATGAACAGTGAGAACTTTTTCCAGGCACGCTCTGCCATAAATCCACAAAGCCAGTAATCCCTTCCTGTAGAACCATCGCTTAGCTTTTGTGGACTGTAATAGTAGGCTTCCAGGCCCAACTTTAATTTGTTTTCAATTTCATAGGTCAATACTGAATTGGTATGATGCCGGGGTGTTAATGGCGTTTCATTTACATTACTGCCGTCGTGTATATAGGAATAAGTGCAGGTATAGCCCAGGTATAGTTTAAAGTTTTTATACCCGAGCTTAATATTTGTTTCGGCACCTTGTGCATCAATGTGCGCGGCTACGTTTTTAAATTGATACAAGTCTGTCCCGATGGGGGTTAACAGTAATGGATTGTTAAGGCGCGTATAGAAAAAGAGTTGGTTTACCGAAAAAGAAATGCTGCCATCAGCAAAAGATGTTCTATAATTTACATCCCAATTTGCGCCATAGCTTTTTTCAAGTTTATTGCTGTCTGCGCTTATTGGTAAAACATTATGATATTGTATCCGCTCGCTCTCTTCCGTAAAAATAGTGGGTGTTTTATAACCTAGGCCACCGCCCAGCCGCGATGTCAGTTGGCTATTGATTTTATATAGTAATGATATACGAGGTAGCAAGGTCCAGCCGTAGTCCAGTATATAATCACTGCGCAAGCCACTTTCAAGAATTATTTTGTGACTAATGTCCCATGTGTTCTGTATAAACCCACCTATTGTTGTTTGTGTGTAATTACGCAACGGTATACTGGTCAATTTTCGTTCACTAAATCCATCAGTAAACACATTTGCGCCACCTACCCATTCGGTTTTATCCTTATGGTGCAAATAACTGGCTTCTGTAAAGCTGCTGGTTTGTGAGCCATCAAACTTGTAACCCGGCGTATTGATCACTCTGTCAAAAAGATCTATACTGTTTTTAATAGAGAGTGATGCGTGATCACTGAATCTGTGTTTTACTTCAAGTTGACTGCTATAGCGTTGTGTGTTATTGTCTTCATAGTAACTATGTGTGCTATCCCCATTACCTTTAATGTATTGTATATCACCGCCTAGTCTTTTTTCAACGGTGGTGTTTAATCCAAATATTAAATCAGTCTTTTTATCCAGATAAAAAAACAATTTTGGGTTGAAAGTATAACGTTCAAATTTGGGGATAGCTGTTAGTCCTATGCCAGCAGGGTCGTAAGGAGCATTACTGTTATAGGCTGCAAAAATAGTAAGCCCTACTTTGCCAAAGCGTTGTCCGTAATATCCGTTTATATCTAATCCTAAGGCCGATGTGCCGTTTACAAGAAAACGTAGCTCACGCTTCTCCTTTGGTGTTTTAGATATGAGGTTGATGAGTCCGGCTATTGCGCCACCTCCGTAGAGTGTTGAGGACGAACCTTTAATTATTTCCACTTGCTTCAGGTCCAGTGGTGGTGTTTGCAATAACCCCAACCCTCCGGAAAATCCTGCATATAGCGGAAACCCATCCTTCAATATCTGGGTATATCGGCCATCAAGTCCTTCTATACGGATTGATGAATTGCCTGATGTAGCAGAGGTTTGCAAGGTTTGGATGCCTGTACTTTCGCTCAGCATCATGCGTATATCTCCTGGTTTCATGTTTCCTTTCTCATCAAGTTCCTCTCCCCCTATCACTTCCACGCGGGTGGGGATGTCTTTTATAGTTCGTGTACTCCTGGTTGTGCTCACGGTTACTTCGTCCAACTCGGCCTCTGTACCATCCATAAAAATAGTATTCGTATCAATGGTTGCTAATGGAAAGATGAGCGTATCAGACTTTGGCTTATAACCTATAGCTTTATAGATTATGATCTGCTGGCCGTTAGCTATCCCTTGTAGGGTTATCAAGCCATCTATATCTGTAGTGCCCCCATTTGTTGTTCCTTGTATGTTAGCCGTTGCACCCGGTACACTTTCTTTTGTTTTACTGTCTTTTAAATAAAATGAAAAACTGCTTTGCGCTGATGCTTGTTGTATGGCAAATAAAGCCATTACACTTATAATGATTGTTTTCATTACCTGGATTTGAAATAAATAAATGTTGATAACCAATGCCCGTTTGGTCATGGTCGATTACAAAATGTCAAATCAGGCTAAACGTGGAGGTTGCCATACAGATGGCACGTATTCGGGCTGGTAGGGCTGTTTATAAAGGGGGAACTTCTGAATATTACTTTGTGCTGGGATGGGGGCGATAGTAAGATGTTGCTGAACTATAAAGCCGCCACAATTACTGCAGCTAAAGAATGGTGAACAACAATTGTTGCAACCTTTTTCTTTTACTGGCCGCTGCTTTGTTGGTTGAGATTGCTCCACTTTATCTTTTGCACAATTATCAAATATGCAGCAAGGCACCCCTGTAAGCAGCAGTATGTATATGGACAATATGAAAGTAAATATTTTCAACAAGGTAAAGATAGGTGTTTGGTAGTTTATATAAAAGGTCAGCAACTATTTAGCTGGAAAGAGGTGTGGCTCACACTGGAACGATAATTATCATTATCAATCATATCCATTTTATCTTTGCAGCATGATATTGCCAGAGTCTTTTTATACCAGGGAGGATGTAGTACAGGTCGCAAGCGAATTGTTAGGCAAAGTACTGGTCACCAATTTTAATGGCGAATATACAGCCGGGATGATCGTAGAAACAGAAGCTTATGCCGGTGTTATTGACAAGGCATCGCATGCCCATGGTGGCAGGCGTACCAGTCGCACCGAGGTGATGTATAGCAAGGGTGGGGTAGCTTATGTGTATCTGTGTTATGGCATACATCATCTATTTAATGTGGTTACCCATTTTAAAGACACCCCCCATGCAGTCCTTGTAAGAGCATTAGAGCCGCTAGATGGTATTCCTTATATGCTGCAGCGCAGGAACAAAGAAAAGCTGGTGTCTGCTGTTACTGCCGGCCCTGGCGCGCTAAGTGCTGCAATGGGAATAGACAAACATATGACAGGTGCCAGGCTCTCAGGTCCAGACATATATATAGAAGATAGGGGTATTCAAATAAAGTCTAAAGACATCATAGCAGGCACCCGCGTAGGAGTTGCTTATGCGCAGGATGACGCCATGCTGCCGTACAGGTTTTGGATAAAGGACAACAAGTACGTAAGCAAAGCAAAAGGACTATAAAACAAAAAAACCGGCGCAAAGCCGGTTTTTTAAAATATGGTAGTTCGAATTAGAACTTAGGACAAGCAAAGTTGTAGTGTGGTTGATCAGCACGTTTGTTGATGTTACCATTGAAAGTCAGAGACAGTTCGTAAGCACCTGCACCGCCGGTAGCTGGTGTGAAGCTAGAGATATTAACATCGTAGCTTACGCCAAGCTGCATTTTAGCCCAACCTAAACCAATGTATGGAGATACTGCATCTCCGTAGCGATACCAGCCACCAAGATAGAATATTGTGTTCTTGCGATATTCTAGGTCATGACCTGGATTCAATACAAAACCAACTGCAGCACCTACTAATACTTCTGTAGCTGAAGCCTGTGCCTGATATAAAGCGCTTGAATACAATACCATGTTTTCATTCAGGTCGAAAGAACCACCAAGGTAGGCAGTTTGGCGTGAATGTATCTGGTGGTTGCTGCTCTGGAAAGTTTCAACTGGTTCTGTAAGGTGATAATAAGAGAAACCTGCATAAGCAGTTGCATGCTCGCTAACGTGGCCAGAATACATAACCCCTGCATTGAAGTCAGCATAACTGAGATCGGCAGTACCAAAAGTTTCTTTTGTTGAATATGGTGTGCCACCTGTTGCAGCATCAAACTGATCTTCAAACCTTAATTTAGTGAAGTCAAGGTTTTTGGTAACCAGCATACCTTGTACGCCTAATGATATAGTGTGCTGTTTAGAACCGCCAAATGCTTTATGGTAAGCAGCAGAAAGGCCTACAGATGTATTCTGCAATCCACCTTCGCCTGATTTGTCATATAACCCCAGCAAACCCAGACCAAGTGCATCACCTTCAGGTAATTTACCTTTCAAGGTGGCAATATCAAAAGCTACAGTACCTGTGATGTAGGGGTTTGATGATACGGTAGCCCACTGTGTACGGTAGTTTGCAGAAAAGCGCACATCATTCTGTACAAGACCCGTAAGTGCAGGGTTTAGCGTTAATGGTGATGTAAAGTACTGTGTGTAGTGAATATCCTGGGCTATTACAGAACTCGTCAGTATCATTGCGGCACTAACCCCTAGTAATATTTTCTTCATCTGGTAGTATGTTTAATTAGTAAGTTTTGAAGTAAAAACACAGAATTTTTAAATTCCGATAGCAAAATAAGTCAATTAGAGATATAATACAAGACAGAGTTAAATTTTATTTTGGTTGGGTTGATTTTAGCCTTTATTTCCCGTTGTAGTACAGCTATATTCTCACAAAAATAAACCTTCAGTTTCGTCCATATAGATCAGTCAAGAAATGATAAGTAGGGATAATATAATGATGAACAAGGGATTAAAATATGATGGCCAATTAATATTTTATATGTATTTATGTATATGCGTTCTGTTGGCGGATGGTCAGAACTTTTAATTTTTATCATGTCGTAATTGGACGTAATTGCCGTTAAAATGGAGTTAAACTATTGTGTTATATTTTGTTACCGTACTCTACTTTCTATTTTTGTACCTTTGCACACCTTTTTACATAATTGCTGATATCTGAATATGGATCTGTTACAATCTGTTGACCTTGCACAATTGCCAAAGCACATTGCCATTATAATGGATGGCAATGGAAGGTGGGCAAAAGAAAAAGGCCAGGATAGGGTATATGGTCATCATGAAGGGGTGATCAGCGTACGTGAAATAGTAAATACCTGTGCCGAGATAGGCATCTCTTATCTTACGCTTTATGCCTTTTCTACTGAGAACTGGAAACGCCCCCAGGCAGAGGTAAATGCTTTAATGGAATTGTTGGTAAATACCATACGCCGCGAGGTTGAGGAGCTTAGAAAAAATAACGTTCGTCTGCATGTTATAGGTGACTTTAAAAGCCTGCCTGAAATATGCCAGAAGGAACTGAATGAAGCGAAGGAACTTACCGCAGCTAATACCGGGCTTAACCTAATACTTGCATTAAGTTATAGTTCAACCTGGGAAATAAATGAAGCCGCAAGAAATATGGTAGCTGATGCCCTTGCCGGTAAGCTAAAACCTGAAGATATAAAAGGCGATAAATTTCATGAGTATCTCAACACTTCGGCTTTCCCAGACCCTGAGCTGATGATACGCACTAGTGGTGAGCACCGCATAAGTAATTTTTTACTTTACCAGTTGGCTTATGCGGAACTGTATTTCACAAACGTCCATTGGCCGGAATTCAGAAAACAAAATTTATATGAGGCATTGCTGAACTACCAGCAACGCGAACGCCGTTTCGGCAAAACCAGTGAACAAATTCAAACGAACAATCCCCAGCATGTATAAAAGTATTTTGCGCTTTTGCCTATTGTCAATATTTAGTGTGTGTACGTTGGCGTCTTACGGGCAAATTGGTGGTCGTACAGGTGGGGGGGGCTTACAACAGTACCAGGGTCCGCAAAATACAGATCCGGAAAAACCAAAAGAGTTTGAAATAGGTGGCGTCACAGTAAGTGGTACAAAATATCTTGACCAGGACTTGCTTATAGCTGTTACTGGCCTTAGCGTGGGCGAAAAAGTGCGATTGCCCAATGATGATAAGATAGCAAAAGCTATCAAAAATTTGTGGAAACAGGAATTGTTTTCCAATGTGAATATCATCATTTCTAAAACCATTGGCGATAAAGTCTTCCTCACTATACAAATAGAAGAAAGGCCAAGACTTGGACGTTATAACTTCAGGGGCATAAAGTCAGGAGAAGCAAAGGAACTGAAAGAAAAGCTGAACCTTATAAAAGAACGTGTAGTAACTGAAGCCACAAAAAAGGAAGCTGTTGTAAGAATAAAGAAATTCTATACAGACAAGGGGTTTGGCAGGGTTTCAGTTACAGTACAGGAAAAACAGGATACTATTGCAGCCAATAAGGTGATGCTGACTTTTACCATAGACAAGGGTAATAAAACGCACATCAATCAGATCAACATTTCAGGAAATAATCATGCTTCTGAAGGTAAATTGAAGCACTCTTTAAAATCTACTAAAGAGAAAATGCGCATCACTTTACATCCGGCAGATGAAATAAGTATATACAGTTCTAACAAGCGTTCTTTTGGTAAATACATTTCCAACTTTGGTTTCCTATCGCTATCTAAAACTATAGATGCTTTAGACCCTTATGTACACATGTCTTTGAGTTCTTCAAAGTTCAATCAGACAAAGTTTGACGATGACAAGCAATCGTTAGTTGCCTATTATAATACATTGGGTTATCGTGATGCTGCTATTGCAGCCGATACTATCTACCCGGTTGATAATGGTAACATCAATATTGATATAAAGGTAAAAGAGGGCAATAAATACTATTTCGGAGATATTACCTGGAAAGGCAACACGAAATATTCAAACGAGCAGTTGACCAAAGTGCTTGCTATAAAAAGAGGCGATGTTTACAACCAACAATTACTTGAAACTCGTATTGGCCGTCAGTTGAGTCCTGAAGGTGGTGGTGAGGATGTAAGTAGCCTTTACATGGATGATGGTTATCTCTTCTTTAATGTGGATCCTGTTGAAACTTCAATTATCGGTGATACCATCAATTTTGAAATGCGCATCACAGAGGGTACGCAGGCCACCATCAGGGATATAACCATATTTGGTAATGACCGTACCAATGAGCATGTTATACGTCGTGAGCTGCGCACATTGCCGGGAAATAAATTTAGTCGCGCAGATCTTATCCGTTCACAGCGCGAAATTGCCAATCTTGGTTTCTTTGATCAGGAAAAAATAGGTATCCAGCCTAAACCACATCCTGAAGATGGTACGGTTGACATTGAATACACTGTTGTTGAAAAATCGAGCGACCAGTTGCAATTATCTGCTGGTTTTGGCGGTGGTATCAACTTCTATGGTAACATAGGTATCACGTTCAGCAATTTCTCTATACGCAATATCTTCAAACCTAAGTTCTGGGATCCGTTGCCTGTGGGCGATGGCCAGAAGTTCTCAATAAACTACCAGTCTAACGGTCAGTATTACAACTCGTTCAATACATCATTTACAGAGCCATGGTTGGGTGGTCATAAACCCAATGCCCTTACTACCAACTTTGTTTACAGTAAGTATTCTGCGGCAGCAGTAGGTACCGATCCTAACCTGTCTTATTTGAGAGTTATAGGTGGTGGTATTGCCATAAGCAAACGCCTTAAGGTACCCGATGACTTCTTCGTGATGACTTATGGGTTGTTCTACAATAATTATAAATTACAGAACTATGCTTTACTTTCCGACTTTACCCAGGGTACAGCAAACGACCTTTATTTCAAATTTGTAATAGCACGTAACTCTATAGATCAGCCGCTTTATCCGCGTGGTGGTTCTAACATCAGCTTCACATTCCAGTTCACACCACCATACAGTGCATTTAGCGGTCAGGACTATGCTACCGAGACATCTCAGCAAAAGTATAAGTGGATAGAATACCACAAATACCGTTTTACTGCCGATTGGTATCAGAAAGTAGTAGGTAACTTGGTACTCAGGTTTACTACCAAGTATGGTTTCATAGGCTATTATAATCCGGATATTGGTTTCTCTCCGTTAAATAGATTCCAGTTGGGTGGCGACGGTTTGTCTGGTTATTCTTATTTCATAGGTCGCGATATCATTTCGCAACGTGGCTATGAGGTGTACTCTTCTGAAGCAACCATATTTAACAAATACACAACAGAGCTACGTTATCCATTCTCTTTGTCGCCAACTGCAACCATCTACGGCCTTGTGTTTGCTGATGCAGCCAATGCCTGGGACAACTTTAAGGTGTACAATCCATTGCAGTTGAATAGGGATGTTGGTGTGGGCATACGTATATTTTTACCAATGTTTGGCTTGTTAGGGCTTGATTATGGCATTGGACTTGATAGGATTAACCCAGCGGCAGGAACAACGGCATTGAAAGATATTTCTAAATTCAACTTCATGCTGGGCTTTGAGCCGGATTAATAACCTTAACAATCAAAATCATAGCTATGAAAAAACTAATGTTTGTTATGTTGCTGGTGGCAGCATCCGCTTTCAAAGCTGATGCACAACACTACTGCGTTATCGATTCTAAGTATATCCTGGAAAAGATATCTGACTACAAAGATGCCCAGACCAAGCTGGACAATCTTTCTAAAACCTGGCAGGAGGAAATTGATAACCGTATGGCTGAAGTGGACAGGATGTACAAAGCCTACCAGGCTGAGCGTCCAATGTTGAGTGATGACATGAGGAAAAAGCGGGAAGATGAAATAGTAGGAAAGGAGAAAGCTGCAAAGGACCTACAGAAACAGCGGTTTGGATACGAAGGTGATCTGTTTAAAAAAAGGCAGGAATTAGTAAAGCCAATACAAGATCGTATGTACAATGCGGTACAGAAAATGGCATCATCAAGGGCTTACGATATGGTGCTGGACAAAGCAGGTGGAATAAGCCTCTTCTATGCTGATCCAAAACTTGATCACAGTGACGATGTTTTAAAAATTCTTGGAATAAACAAATAATGGCAGTTATTTTGCAAAACTTAAAATAAGAAAATATAATAATTCCTGATGAAAAAAGTATTTATTGTTATCGCCTGTAGTTTATTTATGAGCCATTTTGCAATGGCACAGGCCCCTGCACTGAAGCTGGGTTATGTTAACTCTTCTGAACTGCTGGCTGCTATGCCCGAGATCAGGAAAGCAGATACAGCACTTTCAAAATATGCAAAGTCTTACCAGGAAGAACTGGAATCAATGGGTAAAGAATACCAGTCAAAACTTCAGCAATACCAGGGTGGTGAAAAAACTATGTCTGATGCAGTAAAGGAAGTAAAGCAGAAGGAATTGCTTGATCTGCAGAACCGTATAGAAGGTCTGCAGCAGAGCGCACAGGAAAAAATACAAGCTAAGAAGGAAGAAATGTACAAACCTATCACTGAAAGGGTAACTAAGGCCATCAATTCAGTAGCTAAAGAAAATGGCTTCTCTTACATATTTGATGCCAGTGGCGGATCTCTGATCTATGCTAACGAAGGCGATAATATCATTGCTCTTGTAAAATCAAAGCTGGGTATCAAGTAGTTGGGTTATCAGCAACTAATACCTAATTGATAGGTGGAAGGAAACAAAAGAAAATCAATAAATATTAAAGCGGTGGTAGGGATATCCTAACCACCGCTTTTTATTTTGTATTGGTTTAGTATTATGATCTTTACTTACCGTGACTTTCTGTAAAGTATTTGTGGAAGTAAGGTATAGTTTCGATGCCCTTGTAATAATTGAACACATCATATTTCTCGTTAGGGGAATGTATGTTGTCGTTATCCAATCCAAAGCCGAGTAATACGCTTTTTGTTCCTAATACTTTTTCGAACAGCGCTACAATAGGTATGCTACCGCCGCCACGTGTAGGTATTGGATCTTTACCAAATGTAGTTTTTATAGCTTTTGCAGCCGCCTGGTATGCTGGGGAGTTGGTTGGTGTTACTACAGCTTCGCCACCATGGTGGGCCGTTACCTTTACAGTTACGCCTGCAGGTGCTATGCTTTCAAAATGATTTTTGAACAGGTCAGATATTTCACCAGATACCTGATTAGGCACAAGGCGCATAGATATTTTGGCGTTTGCTTTTGAAGGCAATACTGTTTTTGCACCTTCGCCAATATAGCCGCCCCATATACCATTTACATCAAGGGTAGGGCGTATGCCTGTACGTTCTATGGTAGTGTATCCCTTCTCGCCAAGTTCAGCTTTAATACCCAACTCTGCTTTGTATTCATTAAGGTCAAACGGCGCCTTGTTCAACTCTGTACGCTCTGCTGCACTTAGTTCTTGCACCTTATCATAAAAGCCCGGAATGGTTATGCGGTTATTTTCATCGTGCAGGGAAGCGATCATTTTGGCCAGTATATTAATAGGGTTTGCTACCGCACCGCCATATACGCCACTATGCAAGTCGCGGTTAGGGCCTGTAACTTCCACTTCCATATATGCAAGTCCACGCAAGCCACTTTCTATGGAAGGGTGTTCCATACTGATCATAGAAGTATCAGATATCAATACGATGTCTGCTTTCAGTTTGGCTACATTTTCTTCAAGAAATTTGCCAAGATTTGTTGAACCAACCTCTTCTTCACCCTCTATCATGATCTTTACATTACAAGGCTGTGTATTGGTCTTGGTCATCACCTCCAGTGCCTTTATATGCATAAACATCTGGCCTTTGTCATCACATGCGCCGCGGGCGTATATTTTACCATCCTTAATTACTGGTTCAAAGGGGCCGCTGTGCCACAGTTCTAGCGGGTCTGCAGGTTGCACATCATAGTGGCCATATACTAGTATTGTGGGCAAGCTTGCATCAATTATCTTTTCACCATACACTATCGGGTGTCCGGCAGTAGGACAAATCTCAACAGTGTTGCAGCCAGCCTTAAGCATGTTCTCTTTTACAGCTTCGGCACAGCGTGCTACATCATTTTTATATTTGCTGTCTGCACTAACCGATGGTATGCGCAAAAGGTCCAGCAGTTCATTAAGAAAACGGTCTTTGTTCTGAGACAGATAGTCGTTCCAGGCTTGCATGTTTTTTATATTTTGGAGTCAAAAGTAAGCCTAAAGTTGATTAGATTTTGTAGCTCTTGCTTTTTTGTTGTATGGTGAAATGTAGGCATTCACTTTGGTATCATCTTCCTGAAAATGGTAATGCTGATCACCACACATCCTACAGCGCATACATATATACCTACGGCTACCACACCAAATAATTTGTAAACTGCCGGTAGCTTTTTCTTCTTTTTCGTCATAGGTGCATTTACTCGTTCCGTCAGCCGCTACTTAAATTTACACTTGCACATCCATATTGTAGGTCTTTTTTTCCTGCATTCTTACCACAATAGGATTTTATTTCTTAATATTATACCATGAAAGTAGCCAAGCCTTTCATTTTTTCAACACATTTAGGTATGAAAACATTTTTCCTATCCATATTTTCCCTATTTCTTTTTGGGCATTGTCATGCCCAGGACCCAGTTCTTACCTCTTTGGATGAAAATTTTGATATTTCCTGTGCCTCCATTTCCGGTTTTCCTGATTTTTGGTACCAATTTGCTGTAGCAGGTACGCAAACGTGGCTATGTACACAAGGTAAGGGCCTTCATAACACACCGTGCATCAGCATGAATGACTACACAAACATGCATAATGCAGATACAACATGGCTCATCACGCCCAAACTAGATTTAAGTAGTTACAACAAGATATATCTCAATTTCTACGACAAATACTCACGCAGTGGAGATACTCTTGATGTATATGTGACCAGCCAATATGGTGGCAGCGGTAACCCTTTGTGCGATAGTTGTAGTTGGACCGAGATCGTTATTCCTTTTATTCAAAGCGATACTACCTGGAAGGAGCACCAGATAGACCTTACTCCTTATAAAAATAAACCACTTTATGTAGCATTTAAATACAGCTCATCTGCCACTGCTGGTAGTATCTGGTATATAGATAGTGTATTCACAACACAAACACTTTCGGTCGGCCCTAATGTCATAAAAGAGAGTATTCCTGTTACTGTTTTGGGTATGCCTGGTGGAGACGGTATTAATCTTGAATATACGTTGCCTGTTGGTGGCACTTACCAATTGAACTTGTACGATATTACCGGCCGGGTGCTCATTGCTAAAACATTTACAAAACCGGCTGGCGTGCAACGCACATTGCTCAATGATATGAACTTGCCAAAGGGTATGTACTTGGTTAAGCTGGGTAATGAAACTTGGTCTGGTTACGCAAAGGCTGCTGTTCAGTAAGAAGAATAGGTAATCGTTCTTTAATCGCTCTATTCACAACTCTAAACCACCGCTTTGAGTTAATAATACTATGACATAAAAAACAAATCTGCTACTTAGTTTTAATTACCCATTATGAAATCACTTATCCTATCATTTCTATGCTTCCTTGTCTTGGGGTCTTGTTATTCCCAATCTTTTACGTCCCTTAACGAAAATTTTGACGCGGCCTGTGTGTCTGCAACACCTTTCCCTAATCACTGGACACAATACGCTATTTGGGGGCTGCAATTTTGGCAGTGCTCATCAAATCAAGGCTTAAACGGGTCGCCATGCATGGCCATTAATGATTACACTACAACCCACAACATAGATACTCAAGTATTGTACACACCCAAACTTGATTTAAGTGCATACACACACATATACTTCAATTTCTTTGACCGCTATTCACGTAATGGCGATAGCCTGGGGGTATATGTAACCAATGATAATGGAACGGAAGATCCTTTGTGTGATAGTTGTAGTTGGACAAAGATCGTTGTTCCATTTTCTGCTGATGACACAGCCTGGCGAATGCACCAGATCGATTTGACTCCTTACAAGGCTAAGCCACTATACGTAGCTTTTAAATACACATCAACAGATAGTACCGGGAGCATTTGGTATATAGACAGTGTGTTCACTTCCACTACATTGCTGCTCAATAATCCTGTAAAAGAAGATATCCCGCTCACCATATTGGGCATGCCAGGCAGCGATAATATTAACATGGAATGCACCTTGCCAGTTGCAGGAAATTACAATCTTGCCTTGTACGATATAACCGGGCGTATTGTACTATCAAAAAAGCTTTCAAAAGCTGCAGGTACACAACGCATACAGCTTAGTAATTTAGACTTGCCCCGGGGGATGTATATAGTTCGGCTGGGTAATGAAACAAGCTCCGGTTTTGCAAAAGCAGCTTTACAATAACCTGTGGTGAGATAGAATGTCTAATGTGGTTTCAAATAATTTATTATCCTTAAATTGCGGGCCTAATTCAACCGTAATGGGTGTAGCAGATAAATTATTTAAAATGAAAAACGAAGCAGCAGCAGCAAATTTAAAAGCAGGTCAGGATTTCCTAGAAGCGAACAAGCAGAAACCAGGCATTGTCACAACCCCAAGTGGTCTGCAGTACGAAGTACTTACAGAAGGTACCGGACCTAAACCAACAGCAGCAAATAAAGTAACATGCCATTATCACGGCACACTGATAGACGGTACTATATTTGATAGCTCTGTACAGCGCGGCCAGCCCGCAAGTTTTCCTTTGCAGGCAGTTATCAAGGGCTGGACAGAAGGAGTGCCTTTGATGTCTGTTGGCAGCAAGTACAGGTTCTTTATTCCATCTGAACTGGGCTATGGCGACAGGCAGGTAAGTGCACAGATAGGTCCTAACAGTACTTTGATATTTGATGTAGAATTACTGGGTATCAACTAAGGATAAGAATGTAACATATTCATTGCAGGGCTTAATGTTTATTAAGCCCTGTTTTTTGGGGTTTATAGTGCTTGCAAACTCTGGTTACGGCAGGTCCAAAACATATAACGATAAAATATTTTATTGGATAAAGGTATTTTTTTCGCTATCTTCGCCAACTTTTAAATTATATTCTCCAAATATGAAGTTGTCGCAATTCAAATTCGAATTACCGTTAAATCTAATAGCGCAACATCCAACAAAGACACGTGAAGAAAGCCGCCTGATGATTGTTCATAAGGATACCGGCAAGATTGAGCATAAGACCTTCAAGGACATTTTAAGCTATTACAACGATAAGGATGTAATGGTGGTAAATAACACTAAAGTTTTTCCTGCACGCCTTTATGGCCGTAAAGAAAAGACTGGTGCCAAAATTGAAGTGTTTTTACTGCGTGAACTGAATAAGCCAAACCATCTTTGGGATGTTATCGTTGACCCTGCCCGTAAAATACGTGTAGGTAACAAGCTGTATTTTGGTGATAATGATGAGCTGGTAGCCGAAGTAATTGATAATACTACATCTCGTGGGCGTACCATACGCTTCCTTTTTGATGGCAGCGAACAGGATTTTAAAGATATGCTGGAAACACTGGGCGAAACCCCGTTGCCAAAGTACATCAAACGCAAGCCTGAAGAAGAAGATAAAGAACGCTACCAAACTGTATATGCTAAGTACGAAGGAGCAGTTGCTGCACCTACCGCTGGCCTCCACTTTAGCCGTGAGCTCATAAAACGCCTTGAAATAGTAGGGGTGAACTTTGCTGAGGTGACATTACATACCGGTTTAGGTACCTTCCGCCCTATAGAAGTTGAAGACCTGAGCAAGCATAAAATGGACGCTGAATACTTTAACGTTACCGACTACGCTACCCAGATAGTTAACAAGGCGAAAATTGAAAAAAGGAACATTTGTTCTATAGGTACTACCAGCATGCGTGCTCTTGAAAGCTCTGTAACAGCACAAGGTTTGCTGAAACAGCAGGAAGGATGGACAAACCTGTTCATACACCCGCCATATGAGTTTTCTATAGCTAATTCACTGGTTACAAACTTTCACCTGCCTAAAACCAGCCTGTTGATCATGGTTTGTGCATTTGCCGGTTACGACCTTACAATGGAAGCTTACCAGACCGCTATAAAAGAAAAGTATCGCTTCTTCAGCTATGGTGATGCAATGCTGGTAATATAATTTGTTCATTTACAATAATTAACGATAGAAAAACGTTTTAATAGCGCACGTATTCCGTGCGCTTTTTGTATTTTTAGCGACTTTAAAATTATGCAGACAGCAATAAAAGATATTATTACCGCCTCGGTAACCACCAAGCAACGCATACTGGAAAACCCAGCCTTGCTGGACACCATTGAAAAGATTACGGCACTTATGACTGATGCCTTTAAAAATGGCAACAAGGTGCTCTTCTGCGGTAATGGAGGCAGTGCAGCCGATGCGCAGCACCTGGCGGCAGAGTTCAGTGGCCGCTTCTATACAGACCGCGATCCTTTGCCTTCTGAAGCTCTACACTGCAATTCATCGTATATGACTGCAGTGGCCAACGATTATGGGTACGATGTGGTCTATAGTCGTATGATAAAGGGAATGGGCAAGAAAGGCGATGTTTTAGTTGCTTTAAGTACATCTGGTAATTCTGTTAATATCATAAAGGCTATAGAACAAGCTAAAGAAAATGGTATGATTAGTGTAGGGTTAACAGGTGAGGGTGGTGGAAAAATGAAAAATATATGCGACTATCTGGTAAACGTGCCTAGTAATGATACACCGAGGATACAGGAAGCACATATAATGGTTGGGCATATTATTTGTCAGTTAGTTGAACAGGAACTTTTTTAAAAATATTATAAAATGAACCCCTTTAATATAGAGGGCGGCAACGATGATAGCCGTACCTTGTTTCTGGACCGAGATGGAGTAATCAATGTAGAAAGTGTAGGGTCTTACATTACGTCGTGGAAAGAATTTGAGTTTCACGAAGGCGTACTGTCTTCTATAAGTACGCTAAGCCATATTTTCAGCACTATTGTGGTGGTTACCAATCAGCGTGGCGTAGGCCGCGGCATTATGAGCATGGAGGCACTGAAAGACATTTCGGTGAACATGATTGCACAGGTTAAGGATGCTGGCGGAAGAATAGACAAGGTTTACTCCTGTATCGCGATAAGCGACCAGGACCATAACCGTAAGCCCAATACCGGCATGGGGCTGCAGGCAAAAGAAGATTTCCCTAATATCGACTTTAGAAATTCGGTAATGGTAGGTAATACCATGAGCGATATGGAGTTTGGCAAACGTTTGGGTATGCACACCGTATTCCTCACTACAAAGTACCCTGCTTTTGAATTACCACACGATTTTATTGATGAACAATACCCGTCATTATTAGCCTGGGCGAAAACCTTGGTAATGTCACCGATGGTATAAAGTTTAAAAAAGGATAGGGGAGAAAGTAATTGTGGTGGAATAGATATAAATAAAATAACGGTTCTTTAATTGTTTTGCAATTAAACTTGGCATGTCAGGAGCAGATAAGCATCCATTTGCCATTTTTACACCACAAAATGCATAGGTTTCTCAATATTTCAGCAAAAAATAATTTTTTCTGAAAATATCTTTATTGGGATAAAATATTTTCATTACCTTTGCAGTCCTTAAAATATGGCTAAACAGTCTTTAATCAAACAAGACGGGACAATCGTCGAAGCTTTGTCAAATGCTATGTTTCGTGTGCGCCTCGAAAACGGTCACGAAATATTAGCCACCATCTCTGGCAAGATGCGTATGCACTACATACGGATACTACCCGGAGATAAAGTTGGAGTAGAAATGAGCCCTTACGATTTGAGTAGGGGTCGTATTATATATCGTTACAAATAAAAACAAAAATAACCGGTTATGAAGGTTAGAGCAGCTATCAAGAAGCGCAGTGCTGATTGTAAGATTGTACGCCGTAAAGGGAAACTGTACATCATCAACAAAAAGAACCCACGCTTCAAACAAAGACAAGGATAATTTTTTCTTAATTTTTAATTTAAATATTCAATATTAATGGCTCGTATAGCTGGTATTGATCTTCCTAGAAACAAGCGCGGTGAGATCGCACTCACCTACATTTATGGTATTGGACCAAGTACTGCCCAGTACATCCTCGACAAAGCCGGCATTCATTATGACAAGAAAGCCGCTGAGTGGAACGATGAAGAGCAGACTGCCATTCGTAATATCATCAACAGCGAGTTTAAAGTAGAAGGTCAGCTCCGTTCTGAAGTGCAAATGAACATCAAGCGCCTAATGGATATTGCATGTTATCGTGGTGTACGTCACCGTAAAGGTCTTCCTTTACGTGGTCAGCGCACTCGTACCAACAGCCGTACTCGTAAAGGTAAGCGTAAGACAGTTGCAGGGAAGAAGAAAGCACCTAAGAAATAATCTTAAACCATTGCCGGATCCGGTTGTTTGGTGCACCGGGGAGGAATGGTTAAGGACCGCGTAATACCGGTTAAACATTTTTTGACTACCTTATTTTTAAAAGAAAATGGCAAAAGCGCAATCAACCGCTAAAACCGCCGCTAAAAAGCGGATCGTAAAAGTAGATACTCATGGCGATGTGCACATCAGTGCAACCTTCAATAACATCATCATCAGCATCACTAACAAAACAGGTCAGGTAATATCCTGGTCTTCCGCTGGTAAGATGGGCTTCCGCGGTTCTAAGAAAAACACACCGTATGCTGCCCAGCTTGCAGCACAGGACTGTGCTAAAGTAGCAACAGACGCTGGCCTGAAGAGAGTTGACGTTTATGTGAAAGGACCAGGATCTGGACGCGAAAGCGCTATCCGTGGTTTAAGCAACAATGGTATTGAGATCACTTCTATCAAGGATATCACTCCATTACCGCACAATGGCTGCCGCCCAGCTAAAAAACGCCGTGTATAATCTGCACAGCACAATACAAAGAGACAATCAATTTTTCATAATCCCCTGTTCCGGATCGGCTTTTACGATTTTTAAATGAGACGGAGCAGGTAAACAAAAAAATCGTCAATGGCGCGTTATACAGGACCAAAGAACAGAATTTGCCGCATCTTCGGCGAGCCTATCCTAGGATCAGGCAAAAGCCTGCAAAAGCAGAGCAACCCTCCCGGCCAGCACGGCGGAACACGTAAGCGCAAAGCGCCAAGTGAATATGCTATACAGCTTAAAGAAAAGCAGAAAGCAAAATACACTTATGGCCTGCTCGAAAAGCAATTTGCAAATACTTACGTAGAAGCATCTCGCCAAAAAGGCGCAACTGGTGAAAACCTCATCAAGTTGCTTGAAGCTCGTTTAGACAATACAGTTTACCGTATGGGTGTTGCGCCTACACGCCCTGCTGCTCGTCAGCTAGTGTCGCACAAACACATCATGGTAAATGGTGAAACAGTGAACATACCATCTTATAGCCTGAAACCAGGTGATGTTATTGAACTGAAACCAAAGAGCAAAGTGAATGTTACCGTTTCTGGTATGATCCGTGGAAAAAATCCTAAGATCAACTGGGTTGAATGGAGTGAAAAAGATATGAAAGGTACTTACCTTACCCATCCTGAAAGGGATTATGTACCGGAAAACATTAAGGAACAACTGATAGTAGAACTTTATTCTAAGTAATATTTTAAGCCCCTTTAACCAGGGGCTTACCCCTTTTATTTACCAGGTTCTTTTTTCAATTGTAAACAATTTCAAAAAAATAAATAAATCTCAATATGGCCATATTGAATTTTCAAAAGCCGGATAAAATTGCGCTGCAGAAAACTACTGACTTTGAAGCACAGTTTGAGTTCCGTCCATTAGAGCCCGGTTACGGTGTTACTATTGGTAACGCGCTGCGCCGCGTACTGCTTTCCTCTCTGGAAGGCTATGCGATAACAGCTATAAAAATTGCTGGTGCGGATCACGAGTTTGCTACTATCAAAGGTGTGCTTGAAGACGTTACAGAAATCATCCTGAACCTGAAACAAGTACGTTTTAAAGCAATAGGTGAAAGTGATGTAAATGGTGACAGGGTAGAACTGAACATAAAAGGCCAGGAAGTTTTTACTGCCGGTATGATTGGTGAAGCGCTGCCAAACTTCCAGGTGATGAACCCAGAGTTGATCATCTGCAACATGGAGCCTAACACTAATTTTGTAATAGAAATATTTGTTGGTAAAGGTCGTGGTTATGTGCCAAGCGAAGAGAATCGTCCTAAAGATGGTTCTGTAGGTATCATTGCTATCGATTCTATATACACGCCGATCAAGAATGTAAAATACACTATCGAAAATACCCGCGTTGAACAACGTACGGATTTCGAAAAACTGATCATGGAAGTGATCACAGATGGTACTATACATCCTGAAGAAGCAGTTAAAGAAGCTTCACGCATTCTCATTCAGCACCTGATGATCATCACAGATGAAAACATCAGCCTGGATACAAAACGCGAAGAAAAAGAAACAGTAGTGGATGAAGAAACTTTGCAACTGCGTAAAGTGCTGCATACACCACTTGAAGATCTGGAACTTTCAGTACGTGCATTCAACTGCCTTAAAGCAGCTAAGATCAACTCACTGAGCGAACTGGTACAGTACACACAGGAAGAACTGATGAAGTTCCGCAACTTCGGTCAGAAGTCACTTTCTGAAATTGAGCAGGTATTACACGAACGTGGTTTGCACTTCGGTATGGATATCAGCAAATTCCGCAGAGGAGAAGAATAAGTAAATTTTATGCAGGTCAGAATATATGGGGTTCCATACATTCTGACCTTTTTTTATCACATAAGTAGCCTGCAATTCCTTGACACGGTTGCGGGTGAATAGCCGCTAATAGCGGTTCAAAAACAAAACAGTCATGCGTCACGGAGACAAAATCAACAATTTAGGCCGTAAAACGGCACACAGGAAAGCGTTACTTTCTAACCTTACCTGCCAGCTTATAGAGCACAAACGTATCACTACTACCTTGGCAAAAGCTAAGGCTTTGCGTGTGTATGCAGAACCCCTGATCAATCGCAGTAAAGTGGATAACATGAACAACCGTCGTGTTGTATTCAGCAAACTGCAGGATAAAGAAGCCATCAAGGAACTTTTTGGTGTGATCAGCGATAAGATTGCTGACCGTCCAGGTGGCTATACACGTATCATTAAGCTGCCAACACGTGCTGGTGATGCTGCTGATATGGCAATGATAGAACTGGTTGACTTTAACGAACTGTACACTAAGGACAGCTCTGAGAAAGAAGGTAAGAAAACACGCCGTAGCCGCCGTGCAGGTGGTGGCGCTAAAGCTGCTACAACTGCTGCTCCCGCCGCCGTTGAAGCTACAGAAGCTCCAGCTGTTGAAACTACTCCTGAAGCACCAGCTGCTGAAGGTACTGAAGAGGCAACTGCTTAATACAGTTATGAACTAACGTTCATTATACAACAATAATAAAGAACCCGGCTACTAACAGTTGCCGGGTTCTTTCATTTTATAATCCACCGCAATAGCCCTGTTATCTCGGGCTTGACCCCGGATCTCCCGAATTCTTGCAATAAGTCAGATCAAAGCACCCACATAACCCAGCCCAATAGCCATGTCATCCCGGGCCTGACCCGGGATCCGCCGAGCCGTTGCAATTAGCCAATCAGGGCCTCACATAACTTTCCCCTACTGCTTCACCACTTTCTTCACTATTCTACTCTCGCAACTACTCACTTCCAGTACATAAACCCCACTTGCCAGTGCAGCTACAGAAATACTGTTATCACCTGATTTCAAATCACCCTGCTGCATTATAGCACCAAGCATATTTATCAGGGTGTAGTATGTGGCTGTTGGTGTTTCTATATGCAGAATATCAGTGGTAGGGTTGGGATATGTTTTTACATCAGTAAGCTTAACTATGTTATTTACGCCCACATTTTGCGCAGCATGTATATGACAAGATGTATCAAAAATTACTTCCCTAATCACTGCAGGTCCACCGACTTCGGAAATAAATAAATTGCCGCAATTATCAAAACCCAGGCCTCCTGGATTATCTACTCCAGCATCTGTTGCAAGACCGCCATCACCGGTATAGGTACTTGTTCCATTGCCTGCGACAGTATGTATTATACCACCACCATCTATCATCCGTATCCTGTTATTCGGTTCCACATCAACAAAAAAAGATTGCCTGTTTTTGGGTCAATTTTAATTGCTCCAGGATTAATTTGCGCATTAATAGCTGGTATGTTATCATCGTTATAGTAAGCATTACCATTGCCAGCAAAAACTGTAATAGTTCCCGCATTGTCAATTTTATATATCCTGCTATTATAGGCATCAGCGATAAATATGTTTTCAAACCTATCCGTGCAAATGGCTCCGAGCACGCCAATTGCAGAGGTATCTGCAAGGCCGCCATTTACAGTTGTTGTGTGGCTGTCATTGCCTGCAATTGATGTAATTGTGCCTATACTATTTATTTTTCGTATCCTGTTATGATCGGCGATCAGCAAATTGCTATGTTTATCAAAACATATATCAAATGGGGCCGAAAGTTGTGCATTTACTGCCGGTCCATTGTCACCACTAATACCACTTGCACCTGTGCCTGCTATGGTTGAAATTAAACCTGTCAAGTGGTCTATCTTCAATATTCTATAATTAACAAAATCTGCTATGTATATGTTGTTAATGGAGTCTGTAATAACAGAAGCTGGTTGATTTAACTGTAGGATACTTGTGCTGCCCGCACTGCCGTTATAACCGTTGGCACCGGTACCTGCAATACAAGTTATTATGCTATTGGTATCAACTTTTCTTACTCTATGCTCGCCTTGGTCAGTGACATAAAAATTACCTGCTTTATCAAAGAATATATTAACAGGGGCAGTGAATGTTGCAGAATCTTTATGCAAGCCATCACCTACACCATCTAACCCACCTCCGGGGCCATTGCCGGCCCATGTTGTAATGATTTGTGCACGCGCAATGCTTGAAGTGAGAAAACAAAATAAAACAAGGACTTTTTTCATAAACAAAACGGGTGGGCTACCTGCCCACCCGAAGTTATTGAAATTTATTTTAATGCTGCGTTTAGCCGCTTATGATAAAAGTAGTACGAACCGCCAACTACTATAGTACCCATAATAATGATGGGTAGCCACTTGCTCACCGGGTCACCTACACATATGGTCGAGTATACCGCAGCTGTCATATCAAAAACAAAGCCCGCGTACGCCCATTCCTTTATCCTTGGGAAGCCCGGCACCAGTATGGCAATAACCCCAAGAGCCTTGGCCACGCCAATAAATTGCAGGAAGTAGGGTGGGTAACCTAAGTGCGTTGTTACCATATCTACAGCTTCAGGAACTTTTATGATATCAGGGATAGCCGATATGGTCATGAGTATGGCCATGAGGATGGTGAATACCCAATATGCAATGTTGATCTTTTTCATTTTTTTTAGTTGAAAGAAAATACAAGGTAGAAAATTGTCGTTATATAATAGACGGTATATGGTCGCAAGGTCATTGTCAGCTGCCCGTTGTTATTGTGTGTCTACTGTGTAATCCAGGGCAGTTACCCCGTTGGTAAATTGTCTCGAGGTCAGTAGTTTCAGTTTTATTTTGTCTTTGATATCTACGAACAATGGGATGCCTTGCCCAAGTATAATTGGATTGACAAATAGCCAGTAGCCGTCGATCAGGTTCTGTTGAATAAGTGAATGTGTTGCTGTAGGGCTGCCAAAAAGCAAGATCTCTTCACTCCCGTCATCGCCAGACTGCTTTATTTCATTTATTCTGTCGGTGAGGTTGTCGCGGATAATTGTCGTATTAGCGAGTTCCGCACCTTTCATTGTTTTTGATAAAACAATTTTGTGAGCGTTGTTATACCACTTCGAATGTTCTATGTCGTGCTTGCTGGCTGTTGGAGCTTCCCCTGCAGCAGGCCAGTAATTTTCCATCATCTGGTAAGTTGTTCGTCCGTACAGTGCGGTGTCGGTTTTAGAGATCCGCGTATCCACATGGTTAAAAATTTCCTGATCAATTTTTATCCAGTTCATTTCTCCGTTCGGGCCAGCTACAAAACCGTCGAGCGACATGTGCATAAATGAAATTATCTTTCTCATATAGTTCTGTTTTTTAGTTGTTATTTATGGTTCGTTATTGTCTTTTACTATTACCGTTACACCTCTACATCATCTGTGAGTATGGTGGCGCAATAGCCATATTGTTGCAGGGTGTCAATGATCTTGTGTGGGCAAATAGCTTCCGTATTGCACAACACCCGAAGTATCCGGTCGCAGTCCTCCAGGTCAAAATTAGCACGGTAGCCTGCAAATGAAGCATGAATTCGCTCCACGAGCATGCAAGCATGCTCATGGGCGTCTACGTTCGTTTTAAATACTTCTATCATTGATATTAAGTTATAGCGTTGCCAGGTATTCTTCCAGCTGGTCAAATGTACCCTTAAAGCCTTGCTGCATGCTTTCGTGCATCGAATTGAATAATGCTATCTCCTCCTGGCTTGCATTGATAGGATGACCGCTTAGTTTGAGTGTAGTTTTACCATCTGCTTCAGTAAGGGTCCATGTATTATAAACTTCCAGCGGCCAGGTGGGCGCCATGGGGTGGCGGGTTGGGTTACCCTGCTCATCAGAAAATGAGCTGACAAAAACAACACGCTCAGGCGCAGCAATTTCGCGGTACACAAATTTCCCCCACATTTTAAAACCTTCAGGTGAGGCCATGCAGTAATGGTAAGAACCACCGGGGCGCAGGTCCATATTGTTTACCAGCATGGTAAAGCCTTTAGGTCCCCACCATTTAGCCATATGTTCAGGTTTGGTAAATACATCAAAAACAAGCTGGCGCGGTGCATTAAATGTGCGGGTTATGATAAAGTCCTGATAGTTGCCACTCATTTCTACAAGGTGAGCTTCCAGGTTATCCAGGTGCTGTTTGTTACCCTCTATGGCAAAATCATTCATGATGAATTTATATTCTTCCACAGAAGCGCATAACATCTGCATGGTTAGTCTTGTTTTCTCGCCTTCCGGCACGAAGGTGACTGTGACCTCAAAATTAATATTATCAAATGAGGCCTCACCACTATGATCATACACAAGGCGTTCGTTGGGTATTACTTCTTTATATACAACCTTGCTGGGATAATCTATACCATCGGGGCCATGCATTACATGACGCCAGGTACCACCGGGCTTTACATTTATTTCACTGGTAGTAGTTTGGAAGCCATGGGGGCCCCACCATTTATCAATGTGTTGCGGGTCCGTCCATGCTTTATAGACGAGCGCTACAGGCGCATTAATGAGGCGCGTTGTTATGAATTCCCGCTGTGCTTTTTGTTCTTGTTCATTTGTGGTCATCTTCTTTATTTTTAGTTTGAAGTTCACTTAAATAATTTTCCAGCGAGTCGAGACGCGCATCCCAGAATTTACGGTATTGCTCTACCCAGTCCGATACCTGATTTAGTTTCTCCAGTCTTGCTTCGCAGTAGCGTTCTCTGCCTTGCTGTTTCATTACCACTAGCCCGCACTCTGTAAGTATTTTCACGTGCTTATATACCGCTGTTCGGCTCACATCAAAATGGCCAGCCACCGCATTTACATTCAGCGACTCGTGGGCTATCATGTTCAAAATCTCTCTTCTCGTTGGGTCTGCAATTGCCTGAAACACATCTCTTCTCATGATACTAGTATGAAACCTTTTGGTTGCAAATATAAATGGAACCTTTTGGTTGCACAAGTTTATTTTTTAGAAAATGGAATTACACACTTTAATAGCTAATCTTAATTGAGTTGGTACGTTTTTTGCCAGCACCTGAATAGGACTAACTTGTACATTTATACATTAGGCCGGATTAACTAAAAAACTGGAAAAATGAAACAAACGAGTTATGTCTTTATCGCTGCTATAATATGTGTCTTAGCTTTTTCCTTGGTCACTTATACCTCTTGTACCCGGGATAGATGTGCCGGTTATGCCTGCTATAATGGTGGCTCTTGCTTCGATGGAAGCTGTAGTTGCCCTTCTGGTTTTGGCGGATACCATTGTGAACTTGTTGCCCAAACAAGTATTACGTACCAAAACGATACATACACGCCAATCTATATAACAGTTAATGGAAGCAATGGTGTAATTCCGGTAGGTGGGACAATAACTTATACCGGCACATATGGCGACCAATTAACAGGTAATGCATCAACATCGGGCACCACAAGCTCCGGTAGTGTGATAGGGCAAGTGATCCAGTGGGATTTGAATGCCACATTTCCTTCAAATGGTACGTCAGTTCAGTACCTGGATGTTACACAAGATTATTTCTATTTAAAAATAGTAAATATAAGCCCATACAACATACAGACAGTTTACGTGAATTATGGCCTTACAGCGCAAACCGTAGATTATATATCTCTGCCTAATGATGGGCACGTGTATGGTATAGGATATTATGAGGCTTACTCTAATTCTAATGCCCGGTTTGAATCAGGGGCGAACTACTGGTCTTTTAATAGTTTAGCCTTGCCGTTTACTTCAAATCAGTCAATTACCCTGACAGCAAACTAGTTTCCTGTTTTGAATTGGTTTCTGTTGATTGAGTGCAGGTATATGGTAATATCTTCTGCCGCTATTTTAGACCTAAACCATCATTTATTGCCTTCCAATAGTCGGTAACTGGGTATAGTCCCATGTAGTGACAAGCACTGTTTTCGTGATACAGCAGCATGGTAAGGCCACAACAAAGCAGGTAAACAGGCAGTATATACAAGTAGTTACGAGTTTTTACCTGCAGCGATAAGGCAATAAGGATGCCGAACAAAGGTAAAAAGTCGAGAATGCTGCGTGCGCCAAATGATGTGCCGTACCACCAGCACCACCACGAACTATTTACATACACCATAGCTGCAAGTGTGAGCAGTATACCAGCTACCATGTTTTTATATTCTTGTCGATACCATGCAAATAATATAAGCACTGGAGCAAAGAAGAGCGGAGTATAGGGTAGTACTCCATTATCGTAACTGAACAAATAATGTAACAAATGAGGGTGTTTGAAATTAAAACCCTCTGGTCCGTACGAATAGATGAAGTAATGCCCTGTTGATATCTTATATATCACAAGTAATATAGCCGGCATTATCAACCCGGAAAGCACTGCTAATAAACGTATAGGTCTTTGCGTTGTTTCTTGCCAAATGGCAGGCAACCTGCGGCCGAGTATAAATGGCAGCATCAGTACTATGCAAATATTTACTGGCCTTGTTATCATTATCCAGCCTGCAAGAAAGCATATAAGTATAATGTATCGGACTTTATAGTTTTCCTTAAGACAAAAGGCATAGTATAAGAAAGCAGAGATGAGCGCAAAGGAATACACGTGGGAATATAGTGGCGCATCCACAATATAAAATACAATGTTGGAGCCAAAGATGAGGAAGATAATAGTAAGGCATTTTTGTAGTGTAGTGCACTTCAATTTGTCCAGTATCATCAGGAAGAATAGCATGCCCAGCAGGAAATAAAAGTCGCAGCAAAAAGGCATTATTTTAAAATAAAGTAAAGTATAGGCATTGGGCGGATATGCTGTAGTGTGGAGAGTAGCAAAGTGTGCTATTGCAAAAAAAGGCAGCATTAGGAAAGAAGCCCCTGGGTAATATTTATCGCAATCTATGCCGTCGAATGTATGTCTATAGTCCTGTATATTGGCTTGTACATTGACACCACAGGTGGAATCTTTTTTTTCTACCGACTCAAAGAAATGAAAATTAAGATCGTGGTAGATAAATATAGCTGGTAACCAGGCATAGTAACCACGCGCATCGCCACAAATATTTAAGCAGTACCCATGACCTCCATCGCGTTTGTTTGCACGCAGGTTTGCAAATAATAGCATGAGCAGCAATACGATAAAAATAGGGAGTTTATGGACCAGCTTCATGTTCGCACAATGTTTAACGATAAATGTAACACGAGATATTGAAACTGACCTACTGCAACTATATAAATGTCATTTTTTACTGTTTAATTCTGTCAACGCTTTATAAACGCAGTTGTGTAATATGGTTAGGTGGTTTTCGTCAGGCATAAAGGTAAAAGATGATCGTATTTGTTCATTGCCTGTTGCTTTAAGTGTGGTGTGCAGTTTCTTTGCATCCTCTTCCATTTGTTTTCCTTCGTTACCAACAGCAATATATACCCGTATGTTTTTATCCGGTTGTATCGATAGGCTCTTTGCTTTTGCCAAAAGAGATTCGTTATCCCACCACAGACTTGGGCTTACAATAAGGTAAGTACTGAATAGTGATGGTCTTTCAATCAGCATTTCTGTAGCAACTAAACCACCTAAAGATTGCCCTATAATAGTTGTGTTAATACTGGCGCTGTAAGTATGTTGAATATAGGGCTGCAACTCTTGCTCCATAAAGGATATGAACTTAGAAGAGCCTCCACCTGTTGGAACCAGTTTTCGATCCTTTTCAACTGTAGAAGGAAAGGTGAAATCCCTCCGCCGGTCTACATTAGCTATGCCTACTATTATCGATTTGGGCATGGCTTCTATCATGGTAAGGAACTGCACAATGCCTACCACATGCACAAAGTCTTCATTTGCAGACCCATCTAGTAAATAAATAACAGGGTAACTGCTGTCTTTAACGTATCCGTCCGGCAAGTAAATATTAAGTGCTCTTCTTTCTCCTAATATTGCAGATGATATAGTGTCAGTATGCCCTAATATAAAGGGTGTCTGGTAAGCCTTTATCTGGGCTTGTAAAGGATTCGCGGATAGTAAGAGGCACACCAAAAGCGTAAGTATAGGCTTCATGTAGATGAGGTTAATGAGGCAAAATACTTGTTATCTGGCATTACACAACTCTTGCTCATATAAATCACGCGGAAGGCGGTAGTAAAATGGCCTAGTTGAAGGCACAATTATCATTCAACGTGTACTATTTTCCGCGTGCTTATTCCGTCGGTTGTGTAGATAATTATTGTATATACTCCGGAATTGTATTGTTTTAACGAAATGGTAAATGCAACGCTTTTAATATTGCTAGTATAAACCGCCTGTCCCACCATGTTATATATCGCCAAGCCATTTATTTCGGTGCCCGACGTTATATGCAACTCATCAGCCACCGGATTGGGATACATAGTTATCTCAGAAGGCGAAGTGATATTATTTATTTCGGTTTTTACCTTGCAGGCTTTATTGATTAAGGCACTATCCATTGATTTTACCCTATTTGCAAGCCAGCCTTTTAGATAGTTTATTTCGTCTGGCCATGTATTGCCCACGTAGCTATTGGGCCATACGTAATTTCCTAATAGCGGCCACCTGGCAAAATGCCTTTGCTGCGGCACTTGCAATATTCCCACCAGTGAATCTATCATGTGGTTCATCTTCACAGTATCGTATGCACCTGATCTTAGCTGTGTGTAGCGACATTTTAATTCGTTTACATAGTTGGTATCGGTTAGGAACTTCTGCCACCAGAAAGGATTTAGATTACCATCTGGTAGGGAGCAGGGTAGGTCCCATTCAAAAGTATTGTAGTCGCTCCCACCATTATAGTCTGCATTTCCGTAGGCTTCATTAAAATCCCATATTGGTCCACCAGCAAGCCTTCCGCCCCTATCTTTGTGCAGATAGCTGCTCAACCTGTACCCATCCACATTATGTCCAATTTCCTGCAGCAGCGATTGATCTATGAAGGATAGCACATCTATATACTTGCGATAACCATTTACTGTATCGTAAACGCTTGTATCTTTCAGGGCTGTTTCAAATTGGTTTACATAATTGGCAATGTATTGTTGCTGCTGTGTAACAATATCAGAGCTTTTGGGCACTGCATAAGCAAAATAGATATTAGAACCTGCTGTTAAGCACGATAAGTAGTTCGATTGCCATGAATCATATCCTACCGTACCACTCCTATCCACTTCAAATATATAGCCACCTGTCACACTATTTCCAGCAGTATCGGTTGCTTTCATCTTAGTTACATTTACCCTGTTTGCACCCTGTTTTATTTTTTCCATCAATACATATACCCCACGGTAGTCACCATTCAAAACCAGTTCTACCATGCGGGTACGTGGGGCATAATCGCCCATCACGTTAGACATTTGATAAGTGATCACATTCCTGATCATCGATTTATCGTCATAAGGCGCGTACAATACCCAGTCATTATCCATAGGCATACCCAGTAGCGAAACGTTATTATTGCTGCCATTAGCATTTTCTGTTTCTACTGAAAATGCTTTTTGTGCAAAGTATCTCGTACTGTTCCCCCTCACTTTAATGGATATATAACCGTTATAATTGTTATAAGGATCGGTTATGTGGTTTACCTGGCCTGCGCCATTGTAAATAATGCCCATTTGGCCAATTACTTTCACATCTTCATCGTAGGGTATTACAGCATTGTTTGTGGTATTGATCACTACAAGTGGTAAAGTAGATGTTGTTAATAAGCTCACAGGTGCAGGGTGAGCGTCAAAGTATAACCCCCAGTTCAGCAGCACCCCCGTGTTGGTAGATATGTTGGCGTTGATGATGTGTAAAACCCATTTGCCCACGCCACTGTGGCCATTATTTACTCGCCCCAGCCAGTCCTCTGGCTGCAACTGCCCGCTGAAGGGGGCGGAGGCATCATCTATCAGACTGCTTGTGCTCATGCAAAAGCAGGTATGTATATAGTTACTGTCGCTGCCACCTAGTTTATCAGCGAGTTGCACTATGGTGCCATCAGGCGCTATGAGGCTTATTTCCAGGTCCTCATCGTAGCTGTAGGTAAGGTTCAGCGTCACACTATCTAGGCCGTGGCTGCCATTTAGTGTGGCAGGACTAAGGCTCGTTACATTCAGCGTATCGTAAACATCCTGGCTAGTGCCAGATATGATTTTATGGGGAGCCGCCACATAAGACTGGGCATTGGCACTCATTATAGCGAGCACGCACACAAGGGTAAATAGTATTTTTCTCTTCATTTATAATTTATTAATCAACAACTGGTAATATAAATTTAATGTTGTTTTTATAAACTATGCAAGAAATTATACTATTGGGTATCTGTACTTAAAAAAGTAGCTGTGTTTGGTGTTTTACTTGTTATATAGGTTCATTGTTTTTACTATTCCCTGTGCGGCAAAGCATTCTATTATTTCTATGCACTTCAGTAGTTTCTCCTTTACCACAGGCATCTCGCTGGGTGTCCAATGACCGAGGACGAAGTCTATTTGCTGGCCCTTTGGGTATTGGTTGCCAATGCCAAAGCGTAGCCTGGGGTATTGGTCTGTGTTCAGCATCAGGTGTATATTCTTGAGGCCGTTGTGGCCCGCATCACTGCCGCCGGCGCGTATCCGAAGGGCATCAAGTGGCAGGGCCAGGTCGTCAACTATCACCAGCATGTTCTCTATGGGTATCTTCTCTTTATCCAGCCAGTAGCGTACAGCTTTGCCGCTAAGGTTCATGTAGGTGGTGGGTTTTATAACCACAAAGGTTTTGCCCTTCCATTTTACTTCGGCTTTGTAGGCATGACGATCCAGGGTGAACTTACCATCGTTTTTTATGACTAGGGCATCGGCTACGTCAAAACCTATGTTGTGGCGGGTGCTATCGTATTCCATACCCAGGTTACCTAAGCCTACTATAAGATACTTCATGTATTATAATAAAATATTATTTATATTCAACTTTTAAAGAAGGTAAAAATACAAAGCCCCTTGCATGCTGCAAGGGGCTTTTCAATATAATTTTCAAAAAGACTATTTCTTTTTAGCAGGAGCTTTAGCAGCAGCAATTGCATCTGTTTCAGCCTGGCGCAGGGCACGGGTAGTAACAACTGATGCTACAGGGATACGTGGAGCATTCATGATCTCCATGTTTTCTGCAACTACATCCTGTACACGTATGTTACCGTGCAGTTCCAGGTTGTCTATGTTCACCTCAATAGCAGAAATAAGGTGTTTTGCCATTGTGCGTACTTTCAGCGATTTCAGTTTGATCTCCAAACGTCCACCTGCTTTAACACCTACTGATGAACCTACAAACTTCAGGGGCAGGGTAGCCAACACCTTGCGGTCGTCGCTCAGCTCCAGGAAGTCAATGTGGTTCAGGGCATCTGTAACTACGTCAAACTGCAAGTCTTTTACAATTGTTTCGTAAGTTTTGCCACCTACAGTAATTTCTGCTTTCTGAAACTCTGGTGTGTAAACCAGGGTACGGAATGCCAGAACGGGTGCAGTAAAATGCACCACTTCATCACCACCGTATATAACGGCTGGTACAAGGCCTTCAGTGCGCAGCTGACGGGTTGCTTTCTTGCCGTAGTCGCTCCTGAGTGTTCCTTCAATTTTTACACTTTTCATTGTAGTGTTTTGTTTTTCCTTTCAACACCGATCGGATACCCGTCGAACGTCCGGACGTTGAAACGTTTTTAAAAATGTTTGTGCGGTTTTAATACCGGACAGGTTTTGTTGTATAAACAGTCGTTAATCTCTTTCTTATTGCATCAGCATTTGCCGTGGTGCAGCTTAGTTGTTACGTGTGCTGCCGTGTACAAACAAAGAACTGATGGATTTATTTTCAAAAGTGTTGCGTATAGCCACTGCAAAAAGCTCGGCTGTTGGCAGCACCTTTATTTTATCTATTTTCTTCCGCAGTGGTATAGTATCGCAAACCACCAGCTCTTCCAATACCGAGTTTTCAATATTGTCGTAAGCCTTGCCGCTTAGTACCGGGTGCGTGCAAAATGCTCTTACACTTAGTGCTCCGCGCTCCATAAGTATGGCGGCGCTTTTGCTTAGTGTACCGGCCGTATCGCATATGTCGTCTATCAACACCACGTTCCTGCCGCTTACATCACCTATTACTGTCATGGCTGCTATTTCGTTGGCACGTTTGCGCTGCTTGTCGCAGATCACCATGTCCACCTCGAAATATTTAGCTACCTCGCGCACCCTGTTGGTACTTCCTACGTCAGGGGACGCAAAGATAAGGTTTTCAATCTTAAGTTTTTCTATGTATGGGATGAAAATTGCAGATGCGTCCAGGTGATCCACCGGTATATCAAAGAAGCCCTGTATCTGCGGTGCGTGCAGGTCCATGGTCATCACCCTGTCTGCGCCGGCCTTGGTAAGCAGGTTAGCTACCAGTTTACTGGCTATACTTACACGGGGCTTATCTTTCCTGTCCTGGCGTGCATAGCCAAAGTAGGGTATTACCGCTGTTATATAGCCTGCCGATGCCCTGCGGGCTGCATCTATCATCATTAAAAGCTCCAACAGGTTGTCGGCCGGAGAAAATGTGGACTGCACCAGGAAAACATAGTCGCCACGAATAGACTCCTGGAAGGATGGCTGAAACTCGCCATCGCTAAACTTCTGGATGTCTATTTTACCTAGGCCCTTGCCAAAAGAACGCGCAATATTTTCTGCGAGGTATAAGGAACCCGTACCTGAAAAAATCTTTACTGAAGAATGCATGAAAGTGGAATGGAGTGCAAAGGTAGGTAAGTGAAGTTTTATTTAAAAGATTTGTTTCCCACAAATTATTTTTTAGTTAAGAGCAACATTTTACGTCATAGCATCCTTCCTTTGTTAAATGAAGGATGTCTTTCATTATTGTACATGGTTATTAAAAAAATACTTTTATAAAGTATTTAAATTGATGGAGAAAAAAATTAGCTTGTGCCGTCAAATGTAAATTACATAACTATAAACTTAACTCATACACATGAATACATTTTTCTTGCCAAAGAATAAACTGTTGGCGATATTATTACTAGTAGTTATCACCGGTTTTTCAAAAAAATGCGTTGCGCAAACCGATACCACATTTTGGTTTGCTGCACCAGAGGTGTCAGAAAACCTGCCTAGCCCTATTTTAGATAGGCCTATAGTTTTCAGTATAACTGCTTATCAGTATCCAAGTTCTGTTACCATTTCACAACCCGCGAGTGGCGGTATGCCACCACAAACGGTAACAATACCGGCAAACTCAACTACAGCGGTAGATGTAACCCAATGGATAGACCAAATAGAATGTAAGCCTGGCGATGTGGTATTAAACTATGGTTTAAAAATATCAGGTACCGCTCCTATTTCAGCGTATTATGAGGTAAACTCCTTCAATGGCGGGCTAAATCCTGAGTTTTATGTGCTTAAAGGCAGTAATGCTTTAGGTACAGAGTTTTATATATCATCTCAATATTTTCTTAACAATTCAAATTTGTATAACCCGCTTCCTTACTCATCTTTCAATATTGTAGCTACCCAGGATAATACAACGGTCACTATTACACCAACCAATAACATTGTAGGGCATAGTGGTGGCGTTACTTTTACCGTAAGCCTCAACAAGGGACAAACCTACGCTGCAATTGCCTCTTCTGAACTGGCATCCTTACACTTGCAAGGCTCTCATGTAACATCAGATAAGCCGATAGCTATTACATTGTCTGACGACTTGCTAAGTGGGGCTCCCTATGGTGGCTGTGCCGATCTGGCTGGCGACCAAACAGTACCTATAACATCTATAGGTACAGACTATGTAGCGGTACAGGGCAATCTGCGTTATCCTTACGATAAGCTGTATATAATGGGGACACAAGGCGGTACCACCGTAAACCAGGACGGTACATATGTTACCACACTTGGCGCGGGGCAAAGCACACAGCTTACCATAAGTAATCCTTCTACCTATGTGCAGGCATCGGCGCCTGTTTACGCCTACCAGCTTTCTGGTGATGGTTGCGAGGTAGGGTCGGCTATATTACCAAAGATCAATTGTACCGGTAGCAGCTCAGTCTCTGTATCCCGGAATACCGCCGATGCATTTGATGTTATGCTTGTTATAAAAAATGGGGGGCAATCGGGTTTCCTTATAAACAACGTGGCGAGTTCGCTTATCACATCCGCCCAATTTTCACCGGTACCCGGCACCGGGGGACAGTACTATGCTGCAAAGATCAGTTTACCTGTGGCTACCTATCCGCTTGGTTCTTTAGTAAATATAAGTAACACGCTGCAAGTATTTCAGATGGGAGTGTTGCAGGGCGGTGGCAGCGGTGGTGACGGCTACGGTTTTTTCAGCGATTTTAATACTTTCCGCGCAAAGGCAACAGCGCTGCCTCCAATTGTTTGTATAGGCGATACACTGAAGCTGCAGGGCAATGCGGTACTATCTGCTACCTATAGCTGGACAGGCCCTAACGGTTTTACCAGCAACCTGCAAAACCCGTTCATTACCAATGTAGCACCCATAAATGCAGGGCAGTACATGCTTACCATAAACGTGCCGGGCTGTGGCGTATATTCAGATACAGAAACCATCTCAGTAAATACAAATCCCGTTGTTTCTGTTTCGCCTATGCTCGATACTCTGTGCAGTGGCGGCAATGTATCGCTTACCGCATCTGGTGGTACTATTTATACCTGGTCTCCATCTGCAAGCCTTAGCAGTGCATCTGGTACCACTGTTGTAGCCACACCACCGGCCACAACTACCTACATTGTAACCGGCACAGGTGCCAACGGGTGTAAGGATACCGCAGCCTCAATGGTCACAGTCATTCCCACCCCCGTATTAAATATAACCCCAACAAATGCAAATGTTTGCGCGGGCAGCAGTATTTTCCTTACAGCATCTGGCGCCACCACCTATAGCTGGTCTCCCGCAGCGGGACTCAGCAGCACTACCGGCCCTGGCGTTAGCGCCGGCCCTTCAGCTACTACCATATATACAGTTACCGGTGTTAATGGCGGCATATGCAGCACTTCAGTTACAAAAACAGTAACAGTAATACCCGTCCCATCTGCGCCTGGTGTAACTACCCCCGTCAACTATTGCAGGAACAAGCCTGCAGTACCATTAACCGCAATAGGTGCCAACCTGCTTTGGTACACTAACCCTACCGGTGGCACAGGCACCGCAACTGCGCCAACACCATCTACTGCAGCAAACGGCAGCACTATATGGTACGTAAGCCAAACGGTTAACGGCTGCGAGAGCATCAGATCTTCCATCTCTGTTGTAGTAGCTACAGCCCCATTGCCGGTTGTAACTACGCCGATAGATGTCTGCCAGTACGATACTGTGGGCGCCCTTAGCGCCACCGGTACCCATATATTATGGTACACTGCTGCCACAGGCGGCACAGGCACTAGTGCAGCACCGGTACCACCATCTTCAAACCCCGGCACCACAAATTGGTACGCTACCCAAACCATCGATGGTTGTGAAAGCGACCGTGCTCCTGTAACGGTATTAGTGAAAGCCAAGCCCACTCCTCCGGTTACCGCCCCGGCAACCTTTTGCCGGCACAATTTGCCAATTGCGCTCAGCGCTACCGGCAGCGCGCTGCATTGGTATTCAAGTGCGGTAGGTGGTGCAGCCATTACATACCCGCCGCTTATTACTGCCAACGGATCATTGTCGGGCACGTGGTATGTAAGCCAGGTAGTAAACGGTTGCGAAAGTGACCGTGCTGTAATAACATTCGCCGTGCTCCCCGATGCGCACTTGAAAATCGACCTGGTCGATTCTGCCAATTGTTCAAAACGAGGCGTATTTATTTTATCGCCCATTGGCTCTCCGCCACCTTATACCATCAGTATAGATGCACCGGGCAACCATGTTTTTAACGCTGTGAATGCACCCGTTCGCGATAGTCTGTTTGCAGGCATTTATACCGTACACTTCCTCAACTCTTATGGCTGTGCAGAAGATACTACCCTGGTAATGCCAGGTTTAAAACAGCTGGTAATGAGTCTTATTAAAGATGTTCCACCAACATGCTACGGTGGCAACGACGGGTCTATAACTGTAATGACAAATGGTATTACCGGTACCTATACTTATTCTATTGCCGAGGCTGGTCTTTCCGATACCACAGGTGTTTTCGGCTCACTTAGTGCAGGCACTTACAACATACACGCACAAGATACCACCCGCTGCAGTGCAGATCTTGCTGTAGAGTTATCACAGCCCGACGAGATCACGATAAACACGGTAACCGAACCCAATTATTGCCATTGCGATGGTGACGGCGATGGCAGCATCACCGCGCTTGCAAGTGGGGGCGTAAAGCCTTTCAGATACACCTGGAGTACCGGCCAATCAGGACCCTCCATCCGTGGTCTTACCAGTGGGAAATACTTAGTGGTGGCTACCGATGCGCACAGCTGTCGCGACTCTGTTATTTGCCAGGTTATAGATTCGGCCAATAAACTATTTATACCCAATGCATTTACCCCCAATGGCGATGGGCGCAACGATGTGTTTAGGGTACACTATGTAGGCAATATATATACTATGACCATCTCCATTTTTAACCGCTTTGGGCAATTGGTATTTAGTGGTGCTAACCAGAGCGAGGTTTGGGATGGCACCTACAAAGGGGTACCGGTAGATATGGGGACTTACTTTTACAACATTGTCATTCGTTGCGGTGCCAATAAAACAGGGACTGTTTCTTACAAAGGCGATGTGACGGTGATACGATAGCGCTTACTCCTTATATGTTATTAAAAACCGGGCTATCTTGTCCGGTTTTTTATTGGTATGCGGACAGGTGTGTGGCTGAAGTGCTTGATGGTGGCTGATATGTGTTTTAATTAAGGTGTCTGGTGTGTCCGGTACCGGACAGGGTGCATGGGGTGTTTGTGGTTAATTGTATTTTTTTTGTCTTTGCGAGGCACGAAGCAACCTTACGTGTTGAGGGCTAGCAACCTGTGGGTGAAAACGGTGACTTTTGAGAGGGATTGGTAAAATGTCTGTTGCTGGAAAAAAATAGTAACGGACATTTTGTGTGGTGGAAACTGCTGAATGTGTTTGTGGTGCTGATATTAGTTTTATATAAAATGTCCATAAATGTCTGTTGGTGATGGTAATTGGGTTTTTAGTGTGTTTGATTGTGGTAAATATTTTATGTTTTGCGTGCTTGTAACTGCGGTTTACAGGCTTATAATAACGGTTGTAATTTACGATGGCTGTGGATTGTAGCAAAAAGGAGATATCCACCGTTCCACGAGTTGGAATGTTTCACAGGTGTGGAGAACGCTGGGGCGTTATTCAGCTTCCCTCCTTTTTTCAGCTAATCCTTACCCAAAACTGTAAGTTCATAAATCGCTACTGCATGACATAATTTTTGATAACCTAACCAGACTGTTTTAAGCCCCGGTGGACCATCAGATTTTCGTCCAAGATGGCCGCCTAGTTTACCGATCCACCTTACTGCTTGTTGTAGATTAGGTGGTTGTTCTAATACCGGATGCGATTTATTGAAAAGCATGTATAATGTCTGCCATTGATTTCTAGTCAAAATAACTTCACAACTGACCTCTGAATAATGCCTGGACTGATAAACCAACTGCATTACCCTAAAAGCAGCTAAACTGTATACTGATATAGCTTTTTGAAGCGATTTTGCTTGTTTAAGCTGAAGGTTTTCAATCTTGGTACCACTTTTTAAAACATAATGGAACCGTTCTATAAGCCATCGATAGGTATACCATTTTATGTATTTTAGGACATCGCTAAGAGATCTTACATCAAGTGTAGTTAATAGTCTCCATTCAATTCTTTCATCTTCATTATCTACCATTCCCGTTTGTACTACTTCAATAGCCGTAAGCTCTACAGATTCGTATTTGTCTTTACTTGTAGAGGGTCTTAGTATTTCTACTTGTTCATAGCGTACTGATGCCGTTATTTCTTGTTTCTTTTTACCTGTTTGATCCGGTATCTGGAGATTTACATGACCTTTTATATCCTGACTCGCAATGTTTGTCCACAGGTGGCTTCCATTACTCAACTTACGATTAACATGTGCCCGGATCAATAAATCAGTTTGTTCTTCATAGGCGCTAAAAAACAACTCGTATATGTCCGCCTGCCGATCTGCTATATGTATCTTTTGTAAGCTGTTTCCTATGCTTTTATTTACTTCTGTTATACCCAGATACCATTGATTACTCTCTTTGTCTTCAAAATTTTTGCCCTTCCTGTCTTTTGCTTTACCCATTTGATCTACTGACCTTGTCCAGGTATTTTGATACATCAATGCAATAGGCAGCCCGTCGATACTCGCAGCAATGCTGTTAAAAGATAAAATGCCTCTGCCATGGCCATGATCAAGGTAGCCCAATCCTTCTGCTTGTAGGCCGCTAAAGCTAATGTTACTTATATCATGAATAATAAGTACCTGTGATAAATCTGACACCTGTGCAGCTCCATAGGATGCAATTGTCTTCTTTAAACTATCTATCGTTATTTCTTCATTTTTAAAAAAATTATAAGTAGCCTTTGTCTCATACCAATTATCATTTTGTCCGGGAATACTACTCCCAATGTGCTGGGTGAGATTATCAATTAAAGTCACAAATCGCCTATCACGCCTCTTATCACCAAAATCAAGATGAGGGAAATCCTTGACCGTAATGTTATGCATAGAGATTTTTGTATGCAAAAATAACTATAAGACTTTTGGGTAAGGATTAGCTTTTTTCAAGGAGGGG